>JBAQDU010000032.1:0-83065 GCA_049294805.1 Clostridiaceae bacterium
ATCCAGGTCTCCACCCAAGGTGCTGATGCCCAAGGCTTCACTGCGCTTTTTGAAAGGAGTACCTCGATGGATCAATTTATTTTAAAATCCTATCTTTCTCAAATGGAATATTATCTCGAACTCAGAGACCTCTCAATAAATACCAAAAAGAGTTATCAATCCTTCCTCAAATCCTATCTCGAGTGGCTTGAGTCCATGGGCATCCAGCCCAAGGACGCATCCTACGACAATATCAGGACCTACATTCTATACTTGAAGAAGACGAAGAAGCTTTCTAACCACAGCATCAATGCTCATACCTCTCAAATACGCTTTTTCAGGCTCTACATCCTGAAGCAACCATGGGACAGGTACGAAGTTCCAGCTATGAAGATCAAGTACTACCTTCCAGAGGTCCTCTCACTGGATGAGACCATGGTTTTCATAAACTCCATAAAAGACTTGCGACTGAAAGCCTGTGTCGCATTGCTTTACTCCTCCGGGCTCAGGTTATCTGAACTTTGCCATTTGCGCTTTGAAGATATCCATTATAAAGATGGCCGGATATTTATCCGGGCTTCGAAAAACCGGTCGGAACGATATGCCACACTATCCAAAAAAGCGGTACTCATATTATCGAAATATTATTATCAATATGGGGAACCAAGGGGATGGCTTTTCCCAAGCAGAAAAGGTGATCAGCCAGTGAGCAGCGCGTTTTTCGGCCGTCTCATCGCCTGCCATCTGAAAAGTCTTAACTGGAGCAAGCATGTGACCGCTCACTCATTTCGGCACGGATTTGCCACCCACCTCTATGAAAGTGGGACAGACCTTCTTACCATCCAGAAACTGCTTGGACATAAATCTTTAAGCAGCACCACCATATACATCCACCTGGCAAGAACCGGGCCTGCCAATTTCACGAACCCCTTTGATGGTGGATTATGATGCATAAGATCCAAGAGGTCTTTCATCAGGGCTACCCTGGCTATCTGGATAAATACGGAATGAACTATGAGTCGAACAAAGTGGCAAAAGCGATCATGGCCTGCAAGACACCTGCTTTTGGCGGTAACCAGACTATCTGCCAGGATTGCGGCAAAACCCATCTCCACTACAATTCCTGCCGAAATCGACACTGTCCATGCTGCCAAGGCCTGAAAAAGGAAAAATGGATCGATGCCCAAAAGGCAGATGTCATTGATGCTCCTTATTTCCACGCAGTCTTCACCGTGCCGGAAGAGTTGAACCCACTGATCTATGCCAATAAAAGCGCTCTCTACAACCTCCTGTACAGCGCCAGCTCGGAAACTCTTATGGACCTGGCTCGTGACAACAAGTTTTTAGGCGCGGACATCGGCTTCATCAGTATCCTTCATACCTGGGGCAGCAATCTGTCCTTTCATCCCCATATTCACGCGATCGTTCTTGGAGGTGGTCTCAGCGAAGCCGGTCGATTCCTGACTGCAGGCAAGAAATTTCTCTTTCCCATTAAGGTTGTTTCCAAGCTCTTCCGGGGCAAATTCCTGGACGGTCTTAAAAAACTATCCCTCAAAAAGACCCTCTCTTTCCCTGGTGATCTGAGCATCCTTCAATTCCCTCGCGAATTCAACCAATTCCTGACAAAGCTCTATTCCACAGAATGGATTCCCTACCTCAAAGAACCTTTCGAATGTGCGGATCATGTGATTGAGTACCTGGGGCGATATACCCACCGGATCGCCATCAGCAACTCCAGAATCCTTGAGGTCGGTGAGTCATCTGTTGCCTTTCAGGTGAAAGACTACAAAACCGCCACAAAAAAAACGCTCACCCTTCGGCATGAGGAATTTATCCGAAGATTCCTCATGCATGTTCTGCCAAAAGGGTTCGTCAAAATCCGCCATTACGGATTGCTCAGCAACCGAACGAAAGGAAAAAAACTTAAGCTGATTCGGATCCTTATCAAAGGGAAAATCATGAAACCGGTCTTAAAGGATCTGACAGGAGTTGAAATCCTAAAGCGCTTGTACGGGATCGACACCAATTGTTGCAGGCATTGCGGAAGCTCAAACATCCGGCGACAAAGCCTCGCCAGTATCAAAAAGGTCGAATGACCAAGGGCTTCATACAAAAAAAGCTCCACCCACGTGGGGCTGCGAAGCATCCTCATTTTTTCCAGGGCCGTTCCAATTCCAGGGTTTTAGAAAGTGGAGACAGCTCTTTTGTTTGATTCACGAGGCGATGGGTTTGATTGAATCCCCATAGCCGGATCCAGCTCACGCGATTTCGTCCAATAGGAAAAATTGCTTCGGGTCATCAATGCTTCACTGCATCTGATGACTTTTTGTTTTCCCCTCATCAATTCTTTCCTAAGTAATTATCCGAAAGACTTAGGTCAAAAACTTTGCATCCCTCAAGGGTGAGGATCGAACCCCAATGAATCCTTCCATCGTTTATTTTCGGATCACCTGGATCCCCATTCCGTCAGGATCTGTGATCATAAAACATTCCAGATTACCGCCCAATAGTTGCGGTTCCCCTTCTAAAATGCCGGCCTGTCGGGATTTTAGAAGGAGATCATCGTACTTGGTTGTTTCGATTCCCATGGAAACTCCTTGAATTCTCTGCACCGGTATTTTAACTGACTCAATCAATTCAATTTCCATCCCATTTTCAGCTTTAAAAAAGGCGATTTGCATATCTGGGGCTGGAGAGAACATCCTTACACAGGGTAAGCCTAAATATTCTTCATAAAACGCTTTGGCCAACACCATATTTTTTACCCGCAGGGTAATCCACTTGAGTTCCATTTGAGTTCCTCACTTTTCAAATTGATTTAAGTTACGTTATGTTCCTTTCGGTTATGTTCAGTTGTTTCTTATACTATCAAACCGCAGATTGAGTCATTTCATTGGTATGAAATAATATCCTTGGTTTGAATGACCTACTTGTTCATTATACACCGTCTAAAAATAGTATTGATCTGCAAACAGAGGACTCGGTGGAGTCCTCTGTTCTTTTCTTCTGTATTCTTTTTATGGGTTTGGTAAGTTCATGTTTATTGGTTGTCCAAGATAGGCGCTCTAGTTAATCGTAGGAGAAGCTCTCCCAATCCAAGGCAGCTCTCATACTGGTTCGGATGGCTTGAGTTGTCGTTTTTCCACCTGGTTCCTTAATGGTAATAAAGTGGAATGGAATTGTCTCAGGATCATTATAGGTAATTCGAATTACTTGATTATTAGCGGTTGTTTTCCAAGTTCGAATGACTTCACCCGGGATCACCACACGGTCATCACCAGTCAACTTCGCTTTAGAAACCTCTACGATGGAACCGATCTTTTTGGTCAATAGTAACATCTGGGTCGAATATTGATCCGATGCAATATTCCAAGCGGTAATGGGTTTAAATCCAACGAATTTCGGCAGGTTGTTAATATAAATCATACCGATGTTTGACTTAGCTACTTCAGTTTTTAGCGCCACCGTTTCATCCACCTTGACATAGTCCTTATAGATGTATCCGGTTTTTGTGTTCCAAACGATCTTATACCATCCCAAGACGGGTCCGGCTAATACTTTTACGGTTTCATCCATCGGAATTTTAGTAATGACCGTGCCAGACATATTCCCTTTGGTTCTTAAATTAACTCTGCCAGTGATCACACCGGTGGAGGTGGTATTGATATAACTGGTTGAAATGTAGCCAATATCACCTGACTCATTTATTTTAGCCCATTTCAACCCATAACTGATGACGTCGATGGCTGTTACGCCTTGCAGTTTACGCATTACGGAGTCGCTGGTTGATGGTCCTGTTCGAAAATTAACTCTGGCATTTGTCACTGCCGTGGCTGCTTCGGCCTGAACCGAGCCTGTCATGGCTGTAAAAGCAAACGAACCGGTAAACATAGTAACTCCAACTAATACTTTAGAAATGTTTTTCTTGATATTTTGGTTAATCATTTTACCCTCCAATATTTCGCATTGACTTTGAGTGTTGGTCTTTTGTGATAGCAATTTCAAATTTTCCGGATTTCCCGTGTGGTTTCAAATTCCGGAAAGGTTTGTAAGGTCATTATTGCACATCAGATACGTAGATTGATAACAAACCAGTAACATCATAATTTATTCACAGTTTCTTTAACATTACCGCTAATTTTCCACACTATGACCCGTGGATACCAATATGGCGACCAACTCCTTTTCATCGTACATCCTTTAATCAATGGATCTTAATTAGGCAGGCGGACGCAAAATGGCAAAGATGAAGCCACCCTCGGAGGAAATTTTACTGAAGTTGTCAGTCTTTTTAACAAAGACAACCTAAATTCTGGTGTGAAAATGAGTTGTAGGAAATTTTTCTAATTATCAATCGAACACCCATCGCCATTTATCACGTCTAGGTGAGCTGTGATCAGAGGGTCTTGGGAGGCAAAAGGTGCTTTTGGAGACTGGCAAACCAACGACTGATTTTAAAAAAATACGGATTCACCCCTGACTTTTTAAGGTGCGAACCCTTGGTGTGGGCAGTTTGAGCTTCAATAGCAGGTTTGAAACGGCCAGTCCTTCCGGATGTTTCGCCGGCTCCACCGAAATATCGATAAATTAATATCACTTTTTTATTGAATTGATATGTATTAACAACTAATCTTTTGCATTGCTTTCAATCGGTCATAAATTTTATCATTATTTTTAAATTTATCTTATTTCAATTTACTCACGTTTTTTTTATAATTTGGATAACTTCCGTGTTATATTGTTTATAACCTCCCATTAAAACATTAATTTACTTGATAGTTTAATATCAGTAGTTATTAAAAAAATTCTCATTTTGATAAATATAGGCCTATTACGAATTTGATAATTCAATGTCATTTATCCGCGATTTCTTACAAAGCTTTACAAAAAATCCTTACTTTCTTTTTTAGTATCACAAATCTATAATCTAAATAGGTTGTAATTATTGAATGTAAATAAAGATAGGTATATTATTAAAATTGTGCTAATAAAAAGACCGTGAAATCGGTTAAAGTGAGGAAAAAATATGAGTCAACAACCTGCTCGAAAAGAACTATTTCGACTGAACGGAAACCCCACCTTGGGTGAATCCTTCCCACAAGCCCTGCAACATGTTTTGGCAATGCTGATCGGTAACATCACACCGCCGATCATTATCGCCAACGCCATTGGCTTACCTGAAGCTGACAAGATCCTTCTTACCCAGGCTGCAATGATCATCGGTGGATTGACTACACTGCTTCAGCTCTTCCCCGTTTTCGGATTCGGAATGGGCCTGCCTAACGTCATGGGTGTTGCTTTCGCTTATGTTCCTGTTCTTTTGACCATTGGTAAAACCTGGGGAATTGAAGCAATCTTTGGTGCTCAAATATTTGGTGGACTTGCTTCCATTTTGATCGGTGCATTTATAGGTAAAATTCGTAAATTCTTCCCACCTATTGTTAGTGGTACCGTAGTATTAGCCATTGGGCTTTCGTTGTACGGAACCGCCATCAACTATATCGCCGGCGGAACAGTTGCCGCTCCTGATTTTGGTTCATATAACTATTGGATCGTCGCAATTATAACCCTCATGGTTACATTGACCTGCAACCTAAAAGGAAAAGGTTATTTCAAAATTTCCGGCATGCTCATCGGAATATTGGCCGGTTACCTCGTTTCCGTATTTATTCTTGGCGTTGATTTCGCCAAAATTGGATCGGCTTCCTGGTTTGCACTGCCAAACATTATGAAGTGGGGTCTTGAATTTGAACCCGGTGCAATCATCCTGATGATCCTGATGTATATCGTTCAGGCGGTTCAGACCATCGGTGACGTATCTTCTACCACCATTGGATCATTTGGCAGACAAGCCAGAGATACCGAACTAGGCGGCGCCATCAAGGGTCAAGGACTCATGGGTATTTTCGGTGCCCTCATCGGTGGACTTCCTACTGACCCCTATAGCCAGAACGTAGGACTGATCGTAACAACAAAAGTTGTTGCCAAGAAAGTCTTCGTCATTGTTTCCGCAGTGATCTTGGTTGCCGGCTTCATTCCTAAGTTCGGTGCCCTGATGACTACAATCCCCTTCCCGGTATTAGGTGGTGCAACGATCACGGTTTTTGCCGCCATCACTATGTCCGGTATCCAGCTTATCACGGAACAGCCCATGACCTATCGTAATAAAATGATCGTGGGAATATCTCTGGCTGTTGGTATGGGACTATACATGCAACCAAAATCTCTACAGTTCTTCCCCCAGTTAGTTCGCGATATTATGGGTGGATCACCCATCGTTGTCTGCTTCCTGGTTGCTTTCCTACTCAATATTATTTTCGCCCCATCGGAGGATGACAAAGAACCAGCCGAGGCAGTTCTTGAAATCACCGAAGACATCGCTCTTAGTGATGTTGAACGGCTTAAATTAAGAGAGAAAAACAGAATGGTCGAGGTTACAGAAACTAAATAAGTTAATGATCATGAAAGAAGGTCCTGCAGATTAATCTGCAGGACCTTTTTCAACGGCGAAAAACAGCACCGACAGGCAGTTTCATCTGCTGTCGATGCTGTTTTTTTAGGAATAAGAAGTTATGGAGCTGGTGAAGGGAATCGGACCCTTAACCTGCGATTTACGATACCGCTGCTCTACCATTGAGCCACACCAGCACACTTTAGCAATGATTCCGTGTTGGACTTCATATGCTACGAGTTTAAGTTTAACATTCTTACGATAAAATGCAAGATGTTCTGACTAATTTTCATGAAAGAACCAGGGTCATCGCTTCCCCTATTTCAATAAACCATTCAAGGTTTAAACTTTCCATTTCCTTGTTAAGGGACTATTCAAGAGTATATGGTATTATTTATCCATCAATTGGATTTGATGAGTTTAAATGACTTAAATGAGTCAAAGGAATCAAGCAAGGTCAAATAATCCAATGGATCCAATGTTTTTTTGGGAAAGGATGGTGATAGTTTATGACTGATTTACAAAATAAGTTTAAAACATGGGTGATTTTGCCCCTCATTGGCTTTGTAGTTTTCTTTTTGATCATTGTAATTAACCAAGCTATTCAGCTGACATCTTGGGGCTTTGCGCTTCACCCCTTTGTAGGATGGCTGCTGCTCGTTGTGATGGTCGGCTTATTCATGGGTCTGATCCTTTATCCCCTGATTTCTATCCTGCGGTTTAAAGTCATCGAAGATGTTCCGGCGGATAGTGCCTCCCCGCAATATCACGCTTATGTCACTAATTTGCACCAGATGATGCGGCGCAATAAACTTGTCGTAGAGGCCGGCCTTCCCTTAACTGGTGCGGACCCCGAAGGCGAACTTCGGGATGTGTTTCGGCTTCTTGACCAGTCATCCGATGAATTAATAAAAAAGGAAGCAACTCAGGTTTTTTTGACTACGGCTATTTCACAAAACGGATCATTGGATGGTTTGTTTGTGTTGACAACTTTGGTCAAAATGCTTTGGAGAATCGTTCATATGTATGAATCCCGCCCATCGCTTCGAAGAATCCTCTCCATCTACAGCAACGTGGCAGCTACCGTCTTGATTGCCCGTAGTCTGGAGGATATGGATCTCATCGAGGATCAGATCGAACCCTTGATCTCATCCTTAATTGGCGGCTCTGTGATGACTTTAGTTCCAGGTGCCGTTCCCATAACCACCATGGTGGTTTCATCCATTACGGAAGGTTCCATCAATGCACTGCTGACCCTGCGCTGTGGGTGCATTGCTCAGCGCTATATGGCTTCTTTGACAAAACCTGATAGAAGGGGACTACGCCGCAGTGCCAGTCTTGAAGCAACTGCTAAATTAAGTGAGATCCTTCGCGAGAATACCATCCTCATTCTGCGTTCCTTTGCCAAGGCTACAAAAAGTGCTGCGGTCAATGTGACTGTCAAACGATTCCGCCGCAAAGGTCCAGCTGTGACGCCCCAAGGACCGGGATCAGACTGGTAAGAAAAAAGAGTTAAAGATCGAAGTTCGATCTTTAACTCTTTTTTCTTTGTTATTTTGTAGCTACACCCTTGATCAAACCACTTTGGTAGGCATCCAAGAGTTGCTTTAGATCACTGATCTGGGTCTTTAGCTCAGCTCCGATATCCGTGTCGGCAATTAGCTGCCGGGAGTGGGTTTGTTCAACGATGGTCGAGGTGGACAGAATGTCCTTTTCATCCATGATGGCTTTTTCAGTGTTTTCAAAAGGCTCGTGACTGGCCAGATGCATTCCATGCGAATTGTAGATCAACGTATAGCCGGCTATGCCGGTTTCCTTTTGGTAGGCCTTGGCAAAGCCGCCATCGATGACAATGACTTTACCATTGGCCTTGATGGGACTTTCCCCTTTTCTCACCTTCACCGGTACGTGACCGTTGATGATATGGGCCGATTCATAATTTAATCCGAAATCCACAAAAATGTTACGGATCACATCTTCTCGTTCTCGCAGATCAAAGTAGGGTGTTTTCTCTTCGGTATGGGTCGTTTTGTCATCAACAAAGTACCGCTCGAATGTTGTCATGCGTTTTTTTCCAAAGAGGGGCGACTTCTCCCCACACCATAAATACCACATGATGTCCCGACCTTTTTTCCGTTCGACTTCGTTTCTGGAAAAATAGGCCATTCGAGCGATTTGCTCGAATTTCCGGAACGCGGCCCGGCCTTCATAGGTTTTCCCCTCAAACGTAAGCCCCATAAATGAACCATCCGGTTTTAGGGGTATGCAGCCATGGAACAGAAGATTGCCGTTGAACGTCATATACATGGACCCTTTGGAGAATAAGAACCTTATGTGTTCATCCAACCGATTGGAATTTTTAAAGGATTGCGTCACCCTACTGATGGCCCATTCCTCTTCCTCTGTCAGGCGATACGGTTCGTTGGGATCGATGGTCGGGAAGTGCGTATCATTAAGAGGATACACTTCATCGCCCAATCGGATGGTCCCCTGTTCGTAATCTATTTTATCCAGAAGCAAGCGTTCCTCCATATGAAAATCAGGGTTTTCCATGATGAGCTGGCCTTCCAGTTTAAACTGGAGGACGGCAACCGCTTTGTGCATCCGGGCGATCATTTCTATTTCTTTTTGACTCTTTTCCCCCAGGTTGCCACCGCGGGGCATAAATTTATCCAGTTTCGTATCCGAATAGTAGTCCATGGCTAACTGGATCAGCGGCATCAAATTAATGCCGTAGGAGTCCTCCAGAACATCCAGATTATCATATCTGGCCTGGATCCGGACTACGTTGGCAATGCAGCTCCTGGAGCCGGCAGCGGCTCCCATCCAGAGAATGTCATGATTGCCCCAGGTGAAATCAAGGGAGTGATATTTCATCAACGAATCAATGACCAAATCCGCTCCGTCGCCGCGATCAAAGATGTCGCCCAGGATGTGGAGGCGATCCACCGCCAGACGTTGGATGACTTCGGAAATAGCTACGATAAATGCTTTTGCTCGATCCAGTTCAATAATTGAATCGATGATGCGGTTATAGTATTCTGCTTTATTAAGCATGGTTTCATTCTCATGGATCAATTCTTCGAGTATATAGGCAAAGTCTTTCGGCATGGCTTTGCGGACTTTGGAGCGGGTGTATTTGGTGGACACCAATTTGCAGACTTGCAGAAGGCGAAACAGCGTGATGCGGTACCATTCTTCAGACATGCGGCCGTCTTTTTCAATATCCTCCAGTTTTTGATCCGGATAATAAATCAACGTCGCCAAGGTTTTCTTTTCACTCTCCATCAAGGTATTTCCAAAAATAATATCTATTTTATTTCGAATTACTCCGGAAGCATTGCGGATCACGTGATTAAACGACTCCCACTCGCCGTGAATATCCGAAATAAAATGTTCCGTTCCCTTGGGCAGATTCAAAATGGCCGACAGGTTGATCACTTCAGTGGACGCACTGGCGATCCCAGGAAATTGCTTCGATAATAGGGCTAAATAATCGATATCCCTGGTTATTTGCGAATAAGGCAAATTTAAATTTTCAGACACAGCGGTTCCCCCTTTAAGGTAAATCAGATTCTATTGCTATTGTATACTGGATCGAGTCATCTCGACCACTAAAATCAAGCTCTGGTGGAAAATACTGATGTAAATCCCGCTGAAATATGGTGATATACGATGAGAAATACCGGCGGATCATCCCAGCAAAATGATCCCATTCAAAGGGAAACCCCAAGGGGTCATGTGGTTCCATACCGATTCTGGAACTTGATCAACTGTCCCTTAATACAACTCCCCAAAAAAATAAACCGTCCGAAGACGGTCAAAATAAATCTTTTATTTGGATCTCAAGGGCCGCTGCCAATTTCTCCATGGTTTTTAAGGATGGGTTGGTCCGGCCCACTTCTATGTCCGACAGATAGGTATTTGAAATACCTGCCAGGGTAGCCAGCTTTCTTTGGGATATCTTTTTGGAGACTCGGATCTCTTTAATTTTTAGTCCGATTTCAGTCATTGTAAATACCTCCATTCCGCTCACACCGTAAAAATGTGTATTAATTTCAATTATAGCGTAATATTTGGATATTTTCAGCATAATATTACGTTTGTTACGGAATAAATGATATAATACTAATAATACGTTTTTTACGGATTTTAGGTGGGGCTTATGAAAATCGGAAAAAAATTAAAGGAATTAAAAACCCTGAAGAAGTTGAAACTCAAAGATATTGCCAAGGAAACGGGACTCTCCGTTTCCTATATTTCAGATATTATAAATGAACGCTCCAACCCGTCGGTGGATACATTGATCCGGCTCTCTGATTATATGGGTGTACCGGCCTCCTTATTCATTGGGGAAACAGCTGAGACCTATCAAACTCAGTCGGAACTTCAATTGAGAGAACTCCTTAGTGATTACTCTGTATGGCCCCTGCGGGATCAAGAAGATCTCTTGGAATATATTGCGGCAAAGAAAAGAATCATCAAATTAAGACGGAAAGAGGACTAGTTAAGAAAGTTGACCTTCAGCTGCCTTTTTTTTCCAAGAATAGTTTTCAAAATGGACTAAAATTGGATATTATGGAAGTAATGAGCAGTCAACTATCCTGATCGATCCCTAAAAAATCTTCCCGGTGGAAGGAACTGGAGCTGTACGATGGCTTTAAAAGTAACCGAAATTATTGAGAATTTACCTAGACTGATCCGAGTCGATCGAGACTTATCCATCCCTTTAGATGAATTATGGGACTGGGTCACCCGTCCAGACCTTACGGCCAAATGGTTTGGATTCTGGCATCGGGTTCGTGCGGACAGTGATGAGATCGAAATCGTCATGAACCGGGAATCCGGTTCTCCCACTCAAAGGGCAGTGATCCTGGAAGTCAACCCCAAAAGAGGCTACACTCTGGCCATTGGAGACGGTGACCAGGAACAACCTTGGCAATTATTGATCCAAATCGACGAGTCCCAAGATGGTGGATCGCATTTAACTTTGATCCAACCATGGGATAGTGATTCCTCGAAACAGGAAATTCAAGCCGGCTGGGAGTACTATGCCGATTGTCTCAAGGCAGCTATTTCTAAAACGGCATATCCTGAATTTTGCACCTATCTGCAACAAAATTAAGGCAATGCCTATAACTTAATTGAAATTAAAAAACCCATACTCCTCGAATTTGATCACGTAGAGCATGGGTTTTTTGTATGGCTTTCATTATCCTATAAGAATTTCGATTTAGATCCATCTCATTTCGACGGGTGACTTTCTAATTCATCTACGTTAGATTTCCATTGAATTCAATGGATCTACTCTTTTTCATGGTTAGGTGTTTTATTTTCACCCATATACATGAGGTTTGTCAGGTGGTTCATCTTAAAGTCACCTTCAAGGTATTTGTCCAACTGGGCTTGTTCCCCGCTGATAAGATCCTCCAGATACTGAATGTTTACCAAAAGGTCCTTGCGGGTCATTACTGCTCCGTGACCGGGTATAATGTATTCAAAATCAAACTCCAGATACTTGATGAGGCTCTTTAGATGCTCTTCCAATAAAAAAGCATCCACATAACTTGGGATCGGTGCTTCGCAATTATCCCCCACGATGAGGATGTGATCTTTCTCGTCATAAACCGAAATAGAATCTGCCGAATGGCCTGGTGTATAGAATATTTCAAGGCCGATGCGGGGTAGTTTCAGCTTTGAATCAAACGTGATCGAAGGTTCCACGATGTGAATAGGACCCTTAGCATATTTTCTAATTTCGACAAATTCAGCACTTTCCGGATAATCGACGTGCTCGGCGAAGCCTTGATGGGCGATAATTTGGGCATTTGGAAAATAGGAGTTGCCCCAAATATGATCCCAATCACTGTGAGTGTTGATGACTTTATTGATCTGGGCGGGATCCAGGGTTAACGCTTTAAACGTCTCGGCCATGATGTCCGGCCCCAAAAAAGTGTCGATGATCACTTTCGTTTGAGGATCATTTATTATATATATATTGGTAGTGCATGAAAAATCGGTATCCACCAAGTCGTTGTAGTTAACTACGATCCCTCTTGTTCCGATGTGTTTAATCTCCATAGATCTCTCGCTTTTTATTCTTTAGTTTTTCGTTGGTTGACTCGACTCTCGTGTTTTGATTTCGTTTAGTTTAAACTCCATTTAAGGAGTGCTGATTGATTATATCATAATTTTCGAATATGCCTAAGGAATCTGCTGTCGACAATCAATCGACGCAATTATTCGGCAATCATTCGACCAATCAATTTCCATAATTTAAGTTCTCCTTCACCCCGAAACTGGGGCTGGAGGACCGGGGTGCCATGACCTTCATCACATCCCGTTAGGCATAGGCAAGAGTTTCCCGATCTAAAATATGGGCCTAAAATGGCGGGAACCCGATCTCTCTATAGATTGAGTTCCCGCCATGATGTTTCTTTAAAAAGTTGTTCTAGATCCGGTCTTCCAGGTATTTTTTCAAAAATAGCTGCATTTCCTCGGAATCTGGTGAAGTAAAAATCTTATCCGGTGTTCCTTCTTCTCGGAGCATGCCGTCTTTGAGAAATATGATCCGATGGGATATTTCCTTGGCAAAGCGCATTTCGTGAGTAACAATGATCAAGGTGATCCCCGTATCGGCTAAGCTTCGAATGACTGCCAGCACTTCATCCACCATTTGCGGATCTAGTGCGCTGGTTGGCTCATCCAGTAGGATCACTTCGGGATCCATGGATAAAGCCCGGGCAATGGCAACTCGCTGCATTTGGCCCCCGGAGAGCCGTTTGACCGATGCTTTTTCAAAATCGGCCATACCGACTTTCGCCAGGACCTCTTTTGATTTGATGGTCGCTTCATCTTTACTTCGGCCCAACACCTTGATCTGACCGACGTTGAGGTTATCCAATACATTTAAATTTCCAAAGAGGTTGAAGCGTTGGAAAATCATTCCGACTTTCTGCCGGTATTTCTCCAGAGAGAAATTTCGGTCTTTGATGTTCTGACCATTGAAAAAGATCTCGCCTTCTTCATAATTCTCCAGTAAGTTGATGCACCGCAACAGGGTGCTTTTACCCCCGCCGGAGGGTCCGATAAAGGTGAGGATCTCACCCTTTTGTACGGTGAGATCGACGCCTTTGATGATTTCTTTTCCATCAAAATATTTATGAATATTTTTAAGTTCAATCTGATTCATTACCTATCTCCAATCGGTACAGTCTGACTTTGCAGGCTCTTCACCGGCATATCGAGACGTTTTTCAATGACCATAAGGATCCGAGTTACCGCAAAGGTAAGTCCGAAGTAGATCAACGCAATGATCATCATGGATTCAGTGAATTTATAAGTGGTTCCGGCCACAGACATCCCTTGGAAGAACAATTCCGTCAGCCCGATGACGTTTAACACCGACGTATCCTTGATATTGACGACAAACTCATTTCCGATGGAAGGGAATGCGTTTTTGACTGCCTGAGGCAATATGATCAGTCGGAACGCCTGGGACTCAGACATACCGATGGTCAAGGCCGCTTCCCGTTGGCCGGGATCCACTGACTGAATGCCGGAACGGATAATTTCTGCCATGTAGGCGGCGGTATTGAGCGATACAATAATAATGGCGGCCACTACCGGTGTCCATTGCAATGCCCGGTAAAAATAATTATAGAGGAATACACCTTGAACCATCATCGGTGTTCCTCTTACAAATTCGATATAGGCGGATGCGATAAACCGGATCAAGCGCTTGAGCACCCGAAGCATGATATTTTCCTTACCGGTGATCCGAATTAGGCGCATCCCGGATAATACAAATCCCAAGACCAGACCCAAAATAGTCCCCGTCAGGGCAACCAGAAGTGTGATCTGGATGCCCTGCAGGTACAGGCTCTGATATTGGGTAAACAGTTTAGTAATTGTCTGACCCATTCAAATTCTCCTTAGGGTTGGTTTTTAACGGCTGTTTCCATAAGAGCGTCGCGCTGATCGTTGGTCAAGGTCGACAGGAACTCATTGACGGAATTTTTCAATTCCGCATTGCCTTTTTCCATGGCAATATTCAATGCGGTTTCGATGCCGTCTTGCTCCTGGAACCCGTTTTCCGGTGTAAATTCTACCATGACCAGATTTGGATTGGCTGCAGTAACGGAAATTGCCACCGGCTTTTCAACGACGGTTCCATCAGCCACACCGTTTTGAATGGCATTGATGATCAATGGAACGGTTCCCAATGGTGTTTCATGGTTTACTCCGGGGATCTGAGGAATGACTGCATCATAATTGGTGCTCTTTTGCCCGACAATTTTAGCGCCGGTGAAATCAGCCAGCTTTGTCGCCGTTTCGAACTTTCCGCCCTTGCTTACCAGCATAACAAATCGGGAATCATAGTAAGGTTCTGAGAAATCAACGGATTCAGCCCGTTCTGGTGTCACGCTCATACCGGCGATGATCACATCGATTCCGCCGTTTTGAACGGCCGGGATCAATCCTTCCCAGGCGATCTGCTTGATCACCAGGTTACGTCCTAAATGCTCAGCCAATGCTTTTGCAACGGCAACATCATAGCCACCGGCAAATCCGGCCGATCCCAGGATCTGAACTGCGCCGTTGGCATCGTTGGGTTGACTCCAATTGTAAGGAGCGTAGTTTGCTTCCATACCGACGACCAGGTCGGCTTTACCGGCTGTTGTTGTCCCTGACGGCGTGGTCGTACCTGTTGGCGTAGTTGTTCCTGCTGCGGTGGTGTTTCCGGTTGTTGCGGCTGCGGTGGTTGTGGCGGCCGGTGTTGAGCAACCTGCCATTGTTAAAAGACCAGCCATCAATAATGCGGTGATTTTTCTTCTCATTGTGATTCTCCTCGTGAGATTTTATTAAAAAAAATAAGAGATCGTGCTAGACGATCTCGTAATACTCAAAATCAACATCTAGCGCCCTTTCAGTGAAAGGAGTGCACCAGGTCTTCCCTGGAGCCCCACATCATTCCGGTGCCCCGGTCATCATGTTCGGCGATGATTGCCTTTCACCGGATTTTACTGCCTGCCGGCTAGTCCGGGTACTCTTCTGCACCGCTACCTCTATTTGTACTCTTATTTTTTTATCAGTTTAGCACAGATTCAGAACTTGTCAACAGGAGCCCGGTTAAAATCTCATATTTATGCAGGCAAAAACCAAAGATCAAGTGGATTATTCCACGAATTCGGCCGTTTCTGACCAGCGATTTCGTTTTCAAAGATTGATTCGTGAAAATATCGTGGGTTTACCATAAATTCAAGCAAATTTTTCCGTTTTTCACAGGAATCGCCACCCAGGGCATTGGCAAAAGCCCGGTTATTTATCCAGGGAACTGCATAGGAATCAAGGACTAATCCAGATCTTCGATCATTTTATCTTCTGTCAGGGAACGTTTGATTTGCCCAACATAGTATTCCAAGGTATCCTTGGATAACTCCGGCATATTGGGATACACTCCGAATCGCTCCAGATATTGTTCCTCCAGACGATAGAATTCTTCATGGAAATCCGTCATGGACGAGCTTAGTTCATCGATGGTATCAAAGTTAAAATCCATTGTTTCTCCACCCTTCTAAAATCAGGCAGAGTCCTTGGGTGCCGTCGTTTTAAGGGACGACTGCCACCGGTTTATTCAACCTGATTTTTTCTTTTCTTATGATTATATTATAATGATTACGTAAGTATACAGGAATGCATTAATAAAGGGTAAAAATATGATAAAAATTTTTATATATGGACCGGTTCTCAAAAAAAATTCAGCAGCCGGCAAGGCCCGCGCTGAATACATCAAACGGCTCTCGCGCATCGCGACCGTTACGTTTAAAAAGCTGCCCGCTCAGCTGCCTGAGGATTGCATCGTCTTCTTTAGCGGCGGTGACCAGATCAGCAGTCCCGAACTTGCCCAGCGGCTGTCTGAGTCCCTCACCCACGGCAGTCAACTGCATCTGGTGTTAGCCGATGATCCAACTGATCACCCCCAACCCATTCAATTAACGTCTCTGCCGCTGTCTGAGGAAACTGAGTCCGTCCTACTCTTGGAGCAGATCTATCGGGCCTTTAAAATTATGGCCAAAGAACCCTATCATAAATGATCCTCGAGTTTTTCGGACGCCAATTATGCCTGCGGGGGGATCCCACGAAATCAATCATCGGCGAAGTGTTGGGTTAATCCCTACAGATACAATGCCAGGGCGTCCAGCAGGGCGATCCGAAACAGCTGATGGGGAAAAGTCAGGCTGGCAAAGGAAATGCGCTGACGGGACCGTTCTTTGATGTCGTCGCTGATCCCTAAGGAACCCCCAATGACAAAGACCAAGTCATTCTCCCCATTCTGTTTCATCCCTTTGATCAACCCCTTAAAAAAAACGGAATCGACTTTCTTGCCATGGATATCCAAACAAATGATCCGGCTATTGGCCGGTAACTTCGCCTGGATCTTGGAGCCTTCAAGTTCCAGGATCTGTTTCATTTGAGCCGGCGATGCGTTCTCCGGCACCGGTTCATCCTTAAGTTCCACCACCTGACAGGCGGTGATCTCATTTTTCTTTAAAATGCTGCCCAGGAGATCCTCCTGGGCAGTTTTTAGATAATCCTCTTTTAGACTACCCAGACATATGATCGTTACATTCATGATAGCTTAAGCTTGGGCTTCCCCATTGTTGGCGCCATGGCACTTTTTATACTTCTTGCCGGATCCACAAGGACAGGGGTCATTGCGCCCAACTTTAACTTCATTGCGAATGGTTTTAGAATCCTGAAAGGATTTTTTGATTTCCCGGCGTTTTTCTTCCGAGAAGATCCCGTCCCACTGCGGTAATGTATACAGATAATCGGCTTTGGCATCCAACATATTGTAATACAGGCTCTCAAGGTCGATATCAAGGGTCACGGAGCTGGAACTGTCCAGTTCTTCAAGGTTCAGAGGCTGCTTTAAGGATTCATTGATCCCATCTAAAAAGCCCATGACAAATTGAGGTGTGGTGTCAACTGCTTTGGCCAAATCGGCGATGTTGATCTCATGTTTTTCCTGATGAGCACTTAGGATCTTCCGATAAATTTCTTCCTCAATAGTGGAATAAACATCCCAGAATGCTTTCTCCCCTTTGGTTTTGACGAACTCGACCACCATATCTGTCCATTGTGTATATAAACTCATGTGTTTTAATATCCTTTCAAATAAACTGCCTTGCAAAAGCCGTAGCGGGTTGAGCAAGGTTAATTTTTTACATTCTAAATTTGGGTTTGATTCTTGAATTCTTACTTACTATAGTTCCAGTAGGTCCGGTGGATGGATGACTTTGGACTATTTAAAATCGGTATAGCCCGACGGTCGAATTCTTGATGCGATCTTAAGGTCAATGTCAGCATCCTCTCCGAATTGGACCCCGGCATCCTTTAAGATGTTCTCCACCGTTTTAAAAGCTAATTCTGGCACGTTGTTGGTACCGGAGAGGTGTCCTAAAATGATCTTGCGATGTTTTCCGTCTAAGATACTCAAAATGGCTGCCGCACTGTCTTCATTGGACAGATGGCCCAATTCGGAGAGGACGCGGCGCTTTAAGTCATAGGGATAGGGACCGTATTTGAGCATTTGAACGTCATGATTGCTTTCGATCAGGAGCAGATCAGAATCCTGGACTCCATCGTGGATCTCCTTGGTGAAAACGCCCATATCCGTAACGGCAGAGAGTATCGTGCCCACCCGATCTTCGATGGTATAGCCGATACAAGCCGCTGAATCATGGGGAACTCGGAAGGTTCGGATGTTAAGATCATCAATGGTGGCTTCGCCATTGATCACTCGTTTATTTTGGATGGCAATTTTTCCCATGGACCGTTCCATGACTGCCCAGGTTTTTTCATTGGCATAAATCGGAATATTAAACTTCCGTGATAAGATCCCGGCTCCTTTAATATGATCAATGTGTTCGTGGGTGATCAGGATGGCTTTGATGTCCTTCATATTCTCACCGATGGCATCCATTGCACTTTCAATGGCTTTACCGGTGAGGCCGGCGTCAATTAGAACGTTGGTCTGTTGACTGGAAATAAATAGGGAATTTCCTGAAGATCCGGAGTACAGGGAACAGAATTTCATTGGTTATTCCTCAATTCTAATGATATCAGCACCTAGTGAATTTAGCTTTTCCTCGATCCGAGGATAACCCCGGTCAATGTGCTCAATTTCCGAGACTTCGGTGGTACCCACTGCGACAAGACCCGCAATGACCAGAGCCGCTCCGGCCCGTAAGTCAGTGGCCCGAACTTTGGCTCCTTTTAAGTGGGGAACGCCTTCGATGGTCGCACTGCGTTCGCTAAAGACTGCCAAGGCTCCCATTTTATTGAGTTGCTCTAAGTGCATGAACCGGTTTTCATAAATGCTTTCATAGACCGTGGAGCGGCCGTCGGCGATACTCATAACGGCTGTCATGGGTTGCTGAACATCCGTAGGGAAACCCGGGTAAGGTGATGTTTTAATATTGCAGCCTTTTAAGCGCTTATTGGAGCGGACTACAATACTGTCGTCGAATTCTTCGATTTCGACACCCATTTCCATCAATTTAGCGGAGATGGATTCCAAGTGCTTGGGGATGACGTTTTGAATTTCAACTTCACCACCGCAGGCAGCTGTCGCCAGCATATAAGTGGAAGCTTCGATCTGGTCGGGGATCACTGAGTAGGTGCAGCCCTTAAGTTCTCTTACTCCGTTGATCCGAATCACATCCGTGCCCGCACCTTTGATGTCAGCACCCATGGTATTGAGGAAATTGGCCAGGTCGACCACATGGGGTTCCCGGGCGGCATTCTCTAATATGGTCTGGCCATGGGCCATGGTGGCGGCCAGCATCACATTCATCGTGGCACCCACTGTTACGACATCAAAGAAGATATGAGCCCCTTTGAGATCTTTAGCCGATGACACCGTGGCATCTCCTTCGATGCCAACCGTTGCCCCTAAGGATTCAAAGCCTTTGATGTGCTGATCAATGGGTCTTGCGCCGATATTGCAGCCACCCTGCAGATCCACCACAGCTTGGCCAAACCGAGACAACAAGCTTCCGATGAGATAATAAGAGCCACGCATAGAGCGGACTTCTTCGGTTCTGGCATCCGTTCGATTGATCCCGCGGGGGTCAATGGTCAAAGATTTCCCATCTCGGACTACTGTGCAGCCAAGATGTTCTAAAATCTTGATATAGGATTTGACATCGGCAATATCCGGTACATTTTCAAGTACACAGATTCCCGATGACATGACAACAGCAGGCAAAATCGCAACGGCCGCATTTTTCGCACCGCTGATGTCCACTTTACCATAGAGTTTATTTCCGCCATTTATAATAAATTTGTTCATTTAATCACCTGTACCCATCGGGACCCTTCTGAATTGGTTGCATATCAATTATTGATTATACCAAAATTATTAGTTTTATGTGTAACGAACCAGTGTCATATCAACCAACAATTTGAAAAATATTAATAGTGAGGCGTAGCCTCGCAAGCGCCGATTATTCCGACTTTTTTAAAAGGCCGGCGAAATTAGTTTGGTCTTTCCCTGTCCCGCATTATGCCGCAGCTCGACTAGAACCTCGCCCGCTGTTCACCTGTGATATAATAAAAGGCAGAGAGAAATTTTTACCGTATCGTGTGAATTTACGGGAAAGGCAGTGAACTATGCGTTATTATCTCGTGGCGGTCCTGGATAAAGACTCCAATAAAAGATTGGACTACATTCAACGACCCCTGCATAAAAAAGGCAAAAACTTTAAAAAGTCACCATATATGGCCATCCCCATCGATGTGATCGAGGATCCGGACCTACCCAAATTGGAAACGACCCTGCGCGCTCTGCTCAAACCGTTCCGCTACTTTCATGTTGATATCACCGGAAAGTATGTCAATTTGGCAGACGAGAAAATCACGGGTCTGCCGGTGACCAACTTTGGGTATATTAAGAAGATCCAGCGTCACCTCAATGAATACATGCGTCTGAATGGCTTTAAAGTGTCCCCGGAACGCGAGGATGATCAGGATTTCATCATTTCCATGTCCCAGGAAAGAATCCCCAAGGAATTGGAGAATTCTGCGATCCTTTTTGAATCATCGGAAAATCGGAAAGATTTCTTAGTGGAACGAGTGGAATTGTGGAAATCATTAAATGCCAAAAAAGAATCCATCGTGTTTAGTATTCTATTGAAAAATCCCAATATCATTTAATGACGAATTCCAAAATCATTGCAACAATTCCAGAATTTTAGTTCGAATCACAACATTTTTTTGAACATTTTTTTGAAAACGTTGCCTCGCATTTCCAAAACTGCTTTTTAATAATATGATGAATATTAGTGATAAATCAAAATGTTGAAAGGGGCAATTACTTTGCAACTGAAGGAATTGTTTGAAATTCAAAAGTCTCTTAATGAACGGATCATCCATGAACACAACCTGGATTCGGCCAACTTGAGAAACAAGAAGTTCCTGGCACTTTTAGTAGAGCTGGGCGAACTTGCCAATGAAACCAGATGCTTCAAGTACTGGAGTATAAAACCACCCTCTCCCCAGACCGTGATTTTAGAAGAATATGTGGATTGTTTGCATTTTATCCTGACCATTGGCTTGGATAATGGCTATACCGAGATCAAACCTGATGTTACTGATGATGATGATGATCTGGCAACCCAGTTTATTAATCTATTTTTGGCAGTCAATGAATTGGTGTCCTTTTCTTCAGAGAACTCCTATCAAATTCTTATGGAAGATTTCTATAGTCTGGGCCGAGCTTTGGGCTTTACCTGGGATCAAGTGGTCGACGCCTACCTTGCAAAAAATCAAATCAATCATCAACGGCAGGATGTCCACTATTAAACAAGCGGCTTCGGCCGTTTTTTTAATTCTCTTACTGGCTACTCTTTCTGGCTACTCTTTCTGGTCACGCCTAAGTAAAGAGATCCACCGTTTTTTGGTTACACTAGATGCTATAATTAAGATGAGAACTGAACAGGAGCACAATAATGGGCAAAATAACAATGACGGGAATTCCACAAATGAGCTGGATTCCATCTTATATAATTGAAGAACTCATGAGGGACACCCCGGGCAGTGAATTTAAAGTGCTGATTGCACTTTATCACGCAGCCCAAACTACCGGCTCCTTTAGTACTTTGGCATTGGCCCAGATATGCGGCTGCACTGAGATCGATGCGATCTCTGCCTGTGAGTATTGGAATAATAAGGCGGTATTGACGATTCTTGCCATGGATTCCCAAGGGAATCTTGATTTGGCCTTCAATCATGGTCGGACTTTGGCCGATGACACCGGACAATCGATTGAAGCCAAAACCCCCGTTCCCAATCAAATTTTGGAGAGTAATGACTTTAAGGATTTGGTGGGTGCTTTGGAAATGTCCTTGGGCAAACCCATGTCGCCCAGTCAACTCCGATTCACCCTGGACCTCAAGGAAACCTACCGGTTTGATGATGAAGTCATTATGCTGCTCTATGGTTATTGCGCCGGCAAAGAGTCGGTCCAATACATGGAAAAAGTCGCCGCCTCTTGGCAAGAGAAGAAAATCAAAAATGCCGATGAGGCCAATGCCTTGATTCGACGGTTTGAAGACAAATGGAGCAACCATCGCGAACTATTTAAATACATGGGTATGGATTCTTCGAGTATTGCCAAACCCCAGGAAGAACAGCTCGATCGGTGGTTTGGTGATTATGGGTTCGACCTGGTCATGATAAAACATGCCGCCCAGCGCTGCATCAACCAACTTGGCAAAGCCGATCTAAACTATATTGAAGGAATTTTAAAACGTTGGAAGAATAACGGGATCAAAACCGTGGCTGAAGCCATGAAAAAAGACACTTTGCCTAAGGGCAGCAAGCAACAGCAGTCTGGCCGCAAGGATATCACTTCGTTTAACAATTACGACCAACGATCCTATGACTATGAATCTCTAGAGAAACGACTCTTAGGATGGAGGGATGAAGATGAATAATCTCCACTCAAAAGTAATGGCCCGCTATGGTGCCATTCGGACGCAGGAAGAAGAACAGCAACGCAACCGAAAGACTGAAATATATAAACGGATCCCCCAGATTTCAAACCTTGAAACGTTGATGTCCAGAAACTCCTTAAATGTTGCCCGGGTCCACTTAAAAGCCGAAGAAAATCTGGAAGCCGCGATTCAAGCATTAAAGACTGAAAACCTCAATCTCCGGCAGGAAAAAATGGAACTTCTGGTCGCTCATGGCTACCCCATGGACTATATGGATCTGAAATTCAAATGTCGCAAGTGTAATGACACCGGCTTTATCGCCGGCAAAAAGTGCAGCTGCTACAACGGTCATTTGGCTGAAATCGTCTATGAAGAATCTCACTTCAAAGAACTGATGAAGGATAATTCCTTTATGACCTATGATGATTCGCTGTTTGATGATAAGTCCGTCAATCCGGAATACAACAAGACCGTGAAACAAAATATGCGGGACAACCTTAAAATGGCCTTGCGCTATGTTTCAGAATTTTCCATTCATGCCGAGAATCTCTATCTATATGGACCATCCGGTACGGGAAAAACTTTCTTAGCCAGCTGCATCGCCCGGGAACTTCTCAATGATGGGAACCTGGTACTCTATCGGACCTCCGCCCAACTGATGGATGACATCAAGGATATTAAATTCCGAGACAATAAGGAACTGGAGAACCTCGTCATGAACTGCGAGCTTTTGATCATTGATGACCTGGGAACCGAAATGGTATCCGATCTGGCCAAAACTGAAATTTTCAACTTGATCAATATCCGGCTTCTCCACAAAAAGAAAATGATCATTTCATCGAATTTAAAACTCGAGAACATTCGGGATAAGTATTCTGAACGACTCTCTTCGCGGATCATTGGTGATTTTATTTTCGTCCCCTTCTTCGGCGAAGATCTGCGTCTGATCAAAGGCCGGCGGCGAACCATGGCCTTCCGGACCGGCATCAAATAATTCTTTTAAATCGAAAGGAGAGAACATGAAAAAAGTAGTTCTTTTTACAAGGCAGCATGAAAATGCCCTGCGGATCCTGGAAGAGACCGGAGTCTTTCGGATGAAACCGGAATGGATCCAAAAGAAATATGGTAGTATCTCAGACTATTATATGAAGGTCTACGATTGGCTCGTAATGGAATCCGCCCGCCGGGTGCCGCGACCTCCCGGTGTTTCCTATCCGGTCTGGTGTTCTGTGGATGAAGGGTATATGCTCCGGGAAGTCCAAGGTGAAGTCGTGTTTAAGCTGCAGATCGATGCCGGTAAAATCATTTATTTTGACTCGCCCAAGTGGGATATGATCCTAAATCATATGTATCTGCCAAAGGATGATGAAGATGAACAGAAATTCCTAAAGGAGCTCACAAGCCGCGGTATTACGAATCAATTCACCTTGTTTGACCACAGCCAAGGTCGGTTTTATCCCGATTTGCAGAGGCGAATTACCGAGTCTTGGCATCGGGTTTTCCAGATCAAGGATTGGAATATGTTTACAGTCCAGGCCAACATCTGGGAATTCTGCCCTGCCGATATTTTAGAAATCAGAAAATAAAAATACAAAAAAGAAAAGAGAACGTTATGCTACATGAGATCCTGACCTGCAATAAACATTTTGTCGAATCAAAAACCTATGAAAACTTTTCAACCTGTGATAAATTTCCCGCCAAAAAACTTGCTGTAGTGTCCTGCATGGACACCAGACTGACGGAACTACTCCCTGCCGCCTTGGGCATTAAAAACGGCGATGCCAAATTGATCCAAAATGCCGGCGGTGTCATTTCCCACCCATTTGGCAGTGTGATGCGCAGCCTCTTGATCGCTGTGTTTGAGTTGGGCGTCCAGGAGATCCTCGTCATTGGTCATACCGACTGTGGTGCTCGCTTTACGGACAGCCAAGCTATGCAGACCAAGATGTTGGCCCAGGGGATTACCCAGGAGAACATCGACATGGTGAAATATTGCGGCATCGACTTTAACGCCTGGTTGGGCGGTTTTATGGATCTGGAACAATCGGTCCGAAAGTCCACTGAATTGGTCAAACACCACCCGTTGATCCCCGCCCACGTCAAGGTGTACGGTCTGATCATTGATTCACAAACTGGAGAGTTGATCCAAATCGTCTGATCCAGCTGATCCGTCTAGCCCGTTTAAACAGCGATTCTTGAATCCAGCCAACGATAAAAATTGGTGAAAATTTAGCTCTACAATTTATGGCTCTACAATTTATAACTCAATAATTTAAGGTGTTGGCAGGTAATCTCCAGCACCTTATTCGGACAAAAAATAAAAAAAGACGGTTGAAATCATTTCTGATAACAACAGTCTTTTTTTAATGCTTTGCGACAGCATCTATAACTCAATGGAGCTGGTGGTCAGAATCGAACTGACAACCTGCTGATTACAAATCAGCTGCTCTGCCTTTGAGCCACACCAGCAAAAATGGCGACCCAGAAGGGACTCGAACCCTCGACCTCCGGCGTGACAGGCCGGCACTCTAACCAACTGAGCCACTGGGCCGTATTATGGTGGGAACAATAGGGATCGAACCTATGACCCTCTGCTTGTAAGGCAGACGCTCTCCCAGCTGAGCTATGCTCCCATAATAAACGACAATATTAAATTAAAATGGTGACCCCTAGGAGAATCGAACTCCTGTTACCACCGTGAAAGGGTGGTGTCTTAACCGCTTGACCAAGGGGCCTGAAATGGCGACCCAGAAGGGACTCGAACCCTCGACCTCCGGCGTGACAGGCCGGCACTCTAACCAACTGAGCCACTGGGCCGTATTTGGTGGGAACAATAGGGATCGAACCTATGACCCTCTGCTTGTAAGGCAGACGCTCTCCCAGCTGAGCTATGCTCCCATAATACGAAAAGTTAAATTAAGTTGAAATGGTGACCCCTAGGAGAATCGAACTCCTGTTACTACCGTGAAAGGGTGGTGTCTTAACCGCTTGACCAAGGGGCCATAAGTCAACCAATATCAGTCTTTGTGGAGCTTGTCAAAGTTCCCTAAAATGCTGACATAGACTATAATAACCTAAGGGAAGTGGCTCTGTCAACACCTTTTTTTATAAAGTCTGAACAAACCTTTTTTTACCGCTTGATTACCGTGCTCTTAATTTTAGAGCATGAAATCATTATAACAGTGCAGTTATTAGCATGCAATGAAATAAATGAGTTTGGTAAAAAACATTGGCAAACTTCTGGAATAGCTGTGATTTTATTGTCGAACCGCTTGACGTCAATTCAGTTAATTTAAACTACGTGTATTGGTGAAATGAAGTTAGCCGTGAGGATGGTCACTTATTAGTAATACTCCTAAATTTAACAAAATTAGGACATCGTTTATTGGCGATATTAACCCCCTATTGAATCAGCCAAACATAACGGATTTGACTCTGAACACATCAAAACGTTTGAGATAACTTTTAGGTCTCGTCCAATAACATGCTCAGACAAATTTGAATTTAATCTTTCTTTAAATTGGAAAGTACTCAGTGTTGATGTTACAGATGATCCCCTTGAAAAACAATATTGGAAATATCCCAAGATGAAATTAGAAAGAAATGGCTCACTCTAAAATCTTTATCACCCTATTGTTTTACACTATGCTCCATCCATCCGGGATGATGCGCTGCGGCAAATCTTTTCAAATTAAAGCATTTTCCCTGCTGTTCATGGGGTGAATTTCTATTTTAGATCTATCCATTCAAACTAATTCATAACAGAAAGTATAAAAAACCAAGGCAGATCCATTTAAAATTCAGTTAAACCCAAATAAACCCAAATGAAAAAAAAATGCAGAGCAAACCGGCCGACCGGTCTGCTCTGCAGCCTGGAGATGTGTAACAATATCAGGACAAGCCTGAACCGTTATCTGTCTCTTATTTCAGAGGAGGAGTTTTATCATTAGCTTCCCAGATGGCCCAGTTGGCCGGACGGGGAGATTTTGTGACCGAAGACATAGCATCTACGCTCTGGTCAGGTTTTCCAACAACTAGGGCGCCGATCATGACGACATTGCCCTCTACTTCGTGTTCGCTGCCCATGAGTCCCCAGCCGCGCTTGTAGTTCCGACCGCCGATGAAGCGGCTCAGGTCATAGTTTGGTGTCGGGTAGGTTCCGAATCCGAAGGTGTGTTCATCCACCGGTGTGATGCTGGTCCCGTTGGGGGAACAGAAATAATGGGTGGAGTATCCCATGGAATAGGCGGTGATGTTCAACAGGCCTGCTGCCATTCCGGTGTCAAAGTAGGCAACCGGTGACTGCATGTAGAGTTCAGCGTACTCGGCCTTATGATGTTCTGGATCGGCGATCTGGTCGGCCAGGATCAGGATGGTGACGGTACCTTCGGAAGTAGCGCCTTCCCAGGCATCGCCGATAATGGCTTTCTGTTCAGCCGGATCTTCAACTGCTACGAAGAAATAAGGATTCCAGCCAATGGCTGACTGAGACTTGGTGGCTGTAGCCAAGATTTTCTCAAGGTCTTCCCGGTTCGGTGCATCCTTGGGATCATTGGACCATTTGCCGTTTTCCACGGTCCGCCAGACACCTTCATTGGCTTCAAACCAGCCTGCCACATCCATGGCTGCCCCTTTGCTGCCGGTTTCTGTCTGAGCAGTGGTTGTGTTGGCTTCTGTCTGAGCCGCTGTGGTGGTGGTATTGCCTGTGGTGCAACCGGTCAAGACTGCAGCGCAGACCAGTGTACCGGCGATGAGATGCTTCAATGATTTGTTCATTATGATTTCCCCCTGTGATGATGTGTTCGGCCTAATGTTTGTTAATCGAACTACAATAATTCTATTTAATTGTATAACATTAAACAATGTGACCTGAGTTTAAAATATAACAGGTTTTATGACCTCTCATTGTGCTCACAGACCAAAGCCGATATAATTTCGTTAGAATGAAAGCCTGACAACCACAGGAGGAACAGACATGCGGCTCAGTGAAATAATCGACGTACTGGATCAACACTTCGGCATCATCGGATCCACGGCGGATCCCGAACGGTTCATCGTGGCGGTGGACCCGTTCAAGGACGAACATCAGGAGGTCTTCTCCAACATCCTCTATGTCACCCGGGAGGAACGCTTGGCCCGGGCAGGGGTGGATCTCAAAGAGGCCATCTTCGTCGTGACAGAGAGCCGGGGCTTGTTGAATGGCCAGAAAAACGTCATTGTTCTGGATCCCGGGTACAATCCCCGGGAAGTTTACGGCGAGCTCAAGGTATTCACCGAGCAGAACATCGCCGCCAAGACGATCTTTGCCGATCTCTATGCCTGCCTGACTCTGGATGACTATCTGGGTCCCATCATGGACAAAGCCTTCGCTTATCTCGAAAACCCCATCATCTGCTACGATCACCTTCATCACATCCGCTCGTTTCGCAAAAACGGGGTCGTGGCCAATGACCTGTGGGAAAAGGACATTGAACTAGGTCACTTGAATTTCAACAATATGGATGAAGTGTCCTACCTCTGTCTTGAAAGCCTCATCACCAAAAGCGAATTGGAATTCCAGATCCGAGAAGATCCCTGCCGCGCCATCACTATCAAAAACGGCAACGCCCTGTTGGGATTCCTCGCCGTGTTGGCCCATGACCGGCCGTTCAGCGCCATGGATGAAAAAATCCTTCAGGTGGTGGCAGATATCATTGCCGTCAAGACTTCTGATGAATCGGGCACCGGCTATCGACCCAATGAAAACTACTACGATCTGCTTCATGATCTCCTGGATCAAAAGATCAAATCCCGACAGACGCTGAACGGACTCCTGAAAACCCGAAAATGGAAGACAAAGCGATACAACCGAGTCTTCGTGTTCATGGAAAGAGCCGGTCAGACCCGGGAGTTTCTGCCCTATCTGCGCAACCGGATCACAGCGTTTCATCCCGCTGCCCGGGTCATCCCCTACCAAGATCACATCGTGGTCCTGGAGGAGTTTGATGATCCGCAGATGACGCCAGTGGCTCGCTTCATCCAGGACGATTTCAAATCTTCTTCCCTGATCATCGGCATCAGTGAAGTGTTTGAAGAACTCATCGACATCCATCACTATTACCGCCAGGCAGCCAAGGCTTTGGACTACAGCCAGTGGCTGGGCCATGACCGTACCCTGAATCACCATCGGGACTACATCCTGATAGATTTTCTCCGCGAGGCCTGCGAGCACCTAAACTGCCGGGAATACCTCCACCCCTATGTCCGGATCCTAATGGAACACGATGAGTCGGACCACACCGATTTTTCAAAGACCCTTCAGTACTATCTGGCAAGCAACGGCAGTGTTGCTCAGTGCAGCAAAGCCCTCAACGTCCATAAAAACACCGTCAACTACAGGATCAACCAGATCAAGGAACTTTTAGGGACAGACCTGTCCGATCACACGGAGAACTTCCACCTCCAGCTGTCCTATCAGCTCATGGACATGGGCCATAGACTGAACTCGGAAGAGAAGTTATAAGAATTGATCAACTCCTAGATGAGTTTTAACTTAAATGAGTTCTTATCTTAAAAGAGACCATCCACTTTAGAAACAGTCCAGAACCAGAACCATCCAAATCACTTTCAATAACGAAAAAGCCAGACAGTGATCCACTACGGGACTCTTCTCTTTGAGGAGCTTTTGGGTCGTTGACCGGCTCTTTCCAATTGATGCATCGTCTAAACAGATTTCATTCATCAGGCGGAGTCCTGTTCATTAGTGCCTCATGAAATCCCAGTCAAGTCCGGAAAGAGAGATCCAAAAATTTCCGCAAATAACAAATAAGAATAACAGAGAATATGCCAAGTTAACTTGTTGATCGATATTATATAGATACATGGAGAATAGGTTCTAATTAAATTTTATGAGGTCTCGGGCTTGATCAGTATCTATCCATTGACAATTGGAGCGAAGGTCCACAGTCTTATTCAATTGATTTTCGCAACAGGTCGGACTTAATCCCACAAGATTTTAGATTGAACAGAAGAATATGCCTAAAATGGGCAAAAGCGCAGAAAGCTGTTCATTTCTACGCTTTTTATCGCCACCTGGCGGGTTTCAGATTATTGATCCAGGTTATTGAGTTCTACTAAGGCACAGGCTTCGACGTATTCCATCTTATGATCCGTGCACCACTGTTGGATCGCTTCACTTCGGGCACCCGGTTGAGCCATGACTCGCTTAATTCCTGCACCGTAGGCTGCTTTTACGACATCTAAGCCAAGTGTCGGGCTTATTACAAGGTCCAAAACATCCGGAACAACCGGAAGATCCTTAAAATCATGATACGCTGCCGGATCGACCTCTGGAATGGGATGATATCCTTCGGCATTATAACCCTGCTTTTTCAAGGCTGTGAGTATTCGGTAGGCATATTTATCCGGTCGAGAAATCGTGCCACATACTACCCAGTTCTTAAACTTCATAAATTCATGTGCTGCCATCGTGTCCTCCTTGGTATCTGTTTTAATATTACGAATGATCCGATGCCGTCTTAAGGTCATAATCTTAGCTGTTGCTGTTATGTCTTGAAGGCACCCTCTTAATATTAGATAATAACAGATAGATTCAACCCCCATATATCCAGAATACAAATATTTTGTTAAGGAAGATTCTTGCAATGAAAAAACATTCGATAATCATAGTCGGTGGGGGCGCCTCCGGTTGCATCGCGGCTCTGCTTTTAAAAGAAGCCGGCTTTGATGTGGCGATCATGGAAGCCCAGGACCGTATCTTAAAAAAAATACTGGTGACCGGAAACGGCCGCTGTAATATTACCAATGCGAAACTAATCGGCATTAAAGACGCCTCACCTTACTATTCAAGTCAAGATAAAACCTTTGCCTTTGATCCGCTCATAACCTTTGAAGCATCCCAGGCCATTCAATTATTTGAACAACTGGGGCTGCCTTTAACGATTTTAGAGGAGGGGAAAATGTACCCAAAGTCCCTTCAGGCTTCCTCGGTATCGGATCTGATCCGGTTGAGATTGAAGGAATTGGATGTCCCCGTGTATTTAAACTCCAAAGTTAAGACCATTGTCCATAAGCAAGCTGCCTTTTTGCTCATGACTTCCCATGACAGTTACACCGCAGATCAAGTGATCATCGCCGGAGGTGGCCAAGCAATGCCCTCCACGGGCTCTGACGGCTCCCTTTACTCAATTGTCCGGGAATTGGGCCATCACATCATAAAGCCACTACCGGCCCTGGTACAGCTCAAAACTGACTTCTCTCAGCTGCGGGCACTCTCTGGCGTTAAGATCCAAGCTGAACTTAGCCTATGGGACAAAAATCTTCTAGTTGCCACCGAATCCGGAGAACTCCTCTTTACGGACTATGGCATTTCCGGCCCCCCTGTATTGCAGCTCTCCCGGTTTGCCTCACAGATCATTGCCGATGGCCGCGAACCGCAAATTCTGCTCAATCTTTTCCCGGACATGGAAGAATCCAAGGTTGTTGAATTAATCCAGCAGCAACGCAAACTCTTTCCTGCCCGGGAAGCTCAGGACCTCTTGAACGGCATCGTCCATAAGAAACTGATCCCCATTTTATTTAAACAATCCGGACTGGATAAGATGACTCGGACTGCCGCTGACATTCCCGATGAGGTCTTTGAACATGTTTGTCGAATGCTCACAAAGTGGCCCATGCGGGTAACTGAAACAACTGGCTTTGTTAACAGCCAAAGCACCCTGGGCGGTGTTGATCTACGCCAGATCCATCATAAAACCTTAGAATCAAAACTTATTCCAAAACTCTATTTTTCCGGTGAGATCTTGGATGTGTGCGGTGCTTGCGGTGGGTATAATTTGCAGTGGGCCTGGTCTTCTGCTTTTGCCATCGCCTCAGACATCATCGCAGTTGCCAAGAATCAACAAGCCGCCACTGTAAATTAACACAATGCACCTTGAACTAAAAGAACGCACCTACAATACCAGAACACCACTCCAACCATGGTTAAACATCGGTTGAAGTGGTGTTCTGGTCTGTTTCGTGCCCGCAAAAGCCACAAAAAATCCTACGTATTCTCAATATAAGTGGACAAAAAAACAGTGATTTTAGGCACTAGATCGGCCTGAATCCTGGTTTTTATGACTTTTTGGTCCTAAATAAAAATCGAATGGATCAAAAGAGTTCTTGCGAGACCTAATTCATAATTTCAGAAAAATCATAATTGGAATAATCCCCGTTATTCTGGACTTTCTCCACCCAGGTGATTTCCATCAACGTCAACAAATTGCCTTGTTCATCCCAGATTTCATGGTAGGAAGTATTGCCGTCAATGTGCAGTTTGGATAATACCGATCCGTCTGGTTTCTTTTCCTTTTTGTACACGATACTAATGGTTTGGTGGTAATTATTTAGAAGGTATTCAGGGTCCATTCGATAAATCGTTTCGGTGGCCCAGCGGGCATAGATGGTGTTATTAACATGCCAGTTGGAATCAATATCCGAATACAGCACCGGGATCGTGAGTTCGAATTCAAATGGTACGTCCTTCTTGCGAAGTGCTTGAACATCCACTTTTAAAATAGTTTCCATCGCTTCTTCGGGCAAGATCCCATCTCCTGTAATGACCTCAACGACAGGTTTTGGGATTCGGCTGATCCGTCTTTTATCAGTATCCACTGCTACCCATTGGGATACAGCCTTGGCCACAGTATTCCCACTCATGTCTTCGATCAGGAAATATCGGTAACAGTACATATCTTTTTTTAAGACCGGAAGGGTCCGTATTTTTATTTTATGAGCATACAGCTTGGGTTCAATGATCGTTACTTTCCACTGATAAAGGATCCAAGCCATATTCCATTGGGACATATAGCCCGGTTTAAATTTGAATCCTTGAACCTCATGAAAAGTCGATACGCGACCCAGGATCTGAAGTACCGCTTCTGCTTTAAGATCGAAGTACCGATCAACATCGCGAAAATCTACGATATATTCCATTGCATATTCTTTCATTACCGAACCTCCTGTTTGTTCTATTAGTATAACATTGAACGGCTCACTTTGTTTTATGATGAACGCCTCTGAACGAAATTTGCTTAACCGTCGATCTGAGCTAAATGACCTACTTCTAAGCAACCTATTTTGTGTCAGCGGTTTCTTCCGTACGCTATTTTTCGGTTAAGTGTTCTCTATGTATGTGTTTTCTAGGTAAGTGGATTCTAGGTAAGTTGTTTTAATGTATGGTGATCTTTTAAAAACTGACTCTAAAAAAAGCAGAGCATAAGCCCTGCTTTACTAATCCATCCCTAAATCAAATCGATGGTCTCATCCCGGCCCGGGCCAACTGAAATTGTCCGGATGGTGACACCGGTTACCCGTTCAATACAAGCCAAATAGTCCAGCACAGTCTGAGGTAGATCCTTGGCAGACCTTACTTTGGCCAGCGTTTCATCCCAGCCCTTGAATTCTTCGTAGATTGGTTTACACGCTGCCAGGTCTTTCAATGAAGCCGGAAAATAGTCAATGATTTGGTCGTTAAATTCATAGCCGGTACAGACTTTGAGAGTCTCGATTCCGGCTAATGTGTCAAGTTTCGTTACGACCAGATTCGTGATCCCGGATACCCGAACTGCCGTTTTAACAATGACCAGATCAAGCCAACCCGTTCGTCTGGATCGACCGGTGACGGTGCCAAATTCATGACCCACGGTTCGAATGTGCTCGCCCATATCATCCAGCAGCTCCGTGGGAAACGGTCCCTTGCCGACTCGTGTGGTGTAGGCCTTGGTTACGCCATAGACTTCCTTGATCAGATTCGGACCGATCCCCGTACCCGATGGTACTCCCCCGGATGTGGTATTGCTTGACGTTACATAAGGATAGGTGCCATAGTCGATGTCCAACAGCATGCCCTGGGCGCCTTCAAACAGGACCTTTTTCCCGACTTTCACTGCATCATAGATCAACACCGAGGTGTCTTTGACATAAGGTCTTAATCTCTCCCCCAATTCAAGGTAGGCTTGATTGATCGTTTCAAAGTCCATTGCTTCCCCATTTAGGACTTTGGTTATATAGAGGTTCTTTTCTTCCAGTGTTTGTTTGAGTTTCTCCGAAAAGACATCCCCATCCATGAGGTCGCACATCCGGATCCCGGAACGTTCATATTTATCGGTATAGCAGGGTCCGATGCCTTTGCCGGTGGTTCCGATCTCATTTTTTCCTCTGGCGATTTCTTTTAACCGATCCAGTTCCAGGTGATAGGGCATGATCAAATTGACGCGATCGGAAATGCACAAAACCTCCGGAGAAATCGTAACTCCGGCATCCGCCAGATATTGTTTTTCCTTAAAAAATGCCACTGGATTAAAGGCTACCCCGTTTCCAATTACGTTCATGCGGCCCCCGTAGATGATGCCCGAGGGAACGAGCTGCAGTTTATATTGTTTGCCGGAGACCTCAATGGTATGGCCGGCATTGTTTCCGCCCTGATACCGAACGATCAGATCAGAATCCTCTGCCAGATAGTCCGTGACCTTTCCTTTTCCCTCATCGCCCCACTGGGCTCCAACAACAACTCTCGTATTCATACGAACTTCTCCTTTGAGAAAGCTTATTTTATCCATGACAGGATGAACATTCTCTTCAAAACAATTTTTAGTATACGCTTTTTCGGAAATTGAGTAAATATTTTTCAAAGCGTTTTGGACTAATTTTTAAAATTTTAGAAATTTGATCGTCCAGTGAAATCCACTAGGTCCAACACTACTCCATTGCAGTAACTATTTCTTAGTTCATCCCCCTCTTTTGTGGCATCGTTTGACCGAGATCCCGTTAATTTTCGACCTGTTTCACTTTCATGAATTCTCAATTGGGCTAGCCATTAGTCAAGCATGAAATGATATACTGAAACTAATACGAGGGGGGTTACTGATGAATATTCCTAATTTGATTTCTTTATTTCGCCTTCTGCTGATTCCGGTGTTCATTTATTCTTTTGCAACTGGAACCGGCCATGACCGCATTATTTATCCCATCATCATTTTTATTATTTCCGGTTTTTCGGATATCCTAGATGGCTACATCGCCCGAAAATACCATATGGAAACAAAGCTTGGGGCCGTTTTAGATCCGCTGGCCGATAAACTAATGCTGATCACTGCACTGCTTTGCTTTACTTATTACAAATTCATTCCCGTTTGGATCGTTCTGTTGGTCATCCTAAAGGAGGGCCTCATGATCGCCGGTGGGTTTGTTGCCTATCGCCGGGGGATCGTCAATCATGCCAATTTTTGGGGAAAAATGGCCACTTTCTTATTCCATATTTCCATTGTGACCTTCCTATTTTCCAATGTTTTGGCCATGGCCCTGCTCATTGTTTCGATCAGCGTTTCCTTTGTTGCGTTCTTTACCTATTTCAAATTGACCATGGCAAAGCGAAAAAACCGGAATCTGACCTGATCCAGAGCCTGGATCCGACTTAACCAGTGCGTCCGACGGCATCAAATAAAGGCAGAGCCCCAAAAATATGACCCGATGAGCGTATCATTTTTGATCGTTGGCTCATCGGGTCAATTTATTTTTTGAAGGTTATCGCAGCGTTGTTTCTACAAAGTGTTGCGCTTTGTCCAATAGTTTTCGATTGGATTCAAAACTTAAGCGCAGCCGCGCTTCGCAATAGGGTAAAAAGGCAAAGTCACAGACTTCTTCCGGCTGCATGGTGACTTGATCCGTAGTCGGTCGGCCCATAAAATAGACGACTTCCTTTGGGATCCGGCCTCTTACTAGGTAATTAACGGTCTCTCGAAAGCCATCGAAAATGATGGCCTCCAAACCTGTCTCTTCCAAGATTTCACGCAAGGCTGTTTCTTCCTCGGTCTCACTATTTTCCACATGGCCTTTGGGAAAATCCCAATGACCGGCCACATGGCGAATGATCAAATATTCTTTTTTCTCGTTGTAGAGGATGATGCCACAGGATTTTTCACCTTTAATCATATTTAGACTCCATGGATGGTATCGGCAATACCAAATTTGCTGAATTTACCGATCCAAGCCAGCGGGATCGTCCCAACCGGGCCGTTTCGTTGCTTGGAAATAATACACTCGGCTGTACCGGGTGTCTCTGATTCCTTGTTGTAGTAGTCGTCCCGATAGAGGAACATTACCAAGTCTGCATCCTGCTCGATGGAGCCAGATTCTCTTAGATCCGACAGCATGGGGCGATGATCTTGTCTTTGTTCGGGGGCACGGGATAGCTGGGACAGGGTCAACACCGGTATTTCCAATTCCTTGGCCAAGATCTTAATGGCCCGGGAAATCTCCGATACTTCCTGCTGGCGGTTTTCGCCGCGTCCGGACATGAGCTGCAGGTAGTCAATGACGATCATATCCAGGCCGTGTTCCAGTTTTAGGCGGCGCGCTTTGCTCTTGATTTCCATAACCGTGATCCCGGCGGTATCATCAATGAAAATTTTCGCTTTGGACAACGGACCGGTGGCTCGGGCAATATTGTCCCAGTCGGTCTCATCTAAGTCCCCTTGGCGCAGCTTATTCATGTCCACACCGGCCTCAGAGCACAGTAGTTTATAAGCCAATTGATCCGTGCTCATTTCCAGGCTGAAGATCGCGACGGATTTGCCTTCGCGCAAAGCGGCATGTTCTGCCAGATTCAAGGCAAAGGTCGTTTTTCCCATGGACGGCCGCGCTGCGATCAGGACCATGTCCCCCTTTTGGAAACCGGCCGTGTATTCATCGAGTTTGGGGAAAGGGGTTCGGATCCCGGTGAGTTGACCTTTGTTGATGTACATATTTTCGATGTTGATCAAGCCCCGCTCAACGGCTTGATTCATTGTTACAAAATCTTTGGCCTGGCGTTTCTCGGAGATCTGGAAGATCCGTCGTTCGGCATCCTCTAAAACTTCTTCAGGCTCATTTTGCTTATCATAGGAATCCCGCTGGATCTCGTCGCTGGCTTGGATCAAACGGCGCAGAAGTGATTTTTCAGCAACGGATTCCATATAGGAATCCAAAAATGCCGAGCTGTATTCCAAAGACGCCAGTTTCGACAAATAGCCTAAACCGCCGACTTTCTCCAATTCCCCCTTGGAATGAAGATAGTCCTGGAGCAGGACGATATCAAAGGGGGTATCTCGGCCAAAGAGTTCCACGGCAGCATCGAAGATCATGCGGTGGGATTCCTTATAGAAATCCTCAGAGGTCAGTTTTTCAAAGACCCTGGGGATATTTTTCTCGTCATAAAACATAATTGCCAGAATGCTCTGTTCAGCCTGAACATTGGCCGGCATGGTTCGGATCACATTGTTTTCCATTATTTTTTCACCTTTTTGTACAGGATATCCCTGGCTTGTTCAATGGTCTCACAGGGGATGAGTTCGATCCCGGTCAAATCCGTTGGGAGCTCCGCCTTATTTGCCTCAGGAATGATCACGGTCCGGATGCCTTTTCGAATGGCTCCGTAAATTTTCTCAGGGATCCCACCGACGGGTTTGAGGCGCCCGGCCAGTGAAATTTCGCCGGTGATGGCCATATCCTGGCGCAGCGGCTTTTGTTCGATGGCACTAAGTAAGGCTAACGTGATCGCAGCTCCGGCCGATGGGCCGTCAATATTAGCACCGCCCACCACATTGATGTGGATATCGTAGTCCTTCAGTTGGTGCTTGGTGATCTTGCGGATCACGGAGGCTGCGTTAAAAACGGAATCCTTGGCCATGGAGCCGGCCGTATCATTAAAGCGAATGGTACCCTTCCCCTTTTCGGCAGCTTCATAGGCCATGGCCTCGATTTCGACGGTGGACCCGACAAAGCCGGAAACAGCCAGTCCGTAGACATGACCCGTCTCCATTTCAGTCAAATTGTCCAACGTCTCATAGGGCAGCGTTCGCGAGGTTCCGATGACATCCAGGATATCCGCCCGGGTGATCTTAACGTTGGTTTGGCTATGGCTTTGGTATACCGCCAAGCTGTATGCGTCCGATAAGATATTGATGGCTTTTCTTCCTTCAATGGTGTGCATGGCAATGACTTTTGCAATGTCCGGATCCAATTTAACATCCAGCTTTTTCGCAGCATCTTGCACGATGCGGATAATATCTGTGGGTGTCAAGGGTTCAAAGTAGACGGCTGTACACCGTGATTTTAAAGCGGGGCTGATCTCCTGGGGGTCCTTGGTGGTGGCACCGATCAACGTGAAATCAGCCGGTGCCCCCTGATCAAAGAGGTACTTAATGTATTTCGGGACATTCTCGTCATCCGGGTCATAGTAAGCTGACGAGAATTCAACTCGTTTATCTTCCAGGACTTTTAATAATTTATTTTGGAGAATGGTGTCCAGTTCTCCGATTTCATCAATAAACAGGATGCCGCCGTGGGCATCGGTGACCAGGCCGGTTTTAGGTTCGGGAATTCCGGTGTCGGACAGTTCGCGTTTGGATCCTTGGTAAATCGGATCATGCACTGAACCCAGTAACGGGTTGGCAATCTCCCGGGGATCCCAGCGCAAGGTGGTTCCATCCACCTCAACAAACTTAGCCCCCTCGCCATAGGGTGTAAATGAAAGCTTTCGAGCCGCCTCCAGCGCAATTCGAGCCGCGGTGGTTTTACCGACGCCGGGTGGGCCGTAGAGCAGAATATGCTGGGGATAGGGTGAGGCAATTTTTGAGATCAGGGATTTGATGGCCCGATCCTGACCGATGATCTCATCAAAGGTCTGGGGCCGCAGCTGATTGATGATATTGCGCGACAGGGAAATTTCATCCAGTTCCAAAAGATCCTGATATTTTTGGAGCGTCTTTGAATTTTCCGGTCCTTTTTCTTTGCGGATGATACTAAGGCGCATGTCTTCAATATAATCATCCTGCCGGTCAATCAACGCCTTTTGCACCTTGTCTTCGATGCGGTTTTGAATAAAGTTTCGGGCGATCTGCTCTGAGATCAGCGTGAAGGTAGACTCCACAATGTCCTCTAAGCCGGACGGATCGGCGGGTTTCGTCCCCTCGGGTTCGGTTTGATCTCGTTGATAGGACATGACCTTATGTAATGCCAGTGCTTTCTTCCTTGTATCGTGGGAATTTATATCTTTCGTCAATTTTAATTTTCGGATTCTGGCAGAAACCTCTTTAGAGCCTAAGATATTGGTTATGATTTCTTCTTGAATTTTGATTTGTAGTGCGATATCGTCCAGCTCATCCATGATGAGGGGCGAGTCATAAGGCATGCTCATTATTGTTCCTCCAGACTTCTTGATTAGTTCTTACTCTCGATTATAGCTTAAATCTTCCGGTATAGAAAATAACCCTTTTGGGGTAACTTCCCCATTGGGGAAACTTTCACTTGGACTGATTCCTCAATTGGCTGCTTCTTCCCAATGGATGACTTCCCCTATCGCGTTGAATGGGTCCTTTTTTTAAGGATGCAGCTCATCCAGGTTTCCCCGTATGGATCGGTTCAACGCCTTGGATTTTAGGCAAGCTTTTGCCTAAATGCAGAAAATGAGCCCGCAGCCGGGCTCATTTTGCTTTATTGTAAGTCAACAGTTGGTAAAACAAGGGCTGGAGTTTGAATCATTGCTTTTACCGGAAATTTGGAGTCTTATTCCGGTTCGACCATGACCTTTAACCGCCCGGAGACTTCAGGATAAAGTTTGATTTCTGCTTCATAAAGACCCGTGGCTTTAATGGTGTCGAGCATGATCTTTTTCTTGTCGATGTCATACCCCAACTGCTTCTTGATCTCAAGGGCCAGTTCTTTGGTGGTAATGGCTCCAAAGAGTCTGCCGCCTTCTCCGGTCTTAACGTGGATATTGACTTGTTTGTCTTTGAATTCCTGAGCCAAGGCCTGAGCCTTCTCCAGTTCCCGCTGCTTTTGTTTGCGTTCTGAATCCTGTTTCGCCTGGGCTGTATTTAAATTCCCGGTGGTGGCTTCTTGAGCCAATTTTTTCGGAAACAGGAAGTTCCGGGCATAACCGTCACTGGCATTAACGATCTCACCTTTTTTACCGACGTTCTTAACGTCCTGCAAAAGTATTACTTTCATTCTTCTTCTTCCTCCTTGATGGTGGTTTTGAGTATTTCTTTTATTTTTATTTTGATTTCTTCCGTAGTGGCGTTTTTAACTCGTGCGCCGGACATGGTCATATGGCCACCCCCGCCAAATTTCTCCATAACGACCTGAACATTGGTGTTGCCGTTGCTGCGGGCAGAAATGACCACATCATGTTCATCCTGAGCCAACACAAAGGATGTATTGATCCCTCTCAGATTCAGGAATTCATCGGCCGCTTGAGCGGCAATGAGGGGATCTTTGATGCCGGCCGGGCAAACCGCAATGGCAGTGCCTTTTTCAATTTCACCCGTTTTTATGATGGCTGCTTTAAGTAAGTACAGGTCCTTATCATAGGACAAAAGGTTTCTGATGTCCAGTGTACTGGCTCCGGCTTTGCGCAGGAACGAAGCTGCTTCAAAGGTGCGTGCTCCCGTTTTAAACAAGAAGTTTTTCGTATCCACCATGATGCCTGAGAGCAGGGCGTCGGCTTCGGTTTTGAATAGTTTGGGCTTTTCCACAATATACTGGATCAATTCGGCAACCAGCTCCGAGGTTGAGGATGCGTAGGTTTCAATATAGCTTAGTGTCGTTCCGGTCATTGCATCCTGGGCTCGGCGGTGATGGTCGATGACGACTTTGCGCAGATTCGACTGAGCCACGTCCCGATTAAGTACGTAACTTAGCGAATGGACATCGACTACAATGAGCAGGTCCTGGGGTTTTATTTTATCCAGGATGGAATTTGACGGGATAAAGGCCGGCTTATAGCTGGGCTCTTCTTTGATCTTCGCCAAGATCTCCGATACATTGCGATGGGGTTCATCCATGAGAATAAAGGCTTCCCGGCCCAGGGCTCTGGCAATTGCTCGAATTCCGATGGCTGAGCCCAGACAATCCATATCCGGGTTGATGTGACCCATGATGTAGATCTGACCGCTTTCATTCATCAAATCCCGCAACGCATGGGCGATGACGCGGGAGCGAACTCGCGATTTTTTTTCAACTTCCCGGGAGTTTCCGCCAAAGAATGTCAATTTATCGTCCTGTTTGATCACGACCTGATCGCCGCCGCGTCCCAATGCCAATTCCTTGGCTTGCTCTGCCGCCAGACCGTCATTGATGATGTAATCATTGTCGTAGGACACCCCGATGGAAACCGTTGGTTCAATGGTGTTCCCCAGATCGATGGATTTGATCTGATCCAGGATGGGGAATTTTCGTTTCACATCTTCTCTGAAGATCTCATAGGGGCTAATGATGATGTATTTGGTCGTGGAGTACTTTTTCATGTACCCTTTCAGGTAGTTGGCATACTCTAATAGCTTCTTTTCAATTTCTGCCGCGATAAAGGGCCTGTGAGCCTCTGAGGAAGAGTTTAAAACCTCGGCCATGTTATCCACCTCGACCAGCATTGTGACGACCTTGCGGTCCTGAGCCGCCTTCACTTCGGTGTAGTCCGTCAGGTGCAGAAAGATCAGGTCTTCTTCGAATTCGCCGTGGACCGCCGAATATTTGACGATGGTGGGCTTAAAGATCTGTTCCTTAAATGCAATAAATTCGGGGATCTCATTTTTCCAGAGCTTTTCCGGCTCGATGGTCAAGATCTCTTCAATTTCCTCATGGGCATGGTCTGATAGTTCCGCCAGTTTTTTGAACTGTTCGTTAAACCAGTTGATGCGGCCATCTCGAGTAAATGCGACGATGGGGAATTCCGACATTAGCGCCGATTCCACCACGGAAGAATTCAGTTTCTTGACGGTATCATTGATGAATTTGTCCCACTCGCTCCGCTTAAAGATATGAAGTTGATTGTTCAGAATAAAGATCAGGATCAAAAGTGCAAATAAGATACCCGCCGCAATAAACTGGCGGGAATAGACCATCCAGCCAACGGCGCCGATCACAAGGCAGACATAGAGCAATTGCTCTTTTTTGAATCGGGAGTATTTTTCCAAGCTAATCAGCCTCCTTAGTCATCTGAGTGATTTTAAAGCGGATCCAATGCCATAGACTGCTGCCGGAGGTATTTCTAAAATCAAATACCGAATCGATAATGGTCAATAAGGTCATCCAGCTGCCGCTGAAAAAATACAAACTTGCCAGAGTAAAGACGAGTTTCGGAAAACTACGTTTATAGTGAAGATTGACGGTGAGGTAGTCCCATATTAAACTCATCGCACCGATGGCCCCTAAAAAAGTGATGACGCCAAAGCCAGTATTAAACAACAGGCTGCTTAGCCTTTGGTTATTTGGGGTGAGGAAGATGCCGCTCCCTGACATGGCCAGAAACAGTGCCAATAAAAAGGGATTGATCCGAAGTTTTCCAAAGGTCGGCAGGTCCACCGCTTTGAAATGTTCAAAGTTTAAAAACCTTTTGGCAAAACGCAGGGATAAATAACCCGATACCATGGACCAGCTTATAACTATTCCCGGAATCAGATCCTGGATAAATTCCGTGGTAATGGTGCTGCTCAATTGGCGGATGGAGTCCGCCTGACTAGGCGGAACTTCATAGGTCCCATTGCTGAGCGTGGCCAATAACTCATTTTGGATGCTTTGGGCAATTTGAGTGCTAAATGCCCAAAAATCGGATCCCTGGAGGACATAAATAGAAATGTATCCATTTATAACAATGCCCAAAAGAGCCGCCAGGGTCGTTGCGAGCATGGCCCAAGGTGCTTTGGGTCGGTAGAGGATAATGAGATACTGCACAACCGCCATTAAAATTATCGGGATCAGCATTGCTACGGTGGCTCGGCCATCTCCCAGCAGCACATAGGGGATCAACCCGACCCCGGCAGTGATCAGAAAAATGTTCAATCCATTGGCTGCCAGAACATAAAGTAGAAATACCGGTAGAAGGACCGGCGCCAGGACGAAGGTGGCGGGACTTGAAATCGTAAGTACATTGATTATTAGAAATACAAAAACTGCCACGATGGACTCACTTGGCCAGCTTCGTTTTCCGGTATTATTTTTCATTTTAATCCTTCTTTTTGTACACTGAGTGTGATTAATTATGATTAATTTTCAAATCTCTCTTCATTCTGAAAAGTGTTTAACCATTATGATTTATTTTATAGGGTCTGGGACGCATATGCAAACCACACCAAACCATTTCCAGTTTACCATCCGCTAACACTGAGGCGATCCGAGTCTTTCACTGTTTGGTTTTTATCGCAATTTCCCACTCCATTCGATCTGTTAATTATTATACCATTTTAAGGACAGCGACAGATTGTTTTGAGCCCCGCCAAATCACATTAAGAGTTCTCCAAGTCAAAGCTCATCGCATCTTTAGAAAAATACCGGCTCCAGGATCCTAAATCATGGATCAGAGCCGGTAACCAGGAACTTTTAAATTTGCCGGGATGCCTTGATAATGCGGCTGTGCTCCTTGAAAACGCTTGGGCCCTCCCTTGAAAAGAAATAAGCCCATACTAAGTATAGGCTTATAAATTTATAACGATTAGATCTGCCAGTTTCCAGCGGACAACAGGACGATCTCTGTTCCATCCGGCTTAACACCGGTGACGGTGACTGCTTCGCCCCCTACCATAAAATCAACATGGATCAACGAATCATTCATGCCAACTTTGAGTTTTTCGTCTTCCGTAAGATTTTCACCGTTTTTAACATTCTCCGAATAGGCGGCTCCCACTGCAAAGTGGCAGGATGCATTTTCATCAAACAAGGTATTTCGGAATAAAATCCCGGTATTGGAAATGGGCGAGTTGTGGGCGACCAATGCCACCTCGCCCAGACGTTTGGCTCCTTCATCCGTTTCCAAGAGCTTTTCAAACACATCCTGGCCTTTGGCGGCTGTTACTTCTATAACTTCTCCGTCTTTAAAGACAAATCTGAAATCCTCCACCAATTGCCCTCTTAAGGCCAGCGGCATGGTGGCTTTTAACGTACCGTTGACTCTGGATCGATCCGGCATGGTAAAGACTTCCTCAGTGGGAATATTGGCAAAGAATACATCGCCGCCTTTGGAGGTACTAGAACCACCGACCCAGACGTGATCTTGCACCAGATAGACTTCAAGGTCGGTTCCCGGTCCGCGATAAATCAATTTTTCAAACCCTGCTTCATTAAGATAGGCTTCGTGTTTCTTTAACTGGCTGTCATGCTCATGCCAGGCGGCAACAGGATCCTCGGTATCTACCCGAGTGGCCATGAAGATGTTCTCCCACAGTTTAGCCACTGCCTCATCTTGTGAACTATCCGGGAATACGGAACTCGCCCAGGCCGGTGAGGGAACTGCTGCGATACACCATTTGATGTAGTTACTCATGGTATATTCGGATACCTTTTTAGTTTTAATGCTCCGGATCTTGGTTGCTTCACTGACCTTTTGAGGATCCACGTCCTTCAACAGCGACGGGTCGGCTGCCGCGATGACTAGCCGGTGATAATTATGTTCGGCCATTTTGACGAGATAATCGGCTTTGAAATCCGGAAAATAGGTAACATCTTTTGCATTGTTATAGAACGACAGGGTCTGTGCATCGTCGGTAAAATTCAAAATGACATCACCAACGCCAAGTTCATAGGCCTTATCGGTAATTTGTCGAACTAAATCAAGCCCCCATTCATTGAAGGTTATTTGAAGGTTATCCCCTTCCTTTAAATTCAATCCGATTTTGACGATCAGTTCGGCATATTTCTCTAAGTTCTTTTTTAAGTCCATTTTTTAAGATCCTCCAAAATTGCAATATCGGGTCCTCGGGATTCCGTGAGCCGCTTATTTTCTAATTATATAACAATTAACAGCCCCAAAACGTTAACGATTCCTGAACGCAGCAACCAAAAGACCTGCCCAATGGCAAAATCAGAAATTCGTATTTGTCGCTGCCTTCGTTTTTTAGGATAAAAAAAAGCCCGTACATCGTACAGGCTTTTTAACATTGTCCTAGTCAGTTGTGAATGGGAGCAATGCAATATTTCTTGATCTCTTGATCGCTTCGGTGAGTACTCTCTGGTGCTTAGCACAGGTACCTGAAATTCTTCTAGGAAGAATCTTACCTCTTTCAGTGATGTACTTTCTCAGCTTTGGAACATCTTTGTAATCAACAGCATCAACTTTATCGACACAGAATTGGCAAACTTTACGTCTGGTGCGTCTTACTCTGGAATTGCTATTCCGCTTGAAGTCGCTTGAACCGCCTCTTGAGCCGCCTCTTGAATCTCTGTTGTCTGAATTATATTCTCTGGCCATTTGTTATCCTCCTTTTTATGATTCCCGTTTGGGATTAACGGATGAATAACCGTTGGCAGAATTTCTGCCTGTACGCGGTTTGGTTTAGAATGGGATATCTCCCTCATCCACAGGAGTCATATCCTGGAATCCTGAGCCATAATCGCTTCCATTCTCAAAATCATTGCGACCCTGTTTGGGTCCCGAACCGCCTCTTGGTCCATCTCCCCATTCAAGGAACTGAACCTCTTCAGCTATTACTTCAGTGACATATCGTTTGGAACCATCTTTGGCATCATAGGATCTTGTCTGAATTCTTCCGGCCACACCGATCAATTTTCCTTTTGTGACATACTGGGCAGTTGATTCTGCCTGCTTGCCCCAGACGACAACGGGAATAAAATCCGCTTCCTTCTGGCCATCTTTCGTAAATCTACGATCAACTGCAATGGAAAATGTGGTGACAGCTGTACCGGCACCGGGTGTGTACTTCAATTCAGGATCTTTTGTCAGTCTTCCTATTAATGTTACTTTGTTCATGTGTTACACCATCCTTATTTTTCTAATACGACGATGATGTGGCGGAGAACTCCATCAGTAATTCTGTAAATTCTGTCGAGTTCTTTTGGTAATACTGATTCACTTTCAAAGTTGATCAGTACATAGGTACCTTCGTTTACTTTTTTGATTGGATAAGCAAGTCTTCTCTTGCCCCACAAATCAACATTAGCAACGGTACCGCCCCCATTGGTTATTACACCCTTGAATTTTTCGATCAGGCCGTTAACGCCTTCTTCGTCAAAAGATGGATGTGCAATAAATATGGTTTCATACTTTCTCATAATGTCACCTCCTCCCCCCGGACTAGCGATCATGCATTTCACATGACAGGGATTGCAAGTATTAATATTATCATAAATTTTCTCACATTACAATAATTACTCCGGCGAATTTTTATTAGGAGAATTTGTATTACCTAAAACTTTCTTAGAATCTTTCTCAAATTTACTTCTTGGCAGCATGACCAGCCGGCCACATCCCATACATTTCATCTTAATATCTGCACCCAGGCGAATAACTTCCCATTGGTATGATCCGCAAGGGTGCTGCTTTTTCATTTGTACAATGGTACCGAGTTCGTAGTCACTTATCATTTTATCATACCTCCTTCTGAAAACAGATTGGTTCCGGTCTTGATTTGGGTTTCTTTGAATTTTTGCAGAATATCCCGTCTTAAGTCAGTTTCATAATTCCAAAAATGTTCGTAGTCTGTTTTGCCCTGAATTCTAAGCGTGGCACCGATGTCTCGAATATTGACGATGCCCGTGTAGGCCGGACCTTCGATAAGTTCATGGTGAGTCAGTTTAAATTCTTCACACACCTCCATCAATCCTTTGGCAGCGCGATCTATTAACTCGGTGCCGGCAATGGTGACGTCCACCAAAAACCGCCGGTTATTGCGAGATACGTTGGTGATCTCTTGAATGTTCCCGTTGGGCAATACATTTAGATCCCCGTTAAAGTCCTGGAGTACGGTTGTACGCAAGCCAATTTCTTTTACAAACCCTTGATAGTCACCCACCTTGATAAACTCACCGATGCTGTATCGATTCTCCATCAAGATAAAGATGCCGGATATGATGTCTTTGATAAAGCTCTGACCGGCAAACCCTAAGGCCACTCCACCGATGGATGTCAGTGTCAGTCCCAATGGTCCCACAAACTGGGTAATAATGTAGAGCAAAGCAAAAATATACAGGACATAGCTCACCAGGCTTTTTAAAATCGAACTGAGGGTTTGGGTACGAAAACTTGTAGTCACGACTTTTGCAGACATCACTCTGGTTTTCATGGTACGGTCAATGACCGAATGCAGTATTCTAATGATCACCGTTATGACCAACAGTACTATGAGAGAAGCCGCCAGTTTCCCGGGTATGGCGACGAGTCCCGGTTTCATGTTCGTCCAGATTTGTTCCAGGTCCATATCTCCTCCACTGGAAACAATCATATTATTTAAGTTTCCTTTCTTATTATACAATTTTTAGGCCCCAACACTCCAATCCCCCTTATATTCAATTTTAATCTTTTTGAGATAATATGGGATAAATGGTTTAACAAACCCTGTTCAATTTATTCACCAAATTATTGCCCCATTAAAAAAGATAGTAAAAGACCCGAATAATAAGGAGGTAACCCCATGAATCGAACCAAACAAAGCCTGATCGTCGGGCTCATTGCCATTGCATCACTTAGTCTGACCGCCTGCAATTCAGTTCAAGTTTCAGATGTAACCTCAAAGATCCAGTCACAGAGCGCTCCGATCTTAACGAATTTGACGGACCAAGCAAAGCTCCTGGGCGAGAAAGCAAGTTCGGCCGCTAATAATGCAGTTAAACTTGCCACTGATTTTATCAGCAACATCAAAGGCTCCGACCCTGTGGAACAATCTGGCTTTAAATCGGGGTGGACCGCCTTTAAAGCGGAACTGCAAACCATGGCCGACAATGCCGCATCAGCGGAAACCAAAGTCAAGATCAATGAACTGATGACAAGCCTGGAGTCTCAGTTTAACGACATAACGGCTAAGATCAATGCCAATGGAAATGTGCAGGAAATCAAAACGTCTGTGACCAGTTTCTGGGAACAGGCTCAAACGAAAATTGAAGAACTGCGTAAATAATATCGGTAACTTAAAGGACGCAGCAAAACCTTCACCGCAAAGTGATCCCCCATTCAGGGCACAAAAAAAAGCAGAGTGTTAAGATCGCTCTGCTTTTTTTTTGATTCGTTTTTTATTTTAATTTTTGTTTTAGTTTAAATTTTATCGTTTAGTTGGGCAACTGATTGTTTAGATTAATTTTTTGGCGCCAAAATATTATTGGATACCACTGCGGCGATGAGACCGGGAATGGTTGGTTTCTTGGCAGGCTCGGGAATTTTACTTGGCTTATCGGACATGGCGATCTCCAAGGCTTCCTTTTCTTCCAAAGAAAGGAGGAAGTCTGACTTACCGTCTTTGATTGGTTTAGAGTAGACCGAACAATTGGATCCGCCAAAAATATTGGTGAGGATCAGACCATCTTTATTGGCATCCAATAGCGCCAATGAGAAGGAAAGTTCCGGTCCCATATCCTTGAATGCCCGGTATCTGACCATTCCAACATTCTGGATCGCTCTGGCCATATCCGATTCAAATTGCTCCATTTTAGCAGCAACATCCTTTGCAACAGCCGACGCCTCTTCCATGATGCTGAGGTTTTCAGTGATCAAATCCTCCAGGATCTTTCCCCGCCCAACGCGGAAGGTTCTACGATAAGCACTTTCAATTGATTTTAATTTCCCATACATTCTATATACTAATATTCCCAATGCTACGACGACGGCAATTAATATAACCATGATCGTGGTAAACACCGGACCCATTTGATTGATAAAATTCATCATTATATCCCCTTAATCATTCGTCTGCTTTTAGGATATCCAGAATGCGATCCAGATCATCCTGATTGTAGTATTCGATTTCGATTTTACCCCTGTTTTTGTTCTTTTGCCGGAATGTTACCTTCGTACCCAGATACCCACCGATCTCTTTTTCCAGATCTGCTAAGAAAATGTCTTTTTTTCGTTCCTTGGAGCGAAGCAGTTTCATTTTATCGTAGTTTCTGATGTAGCTTTCGGCATCTCGAACTGACATTCCTTCATCTATAAATTTTTGACAGATTTTGTACTGAAGTTCACCATCGCTAACTGCCAACAATGTTCTGCCATGACCTTCTGAAATCACACCATCGGCTAAGTAGTCCAGCACTCGTTGGTCCAAATTCAGCAATCTCATCGTATTAGAAATTGCGGTTCTGGATTTACCGACCTGTCGGCTGATGTCTTCTTGAGTCATTGAAAATTCATCGGTGAGTTTTTTGAAGGCCCAAGCTTCTTCTACGGGGTTCAAATCCTGACGCTGGATGTTCTCGATCAGGGAAATTTCCATTAGTTGTTTATCTGACAGTTCCATCTGCACCACCGGAACTTCTTTAAGTCCGGCTTTCTTGGCAGCTCTCCACCGTCGTTCACCTGCTACTATTATATAATCAATGCCGTTTTTATCTATGGTGACTAGAATAGGCTGAATAATTCCATGCTGTTTAATTGATTCTGACAATTCCATTAATTTGGTTTCGTCAAAATTCTTACGGGGCTGTTCCTTATTGGGTTTTAGATTATTTATGTTAAGCTTATCAGTAGCTTTTACGCTATTCTCTGTAGTTTTAACAGGATCTTCCGTTGGCAATAAGGAATCTAGCCCCTTTCCGAGACCAAACTTTTTGCTCATTGTTTCTCCTTATTCTTTTTCAAAAACTCTTTTACAAGGTCCTCGAAGGCTTCTGCCCCTTTGCATTTTGGATCGAACTGGTAAATGGGCAGGCCAAAACTGGGTGCTTCTGCTAACCGCACATTCTGTGGAATGGTACTGCGGTATACCAGAGCTCCGAAATGATTTTTGAGTTCCTTTGCGACTTCTAAGTGAAGATTTTTGCGTGGGTCATACATGGACAGTAGAACACCTTCAATAACAAGGTTTTTGTTCAACCCCTTGGTTACCCGGTTGATTGTTTCAATCAGTTGACTGATACCCTCCAGTGCGTAAAATTCGCTCTGCATGGGTATGATCACAGAATCAGATGCTGTCAGAGCATTAATGCTCAGCATGCCTAAGGACGGCGGACAATCTATTAATATATAATCAAATTGATTTGCAGTAATTTCATTTAAGCGATTGGCCAAAACCTTTTCACGGTTTTCAAGTTGCGATATTTCAATATCGGCCCCGGCCAGATCCATACTTGAAGGGATTATTGATAATCCCGGTATGGTCTCCACGGGTTGTATGAGTTGGCCAACGGGTATGTCACCCAGCAAAAGGTCATAGGTTGAGAGCGTTTGAATCCTTTTATCGATGCCTAACCCGGAGGTTGTGTTTCCCTGAGGATCCATGTCTATGGTCAGTACTTTTTTCTTTTTCATCGCCAGGCCGGCAGCCAGGTTGATGTTGGTGGTGGTTTTACCGACTCCACCTTTTTGGTTAAATATACTGATTACCTTCAATCCGTCTCTCCTTACTATAATTACCATTATATCCAAATTCCAATAACATTTAAACGTAATCGAAAAGCATTACACAAGTTTGTAAAACTCCCATAAGCCCACGAAGTCAATTTGGGATCCTCTAAATTTTTAAGATATTCATTGCTAATTCAGTTCTTACACACAATACTATGCTGAATATCAGCAAGCCATCATGTATAATATTATTAAAATATTATTTTATTGAGGCTGTGAACGTCAGACTGTCTGAATTTCGCTTAAAATTCTGGGCTAAATATTCTCACAATTTAATGTTTCACGTGAAACATTTGGACCAAATTCATTATCTTATTCTACCATATAAAAGCAGTTATAATGGTAATTTTCAAAGATTTCTATTTGATACTACGCACTAATTTTCAAATATTATGGTCTAAATTAGCCCATAAATATTTCCAATATTTAAGTCTTGGCATTAGTCTATAAAATATTAGCCCAAAATTTTAATAGCAAGTTATTCCTGGATGGCATTCTATAAGTTCATCCTTCCTTTGTTTGGATTGAGCTTCATCGATTGCAAATCTCATCTACTCTTCAGAGGCTTTGATCTTTCCCCTTTTGGGATTGGGTAACTCGTATAAGATCTATGGTATATTGTTTCACGTGAAACAATATACCGGCGGTGAACATCAAGCCCAACTTGAAACCACGATTGTGCTGAAGATTCAATCCAAAACACCGATCCAAGAACTCTTTGTTAGTTTAAGTTTTATTGCTGCCAAAGTATGACAAGAATCTATACTGCTCTATATCCGATCGATCGATGGAAATAGGTTTTAACATCTTTGCATTCAATCTATTTAATTTGATTGCATCCAATAGTTTGCATTATTTAATTCGTTGATTCCAATGCGATGTTCTCCACTAAAGTTCGATAAGCCTCTCTGATCTTCAAATTAACTCCTGAGTAGATTTAAACTTGATCCAGCTACTTTTGGGCTAGAATGTTTCACGTGAAACATTCTAGCTCAATTTATAAGGTCTATTTTAATCCATAATTAGTTTTAGTTTACGGCCATGCCTAAATTGTCTTCAGGTGATCATCAGATCGTATTCCTGAACAATTATAATTATTATAATTTCAATAAAGATACTAATAATTTAAATATGATTATCAAATAAATTGCTGTAATTTTTTATTTGGTTTAATTATTTATTAATTGAACCACTCAAACTTTAAATTTCCACGAAATAATTGTTCTTTTTTTTTGTTCCGCATTTACGTTTTTCTTGAAACGGTGACTGGTCTATTCTTTAAATCCTTTTGAATAAAAATTAGAGAAAAAAGCAGGTAATGTTTCACGTGAAACATTACCTGCTTTTTTATACTTGGTTTGAGAACATTATTTTTCGTTCAGGATTTGAGCGGATCTTAACTTTCCTTTAATTGGAGTCGATACTGTTCATTGTCCTTCTTAATTTGTGCGTTTTTTCTGGGATATAGTCCCTTCGTGGGTCGCAGCTTTTGAAGAAGAACTAGGTTATGTTCGTAGTCATCCAGATCTTCCACTGGAACAATTTTAACTAGTTTTGCGGATAACTCTTTAATGATCAGGGGATTAAGCTGGAGTTCCCGATCAATACCGGGACCTTTCATGGCGACAAAATATCCATCTTTAGCTACATACGGCAAACAGTACTCCATTAAGATCGGTAAGACTGCAACCGCCCTGGAAACTGCTAAATCATAGTGATTTCGATGTAATGTTTCACGTGAAACATCTTCAGCCCGACCATGAATGAAGTTAACGTCGGTAAGTCCTAATTGTTTCGTTACTTCTTTTAAAAAGTTTAACCGTTTATTCAGTGGATCCAGCAGGGTCATATTCAGCTCTTTCTTTAAAATTTTCATCGGAAGTCCCGGAAAACCGGCTCCCGTTCCAACATCGATCACGGTTTTGACGTTTGTTAGCTCTTTTAGCTTGAATATCGTGATAGAATCTGCAAAATGTTTTAAAAAAATGTCATCATCTTCAATGATCGTGGTCAGATTGATCATTGTATTCCATTCTTTCAACAAGTCTTTGTATAAAACAAACTGCTCGAATGTTTCACGTGAAACATCCAGTTCCGCGGAATCACCAATTTGTTTCAGAAGATCAAAATTATTACTCATGGGACCTCCTGGTCTCTAAATAAATTTGCAGTACATTGATGTCAGCAGGGGAGACTCCTGAAATACGAGAAGCCTGGCCTAAGCTAAATGGTTTGAATTGATCTAATTTGAACTGAGCTTCTTTGCGCAATCCTTTAATGCTCAGATAATCGATCCCATCCGGGATCAATCGCTTTTCCATTTTCCGAAACTGCTTGATTTTATCCTGTTCTTTTTGAATGTACCCCTCATATTTGATTTGAATGTTAATTTCTTCACGAACATCAAGGTCCAGGCTTTCTCGATCAGGATCTAAGAGGGCGATGCTATCATACGACAACTCCGGCCGCTTGATCAGTTCATACAAAGCCGTTGCTTTCTTGATTTGAGTACTCTCTAGAGCCCTCATTAATTCATTTTGATCTGGTTTTCCCGTTACGATAATGGTCTTTAGCCGGGCTTTTTCTTTTTCGATTGCAGCTTTTCTTATTTGAAATAATTCCCAGCGTTCATCCTTGACTAAACCAACTTGTCTGCCAAGTTCCGTGAGACGTAAGTCTGCATTGTCCTGCCGCAACTCCAGTCGATATTCCGATCGAGCCGTCATCATCCGGTAGGGCTCCTCGGTACCTTTGGTGACTAGGTCATCGATCAGCACGCCAATGTAACCTTCCGATCGATCAATAATAATTTGCGGCTTGCCCAAAACCTGCATGGCTGCATTGATCCCAGCAACGATCCCCTGTCCGGCAGCCTCTTCATAGCCAGAAGTTCCGTTGAGCTGGCCTGCACTGAACAATCCATTGATGCGCCTAAATTCTAGGGTCGGCTTTAACTGAAGGGGGTTGATGCAGTCATATTCAATGGCATAACCGATTCGAACAATTTCTGCCTTCTCCAGGCCCGGAACCGTCCGAAGGAACTGGATCTGGATTTCTTCCGGAAGTGACGACGACATACCTTGTATATACATCTCTGCCCCAAATTCATTTTCCGGTTCAATGAATATCTGATGTCTTTCCTTGTCCGGGAATTTCATTACTTTATCCTCGAATGAAGGGCAGTATCTCGGACCGATTCCCTTGATGGTGCCATTGTACATCGGAGAGCGGCTGATGTTCTGCCGGATGATCTCATGGGTCTCGGGTGCAGTATAGGTCAAATAACAGCTGACCTGATTTTCCCGGGTCAGTTCCTTATTCATAAAAGAAAAGGGATAAATTACCGGATCCCCTTTTTGCTCTTCCATTTTTGAAAAATCAATGCTGCGCCGATGAACTCGCGCCGGCGTTCCGGTTTTAAACCGTCTCAATTCGATCCCCAGATCCAGCATGCTCTGGGATAAGTCGTTGGCTGCCTGCATTCCGTTGGGGCCCGATTCGTAACTCGTCTCACCAATAATGATCTTTCCTTTAAGGTAAGTGCCGGTACAGAGGATCACCGCCTTGGCCGATAAGTGAGCTCCGTTTTTCGTCATCACGCCGGTGATGGTTTGACCGGTGTGATCCACCGTTAAGCTGACTGCCTCCACTTGAAGAATGAATAGATTCGCCTGTTGTTCCAGCGACTTGTGCATCTCTTCCTGGTAGCGTTTTTTATCGGCCTGAGCCCGCAGTGAATGAACCGCCGGACCTCTGGAGGTATTTAACATTCTCGACTGGATAAACGTCTTATCGATATTGATCCCCATCTGTCCGCCCAGGGCATCAACTTCCCGGACCAGGTGTCCCTTGGCCGTTCCGCCGATATTGGGGTTACAGGGCAGGAATGCGATGGATTCTATATTCATCGTCAACAGGGCCGTTTTAAGACCCAGTCGGGCAGGGGCCAGTGCCGCTTCAACACCAGCATGGCCGCCCCCCACAACGATCACATCATAACTTTCGCCTTCATAGGCCATTGTTTTCACCTTACTTTCCAATGCAGAATCCGGAAAAGATCCGGTCGACCAGATCATCCTGAAGTGTATCTCCGGTGATCTCTCCTAAAGCAGTCCAGGCTGAATTCACATCAATGGTGATGAGATCCATGGGAATACTGAATCCAATCGCCTCAATGGCTTCTTCCAGAGCATTGGCTGCTTTGATCAATGCTTCTTTATGACGGGTTGCCGTCACCATGGTCTCATCAAACCCGGCGCTATCACCGGCTGCGATCTCCCGAATGCGGGTCTTTAATTCATCCAGGCCAAAGTTGTTGAGGGCTGAGATCACCGTGGCTTCCTGGCGGATCGCTTCCGGTACGTCGGCGATCATCGGCAGATCCTCTTTGTTGAGTAGGAGGATCCGTTTGCGCCCGGCGGTCTGTTCGATCAATTCAAAATCCTCCGCTGAGAGAGGGCGGGACAGATCCAACACTAAAATAATCAAATCGGCATGGCTGATGCTTTGCCTTGACTTGGCAACACCGATGGATTCAACGATGTCGGTGGTTTCTCGAATACCGGCGGTATCTGTTAAGCGCAGCGGAATTCCTTCCAAGTTGATGTATTCCTCAATGACATCCCGGGTGGTTCCGGGGATCTCAGTTACAATGGCGCGCTGCTCATCCAAAAGGGCATTTAACAGCGATGATTTGCCAACGTTGGGTTTACCGGCGATGACCACATAAACGCCTTCTCGAAGGATCTTGCCCTTATCAGAGGTGGCCAGGAGTTCATCGATTTGATCCCGAATCTCGGACAGCTCATCCCTTAATTTAAGATCTGATGACCGATCCAGTTCATCATCCGGAAAATCCAAGGTCACTTCGATTTTAGCCATGACATTCAGGAGTTGATCCCGCAATTGGCCGATTCGCACCGAGAGTTTTCCACGGCTTTGATCATTGGCGGAGCGCAAGGCAGCATCAGTTCTAGACTGGATGATATCCATGACAGCCTCGGCTTGAGATAAGTCAATCCGGCCGTTTAGGAATGCTCGTTTTGTGAATTCACCGGGCTCGGCCAATCGAACGCCTTGTTCCAAAATTTTCTCCAGGATCCGGCGAACGGGGAGGGGACCACCGTGGCAGGAGATCTCCACGACATCTTCACCTGTATAGCTTTTGGGTCCTTTAAAATAACTGACCAGGACCTCATCGATGACGTGCTGATCATCTTCCATGATATGTCCGTAGCGGATGGAGAACGGTCGGATATCCATCAACGCCCGGCCATGGACTCCTTTAAATATTTTAGCGGTGACCGCAAGAGCTGCTTCTCCAGAGAGTCGAATTACACTTATTGAGGTCAGACTGGCAGAAGTGGCAATACCTGCGATTGTCTTTTCATCTGTCATAATTTTTCACCATATCTTTCGATCTATGTTTCAACCCATTTGAGTTGATCTAGACATTTCATTTTAGTTCTATCCTATGCTTTTTATCCTTGGTTGACTACCTATTGGCTCCAACTAATCCTATTATACTAAATGCTCCGGATCACCATGGAGACTCTTTGACAATTTCCCGATGATTTAATAATTTCCCGATGGTTTTATAAATTCCCTATGGTTTTATAATTTCCGATGGTTTTGCAATATCCAAGAGATTAAAGGCCCATAACAGACGAGAGGCATTATCCGCTACTCGGGATAATGCCTCTCTTATCATTTCAATTATAATCGGTTGGCTGATTATTGCTTGTCCACTTCAATGACTACTTTCCGGAATGGTTCATCACCCTCGGAATGAGTTTTTACATTGGGATAATCCTGGAGTCTGGAATGAATAATTCTGCGCTCATAGGGATTCATTGGATCAAGCTTGATGCTCTTACCATACTTAGAAACTTTCCAGGCTGTTTTCTCGGCCAGATTCCTCAGGGTTTCCTCCCGCTTTTCACGGTACCCTTCGGTATCAATGATCACTCGCTTGTAGTCATCATGGCTTCTTTCTTTGTTAACAGCTAGGCTTGTCAGATACTGCAGGGCATCCAAGGTTTCACCGCGGTAGCCGATGATCAATCCCATCTTCGGACCAGCCAGATTCACTTTGATGTTTTCATCTTCTTCACGGACACGAATTTCAGCCATCAGACCCATCCGGTCAAGGACAGTCCGGATGAAGCTTTTAACTTTCTCCGTCATCTCTTCCTGCTTTTTAGTTGCTGAAATGACAACTGGTTTGGCACCGAAACCGAGAATTCCTTTGGAACCCTCTTCCAAAATCTGATATTCCATCTGCTCTATTGAACATTTAAGGCTTACCTTGGCGGATTCAATAGCATCTTCCAGGGTTTTGCCTGTCGCTCTTATTGTTTCCATTATTTTCTGATCACCTTATTTCTTCTTCGTTTTACTTCCGGTTCCGGAAGACTAGCAGTAATGATTGGTGATGGATTGGTTTGTTCGTATTTACTCATGATCAGCTGCTGAACGATACGGAACAGATTACCTGTGATCCAGTAAAGGCCAAGAGCTGCCGGTGATGACCAAGTAAAGTAACCGATCATCAAGGACATGATGTAGTTCATGTTGTTCATCTGCTTGGATTGAGCTTTGGCTTCCTCAGACATGGTCCGTTCATTGGACTTCTGAGTCACGAAAGCTGAGGCCAGCATGGTGATGACTGTTAAGATGGTTAAAATAATATTGTTGCGTCCGGCTAAATCAGGGATGACTGGGTTTAAAAAGCTCATTCCGCTAATGATGCCGTCACTGGCCAACTTATTGAATACTGCAAACAAGGCAATGAAAAGGGGCCACTGGATCAACATGGGCAGGCATCCGCCCCACATGCTGACTTTATTTTCCTTCATTAATCTTGATTGGGCTTCCTGAAGTTTGGCTGGATCGCCTTTGAATCGTTCTTGAATTTTTTTAAGTTCTGGCTGTATTACCGCCATTTTCTTGGAGCTTCTTAAAGCCTTCCAGTTTAACGGAAAAACGATGATGTTAAATAAAACAGTAAACAGTACGATGGATAGACCCCATCTTGTACCTGGTTCGGCGATATAGTTTCCTAAGAAACCGTTCATCACATCGAAAACCGATCGGAACGCATTATTTATGGCTGCTTGCAACTAATTTCCTCCTAATCCTTATCAACTGGATCATAAATTGCTCCCCGGTAAAAGGGATGACATCTGAGTATTCGTCTGATGGCCATCCAAGAGCCCCTTAATGCTCCATACTTCTCAATTGCTTCCAGACTGTACTGGGAACAAGTGGGGATGAACCGACAGCTTGGTCGGGTATTCACAGATATGGATCTCTGATAAAACTTAACCAGGCTGATTAGTATTTTTTTCATTGTTTTTGATACCCGCCTTTTTATAAAGGGCCTTGACGGATGACAGGATCTCTAAATAAGATCTGTCGACGATGGGGTTCCTGGCCACGAATACAAGGTCAAATCCCTTAACTGTATCATCCTTGGAAAGTCTGGCTGCTTCGTAGATCAGCCGTTTAACCCGGCTCCGGACTACGCTCTTGCCGACTTTCTTACTGACGGATATGCCTATTCTGTTATAGGACTGCCCGTTTAGTACATTTCTGGAATTCTTCAGTTTATAAAGCACCAGTATATCACTGGCGCAGGATCTGCCTCTTCTGTATACGGTCCGGAACTCCTGGTTTTTCCTGAGTCTTTCATGTTTCACAGAAATTATCCTCTTTCATCACAGAAAAAGGCCACTAAATGCGGCCTTAAGCTGATAATCTCTTTCTGCCCTTAAGCTTTCTTCTCTTAAGTACATTTCTACCATTCTTAGTTGACATTCTCTTTCTGAAACCATGTTCTTTTTTTCTCTGCTTGGTTTTTGGCTGATAGGTTCTTAACATATATCAAACACCTCCTTGGGTTTTCTTCGCTATTATTGCATTATACGGACACTACACTATTATAATCATCTCGAATTGTGGTGTCAAGAATCAATGTACATCTGGTCCGGTAGGATCCGGTATTATTTTAGACCACATTTCTGTGGATAACTTCTTGTTTTCTCCAACAGGGATGTGTTATTATGAAGTCACTAAAAAAGACGGAACCATTTGGAATCACTTGATTCGCATCGGTTCCTCATTTTATTTTCATGCCTATTTATCAACAGGAACTTGTGTATAAGATCGGTCATGTGGATAACCTGTGGACAGCTTGTGAAAGTCCTCTGCATTATTTAAGACCGAATTTAAATAAAGATTGCCGTCATAAGACTTTCAAGATAATTCCCGCAGTGGATTATCACGCCGGACTGCCTGTGTATTATATCACGAGAGGCGAGGGGACCGGGTAAGTTATGCACAGCTGTGGATTTTAGTTATCAACAGATCATCAAAGGAGACAAACAACTATGAAAGACAATCTGGAAGGCATCTGGCAGGATGTTCTTAGGATTATTGAAGAGGAAATTATGGCCCCGGTGAGCTACAAGACCTGGTTTTTACCAATTCGGGCTGAGCGTATCCTAGACCGAAAGCTGACCTTAAGTGTCCCCAACAAAATGATCCGCGATATTATTGAACAAAAATACATGGATCTTTTAAAGAATTCCGTGGCTCATATCGCCAAACAAGAGTTGGATATCGAAATTATCATCGGTGATATACCGGATTCAGACCTTTCCATTGAAGAAAAACGAAATAAAAACGAAGTCCAGGTCAATGTGAAGGATCCCGTGATCGAAAATACCGGAAACAACGGCAATAATAGCAGCAACGGAGCCTTTTTGAATCCAAAATATACCTTTGACAGCTACGTTGTAGGTAACTCCAACCGATTTGCCAATGCGGCCTGTTTTGCGGTGGCCGATGCCCCAGGTGAAACCTACAATCCGTTGTTTATTTATGGTGGGGTTGGGCTGGGCAAGACGCACTTGATGCATGCCATCGGTCATCACATCAAACAAAAAGACAAAAATTTAAATGTGGTCTATGTTTCCAGTGAGAAATTCATGAATGAAATGATCCATTCCATTCAAAATAACTCTAATGAAGCATTTCGTGAGAAATACCGGAAAAATGTCGATGTCATCATGATCGATGATATTCAGTTCATCGCCGGCAAGGAAAGTACTCAGCAGGAACTCTTCCATACCTTTAATGAATTAAAAGACTCCAATAAACAGATCATTCTCTCCTCGGACCGGCCTCCCCATGAGATCCCGACCCTGGAAGACCGTCTGCGAACACGGTTTGCCTCGGGATTGATCGCTGATATCCAATCACCAGACTTAGAGACCCGAATTGCCATTTTACGAAAGAAAGCCGAAGCCGATCGGATCATTGTTCCCAACGAGATCCTTACCTATATAGCAACTAAAATCAAATCCAATATTCGTGAGCTCGAAGGCGCCCTGATCCGAGTCATGGCGTATGCTCGCCTTACCGATGAAGATATCAGCATGGATCTTGCCACGGAAGCGTTGAAAGATTTAGTGGCTGAGACTAAAAATCGGACGTTGTCCATTGAGTTGATCCAGGAAGTCGTGGCAAATTACTATAATCTGTCCGTGGATGATCTAAAAAGCATGCGCCGGACCCGTAATGTGGCCCTGCCTCGGCAAATTGCCATGTATCTGTCCCGGTCCCTGACATCAACTTCTTTGCCTAAAATCGGCGAAGAGTTCAATAAAGATCACACCACCGTGATGCATGCCTATTCCAAGATCAAAGAAGCAATGGATACTGATGCATCGGTTAAAACCACCATCGACAACATTACCAAGAAGCTCACCATGTAATCCCCAAAGTTATCCATTTGGGCTGTGGGCATTTTGTGGGTTAGCCCAAATGATCAAAAACCTGTGGATAAGCCCATTTTTTATCCCACGACTTATCCCCCGGTTATTAAGGGGCAAAAGTGAGTAGAACTGGCGGTTAAGACTACTTTTCAACAAATTCACAGGCCCTACTACAACTACTGTTTTAAAAACAATATAATAATAAATATACGTGAAAAAAATGAGCCTGTTGACAAGGCAATCATGATGGAGGATGGCAAATGATTCTGAAGGTAAATAAAAAAGATCTGGTGGATGCCGTAAACATTGTTCAAAAGGCAGTGGCTGCCAAATCACCACTCCCGATCCTGGAAGGAATTTTGGTGGAAGCCAATGACCAGACCCTGACGCTGCGGGGAACCGATGTGGATGTTTCCATGGAAACGTCCTTTACAACGGAAATTCATGAAGAAGGCAAAATGGTGGTTGATTCCAGAATGTTCGGAGATATCATCCGAAAACTGCCCAATAACATCATCACCCTGGAGACCGTTGAAAATAACACGGTGACGATCAGTGCCGAAAAATCGGTATTTAACCTCCTGTACATGGATCCCACTGAATTCCCGGTTTTCCCCACCGTTGAAGATACAGTGTCGTTCCACCTGCCTCAGAATGTTTTAAAAAATATGGTCCGCAAGGTATTATCCTCCGTTGCCACCGATGACATCCGACCCATCCTCATGGGGATGCTGTTTGAAACCAGCCAGGGAAAACTCAATTTGGTGGGCCTTGATGGTTACCGGATGGCCATGGTAACTGAATTGATCGATACCAACCAGGAACTTCGCCGGGTCATTTCCGGAAAAACTCTCCGTGATCTGTTGGGGGTATTGTCCGATACTGACGAGGAACTGGAAATATTCTTCACCGAAAATCATGTCTTGTTTGAAATTGGCAAGACCAGGATCATTTCCCGGCTGCTCCAAGGCGAATACTTGAAATATCAAAATATGATCCCGGATTATTCCAAATTGACCGTGGCCATTGATAAAACTGAGTTTAGAGATGCCACTGAGCGCGCTTCGGTATTAGCCAACGAAGGCACTTCCAATCTCATTAAATTTTCATTTGCCGATAATAACATCGTGATCACCTCCAACTCCAAGTTGGGCAAACTCAGAGAAGAGGTCTACGGTGAAATGAATGGTGAACCCTTGGAAATTGCGTTCAATGCCAAATACGTCATCGATATCTTAAAGACCATGGATGATGAGAAAATTTTGATGGAAATGACCTCGACCATATCACCCTGCATCATTCGCCCCGAAGACAACGATAAAAGTCTTTATTTGGTCCTGCCGATCAGGATCTCAAAATAGCGATGGCGACAATAATCATCAATACGGAATTTATTCGGCTGGATTCCCTGTTAAAACTAGCCGGTCTTGTATCCATGGGTGGAGAAGCCAAACACTTCATCCAGGGAGGACAGGTCATGTTAAATGGCAAAACCTGTACGGAACGGTCTAAGAAAATTAGACCAGGTGATGAAGTCCGCTTTGCCGGTGAGACCATTACAGTTGCTGCGCAGTAGCAACACCCCCCTTTAACGCTCAAAAAAGGAGAACTACAAATGGGAAAAAAAGTTATTATGATCGTGTTAGACCAGTTTGCAGATTGGGAAGGTGCCTTTATTTCAAATGCCTTGATGGGTGGGGAAATTTCCCAGGACAACCAGGTCTTGTGGGCCTCCACCGATAAAGATCCGAAACGGTCCATGGGCCAAATGACGGTCCTGCCGGATATCACACTGGAGGAGATCCCAGATGATGCCGATGCCCTGCTATTGATCGGCGGACGATCCTGGCGAGGCGACGAGGCTAAAAAAGTCGTTGTGGTGGTGGAACATTTCCTCGAGTCCCAGAAACTCGTTGGTTTTATTTGTGATGCAACGTATTTTGCGGCCGACAACGGCTTTTTAAATAACGTCAAACACACCGGCAATGATCCGACGGATATGGCAGCAGCTCCAGGGTATACGGGCGGTGAGCATTATCTCATGGAAAATGCAGTTGCCGATCAAAAGATCGTCACGGCCAACGGCAATTCACCGGTGGAATTTGCCACCTTGATCCTGGAGGAATTAGAGGCTGCAGACCCAACCGACATCAAAATGTGGTCTGACTTCTACACCATCGGCTATCTTAATGCACTCCGAAAATATGGCTATTTAGAATAACCAGTGGCCAAGCCATAACCCAAGATCACTCCCAGGGGCGATGCATGGTTTCTTGAACTATGCATTGTTTCATGGATGATGCATTGTTTTAGGGATGAAGCAAGGTTTCATGGACGATGCAAGGTTCTAAGGAATGATCCATGGGTAACTCCTGAAGACGATCAGTCAAGATCGCTCAAACCAAGGTGTCCATTGCAGCTGGCAATTAAGAACACTCTGGTTTTAATAGGACTGGTCTATCGATTTGGGAACGATCCCGATGCTTGAATAAACCATAGTCTGTGAGTTTTGTAAAAAAAGCAGAAGGACGATTTAATTAACCCAGCCTTGTGAATAATTGGGCGACTTTCCTCGATTTATGGTCTATTCGAGGAGAGTCTCTTGCCCTTTAAAGCCAGTTTCGTGTAGCCCAAAGGATTCAGCTGCCAAGCCAGGGTTTAGAACCCCAAATGGATCAAGAATTCATTCTGGTCTGGGTTTGGATGTTTTTGGGAGAAGTTAGACCACTTTGTTTATTTTTAATTTCATTGTTCATTCAAATTTTTGCTGTTTTTTGCAGGATTTCTTGGATGTTCTGCCAAAAATGGTCGGTCTTCACCCTATGATCGACCGAAAAATTTACATTTCAAAAAAACAGATAACAATAATGCGGTATCGGTAAGTGATTGACAATAAAAGGGGTATAATTAAGAATGAATCATCTATTTAAAGGTGTTTTATTAATACTTTTATATTGACTGTGATTGGCTCAGCTGCACGTTTGAAGAGGGGCGGTCCGGTACGTCAACCATTGACAAATCTGAATTTTCAACGGTTTTATGGTATAATTTTAAGGTAGAGGTACCTATGTATATAGAAAATTTAGTTCTTAAAAATTTCCGTAATTATGAAAATTTAAATATAGAGCTGGTTCAAGGTGTCAACATCCTGACCGGAGATAATGCCCAGGGAAAAACCAACATACTTGAGGCAGTATTTTTTTGTGCCTATGGCCGAAGCCATCGCACCTCCAAAGACCGCGAAATGCAGCGGTTTAATGCGCCGTTTACTGAAGTTTCTGTCAATGTGAAGCGAGAGAACACTGATAAAAAGATCATCTTGCGCTTTACCCCGGAAGGGAAAAAATTCATTGAGATCAATGGCCGAAAAATTACCAGGATCCCCGACTTACTGGGCAATCTTTATGTCATCATGTTTTCTCCGGAAGATTTGAAAGTCGTTAAAGAATCACCCGGTGTGCGGCGTAAGTTTCTGGATATGGAAATCAGTGCTTTGGATAAAATTTATTACCATGACCTGGTCAGCTACAACAAAGTGATCCAGGAACGTAATAATCTTTTAAAAATGCGCGCAGTGGATCGCACGGTCCTGGATGTTTATGATACGGAGGCTGCCAAATTTGCAGCCCGGATCATTACCCGGCGAGTGGCGTATATTAAAAAGCTCAATGAGATCGCCAAACCCGTCCATCGGGACATCACCGGCGCAAAAGAAGAAATTGACTATATTTACCGGGCAACCGTTCCGCTAAAGGGTGATCTGGAGCGGATCCTGCGTGAGAAATTCTTGGAAAACCGCCGACAGGATCTGGAGCGGGCTACGACATCCATCGGTCCCCACCGGGATGATTTCTCCATTTTGATCAATGGTTCGGATGCCAGGATCTTTGGTTCCCAGGGCCAGCAGCGTACCGCCATCCTGACTTTAAAATTCGCCAGTTTAGGAATAATAAAAGAACTGACAGGGGAATACCCGGTCCTGTTATTGGACGATGTGTTAAGCGAACTGGATTTATCACGCCAAAACTTTATCCTGTCCTCCATTGAAGGGATCCAGACCGTCATTACCATGACAGGCTATGAAAATATTGAAAAAAGATTGATCGAAGGTGCCCGGGTCTTTCAGATCCGCGAGGGCATCGCCACCATGGAGGTGATCTGATGTATTTGCATTTGGGAGAAAATCGGGTCGTTCATTTAAAAGATATCATCGGCATTTTTAATATGGACCACGCCGGAAATTCATCGGACAACATTACTTTTTTGAATGTTGCAGAAGATGAAGGCTTTGTCCGCCGCATTTCCGAGGATTATCCGAAATCCTTTGTGGTAGCGGAAAAAGATCATAAATCAGTGGTCTATCTGTCACCCATCTCGGCACAAACATTAATCAGGCGGGCTGATCCCGCGATTTATCAGGAGGAGACCATAAATGGAAGATAAAACAAGGATGGAACGGGCCAGTCTGTATGATGACAGTCAGATCCAGGTACTGGAAGGATTAGAGGCAGTCAGAAAAAGACCGGGTATGTACATCGGTTCCACTTCCCTGGTCGGCCTGCACCATCTGGTCACAGAAATCGTCGACAATTCGATCGATGAAGCCTTAGCAGGCTTTGCTACGCATATTGAGGTATATATCCATAAAGACAACTCCGTCACCGTTCAAGATGACGGCCGTGGTATGCCCGTTGGTCTCAATCAGAAGCTGGGCATTTCTTCAGTGGAAGTGATTCATACGGTGCTCCATGCCGGCGGTAAATTCGGCGGTGGGGGGTATAAAGTATCCGGTGGACTCCATGGCGTCGGTGCCTCAGTTGTAAATGCATTGTCTGAAGAGATGCGTGTGGAAGTATCCAGAGACGGTGAGATCCATATGATGGAATTTCGCCGGGGCTTTCCGGTGGAATCACTAAAAGTCATCGGAACCACTTCAGGCCATGGTACGAAAACCTGGTTTAAAGCGGATAACCAGATATTTGATGAACTGGTCTTTGACTATGACATCTTATCGGCCCGGCTGCGGGAATTGGCGTTCCTCAACAAGGGCCTGCGCATCACTGTAACCGACGAGCGGGAAGAGTCCTTCATCAGCGAGACCTATCACTATGAAGGCGGTATCCGGGAATACGTCGAGTATATGAACCGGAACAAGATCGCTCTGCATCCGGAAGTGATCTATGTGGATGAATCCAGAGAGACCATGGAAGTCGAACTGGCCTTGCAGTATACCGACAGTTATGTTGAAAATATCTCCTCCTATGCCAATAACATCGTCACCAAAGAAGGTGGAATGCATTTAGAGGGATTCAAACGGGCCTTGACCAAAGTCATCAATGACTATGGCAAACGGTTTGGCTATATCAAAGATGGGGACAAGCTCACCGGGGAAGACGTTCGGGAAGGGCTCACCGCCATTATTTCCGTAAAGCTGGAAGATCCGCAGTTTGAAGGCCAGACCAAGCAAAAGCTCGGCAACGCCGAAGCCAGAACGGTGGTCGACCAGATCACCACGGCTAAATTAGCCGAATATCTGGAAGAGAACCCCAACATGGGGCGCTTGATCCTGGACAAAAGCTTGATGGCTGCCCGAGCTAGGGAAGCCGCCCGCAAAGCCCGGGAAATTTCTCGAAAAAGTGTTTTAGAATCGACCACACTGCCTGGTAAACTGGCGGATTGCCGCTCCAAGGACCCCAAGGAATGTGAGATCTACATCGTCGAGGGAGATTCCGCGGGTGGTACGGCTAAAACCGGACGAGATTCCAGGTTCCAGGCCATCCTGCCCCTGCGTGGTAAGATCCTCAACGTTGAAAAACAGCGGCTGGACCGGATCTTGTCATCCGATACGATCCAAAATATGATCGCAGCGTTTGGCGCCGGGGTCGGTAATGATTTTGACGTCAACAAACTCCGCTATGACCGGATCATTATCATGACCGATGCGGATGTCGATGGTGCCCATATTAGGACCTTGCTCCTAACGTTCTTCTATCGCTATATGAGACCATTGGTTGATGATGGCCATGTCTTTATGGCAATGCCGCCGCTCTACAAAGTCACCAAGGGTAAAAATTACGAATATGCCTATGATGATGAAGAAAAGAATAAAGTCATGGAAGCAATGGGCGGCAAAGAATCCCAATTTGAGATCCAGCGCTACAAAGGTCTGGGAGAGATGTCTGAACATCAGCTCTGGGAAACCACCATGGACCCGGAACGGCGGACCCTGCGCCGGGCCAATGTGGATGATGCCAAATTGGCCGATGAGATCCTCACGATCTTAATGGGTGAGAAAGTTGAACCCCGTCGCCAATTCATTGAAAAGAATGCAAACAAAGCAGACATCGATTTATAGGAGGTAGTTCATGAGCGAATTAGATAATAATCAAGGACATATAGAGGACATCGAACTATCTCAGGAGATGAAAAAGAGTTTCATTGACTACTCCATGAGTGTCATTGTTGACCGGGCACTGCCTGACGTTCGAGACGGACTAAAACCCGTCCATAAGCGGATCTTGTTTGGTATGCACGAAGCCAACATGTACCCGGAGAAACCGTATAAGAAATGCGCCAGGATCGTCGGAGACGTCATGGGTAAATACCATCCCCATGGGGACTCCTCCATTTACGATGCCCTGGTCCGGATGGCTCAGCCATTTTCATTCCGTTACCCCTTAGTCGATGGCCAGGGAAACTTTGGTTCCATCGATGGAGACGGCGCAGCTGCCCAGCGTTATACGGAATGTCGGATGCATAAACTGACCGTGGAAATGGTTAGGGATATTGAGAAGAACACTGTGGATTTTCGGCCCAACTATGATGGCAATGAAAAAGAACCGCGGGTTCTGCCGTCCCGGTTTCCGAATCTTTTAGTCAACGGTGCCATTGGTATTGCCGTTGGTATGGCGACCAACATCCCGTCGCATAATTTAGGGGAAGCCATTGATGGCGTCATCGCAATGATCGACCAGCCCGATATTTCGGTGTTGGAATTGCTCCACTATATCAAGGGACCGGACTTTGCCACCGGCGGGATCATTCATGGTACCACCGGGATCCGCGAAGCCTATGAAACCGGTCGTGGCAAGCTCGTCGTTCGGGCCAGAGCAGAAATCGTTGAAACCAAAGGCAAAAGCCGGATCGAGATCACGGAATTGCCTTATCAAGTCAATAAATCAAAACTCGTTATGAGCATCGCCGATATGGTCAAAGAAAAGCGCATCGTCGGGATCTCCAATATTGAGGATCTGTCCGACCGAAATGGTCTGTTGATCTCCATCGACATCAAAAAAGATGCCCATGCCCAGATCGTATTGAATCAGCTCTATAAACATACGAAGCTCCAGGATACTTTCGGCGTCAATATGTTGGCTTTAGTCGACATGCGCCCGAAACTTCTGAACTTAAAGGAAATGCTGTATCATTACCTGGAATTCCAGAAAGAAGTTGTCACCAGACGAACTGAATTTGATCTAAACAAAGCCAGAGAACGCTCCCACATCTTAGAAGGTCTGTTGATCGCCCTAGAGCATATTGATGAAGTCATTCGGGTCATCCGGAAATCCACATCCTCAGAAACCGCTAAAACTGAATTGATGGAGCGCTTCCTGCTCTCGGATCTTCAGGCAACTGCCATTTTAGATATGAGATTACGTCGGTTGGCTCAGTTAGAGAACAATAAAATCGACGATGAGTATAAGGAACTGCAGACTTTAATAGGCCAGCTCACCGAGATCTTAAGTGATAAAACCGCTCTTACCAATGTCATTCGAGCCGAACTCCTGGAAATCAAGGAGAAGTTTGGCGACCCCCGTCGCACCTCCATTGAAATGCAGGAAAATGAAATTGACTATGAAGACTTGATCAATGAAGAAGACGTCGTCATCACCTTGACCGATTCGGGCTATATCAAACGGATCCAGGCTGATGCATACTCAGCCCAACGCCGGGGCGGCCGTGGCATTCAAGCCATGAATACCAAGGAAGATGACTTAATTTCCAGCGTGTTTGTGACCTCCACCCACCGCAACCTCCTGTTCTTTACGAACCGAGGCAAAGTATATCGCCTAAAAGCCTATGAGATCCCGGATGCCGGCCGCAACACCAAGGGCATGAACGTGGTCAATCTCCTGCCCATCGAGCAGGATGAGAAAATTCAGGCGGTTCTGTCCATCGGCTCCATCGATGAGGCAACCTACCTTGTCATGGGAACGAAACTGGGTGTGATCAAGAAAACCAAACTGAAGGATTTTGAGAACCTGCGCAAGCGGGGACTCATTGCCATCCGCCTGCGTGAAGACGATGAATTGCTCCACGTTAAGTTGACCAGAGGCGATGCTGACCTGATCTTTGTGACAAAGAACGGTATGGCCATCAAGTTTAACGAGAAAAATGTTCGGTCGATGGGCAGAGCTTCCTCCGGTGTTCGGGCCATCCGCCTGCGCCAAGGGGATGAAGCAGTGACCATGGATATTACAGTACCAGGTGAAAAACTCCTGATCGTCTCCGAAAACGGCATCGGCAAGCGGACACCACTGGATCAATTCCGCGATCAAACCAGAGGCGGCGTCGGAACGAAAGCCTATAAAGTAACTGCCAAATCCGGTAAAGTTGCCGCCGCTCGCGTCACCAAAGATGATGATGAAGTGATGCTGGTGAACTCAGATGGTGTGGCAATTCGGATGATGGTCAATGAAGTATCCATATCCTCCCGTTATTCCACCGGTGTTATCTTAATGAAGAACGCCAAAGCGGCCACCGTTGTTTCCATGGCGAAAATCAAAAAGTCAGAACTCAATGCCGATGACCCGGATGTTGAAGAAATTGACGATGATGCCATCTTGGATCGGGATGAGAAACATTTTGACAATGAAGACATCATTGCCATGGATGAATTCAGCGATCACCTCGAGGAAACGGAAGAATTTACACTAAACGATCTAGATGAAGAGGAAGATGATGCGGAATCGGAAATCGATGAAATCTTCGACGAACTCGATGACGAGGACGAAGAGGACTTAGACATTGATGAAGATGAAGATCTGGAAGATGACGAAGATTAAAACAAAGAATTAGGCAAAAGAATCCTCTTTATAAGAACAAAACCGCTAGAACCTGGATGCACAAAATGATTCGGCAAAAAAAATTAGCCAACCTGGTGAGCCAATTATTTAGACCATTAAAATTAAGAGCTATTTAAAAGATGGCATTAAAAAGATGGCATTAAAAAGAAGCCATTAAAAAGATGCCATCTAAAAGACTGATCCAGTGCAAACAGAGAATCAATAAAAAGAGAAAGCGCAATCCCAAAACCGGTTTGATCCGGATTTGGGATTGCGCTTTCTTTGAGTTTAACAGATAACCGCCCTGGGCGGGGTTTAGCGAGGTAGACTCACAAGGATTCTAGGATCAGCCAGTTTGGTAGTCGGATGGTGGGATTTAAGAAAACTTAGAGTTAACGGCCATAGAAGAAATTGTAGATCTGTTTAGCTATCCGTCTGGGTAAATCTGCCTGGAAGGCGGGATTGCTGATTTTTTTAACATCTTTGGCGTTTGACAAGAAGCCGATCTCTGTCAGGATGGTCCGTGTTTGGGCATTTCTCATAATATAGAGGGTATGACCGGATATATGGATGTCCTGGTAAGAACCGCGATAGGACATACCGGCCGACTCATAGGCACCGGCAAGCATTTCGGCCAACACTTTGCTTTCAGAGAAGGAAGCCTGGGTGGAAGGGTTGTTTTTTACGGAAGGGTAAATGGTAAGTCCACCGGAGGCAGAAGCTACTGCTGAATTATGATGGAGCGAGAACAAGAGATCCGCTTTGTTGGCGCCCGTGATGGCCACCCGATCACTATTTTCAACAAATTTGTCAGAGGTTCGGGTCATTACGACTTTGAAGCCAAGTGCCACCAGTTCATTCTTTAGGTTAGTGGCAAATTTAATATCATAATTCTTTTCCAGATACTGGATACTATTATGGATCGCAACGGCACCGGGATCGGCGCCGCCATGACCGGGATCAATAACAATGGTGGGAACTTTATTGACCGTAAAGGTCTCCTCCTGATAGAGCGTTCCAAGGGGTGTAGTTGCTTGGATCCTCACCTTATTGGATCCCGGCAGCGGCACATTGGAAGGAATCGTGTAATTGAAGTTGGTCCCATCGGTGGATGCATTGCTGAGGAAGGTACCATTTAAAAAAACGGAGATCTTAGAGGCTCTGGTAGTGGTCACGGTTCCGGAAACCTTAATGGAAGTATTACTGAAGGTGTTCATCCCATTTATTTTTACGAAATTGGATCGGATGCCGCTGATTTTCGGATTCTCTGCTGAGACGCCGGAGCCGCTATTGCCAGAATTAGATTGGCCAAAGGAGCCAGTTGACCCCTTGGAATAATCCGCTAAATCGGTTTTCTTTACCCAGCTGTAGGTTTTATTAAGGTACACCTTAAAGAAGGATCCTTCCTGATCAATGATCAAGAGGTCGGTATTCGCTGGAATGGTAGTTTTTACGGAAGAACTCGCAGACGGACTTTTTCTAAGGGCAGTTTGTTTCTTTGCAAACATATGGTAGCCGTCAGACCGCACTGATTGGCCCTGGGTTGTCGACCCGGACCCTGCGGTACCGGAAGTCGGGGATGAGACAGAGGAGCTACCAGAGCTATTTGATGGGCTATTTGAGGTATTCGAATAGTCGGCCAGGTATGCGGAATGGACATAGCTGTACCGGCCCTTGTAATAAATTTTATAGTATTGCCCGGATCGATCGATGATCAACACATCAGTTCCCTTGGATAAGCTGCCCAGAATGTTGGAACTACTCGAGGCACTGGCTCTTAAATTTACCTGGGCCGAGGTCACCATGTGGTAGCCGTCAGACTGTAGGGAATCTCCTGCACCGCTTGCTTTAGTCGAGGTTTGACTTGAAGGGGATGAAGACGTTCCGCCTGAGGATGTCGTGGAATTGGCGGTGCCGCCGGGGGCATAATCTTTAACATAGTTCGCTGCCACCCACCCATAGCGGCCGTTGTAAAGTACTTTATAGAAAGCTCCTGACTGATCGATGATCAGCAAGTCAGCCCGGGAACTTACAGTCCCAAGCTTTGCGGCACTGCTGGATGCTGTTTTTCGAAGCGTCAATTCTTCCGTGGCATACATATGGTAGCCATCAGACTGGAGCGATTGCCCACTGACCAGTCCGGAACTTTTCGATGCAGCTGTTGAGCTGCCGGAGGCGAAAGTCGGATTGTTGGAATCACTGACTTTCGTTAATTTAAGATACATCGTGTGGATATAACCGGTTTTGCCATTCCATTTTACTTTTGCCCAAGCGCCATTACCATAGACTGAAATGACATCCACTGCCTGCACAGAGGGGATCGTGGCAACTTTACTGGTGGAGGCGGCCATCCCGGTTCGCATGCTGATGGATTGAGTGGTCATATATACCGATCGGGCATAAGCAATGCCATTGTTGGTGTCAGTTTTGACTCCGGTCAAATAACCTGCAGCCATTATAGAAGACATCAAGGTGACTTTAATCAGGATACTTTTGGTCAATTTGGGGAACATCGCGACACCTCCTACTTGATTCATTCAACACTATAATATTATCTGTATTATGTTAATGTCAATTGATAAAATAACAATTTCGTAATTGATAACAACCTTAATTGTTAATTTTAGACCACTTTATCAACTGGAACATAGATTCGAATTTTATTGATCCAAGTTTTAAAGCAGAATGAATTTCATTCTCAACAGAGGAGTAAAACCCAACCAAATCAAGCCCTTTATGACTTCTCATCTTTTGACAAATAATCCAAGGTTTTTCATATAAAACAACAGATTATCGCATTACTTAAGGATTGGCGATGAAACTATCGAGCTGTCATTTTGGTAGGGGGCTTAAATCAAAAAAAATTAGACCAAAAAAGGGGAGAATTATGAGGTGGCAGAACGGTTTCAGCTGTAGGTTGACATAGTATCGAAAATAGACGGAAATTTCAGACGATAAAAGTTATCCACAATTTTTGGGGGATAAACAGCCTATTTTGTTTATAACATTTTGCCATTTTGATATTCACTAAAAGTAAAAATGAAGTTATCCACAGGCAAACTGGGGAAAAAGTACCATAGGAACCCTGTTTCCTATGGTAAAATAGAGTTATTGAGGAGGAGTTTGAAGATGTCCAGAATCAATCAGTTTTTTAATGATGTATTTGCACCGTTTTACGCTTTGGATTATACCTTTCTCGCCCGGTACCTCAATGAGTCAGAATCGGAATTCATCGGTCAACTGCGCAAGGCGGAACTTCTCCACGTGGTGCAGGTGGCTAAAAAAACCCTTGATGCACTGCCTAAGGATTTGGCAGAGGCGGAGCGCACGGCAATTATAAAAGCAGTTCTTTTGCATGATGTGGGTAAGTATCATTACGCGATGGGCCCTATTGCCAAAACCATGATGGTGTTGTTTGGTAAAGGGATTCGTAAAAATCCGGAACAAATAAAAAAACATAGTATGGTCGATGTCTACCAAAACCATGGCCAATATAGCTGGGAGGTCGTTCGAGACCTTGAATCCTTCCCAGATCACCCCTACTTATATGATTTGATCCGCTTTCACCATGAACCGGACCGGTTTGTCCAAAAATATGGACTCAAGGAACAAGGGATCTTTTGGATCTATAAAAAGGCTGATGATGAGAGCTAACTCAATTTGAAACCTAAGTCTCCGATTCAACAATGAATCGATAAACTAAAAGCCTTTGAAAATTCAATAAAGACTCAATAAAGACTCAATCAAACATCAACTAAAAACGGTTCGGTCTCTTTTTCTGTGGGATGATCCCACATGGATTTTGATGGACCATAGAAATTCAATTAAAAACTCAATGAAGCACGAATGAAGCTCAAACGTAGCTCAAATAAAAGCTCAAATAAAAGCTCAAATAAAAGCTCAAATGAAAACGCAATGAATGCTGCGTTAACAGGAAGACTGAATGAATCGGGAAATGATCGATCATGAATGGTCAGCGAAAAGTCTATGAAAGTGCGAGGAAATCAGCATGGATTATGATGTAGTAATACTGGGTGGCGGATTAGCCGGCTGCTCGGTGGCGGCAGCTCTTGCCAGATATAATTTAAACATTGCCGTCATAGAACGGAATTTTGATATTGCCGAAGATGTTGCACAATACATCACCACTTTTGTGACTGACGGTTCAGATATCGAACGGGACGATATCTATGAGCTGGTCAAAGATTCCCATAAATCCCTTAAACAGCTCGCCGCAGGATCCAACTTCTATTATCACAAAGAACCGGTGTTGTCTGTGTTTGAAGCGCAGCAGGACTATGATAAGACCATGGAGCGGATCAAACGGCGAGGGATCAAAGGAACCAGACCGATCAGTCCTGAGGAAGCGAAGAAGCTCTCTCCGAACATTAAAGACGAATACCAGTGGATGATCTATCATGAAAATACCGGAACCGTATCTCCCTATGACCAGGCAACAGCCTTGGGTGAAATTGCCTTTGAAAATGGCGTGCGGTTTCGTCTGGAAGAAGAGGTAACGGCCATCGAACGTATCGGCCACGATGAAGTTCGAATCACCACCAACAAAGCCAAATTTACTTGCCGAGTCGTTGTGATCACGGCATTTAATGATCAATATCTAGGTGGCGGCGAATATCGCCGGGCAACTCGCAACACGCCGTTGCATACCCTGCTCCTTGAAAAAAAATTCGAAACGGACATCCGGCTGATGATGAATGTGTTCCATAAGAATGGGACGGTCTCATCAATTATGCCGTCCTTTGCAGGAAAAACCGTCGCGGCCATTGAAACTCCACTGAAGCTGGATTACAAGGCAGTTAAGAAAAACCTTGAGGAGCTCATTGGTCCGTTTCCATCAGACCGAGTGGACCTATTGATCGAAAATAATTATTATGATGATCCAGTGATGGTAACAGATCTCTTAGAGGAAAAAGGCTACATCAACATGGAGGTCAAAAATCATAATCTACCCGCCATGTTGCCAATTTTGACAGGTCAAATCACCCAACTGGTGGCCAGTAAATTTAAAGCGGGCGAAAACCCGGACTATACGTTTAAACGGCGGGACTATTTCAGGTTCCGGGATATGACCGATGCAGAACTAAATCAAGCCATCAAATTTGATCCAAGGTTTGGCAATATGGTCTGCACCTGCTCTAATGTCACCGAAGGGGAAATCGTCAATGCGATTCGCCGGCCCTTGGGGGCTCGGACCATCGAAGGCGTTAAACGCCGAACGGGAATCGTGTTCGGAAGCTGTCAAGGCGCTTACTGTATGAACCAGATCTTAAAGATCCTTGCCAAAGAGCTTGATAACAGGCCTGAGGACATAATGAACGACCGGAAGAATTCAAGAGTTCTCACCGCCCGTATCAAAGAATTTGATACAATTTAGGGAAGGAGATTTTTAATGAAAGCCTATTTTACATCTCTGGTCCGTTGCAAGGATCTGGAAACAATCGAGGTAGTACCGGTAAAAAGCACCCATCCGGTCGAAATGGAACTGTTTGTTCCCATTTCAAAAGTCCTTGCCCGTGTTTATGTTGGCAAACCCGTCCGACGAGGCGATGTGATCTGTACCAATGTTCTTAATTTGGGCATTGATATTGTGGCAACTAAAACCGTAGAATAATCAAATGATCCACAGCATCCGAAAAGCCCAGAATCAAACAGCATTTAATGAACCAGGAGATAACCAATTAACCCAGCCAAAATCCCAGCTGTTAATCCCGGAACTTAATCTCAGATGCTGATCCCGGATATGAATTACAAACAAAATATCAAATTGAGCTATTAAATACACTCACTACCGCCAATAAACTATCTGCAAAAGACTTTTGACAACGAAAAACAAGCCAATAGCAAAGGGTTTTGATAGAGCCTAACTGTTTCTTTGATTAAGATTAAAGACAAAGGAGATGAGGAAAGATGGAACTAGGAAATCAGATCAAAAAATATCGAAATGAATTAGATCTTTCCCAAGAGAAATTGGCCGAACAAATTTTTGTTTCGAGACAATCTATATCTAACTGGGAAAATGATAAAAATTATCCGGATATAAATAGTCTGATCCGCTTGAGTGAAGTTTTTCAGATATCTCTTGATAGTTTAATTAAAGGAGATTGGGAAAAGATGAAAAAAGAGGTTAGTGGAGAAGACCGGAAAGAGTTTGACAAAGTGAGCACTGTCTATACGGTTATGTTTGGCTTATTGATAGTAACACCCATGCCTTTGTTTTATTTCTGGGATAAAGCGGGACTGGTGATTTGGAGTTTATTAGCGGTAGTTTCAATGTATGTAGCCTTTCTAGTGGAGAAAAAGAAAAAAGAATTTGATATTCAAACGTACAAAGAAATTGTAGCTTTTACTGAAGGAAAAAACTTAGATGAAATTTCAAAAGCCAGAGAAGAAGGAAAACGGATCTATCAAAAAGTTGCCCTGGCACTTTCTGCCGGAATTGCTACCTTAATTATGTCATTTGGAATGATGTATGTTCTAACAAAATTCTTCTAGGAGCGGTGTGATCGTAATAAGTAAACTAAAATCAGCTTGATCTGAGATTGGTTTAATAAAGCAAATAAAAAATAAACCATAGGGCATACTGCTTAACAATTGAGCTAATGAATTTACTAAGACAGAGGGTTTTGATCCTGTGTCTTTTTTAATGCCTGCGGGTGGATCGATCTTGAGATCTTCTATGGGCTGACCGCATACCCTTCCTTAATAATCCCACAAGGCCCTCCTAGCGTTACCCCATTTTGTGAATTTGAGCGAAAGGGTTTAGCCCGGGCTGCCTTCAAGCAAACTAAATCTAGTATCCAAAGAGTATTGAGAGAGTGCTGCACTTAACGTGACAACTGGTCGAAAAATCGACAATTTAATTTTTAAGTTGCCTATATTTATATCTTTCGCTTTTAGGGCAGAGGTGGTAGAATTAAAAACAGAAAAATCTTTAAGATGGTTCTCGAGAAACCGTAAGATTACAAAGGGATAACTATGTGGTCTTGCGACGAGCAGGATTTTTTTTTGTAAAAAACACTTGGGAGGGTTAAATTATGACGAACAAGGTACACGGTTATTTACCGGATGAGACACCGAAACCCCTGGAATTATTATTCTTTGCTATTCAACAGATCATCGTTATGTTTCCGGCTACAGTTCTTGTAGCACTGCTTACGGGCTTTAATGTATCGACCACGATCTTTGCCTCTGGTTTGGCAACACTGGCCTTTATTATGGTCACCAAACGGAAGATCCCCCTTTATTATGGATCCAGCTTTTCCTATATTGCAGCGATCACTTCAATAACGATGGGTTCGACCTTCCAGCATTTGTCCATGAACGAACGGATCTCCATCGCTCAGTTTGGAATCATGATGTCTGGATTTATCTCAATTATCGCCGGATTGATCATTAAAAAGTACGGAAAAGCATTGATCGACCGAGTCCTGCCGGCTACAGTCACCGGCTCCATTGCCATCATCATCGGACTTTCACTGGCTGGCTCCGCCATGGCGAATTCAACGGGCGTTCCCACCGGAATCGATCCAGCCTGGGGCTCCAATTGGTCTTGGGTAATTGCCATAGCGACGTTAATGTCCACTATTTTATACTCCGTATATTTAAAAGGCAAACTCAGCCAATTGCCGATTCTGTTTGGACTTCTCACCGGTTACGCAGTTGCGATCCTAGTGCAGCTGGCTACCAAAATACCGTTTATCAACTTCTCAACGGTCACCGGAACCTTCGTTCAATTGCCTGTGATCACACTCCCAACACCAACTTGGACTGCAGTATTCGCCATTATGCCCATTGCCTTAGCAACCATCCCGGAATCAACCGCTCATATATTCCAACTGCACATTTATGTTAATAACTTGGCTAAAAAGAAGGGTTCCACTAAGGTTTACGATCTGGAAAACCGTCTGGGTGATAACCTCATCGGAGACGGCATCGGAGATATCGTATCCGCTGCCATCGGCGGACCGGCCGGTACCAACTATGGTGAAAATATTTCAGCGATGGCGATCTCCAAGAACTTCTCAGTGAACGTATTGATCCTTGCGGCTATTTTGACCATGGTGATCTCCAGTTTGACACCCCTTGTCAATGCAGTATATTCCATCCCCGGACCTGTCATCGGCGGATTGTCGATCTATCTGTTTGGTATCATTGCCGCTCAGGGAATCGCGATCATCATTGAGAAAAAGGTCGATATGTTCAACTCTAGGAATCTGGCCATCATAGCCGTGATCCTAATTGTTGGTTTGGGCGGAACCTTCTACTTCCCTGAATCCATGATCCCTTTCTTCGGAATGAGATTCCCAGCTATTGCCACGGCATCCATCGTAGGTATCATTCTAAACTTGCTCTTGTCCTTGGGCAATCAAGAAGAAGCTGTAATATCCAACGAAGACTGATCATCGGAAGAATCGATAACTTCCAGCATCTAGCTGCTCATCAGTAACTGCTAAACTTTAAAGGAAGCATAAAAGAATAAAAAAAGCCTAAAAAACTCCCGGGTCATCTTGACCTCGGGAGTTTTAATGCATTAATTCATCGATCATGGGATACATCCTGCCTTTTTACTTAAATTAGGGACTGAGATCTCTATTGTTTAGGGGTATAGCGCAGCAGTGAAAATTCGGCTCGGTTTTCATCTTTTGGTGGGTACTTCAAATAGGACTGCAGGTAGGCCCAGCTCCAGAAATCCCCGGCTTTTTCTTTCCACAAGAGGTAGGAGGGATTGCTTTCCAATTCCTGACATAGGACACATAAGTTTCCGGCATAGTAGGCCACATTGATTTCAGAGGAGAATTCAAGCAGTTCATTCAATTGAGCTTGGGTAACATCTTTACAGTCTGCTAACAGTACTTTCGTTTTATCATAACAGACTTTATAGAAGTAGGCTTTGGAAAATTCTGCAAAATTCAACAGATTTGGATCCGTCAAATTCTGATTTTTGGCCCAGCCGGCGACATCAACGGGTTCGGTCAAATATTCGAGGTTTCGTTCTTCGTCGATCCTGACGTGGGCAAAGTTATGGGGCGAGACAGAAAGTGCGCCGTTGGCAGACTCATTTACCGATTTTTCATCCAGGGTCAAATGCTGGATGTGAATATGACCTGTCATATTGTAGCGGACACCGTATTTATCCAATAAGGCTTTTAATTCCAAATTATTGGCCACCATAAAGCCAACATTGAAGAATTCATTGTGGATCCGGATGTTTTGGTGAGTTGCTGAGATTATGCTTTTCCCCAAAAGCTGGGCTTGCTGGAGGGCAGATTCCAGCCAGGTCATAGTCTTTTTTGAGATTCGACCCAAACTGTTTTCAGTGTTGACATCGATCATAGCCACCCAATAATCCTCACTTACTTCCAGTATATAACTGAATGAATCACGATCTTTTAACCGGGCTTGGGCATAACCGAAGGAATTGTAGAGTTCTTTGAACCGGTCATAGGAGATGGATTGGGTTTTGATGGCTTTATTGCCTGCAAAGGCAAAGGTATCCGGAATGGCAATATCATGATTTCCCGGGAGGACTGCGACTGGAATTTGATGCTCTTGTACCTTAGCCAAAAGCTTGACTAGATCTTCATGACTGGCGGCTTCTCCATTAAAGGTGAGATCTCCGGTCAAGATCAGTGCATCGGGCTTATCCTGAATCACTTGGTCAATAAAGGCTTCGACGATTTCCGCGGAATAGGGCAAATTTTTGCCGTCACCCAGTTTACTGACCTCTTGAATCGCAAATCCTTTATCATTGAGCCTGGGAGACAGATAATGCAGATCCGTTGCTGTGATGATATGGATCGGGCCGGCTCTGACTTTAATTTCAGACAGATCGGTAATTTGATCTCCCGCAGGACTTCCGGTGCAGGAAGTAAGGAGACTGATCAATCCAAATAGCACCACCCTTCTTAAGCATTTTTTTTGTGTTTTCATGGCAGGATACCTCTTGTTCGATTGTACGAACGCATGTTACTAGTAACTACTCCTTAATACTAGTATACTATATAAAATAAAAACAATAAAGTATACCTTTACATATCGTTTAATAAGGAGTCCTCAACTATGATAAAAAAAAGTCAAAAGAAGACTTATATTTTAATGGGTATTGCCATGGGATTGATCGCCGGGATCTATCAATTGACGTTAACTGAGATCATCCAATCAGAATTAAGGGGTAAGCCCCCCGGGAATTTAAATGACGAGAAGGATTCAAGCTCCCCACAGAAATAAAGTAGTAGGGCTAAGTTATCAAGAACTTGAGCCAACAAAAAACAGGACCAGATCGGTCCTGTTTTTGTTGGTTTAATAAACTTTAAGTTCACTGGTTCGGGTTATTTGGCTGGCCCAGCTGTGGATAACAGGGAGAAGTGAGTTTCATTTTGACTGATCTGGGGTTGCTTTAAGAAGGAATTGATGTAGTCCCGGAACAGATTGTCACCGGGTTCATCTTTTAACTGGAGGAAAATCGGATCCGATTCAAGGGCTTTAATTTTCGCAGTGGCTTCTCCGGCAAAGTAGGCCAAATTGATCTCCGTCGAATAGGTCGCCAAGGTGGTCAACTTTTCTTCGGTCATATCCGGTACCTCGATGTATCGGGCCAAGTTTCGGTTAATATTGATGTCAAAGAAATATTGGTGAGAATAATTGGCAAAATCAAGTAAATTAGGATCCTTCAGATTCTGTGCTTTAGCCCAGGCAGATACGTTCACCGACTCTGTTTGATAGGTCAAGTTCATGGCCGGGTCAATGGTAATTTGGGCGAAATTGTGGGGAGAAACTGCTAAGGCGCCGGTTACAGTTTCATTCAAACCGGTCTCACTCAAGGCCAGGTTTTGAATGTGAATATGTCCTGTCATGTTATAGCGAACACCATAGCTTTCCAACAACTTTTGAAGATCACTGTGGTTATCGATGAGGTAGCCATCACTAAACCGCTCGTTATGGATCAAAATGTTTTGATGAGTACCGGAGATCACCGCGGCCCCTTTAGCTTTAGCCTCGGCTAACGCGCTGTCCAGCCAGGTGAGGGTGTCTTTGGAGATCTTATTGGAGTTTTTCTCGGTATTGACGTCGATCATTGCGATCCAAAGCTTATCCGAGACTTCTTTGATATAGCTAGCGGATGCGGAGTCCTTCAACAGTGCTTCGCCCGGTCCAAAATCTTTGTACATTTCATAGAACTCGGCGTAGGTTACCGAATTTTCTTCCCAGGCCTGACCCTCTTTAAAGGCATAGGCAAATGGGATGGAGATGTCATGATTGCCGGGAATGATCAGCACTTCAATGTTATTCGCCTCAACTTTATGGAGGATCTTGACCAGATCTTCATGGCTGGTTTCTTCCCCGTTATAAGTCAAATCACCGGTCAATACGAGATAGTCGGGTTTTGCCTGGATGACTTGATCCATAAAGGCTTCGACGATTTCACCGGAATAAGGAACGACTTTACCGTCGCCGCGGGCACTCAAATTTTTTAATATTTCGCTCTTGTCATTGATCTGGGGGGAGAGGAAATGAAGATCCGTGGCAGTGATGATCTTGACGGACTTTGCAGTGGGCTGAGCCGGTGATCTAAGAGTTTGGTAGCCGTAAGCAGCCCCGGCAAAGGTCATTATGAGCGCGATGGTTAGGATCAATAGGGTCTTGCGAGTTAGTTTCTTATGATCATTCATTTAGTAATCATCCTATTTTAAAGTGATTAGTTCACTTCTCAACCTCATTTTATTATTGATCTTAAGTAAACAGCAGCCAATGCAATTCCAATGGAACAAAAACTGCATCAATGGGACAGTCATCCAACAGAAGATGCGGAGATCCAATGGACCGGCTGGTCAATTTTAAAGTTCAACGATTTCAGTATATTATATTTGAGTCGTATATTATAGATGGTCCAATCGAATTTCGTCATCGATTTATATCGGACGAAGGACTTTCGGAGAAGGACTTTCAAAGAACGTTCAGATGGTATAAAAAAATCGATTGGTTCGGTGAAACCAATCGATCGATTAAATTGTCCATCGCTGTTCATTTTAGCGGGATCATTAGTTCCCTAGGAGAGTGGTACCCTAGGATCAGGGTTCCGCCGGATCGTTGATTTGGGCGATAAATAGCGGCAGGTCCTGGTATTCAAAAACCAAGAGATAGGGTCGGTCCAAGTTCATCGAAAAGACAGGTCCGGGGATCCCGGATTTGGTCAAGCTGACTTCCGTCACGGCGGCTGCTTCAAAACCAAATCGATCCATTTGAAGTTTCGTTTTTTGTTTGATGTCCCCAACGGAAGCCTTCGTGCCGCTCAACATTTGGGAAAAATCAGCTGCTGAGAACATTAGGGGATAGCCTTTATCGATCAATAACTGTTTAAGCGACAAGTTTCCACCATCAATTGTCAAACTTGGGGCTTTGAAATCAACGGTTTCGGCTTGGCCGCCGCTTAAAATAGCAGCTAAATCCGGAATTAAGTCCAGCGGATCGCTACCCTGGGCTGGTAGGATGAACCAGACCCGGATCCCGGTCTCACCTGGAAAAGCGGCTGCCTGATAGTTTGGTGTTTCACTGTATTTCTCAGCAACTTCCCGACCTCCTAAGTAGGGCACCAGTACGGGACCCTTTCGAGTATTGAACGGTTGATTTCCCAGATCGGCAAAGGGAGTGAGCCAACGATCTTTGAGATGCAGCACATTATAGAGGTTCAAAATAGCGCTGCCGTCATCGGGAAAAGTGGCTTCATAGTCCGGAATAAATCCATCGGTTTTTTGACTGACCCAACCGCGGATAATTTCTTGAGTTTCGGCTTTTTTAGTAAAATCCACCGCCGCTGATTCGGTGCCCCAAACAGCAGCGGCTTTATCCAGATAGGATGTCTTCAAGTTATTGCGATATTTCTTCTCGAAAAAGATCCCGTTGGTCAAGCGAAGCCCGCTTTTACTGCCGTCTTTGGCCACCATGGACGGTTTCATAAAGTTGAGTGTCTTTGATAAGTCTGGAATGATCGAAGCGGAGTTAAAACCTGGATCCAGTTTCATCAGTCGAGCGATCTCAGCTAAGGTTTCACCGGCTGCCCCTTCTCGTAAAACCCCCAGGGCATACCACAAGGATAGGGGAGAGAAGATTTGATTGGTTTTTGGAGAACTACTGAAATAATCCGCCGTCAGTTCCTCAGTCATGGCAAAAACGGCGGAACGGATCGCATCCGAAACTTGGATCTGCTGGGTGGAATTATTCAGCGGGACCTCTTTTAGAAAGGCCGCTTCGGTGGAAAAAGTACAGCCACCCAGTAAAATCAGTGACAGCAAGAAGCTCGAAAGTCTTTTTTTCATCATGTTTCCCCCTAAGATCAGTTTGCCGCCAAGCTGAGGCAGCTAAATCAATTATTTTTCAGATGGATCAGTAATTTGCGCGACAAACAGAGGAAGCCCCTGGTATTCAATCAATAGGAGATAAGGTCGGTCCACCGTGAATTCAATGGGCGGATCAGACGGAGCTGAAGTTGTTCCCATCTGGATTTCCGTGACAGCGGCTGCTTTAAAGCCATTTTCATCCATCTGCAACTTGGTTTTCTGACGGATATCATTGACGATGGCTTTGTCATCAGTCATCATATTGGCAAATTCCGGGTCAGTGAATATTTTAGTATAGCCTTTATCCAGGAGGACTGTTTTTATGGATTGGTTGTCCCCGTCGATATTTAGCATCGGTGCCTTAAAGTCTAATAACACGGAGAGTCTATCGGATAGAGCATCCGTGGTTAAGAGGGTCTTAAGGTTAGTTAAAAGATCCAAGGGAGTTCCCGACTTGGGCAGGAGGAACCAGACGCGGATCCCCTTCTCACCGTCGAAGGCGGCCGCCTGGTAATCGGCGGTATCCTGATAACTCATGGTTTGACCGGATCGGCCCATAAAAGGCGTTGTGACGTCGCCTTTGGGTGAATGAAAAATCTGGTCAGATTGCTTGATAAACGGCCGACTCCATTGATCTTTGAGATACAGAACGTTGTAGATATTCATGATAGCCGTTCCGTCATCTAGGAAGTTCGCCTCATAATCAGGAATAAACGCATCTGTCTTTTGACTGACCCAGTCTTTGATGAGTTTCTGAGTTTCAACTTTTTTTGTAAAATCCACTTGGGCTGTTTCAGTGCCCCAGACCGTTGCGGCTTTTTCTAAAAATGAATCGTTGATATTTTTACGGTATTTTTGATCGAAGAAGATCCCGTTGGTCAGACGGATCCCGTTTTTAGTTCCATCTTTCGCGATTTTCGAGGCTTCCATAAAGTTTAAAGTTTTGGATAAAATAGGGATGACAGTCGTTGCATCAAAACTAGCCGAGAGCTTCATCATTTGATTGAGCTCAGTTAAGGAAGCACCGGATGCACCCTCCCGTAGAACCCCTAAGGCATACCAGAGGGACAGGGG
>JBAQDU010000033.1:0-3781 GCA_049294805.1 Clostridiaceae bacterium
CGCAAGGTAGAGGCTATGGCAGTGATTCCCTCAATACCCTTTTGCAGTTTGCCTTTGGCGAATTGAATCTCCATAAAGTTTCCCTGATGGTTTATGAATCCAATATCGGCGGCCAGAAACTCTATGAAAAGATCGGTTTTAGGTTTGAAGGAGTGCTGCGCCAGGAAGTTTATCGCCAGGGACACTATGAAAACCAGTTGGCATACAGCATATTGGAACGTGAATTTGGAGGCCGCCATGTTTAAAGGTAAATTAACCAGGCTCCGCCAATTCCGAAGTGAAGACATCCCGGCAATTATTGCCCTTTTCAACGACGAAGTTATCCAGTCTAATACGACCTTACCGATGCTCCCCCCCGCCACCGGGGAGACCGTTCGCCGGGAATTTATTGAAGAAGTCAAAGCTGACGATTTCCGGTATATCATTGAGGATCTGACGGGCCAGTTCCTTGGTTATTGCCATTTTAGGAACAGTTTCAAAGACCGTCGAACGGCCCTGGCCTATGAGATATCCCCCCAGGCTCAAGGAAAAGGCTATGCCGCCGATTCACTGGAGCTTATGTTGAATTTGATTTTTATGGAAATGAATATGAATAAATGTTCCGTAGCGGTTCTTTCAACCAATAAATCAGCTCGCCAGCTGTTGGAAGCGGCTGGCTTCCTCGTTGAAGTTGTGGCCCGTGAAGATATCTTCCGCCATGGTGCCTATCAGGATGTTCTGATCTTAGGCCAAGTCAAGTTCGACTATATCTTAAATTGTACGAAGAAAACGGTCCGGCCAAACACCAATTAACGCCCTTTGGAGTCGCTGCGGAATCAGACGATCGGATCCCGCTGCGATTCCTTTTTAATTGTTGGAACTATTTTGGTTTAGAGTCTTCCCTGGGCTTCTTTTAGAAACGCTTCCTCCCCTTCGATTTAAATCCTGCAATGAATCCGGTTCAAGTCAAGGTATCCGTTCGAAAGGCTCTGTTATGAAACATCAATCTCGTAGCCAGTAAAATCCAGACTGAACTGATCAACCAGCCCCCCAGGATATCCGTGGGAAAGTGTACCCCAAGATAGAGTCTTGAAAAACCGATGAGTACAACATAGAACGCGCCCAATATAATGCTAAACCACCGCGCCCGGGAATAATAGGTCAATACGATCAGAGTAAGGGCCAGGGCCATACTGATCATGGCATGACCGGATGGGAAAGAATAGGATTTCTCCACCACTAACAGGCTCCATAAGTCCGGTCTGGTTCGTTTAAAAAAGATCTTTAAAGTTGTATTTAGGAATATCGTCCCACCCAAAGTCAGTAAAATATATAAACTGTTATAGATTTCATGCCGCATATAAAAGCCCACGGCCAAAGCAATGGTTATAATCCCAATAAAAACAGCTCCGGCTAAGTTAGTGACTCCTAAAAATAATCCATTCAAGGTGGGATTCGCTATTTTGTGGATCATCGTCAAGACCGCCGTATCAAACCCTAATGTTTCCGCTTCCATAACTTCTTGAGCAAGCATTGTAAAGAGCAGGACCAGTCCCGTAAACACTACATAGACGATCCCAATTTTATACCATCTGGTTTTGGGTGAATCAACTTTTTCCATAGCCAACACTTCCTATCTGCTATTTTTCTTCATACTGTACGGTCCTTAACTCCCTTAAAAATATCACTATTTCATATAATCAAGATTAAGTTTTTGGCGAGTTTTCAATAGGGTGGTTTCCCCTTAATTATAAGTCAACTAAAAAATTAAATGTTGCCTCATCGATTCCTTTTGAATTTTTCCCTGCTTAATTTCTCCCTGATAATTCCTCCCTGATAATTCCTCTTTGCTAATTCCTCCCTGCTTAATTCTTCTCCTTGCCCCGAAATTCTCGACAGTACTAAACGGCGATACTATAATTAGGATATAAAGTAGCCTATTAATCTGTCCGTTGCTTGAAATTCTGTTTGTAAGGAGGCTGATCATGTTATTGGACCATCGTAAAAATACCTGGCTGTTACTGATCGTACTTAGCTTGTATTCACTTGCGGCTTGCACAGGTAGTAATCCCGGACTTCAGCCGACTACTTCAACTAGTGGGACATCAACTGGAGCAATTACTACACCACTTACTGGAGTTACCCAGACACCAGCGACCTTATCGGGAGGTGATCTTATAAACCATCAATTATTAGATACAGTTCCTGCTCAAATTCAAAGTACACTGGAGTCTTCCCAGAAAACCAGAGGTTACTTATACTTTCCTACAGAGAAACTACTGGTTATTTTTATGGGGGAGCGGTCAACTGGAGGCTATTCGATCCAACTGCAAACTATTCGCCGCTCCGGTGATACGCTCCTTGTCGAGACCATGGAGAAATCGCCGAAACCCGGTGATTTCGTCACCCAAGGATTTACTTACCCACGATTGATCATTCAGCTGGAGGATGCCTTCACGGCTTTCTCGATCCAGGATCGTACCGGTTTGCCCTATGCCAAGATAGAGGGTGTCCAATATTAAGGCAAAGATTGAAGCCGTAATAACTATTTACATAAGGAAAAGGGCCAGCTGATCAGCTGACCCTTTTTACTATATGCCCTCGACTTGGTATCAAATGATGGTGAGCACGGTCAGTTGCTAAATTAGTTAACTGCCTGTGACTAGATTTTTACAAGAGGAAAGAGATGATGAGTCGCTTTACCGATGATAAACTGTTTGCCAATAAACGGCTCGTTCCAGTGTCTGCTGTCAATGGCGTCCGGGCGATTGTCGCCCAGCATAAAGTATTTGCCTGCGGGCACTTGGAAACTCTGGTGCGGCGCCCCGGTTGTCGGTTGATCGACTCGATAAGGTTCCAATAGGCTCTGACCATTCACACAAACAGCGCCGTCTTCGGTTATATCCACGAGGTCCCCAGGAAAACCGATCACTCGATCCACCAGGACTTCATAGACCTGATCGTTATAAAAAACCAGGATATCGCCCCGTTTGATCTTGTCTAAATTACGGATTCGAAAAACCACGATCCGCTTTTTTTCCTTCAAGGTTGGTTCCATTGAATTGGTTGGCACTTTGAAGGAAAAAAACAAAATTTCCCTGAAAAAAAGCAATACCGACGACGATGGCAGAAATTAAAATAAAATAATTAAGCGGTTGATCCATTTCGATCTCCTTATTCCCATTGGAATACTATTTAAGCTAGGTTCATCTTAATTGAATTATCGTCCCGTTTCAAGAGGGCGCCGGGATCGCTCTCGGTTATCATCCAACCGATGATCTGGGTTTAACAGATCGATGGACCCATCCCCCGAATTTTAGGTTGTTTCCATAAATTCCCCCGATTTCCTTTAAATTCACTGGGAATTATTATTCATTTAATGAATAATCCCATATAATAGAAAGTAACACCAAGCACTATTCTTGACGATTATATCGAGGAGGCCTTACCATGAAAAACCCTTCTTATTGGACCCAAGCAATCGGACATGATTTGATCGACTTTTTTCGCCTGGGTGTACAAACCCGCAGTTATTCTGATGAAGAAGGCGAATACGCAAAACTGATCGAAGCAAAAATGAAACAGCTGGACTTTGATGAAGTATATATTGATACGGTTGGAAACGTCGTCGGTCGAGTGGGCAACGGACCCCGCATCATTCATTTTGATTCTCATATGGATACGGTTCCCGTCAAAGATGAAGACAGCTGGACAGTCCCTTCTCTGGAAGGCCGCATCGTCGATGGCATGGTCTATGGTCGAGGCTCCGCTGATATGAAAGGCGGATTAAGCGCCTCGGTTT
>JBAQDU010000034.1:0-30156 GCA_049294805.1 Clostridiaceae bacterium
CCCTTCATGGGTGCGTGGATTGAAATTAATACCAGCAGGACATGAGGGGACCACTGGCGCGTCGCACCCTTCATGGGTGCGTGGATTGAAATATCGACTCTAAGTCTGACATGGCGACTTACCTCTGTGTCGCACCCTTCATGGGTGCGTGGATTGAAATACACAACCTCCACCCAGCCGGATATGCCGAAGGTGTCGCACCCTTCATGGGTGCGTGGATTGAAATAGCTTATTGTAAGCTTTGTCCGATAATTCGAAAAGTCGCACCCTTCATGGGTGCGTGGATTGAAATTTGGTAGAGGCATTAATGTCCTTGCCTATTCTTTATGTCGCACCCTTCATGGGTGCGTGGATTGAAATGGCCTACCAAGGCCGTACACGCTCCGAAGACCGGCGTCGCACCCTTCATGGGTGCGTGGATTGAAATGCAATACTTTATACAACACCCCTTCATCCATAATTGTCGCACCCTTCATGGGTGCGTGGATTGAAATAATACAACAAATGATAATTCAGCAATTCCCGCTGTGTCGCACCCTTCATGGGTGCGTGGATTGAAATATATATTGATGTAACCAGGGTTCAATGTCCTGCTCGTCGCACCCTTCATGGGTGCGTGGATTGAAATAGTTAGTACCTTCTCGTATTCCCAAACCTCGGAATGTCGCACCCTTCATGGGTGCGTGGATTGAAATAAATTGAATCGTTCTCGCTTGAATTTACACCAACTGTCGCACCCTTCATGGGTGCGTGGATTGAAATGACCAGGCATCATCTCATCCGTGATAAGCCTTAAGGTCGCACCCTTCATGGGTGCGTGGATTGAAATGTTCAATGATTTCATGTTCTCTATCCGTCAAGGCGTCGCACCCTTCATGGGTGCGTGGATTGAAATGGAACGGGCCGCGAAATTCGGAACACGGGTTCACCGGTCGCACCCTTCATGGGTGCGTGGATTGAAATTATCTGAAATTGTGTTTAAAGTCATTATCTGAAAGTCGCACCCTTCATGGGTGCGTGGATTGAAATTTTAAGCCACGCTGCACCGGCAGCATCCAGGGTAAGTCGCACCCTTCATGGGTGCGTGGATTGAAATAATTAATTTAGCTGCGATTGTAGTGTGCAGCCTACGTCGCACCCTTCATGGGTGCGTGGATTGAAATGATCGAGCAGAAAAATTAAGAATATCGGTAGAAGGTCGCACCCTTCATGGGTGCGTGGATTGAAATAACGAGGCTGAGGAGTTCGTGGAGAAGAACCCTAGTCGCACCCTTCATGGGTGCGTGGATTGAAATACACTACCTCGAATATTTATCCGAACACTCTTGTGTCGCACCCTTCATGGGTGCGTGGATTGAAATTACATCGACAACCGTGACGACGTAGTATCTGCCAGTCGCACCCTTCATGGGTGCGTGGATTGAAATAGGCGGCGACACATTTATTATTAATAGTATCGGCGCGTCGCACCCTTCATGGGTGCGTGGATTGAAATGCTGAATTCAGGATTTAAAGATTTTAGAACAGACAGTCGCACCCTTCATGGGTGCGTGGATTGAAATATATGGCGTAACGTGGGCGGATTTCGTCGCAAAAGGTCGCACCCTTCATGGGTGCGTGGATTGAAATGCCGTTGCGGTTGTTGTAACGGTCGGATTAGGCGGTCGCACCCTTCATGGGTGCGTGGATTGAAATGAGATTGAATAATAAGCGATACCGCCTGGTCAATCCGTCGCACCCTTCATGGGTGCGTGGATTGAAATACCTCGCAAGGTGTTCTGACAGTTGCTCCCGCCGCGTCGCACCCTTCATGGGTGCGTGGATTGAAATGCCACATGATCAGTCCATCCATCTTCCCGGATAGCTGTCGCACCCTTCATGGGTGCGTGGATTGAAATGGTCAAGTCAATTGTCAAAGGGCTGTATGAAACCCGTCGCACCCTTCATGGGTGCGTGGATTGAAATCCACTGAGATCAACGTAAACGGCTTGCAGTATATGTCGCACCCTTCATGGGTGCGTGGATTGAAATGGGAAAGCGGGGTGGTTTAATGAGAATCATCTCCGTCGCACCCTTCATGGGTGCGTGGATTGAAATTATCATATCCGCATGACCAGTAACAGCCAGCTCTGTCGCACCCTTCATGGGTGCGTGGATTGAAATGATACAGGCCTTCAAAATATTTTCGCTGTTCAAGAGTCGCACCCTTCATGGGTGCGTGGATTGAAATGAATCAATTGATTCAGGAAGGCCTGCCGATGATCCCGTCGCACCCTTCATGGGTGCGTGGATTGAAATTACTTATGGCCGGGCTGAATGGGAATCATTAAGGCGTCGCACCCTTCATGGGTGCGTGGATTGAAATAGCAGAACTTCCAGCACTCAGCAGATACTTCACAGTCGCACCCTTCATGGGTGCGTGGATTGAAATAGTGGAAGCGAGAGCCGATCCCAAATATTCATCGGGTCGCACCCTTCATGGGTGCGTGGATTGAAATGATGATGTTAATGCTCTGGTGAATGGTGTTCTGGCGTCGCACCCTTCATGGGTGCGTGGATTGAAATGGTTAAGCGACCGGTTGGATTTCCACGGCTTAAACGTCGCACCCTTCATGGGTGCGTGGATTGAAATAAGTCCACAGCGCGGGCAAAGTTCAGTAGCCGTGAGTCGCACCCTTCATGGGTGCGTGGATTGAAATTAGTCTGCGGTAGGTGGCAATTCCAAAATTTCTTGTCGCACCCTTCATGGGTGCGTGGATTGAAATATGTTGACCGATCAAGCTATTCAGTAGCATCTGAGTCGCACCCTTCATGGGTGCGTGGATTGAAATTTAAAGACTATGTAGAGTCGAAGAAGCACCATCAGTCGCACCCTTCATGGGTGCGTGGATTGAAATGTCGAAGACATCACCAGAACCCAGGACCGCGAGAGTCGCACCCTTCATGGGTGCGTGGATTGAAATTACACTCAACTTACAGATATAGAAAAGGAAATGAGTCGCACCCTTCATGGGTGCGTGGATTGAAATGGTGTGACCGATAATTGCCTGGACGGTCATTTCATGTCGCACCCTTCATGGGTGCGTGGATTGAAATGTTACCGCCTATGAAGTTATTTCCAGCAGCGACAGTCGCACCCTTCATGGGTGCGTGGATTGAAATTACATAGGCATCGTCATTATCCCAATCATAGAATAGTCGCACCCTTCATGGGTGTGTGGATTGAAATTCTGCAATTCAACACCGATAATGACAAATAGCAGGCTGTCGCACCCTTCATGGGTGCGTGGATTGAAATTTCTTTTCAATGAAGGTTGAACTATCCCGCAAGAGTCGCACCCTTCATGGGTGCGTGGATTGAAATCCTGATCCCTGCAATACCGGTCATTTTCTGTAATGTCGCACCCTTCATGGGTGCGTGGATTGAAATGGTTTTGTTCTCGAAATCCTCATAAACCTGTTCAAGTCGCACCCTTCATGGGTGCGTGGATTGAAATTAAAACATATTGCGGCCAGGACGTCGCCGCCGAAATGTCGCACCCTTCATGGGTGCGTGGATTGAAATGATCTTGTCGTCGTGGATCTCATGCACCCCGCGGTGTCGCACCCTTCATGGGTGCGTGGATTGAAATAGCGCCTACCAGATGGACGGTAGGAAATGTTACAAGTCGCACCCTTCATGGGTGCGTGGATTGAAATATTTTAAGAATGACAAAACGCAAGCTATACTTTGCGACGCACCCTTCATGGGTGCGTGGATTGAAATTATATTGATCGAGCTCTCACGTTAACTACATTGTTGTCGCACCATTCATGGGTGCGTTATTGAAATGGTCTTCTTAGATTAGATATAACAATGGGTTTAAGTCGCACATTTACTGGTTGGTGGGATTGATACATTTTGGTAGTTTGTTACAAGGTATATTGTGTAGCTACAACTTGAGGTCTTGGAATCGCCTTAATCTACCGTTAATCCAGGCGATACAGGGATTCAAGCATTTAAAATGGATAAATTTGATTCGGCCCAAATCCTACAATACTTTAAGCTAATTTCGTCGGAAACCCGCAGCTGGTCTATTATCAGGATGCATTATTAGTTTAAAACATCCTCCGGGTAGTAACCAAGAAAAATCAAATTAAGTGACGTTTCAGAGGAATTGATCTGATTTGTCACTTAATTTTTTGTGTTAACTATACAAATTGATGGTGAGAAAGTTCTCTCTGCCGGTGGATAGGGAAGGCGAAACGTGTTTGTTCCTTGATTTCCAAAGAGGTTATAAAATTAAAACTTCATAAAACGGTTACATTGGGGGGTGCAAACCGAGCAAAACTGAGGGAAAATGTAAACGAAGGGTAAAAATTTGCGTTGAATGTTTAACGAAAAAGCTGTATCATTAAGAATATGATAACGATAACAACGGATCAGGACATTTTTGGGTGTTCTGACCATTGTAGATCAAGAATATCAAGGAGGGTAAAAAAGAATGAAAAAGGTTTTTGCATCACTTCTCACACTTGCTATGGTCACCGGTTTGGCCGCCTGTAGCACACCCGCGGCGACGACTACTGCTGGGACGACCGCAGCTGGAACAACAGTTGCCGCAACGACAACCGCAGGGACAACAACCGCTGGTACAACTGCTGCCGGAACAACAACCGCAGGGACAACCGCTGCAGGGACAACAACGGCCGGAAACGCCAAGGACGTAAAAATTGGGTTTATTGCACTACATGACAATAACTCCGGTTATGACTCAGCTCACATTGAAGGGGTTACCAAAGCAGCCGAGGACCTCGGGATCGATCCCAAAACTCAAATAATTTTCAAATACAATGTACCTGAAGATGAAACTGCCTATGATACCGCTGTGGATCTGGCTGAGCAGGGAGCACAAATTATTTTCTCCAACTCCTATGGTCATCAAATGCATATGCAAACAGCAGCTGAAGAATATCCTGATATTACTTTCGTTTCCGTTACTGGAGATATGGCTGCCGCCTCAGGCGTAAAAAACTTAAAAAATATGTTCCCCTATACCTATGAATCACGTTATGTATCCGGTGTCGTTGCCGGTATGAAATTAAAAGAACTGATGGATGCCGGAACAGTCAAAGATCCCTATGTTGGATATGTCGGCGCTTTCCCATATGCAGAAGTGGTCAGTGGCTACACGGCTTTCCTTCTGGGAATCGAGTCCATCGTTCCTGAAGCTCATATGGATGTTCAGTACACTAACTCCTGGTATGATCCAGTCGCAGAAGCAGAAGCCGCTAATGCACTAATGGCCAGAGGCGCTGTGATCATCGGTCAGCATGCTGACTCAACCGGAGCTCCTTCCGCCATTCAAGCTGCCTTGGCAGCAGGTAAAGTAGCTTACTCAGTTGGCTACAATGTAGATATGCGTTCAGTAGCCCCAGACGGAGCATTAACATCAGCTCAGAACAACTGGTCAGTCCTTTATGAAAAAACTCTTGAAAAGTTCATCAATGGTGAGGAAGTTCCAGTGGACTTCGCAACCGGCGCTAAAGACGGCGCAGTTATGATCTCTGAGTTAGGTGCTAAAGCAGCTCCTGGCACCAAGGAAAAAGTAGATGCAGCTTGGGCAGGACTTAAAGATGGATCACTGAAGATTTTTGATACCTCAAAATATACTGTTAAAATCGATCACAAAAAGACAGTTGACGCCGGCAAAACCCCAACTTATGAAATGGATGCAGACGGTCATGTCACAAAGTGCTTCGCATTGGACAGCAATGGCGATTTCACAAACGATAAGGGTGAAGCGATTGTAAATGGTGCTTTTGAAGAATCCGTTCTTCGGTCAGCTCCTTACTTCTCACTTCGGATCGACAAAATTGTTGAATTGAATAACAACTAAGATTTCCCAAACCGATAAAACCTGTTGTTGGAAGGGGCAGACTAAAGACCTCAGCTGCCTTCCAACAATTGAATCACAGAAGCTAGCGAATGTTGAAAAGTCTTACGACTAATTAATGCTACTAATATCGGATAATCTTGAATTTTATGACGGTAAGAGCAAGGAAATACCCTTTTGCCCTTACCGTCATCATATTTCAAGGCGCACCTACTAATCAGACTGTCCCAAAAGAGAGCAGACGAGCTAAAACCGTGCCGTTTTCATAGCGAAGCACTGTGGCTTATCCTTAAGGGGCAGCAATCCAGATAAATAGAAAGGATGATTCATTTGGAACAAACCAGTGCAGTTAAAATGATTAACATTACCAAGCGGTTTGGCACTGTAACTGCCAATAAAGGTATTACGCTTGATATTCAAAAGGGCGAGATCTTATCATTGCTGGGTGAAAACGGCAGCGGAAAAACCACATTAATGAACATGCTGGCCGGTATTTATTTCCCGGATGAAGGTCACATTGAGGTGAATGGGAAACCGGTCGTCATTGCTTCACCCAAAGATTCGTTCCTGTGCGGGATCGGCATGATCCATCAGCATTTTAAACTGGTGGATGTTTTTACCGCCGCTGAGAACATCGTGCTGGGCTTAGAGGATGAAGGCAAACTGGATTTGAAGAAAGCCTCAGCCAAGATCACCGAAATTTGCAAGAAGTATGGGTTTAATATCGATCCCAGTAAAAAGATCTATGATATGTCAGTCTCTGAAAAACAGACTGTCGAAATCGTTAAAGTACTTTACCGTGGCGCTCAAATCCTAATCCTGGATGAACCTTCAGCTGTGCTGACACCCCAGGAAACCGACCGGCTCTTTGACGTTATGCGTAACATGAAAGCTGATGGCAAAGCCATGGTAATCATTACGCATAAACTCAATGAGGTTATGGATGTATCAGACCGTGTCGCGGTGCTGCGTAAGGGTGAATTTATCGGCGATGTTGCTACCAGTGAGACCAACCCTCAGCAACTAACTGAAATGATGGTAGGACATACTGTTTCCCTTAACATCAAACGTCCGTTGCCCGTAAATCCGGTGGAACGACTTAAAGTCATGAATTTGACGGTCTACGATGCAATGGGAGTCAAACGGCTGGATAATGTCAGCTTTACCGCTTTAGGGGGAGAAATCTTAGGCATAGCCGGTATTGCCGGCTCCGGTCAAAGAGAGCTTCTAGAGTCAATTGCAGGCTTGCAGCCGATCTCACCCGGCGCCCATATCCGATTTTCTCCTCTCGAAGGAACTGCCGTTCAACTAGTTGGGAAGACCCCGCTTCAAATCAAACGCTCCGGCGTATCCTTAGCCTTTGTTCCGGAGGACCGTCTTGGCATGGGACTGGTCGGTTCCATGGGAATGACCGGGAACATGCTGCTAAGAACTTACCGCAATGGACACAGCTCTTTCACGGATCGAAAATCGCCTAAAAAATTGGCTGAATCGATCATGTCTCAACTTGAAGTAGTTACACCTAATGTAAATACCCCAGTTAGCCGTCTCTCCGGCGGAAACGTTCAAAAGGTCTTGGTGGGCCGAGAAATTGCCCAGATGCCTTCCGTCTTGATGACAGCCTATGCGGTGCGCGGTCTGGACATTAATACCTCCTACACGATTTATAATTTATTGACCGAAGAAAAAATGAAAAATGTTGCTGTAATCTACGTCGGAGAGGATCTCGATGTTCTACTGGAACTATGTGATCGGATCATGGTGTTATGCGGCGGCCAGGTCAGCGGAATCGTTGATGGCCGCACCACCACAAAAGAAGAAGTTGGGTTGTTGATGACCCGCTTTGTTAAGGAGGCTATTGGGAATGATGAAACTACATAAGGAACCTCTCATACGAATTGCCAAACGAGATTCCATTACAACCCCCAAAGCTTATGGAATTCGAATTCTCTCCGTCTTATTGGCCTTGGCAGTCAGTGGATTATTTATCTTCTTAGTCACGAGCCTCGACCCGGTGCGGGTTTACCAGGCGATGTACAACGGAGCTTTCGGTACCTCCCGGCGCAGCTGGGTAACCATCAGAGATGCCATGATGCTGCTCATCATCGGTGTTGCTCTGGCCCCGGCCTTTAAGATGAAGTTCTGGAATATCGGAGCTGAAGGTCAGATTTTAGTCGGAGCCCTCATGACCGCAGGGTTTATGAAAGCCTTCGGCGGCTCGATCCCGACACCGGCCCTGTTAGTATTGATGGCAGTCGTAAGTCTTTTGGCCGGAGCATGCTGGGGGGCGATCCCCGCCGCGTTTAAAGCGTACTGGAATACCAATGAAACACTGTTCACCTTAATGATGAACTATGTTGCGATCCAGATCACAAGTTATGCAGTTGCCCTTTGGGAAAATCCCATCGGATCCAATACCGTTGGTGTATTAAATCAGCAAACCAAAGACGGCTGGTTTCCGCCAATTTTTGACCAGGCCTATGGTCTGAACGTGATCATCGTAATGACACTAGCCATTGCAATGTTTGCCTACCTTAAATATTCAAAGCAAGGTTATGAGATCACCGTTGTGGGTGATTCTGAAAATACCGCTCGCTATGCCGGAATTAATGTCAAGATCGTCACGATCCGTACCATGGCGATTTCCGGAGCACTTTGCGGCCTAGCCGGCTTCATTGCCGTAGCCGGTGCCAGTCACTCCATCTCGACCTCCACCGCCGGCGGAAAAGGCTTTACGGCCATCATCGTCGCTTGGTTGGCTAAATTCAATACCTTCGTAATGATCTTGATCGCTTTTTTATTGATTTTCCTTGAAAAGGGATCTGTTCAAATTGCCTCGCAATTTAACCTGAATGACTATGCGTCCAGTATTATTACGGGAATCATCCTGTTCTTTATTCTGGGCAGTGAATTCTTCATTAATTACCGTGTCATTCTAAGAAATGCAAAGGAGGCCTAACCCAAATGACAACAGCACAATTGATCCAATTACTATTATCAGCCGTATCCTTTGGTACTGTCATTATGTATGGCGGTATTGGTGAAATACTGACTGAAAAATCAGGAAATCTAAACTTAGGTGTTCCTGGGGTTATGTACCTCGGAGGAATTGGCGGCTTGTCTGCCTCATTCTTCTACGAGCTAAACAATCCCAATCCCAATGCGATACTGTGCCTCGTGATCAGCTTCCTGGCAGCCTTCTTTGCAGCTGCTTTAGGCGGACTCATATACAGCTTCCTGACCATAACCCTGCGGGCCAATCAGAACGTTACCGGGTTGACCTTAACGATCTTTGGAACGGGAGTTGCAAACTTCTTTGGCGGAGATCTGAGCCGAATGGCCGGCGGTGTCGGACAAATTTCAGTTCCGGTCACCAGTGGAATGTATCGGGCAAATTTTGCCAATTCACTGAACTTAGGACCCGTTTCTTCCTTTTTCCTGGGATATGGGTTCATGGTTTATCTGGCCATTTTCCTGGCCATTGTTATGAGCCTCTTCCTTAACCGCACCCGAAAAGGCTTAAACCTTCGGGCGGTTGGAGAGAATCCGGCCACTGCCGATGCAGCCGGTCTAAACGTAACCCGCTATAAGTACCTGGCGACCTGTATGGGTGCTGGTATTTCCGGTCTGGGCGGACTGTACTATACCATGGACTATATCAAAGGAACTTGGGCCAACGACGGAACCATCGGATCGCTCGGTTGGTTGGCAGTTGCTCTGGTCATCTTTGCCACTTGGCGCTCCATCAATACGATCTGGGGAGCCTACCTGTTTGGTCTATTGTTCTGGGTTTATCTGGTCATTCCAAACCTGGGCCGCCGTGACATTGAGTTGTATAAAATGCTGCCTTACCTTGTCACCATTGCCATCTTGATCATCACGTCAATGCGCAAGCGAAGAGATACTCAACCACCGGCAAGTTTGGGCCTGCCGTACTTCAGAGAAGAGCGTTAACCGCAATTGCCCAAAGCCCATTCTGGCAATTCAAACTAATAATGATGTGAATCACAAAATGAACCAAACGAAATAAAACGAAACAAAACGAAGCGTTTCCCTCTAGAGACGCTTCGTTTTGTTTTTGGCCAAGTGTAAATCATGCCGGCGCACAAGGAAAGCCGCTGGGGAAGAGCTGGGGAAGAGGTGAGAGTTTTAATTCCCAAAATTCGATCAAGTTCAGGTATAATCGATCTATGGACATATCAGAAAAAATTAAAACACTGCCCCAACTACCGGGAGTCTATCGATTCTTAAATCAAAACAATGAAATCATATATATCGGAAAAAGCAAAAATCTGCGGAATCGAGTGAGATCGTATTTTACTGGAGTTAAAGTAGGTAAGATCCAGCGACTGGTCCGGCAAATCACCGACTTGCAGATCCAAGTCTGTGATACTCATTTAGAAGCCAGGCTGTTGGAGTGTCAGCAGATCAAGGAAGTCAAGCCAGCCTATAACTCGCAATTTAAACGGGAACGAGGTTTTGTTTATCTTAAAATCGGCCAAAATTCAAGACAAGCTTCTCTATCCGTCGATACCGACCCCTCACAGGGGCTAGGACCCTTTCGCAATCGGCAACTCCTGGATCAGGTCTTGGCAGATTTTTGTAAGCTGTATCCTCTTTGGATCGAGTTTGACGGCACTGACCCAGACGGACTAAAGAAGCCAGCGGCCTTGGAAAAACCCAACCGGTCGAATCCGGTGGAATCACTCAAGGGGATCGATCAGCCAAAATCTCATGCGAATAGGATCCGGTTCACTTATTCCGTCTTGCCCAAAAGCCTGCAACCTGTCGAGTACGACCAAACCCGAGATGGACTGGACCGGATTTTTCATGATGAACCTACCTGGCAATCCTTTCTGGATGAACTGGACCGGGCCATGGTCAATGCTGCCCAAACCGAGGGATTTCTAGAGGCCATCTTCTTTAGAGATTTCAAGGTGCATCTTCAATTGCTGCACCGATTCTGGGTTGAGGATCAAGCACTTTTTAAGCAACTGATCTTTTTATGGGTCCCAATGGATCAAGGCGTAAAATACTTCCGGATCCAACATGGTTGCATTGAAGACCACGCAGTATCCAAGGAATTCACGAAATCTGGATTTGAGGAGTTCTGTCGATATTCAAGGGCTCGCCTAATTTCTCCCTGGGAAACCATGGCGGAGCGATCGAAACTTGATTTTCGGGATATTCTCTACTCGGAAATTCGAACGTTACCCCAAGATCAGGTCGTTCTAACTGATTTTAAAATAGACTAAGCGGGCACCCTCATTCATTTGAGAGTGCCCGCTTAGGTCTAATTTAGATTAAATTGTTAGATTAAAGAACTTTCATCTCATCCGGATTATACACTTCACCGTTGTCATAGCTGACCAGGAGTTTCTTAACTTGAGGAGCTAAGATCAGAAGTGCAACTAAGTTCGGGAAGACCATGATTCCGTTGAAGAAATCGGCCAAGGTCCAGACAAAGTTTACTTGTTCGGTCAAAAGTGATCCTAATATTACGAAAACTACTACCATAAGCTGGTAAGGGCGGATCCCTTTGGTGCCAAACAGATAACGAACATTGGTCTCACCAAAGTAATACCATCCAACGATGGTCGTGAATGCGAAGAAGGTCAGGGTGAGTGCTAGGAACTGAGTACCCAAACCACCGAAGGCAGTGGTGAAGGCTTGCTGAGTGACCAATGGACCAGCCAGGCCGGGAACCAGATTGGCACCGGTGACCAATACAATCAAGGCAGTGGTAGTACAGACGATGAGTGTATCAATTACAACACCAACCATGGCAACCAGACCCTGTTGGGCTGGATGTTTGACATTGGCAACGGCATGAGCATGGGGCGTCGAACCCATACCGGCTTCATTGGAGAATAGTCCGCGGGCTACACCAAACCGAACAGCCTGCTTAATCGTAACACCGACTGCACCACCCATAACCGCCTGTGGGTTAAAGGCCCCTTCGAAGATGGAGTAAAAGGCAGGCCCGATCTGATCTTTAAATAGGAATAGAACAACGACACCACCGGCGATATAGAGCAAGGCCATAAATGGAACAACTAGTTCAGCAAAGCTTGCGATCCGTTTCATTCCACCCATGAAGACCAAGGCTGCGACAACACCTAAAGCAATACCAATGATCAGAGGGTTGATACCGGTAGCTTTGTTGACGGCTGCGGTAATGGAGTTTGATTGGACCATGTTACCGACAAAACCGAGTGCGATGATGATGGCAACTGAGAAGAAGCCTGCCATGAATTTACCGAGTTTTTTGTTCTTGAGTCCCTTACTGATATAGAAAGCAGGACCACCGACAAACTGTCCGTCTCTGATTTCGCGATATTTCTGAGCCAGGACCGCCTCGCCGAAAATGGTTCCCATTCCAAAGATGGCAGAAACCCACATCCAGAAAATAGCACCGGGACCACCGGACATGATGGCAGTAGCGACACCGGCAACATTACCGGTACCGATCTGGGCGGCAATTGAAGTTGCCAAAGCCTGGAAAGAGGACATGGAGCTTGTTCCGGCCTCTTTTCGGCTGGTGAAAATGTCACCGAAGGCTAGCTTAAAGCCTTTGCCGATATGGGTAAACTGAGGAAATTTGAGATAAAGTGTGTAGATGAGTCCGACAGCCACTAACACGACTAAAAGTACGGTTGACCACATCAGGTCGCTGGCTTTTGTGATTAGATCCATTAATAATTGCATATGATTCCTCCAAAGATAATATTATAACAATCAAAGTTTAGAACTCAAATGGCTTAAAGTCAAATCAGATGATACCGTTTAAAGAGAGTACAGCTTTCAAAAGGATAAATTTGTAGTATAAAAACATGAGTTTCGCCAAAAAATTATCAATTAAATGAAACTAGTTCAGTGGTTTAATCATTTCTTAATCAAAATTGGATATATTTGAAATAACCAATAAACAAGTCAAAATCTTGGAGGTACATGATGAGACTCATTAAATTTCTTATTTTAAACACACTGGCGATCATGGCAGCGGCGGCCCTTTTGCCACAAAGTTTTCAGGTGGATTCCCTTGCCACAGCCATCGTTGCAGCACTGCTTCTGGGTATTTTGAATTGGACGGTCAAACCGATCCTTCATATACTGTCATTTCCAATTACACTTTTGACTTTGGGGCTATTCTCCTTTGTCATTAATGGAGCTGTGATCAGCATCTTAGCAACACTAATGGACGGAATGGAAGTATCCGGATTTGGAACGGCAATGCTGGTAGCTTTTATCATATCCATCGTAAACTCGATCTTGTCCAGTCTGACCAAGCGCAAATAGTCAGTGAACATAGTGCAAGCTCAATAAACCACCCCCGGTGATGTCCAAGACGAGCCGAGATTGGTAACAGGTAAAACAAAAAAGGAGATCAACTGATGAAAATAATCATAGAACCGGAAGCCCGGCAATTTATCATAGACAAAGGAAATGGAGAATTTGTTTTGGATATGGTCACTGCCCGTGGCTGATGTTATGGAATCGAGCAACCAATGGTCATATTGGGAAAACCCAAAGAGCGCAAATACCAGTTTGTACCCATCGATTTAGATGGGATCACCATGTACAAAAATACGGTTTACGGCGACGATGTGCGCTTTCAGGTAAGCCTGGCAAAACTGGCGTTCTTTAAAAGCATCCGGATTGATCCACTTAGAAAAGAAGATGAATAACCAGATCAGATCAAAGTCAGTCATCAAAGAATACCGGTTACTGGCAATTGAAGGACAAATCTGAAAGAGATCTGTTCAAAACTTAAGAGGAGTGATGGACTGTGGCAAAATATCAAACAGCACCCTACCGTACGATTGAAAGTGACGGTCAATTTGAGTTGCGTTCTTACGAGGCTTTTTACACAGCATCCGTGGGAAGTTCAAAATGGGAAACATCCGACGGGTTTAATCAAATATTTGACTATATCAGCGGGAACAATGCCACCGGAGAGAAGATCTCCATGACGACACCGGTTATCAATGAACTGGATCCAGCTGCTTCATCGACGGAATTTGTCATGCCCTCTGATTATTCGGCTAAAGCCTTGCCGACACCGCGGAATTCCGCAGTGAAAATAAAGTCGCACGATGCCCGGATGGTGGCATCAATTCGTTTCTCCGGCACAGTCTGGACCAAACAGGTCAAGGAGCAGGAAGAAAAGCTTCGTGCCTGGGTCCAAACCAAAGGCCACCAGCCAGTTGGCACTCCACGGTTGGCTCGCTACAATCCACCTTTCATGCCCCCATTTTTACGGCGTAATGAATTGCTGCTGGATGTCAAAAAAATTTAATCAAAGACCAGTGTTGGATCGGTCAGATCCAAAGCAAAGAGCACCCAGCAATAATAGTTGGGTGCTCTTTGTTTCTCCAATCAAGTTTCCCGAAAAACAGGGTCAAATCCTAAAGAGGAATCTGAAATTTAAAGCTGATCCTTGGGAAGGGGCTCCACAGGAAGGGATTCGGGTATCAGAAGGTCCCCGAGCGCAGGATATACCGGAGTAGGCCCAATGGTCTGGGCGGGGACAATCCCTGGTTTCTTTTTGGGCTTTATTTCCGAGAGTAGGATCGCCCCAAAGATAATAAGGCCGCCAAGGATGATCTTACCGGTAAGCGCATCCCCCAAGAATATTACGGCGAAAAAAGTTCCCCATAAAGATTCGGTGGACAGCAGAATTGCCGATCGGGTTTCACTGGTATACTTTTGGCCAAAGGATTGCATAACTGTTGTGATCGCAGTGGAAAATAAGGCCAGATAAAGAATGGAGAAAAGACCATTTTGATTTGGCATTGAAATGGGGGCACCTTCGAAAAGTGCGGCGACTCCAGAGATCACAGTACAGGATATGATTTGAGTGATGGTAATATCAATGGGGTTTTCACCCTCCATGAATAATGTAGTAAAAAATATTTGAGCAGCGAAAGCAACCGCACAACCGATGGTCAATAAGTCACCGATATTGACCTGACCATCCAGGCGAACCGTTAAGATGCCCATTCCAACCAATGCCAGCACAGCGCCGACCGCTTCCTGTTTCGTCAGTTTTCGTTTAAAGAGAAAATACGAGATGATCGGAACGATTACCACATTCAATCCAGTCAAAAATGCGCTTTTTGATGCCGTTGTATAAACCATTCCGACGGTCTGAAGTGCAAAACCGGAAAAATAGGCAATGCCAAGAAGGGCACCCTTTTTCATCGTCTGCTTTTTCAGCCTAGGGACCCGTTTATGGAATACCACAATTAAAAATAAGGAAGCAATTGAAAATCGGAAAAACAATAATTGGAAAGGACTGAATTGTTCCAGTGAATTGGCAACCGCAACAAACCCATATCCCCAAATGACTGCAGTGAGCAGTAGGTAGATCTCCCCGGGTATTTTTTTGATCAAATCTTATCCATCCTTTGTTAAATTCAAACTAAAGTCCAGTCCAACCAAGAACTGCCTCGAATGAAGTAGTAGTTATTATTGTTACAAGTAATATCTTTAATTGACACTGGTTGTACGATTCGTCCAGTCAGTGTTCGATTCAAATAGAAGTCTCTATCTATTATAGAGGAATGCACCAGATTCGGAATGTTTTGGCAACGAAAATTAAGAAAAGTATAACTTGCCTAATACAATAAAGCCGTTCACCATTTGACCACCTGGACAACCTGGACCACCTGGACCACCTGGACAACCTGGACCACCTGGACAACCTGGACAACCTGGACCACCTGGACCACCTGGACAACCTGGTTATTAGATAACTTGCCTAAGAAACTAGCAGACTAGCAGACTAGCAGACTAGTTGGCAATTAGCTTACCAGCGAATGATCGAATGAGCTAAGCGGAAGATTTTAGAAATCGTCGTCGAATTATAAGGTATGGAAAAAAAAGTGCCGTCTGCTAGGCAGCCGGCAACGAAGGGGCAATTATAAACAAAGATCCTCATGGAGTCCCGCGAGTGCTTCCCTAAGCCGGCTCTCATTGATGCGATACCGTTGTTTTGGGCTATTCGCATCAAACCGGATCAGCCGGTCATTGGAGAGTTGTTTGAGGTGATAGGAAATAGCTGCGCTGGTGACTCCTAGCTTTTGGGCCAGGACTTTGGTAGAAGATTCTCCATTAGCAATGAGCTTTAATACCTCATAACGCGTTTTATCCGACAAGTTTTTGAAGACGGTCATGCGTTCTTCCTTATTTCGGGTTTCAAAGCGGTTTAAACGAGATAAATATTCCAAGACGTTAATTCCTAAGAATATATTGGATTCATTTGGGGAGGGGTTCATAAAAAAATAATTATAATCATGGATGCCCAGAAGCCAAAAATTGATGGTGCTGCTTTGTTTAAACATCGCAGCCGATTCAGCGACCAGATATTGATCCATGATATAAGACAATGGCGTTTGCTCCGTTGTTTCAAGTTCTAAGGCAAAGCTATTAGACCAGGCATTTACCGCATATTCGACTTCTGTATAATATTTTCGGTGCAAGGGAATAAGGCCTTCCATAAAGTCAGCATACTGATCGCGGACTGCTTCCGGATTCTCTAAAAGTGCGAATAGTTTCCACTTATCACTATGATCCAAGGTAGAAGCGGAAATTAGTTTAAAAACAGCACTTACATAGTTTTCGGACTGATCCATAGTTGGTAAGGACATATCAAGGACACTTTCTAGAAAACCGGTCATATGATCATCCAATTCTCTTTTAGAAAGGGAACGAATGGCACTTAAGTATTCTTCTTCGGTAGTTATAGATTTAAGATCGATTCGAAACAGCAATTTAAAGTAAAAGGAATAACTGGAAAGGATGTATTTACTGATTTCTTCTTTATATTGGGCCAATTCATCGCTGATCCTCTCCCACCGGTCCAAGGACCCGGGATTCAGTAGTTCGTTGATGAGTGCACCAAACGCTTTTTCACTCTTTTCATACCCGACCAAGGCAGGGAAATACACAAATTGTACGACCCGACTGGCGTTAGGGAAAAAATTGAATTTCATAAGGGCTCCTGACTAAGGTGTGTTTTATTACTTGAGCAAATGATTAATCGTTGGACGACCCAGTTGATTTTAATATGAGCAAATAAGTTCCCATTGAAACCATAAGGAGGTCTTGTCATAAGTCAACATTTAAAACCACTAGGAGAATTAAACGCTCACTTAATAATAGGGGGGAGTTGGCAGGATGTCAATCTAAACGCCAAGAATCATCGAAATCATTGGGGATCCGTAGGGTCTTACCTTGATTGAACTTATTATTTAACGGAAAAGTAATTTATGCTTAATTTATTGTGGAAATTAGGCGTGTTGAACTGCTGGAATATGGTTATAATTGAATGTAATCAGAGCCTAGAATTTAATTAAGCATTGATGACAACTATTAGTTGAAGTGCAAAGCGAGCGCAAGGAGAAGTCATGAAACCATTCATCGGAATTACAGCTGGAATGACCTGGGAAACACAAAGAGAGGGTTTTCAGGGCTATAAAAAACACTATCTTAGTTTTGACTACACGGAAGCTATCATAAAGAATGGGGGAATTCCGGTTATTATCCCCGTAATGAAGGATCCTGAGGCTATTCGGGAGTTGATTGGGCGTCTGGATGGACTTCTTTTATCCGGCGGGCCGGATGTATCACCCATTGTGTTCGGGGAAGAGCCTAAAACCAAACTAAGAATGACAGCCATCCAACGTGATTTAAGCGAAATTAAAATTTTGGACATTGCGGTGGCAAGAAAGCTTCCCATTCTGGGGATCTGCCGAGGGTTTCAACTGATCAATTGCTACTTTGGCGGGACAGTTCATCAGGACTTGAGTTATGCCAAAGAATGCTTTATTAAACATGATTTCGACTCACTGCCGGGTAATCCGGCCCATACGATTAATACCGTTTCTGGCAGCCTCATCGCCCAACAATTAGGGGAAACCTGTTTGGTCAATTCCCACCATCATCAAGTCTTAAACAAAATAGCCCCCGGATTTAACGCCACGGCAAAAGCCAAAGACGGAGTCGTGGAAGCCATTGAGGGATTCAATCGGGATCAGTTCCTGCTTGGAGTTCAGTTTCATCCGGAAATGATGTGTGCCGATGATCCGCAAATTGGATCAATTTTTACTAAGTTTATCGAAGAAGCCGAAAAGTTCAGAGATTTATGATCCTGAACTTTTCGGCTTCTTTCTCCGGCAAGGTTCTTTCAATCTGATTTTTGAGCCTGCTTATTGAGCCTTAAATATAGTGATTGCGCCGGAACCACCACAAACTAACGGTGATGATCAGAAGTGACAAACCAATGATAATGGGATAGCCATTTGGATGGTAAAGTTCGGGCATGTAGACAAAGTTCATGCCGTACCAACCGACGATCAAAGTCAACGGCAGAAAAATAGCGGCGATGACAGTAAATAGTTTGGCAGTCTTATTAAAACTCAAATCTACTTGGGCTTGCCAGGATTCACGAACTTGGGAAATCGTATCTCTAAGATTATTGAGATATATCGTCATGCGGTCGGCCTTTAGAGACAGCTTTAAAAAGTATTTGTCATAAGTCTCGGGAATTAAGTCGGCATCATCGGCTTCTAAGATCTCAATAATATCTTGGGTGGGTTCTATATAGGCCTTTAAGAATTGAAGTTCCTTTCTCAATTTGACCAGTTGGTCCATATAGGTATCGGGATTCTGGTAGCTGGGCCGGTTGGGTTTGCCGTTGTCATCGATCTGGATGATCCGAAGGACTTGATCCTCCAAAGCCAAGGCGCGCTGCTCGATTTCCCCGATGATCCGCTTGTTATTATCCAACAGAGCATCGAGGAAGCTGTAGAGTGCTTTATAAATGCTGGTTTTATCGATTCGCTTTACGGCATAGTCCAATTCTCTTAGATCACCATGATAGACGATCATCACATTGGATTTTCCAAGAAATAAGTCGATTTCTCTGGCCTGGAGGGTATCTTCGTCGTGGTCACTGTGAATTATGTTGTTTACCACCAGGAATAACAGGCTATCATAGAATTCCACGTTGGGAAATTGATTTGCATCGATGGTTTCAAGATAGGCTTTGATGGGGAATTCAATGATATCTTTTAACGCAGGGAAGTCACTGATGGGTGAGATGATCAGATGCATTTCATCTTCGTTGTCAAAAAATGACCGGTTGATCACCACTGAACTTTGATCTATGGTCCCCTGCTGGTCTTTGTTGCCTAAACTATAAATTTCCATTATTGGCTCCTCGAATTTGTTGTTAGTAAGCATCGGTTGTTACTTCAAGAATAGCATAAGTTTGCTCCAATCATATGACGATTTTTAAGTCCGTTGCAAGGGATTACTAAATCGATAACCTTCAAATTAAGCCTTTTCCGTCAATTATCAGAATAGTGCCTCGGAGTTTGTAACGAACGTCCTCTCCCCGTGAACAAAATATCAGTTTTGAATATGGGGGCAGTTCACTGCCTAAAGTTGCCAAAACTAGTGGCTAAAGTGTGATAGAGCCTTGCAAATCAGTCCTGGATCCAAGCAATTCAAGCTGTTTATCATAACGTATTCATGATAGAAAGCCAGTATTAACGATGGATTGCCAATTTTGTGACAATTGCATTGACTTTTATTTGTGAAAGTCCTAATATTTTCATTATAAATATCAAAATATTTATGAATTGTACCTTCAGGAGGGACCTATGAAAAGATCTATCGTTAAACTGACAGTCACTTTTTTAGCAACAGCATTAATTGCAGCAGGATGTTCAACTCCAGCGGCCACAACCACCGCCGGAACGACCACCGCCGGAACGACCACCGCCGGAACAACTAGTGCAGGAACGACCCAGGCAACTGGCGATGGAATCAAGCTCGGTGTATTTGAGCCATTGACCGGAGCAAATGCTGCCGGCGGACAACTTGAACTACTCGGTATCAAACTTGCCAATAAGGTATATCCGGAAGTACTAGGACGTAAGATCACTTTAGTGGAAGCTGATAACAAATCTGACCGTGTTGAAGCCGCCAACGCTGCTGCTTCGTTAGTTAATGCAAAAGTCTCAGCAGTCTTGGGCAGCTGGGGATCCTCCTTATCCATAGCCGGCGGACCGGCTTTCCAGAATGCAGGAGTACCGGCCATCGGAACTTCAGCTACAAATCCACAAGTCACAGAAGGCAATCCTTTCTATTACCGGGTTTGCTTCATTGATCCTTTCCAGGGAACCGTAATGGCAAACTATGCCTTTACCACATTGGGCCTTAAAAAGGCAGCAATCATGCGCGAAATCAATTCTGACTATTCAGTAGGTCTTTCCAAGTTCTTCACAGAGCAGTTCGTTAAGCTCGGTGGCGAAGTGGTAGCTACTTTTGATTTCCAGACCAATGATCAAGATTTCAATGCTCAGTTGACCAACCTAAAAGCAACCGATGCTACCGTTATTTTTGCCCCAGGTAACTATACGGAAGTCGCATTGATGGTCAAACAGGCCAGACAGCTTGGTATCACCCTTCCAGTACTGGGCGGCGATACTTGGGAAACACCACAGCTCATCGAGATCGGTGGCGCAGAAGTTGAAGGCATCATCTTCTCAACTTTCTTCGACAAAGATCATCCTTTGACCGATGAAACAAAAACATTTATGGAAGCTTGGAATAAGGAATACCCTGGCCAGGAGCCAGCGGCTGTATCCGCTCTGGGCTATGATGCATACTTAATGGCATATAAGGCCATGGAAGCAGCCGGATCCTCCGAACCAGCTAAGATCCAAGAAGCTTTAGGCAAAGTCAAGGACTTCCAGGGTGCCACCGGTGTCGTTAACTTTGACGAAAACCGCAATGCCATCAAGGATGCCGTTATTAAGACCATTAAGGACGGAAAATTTGTATTCTTAGATATTGTTAAGGGAAAATAATCTCTGACATAGAACATGAGATAACTTCCTTCCTGTCAGGGGTTCTCTGCCGGGAAGGAATTATTTTATAGAAGCGAAATGCGTCTGTAAGTATCAGTCCTTATTCATTTTTTAAAACACCGAATTTTTCCTAGGAGAACTTCCATCCACTGGGTCCACGCCTTTGGCTGGATGGAAGTATTTTATATATAAAGAGGTGACATCAGTGAACACTCAAACATTAGAATGGCTGTCCCAGAATCTGTTGAATGCATTGTCCCTGGGAAGTCTTTATGCTCTACTTGCCATCGGCTATACCATGGTTTACGGTGTACTGAAATTGATCAACTTTGCCCATGGAGACATCTTCATGATGGCCACATTCTTCTTTTTCTATGCAGTGACCGCCTATAAATTACCCTGGTATGTCGCAGCCATCGTTGTCATTGTGATGACCGCCCTGTTGGGCATGCTGGTAGAGAAGGTAGCTTATTCAACAATTCGGGAAGCGCCTAAAGTAACTCTTTTAATTTCATCCATCGGTGCTTCGTTTCTTTTGGAAACACTGGGTACGGTGCTATTTGGCGGAATCACCAAGAGCATCCCGCAGATCCCGTTATTTAATACCGTGATGCAGATCGGACCGATCCGGACACAGCGCCTGACCTTTATTATTCCGGCGGTGACCGTTGTGTTCCTGATCATTTTGGTCTATCTCATCGATAAGACCAAAATGGGAATGGCCATGCGGGCCCTGTCCAAAGATCAGGAAACGGCCTCTTTAATGGGGGTCAATGTCAACCGCACGATCTCCTTTACGTTCGCAGTCGGCTCCAGTTTGGCCGCCGTTGGCGCGATCCTGTGGGGTCTTAAATATCCGGCCATTACGCCGCTGTTGGGGGTTTTGCCTGGTCTTAAGTGCTTTATTGCAGCAGTTGTCGGTGGGATCGGAAGCATCAAGGGAGCCGTTTATGGCGGGCTCATCATTGGTTTTGGTGAGATCTTCATCGTGGCATCGTCGTTCATTACCAAGGTCGATATATCCGGTTATAAGGATGCCTTTGCCTTTGTTCTTTTGATCCTGATCCTGATGGTACGTCCTGGCGGAATTACCGGCCAGAAGATCACAGAGAAGGTGTAGCTATGAATAAACAACTAAAATTTGGACTAAGTGCTATTCTGGCAGTTGCCCTTCTAGTATTTGCGAACTATACCCCGAGTTTTTTTGGGAACGACATTGTCAGATTACTCTGTCTGTCATTGATCTATGCCATCGCCGCCATGAGTTTAAATCTCATCAATGGCTTTACTGGACTTTTCTCACTGGGACATGCCGGCTTCATGGCTGTCGGTGCTTATGTCACCGCCATCCTGACGCTGACCGCCAGCGATAAACAGCGGCTCTTTATCATTGAACCCATCATTAACCCCTTACTGAATCTTAACTTGCCGCTGTGGGCCGCTATTTTAGTAGGCGGTGTGGTGGCAACGTTATTTGCCTTCCTCATCGGACTGCCGGTCCTCAAACTCAAAGGGGATTACCTGGCCGTTGCGTCACTGGGCTTTTCCGAAATTCTGGTAATTATCTTTACGAATTTGACGCGCATCACCAATGGGGCCACCGGCCTCTCCAGAATTCCAACCTTATTGGATGTCACCGGCAATAGTCGGCAGATGTCAGCGTTTTGGCCCATGTTCTTCTTTATTGTCACCTTGGTCATTCTGAAACGGGTCATCAATTCATCCTACGGCCGTGCCTTAAAGGCCATCCGGGAAGATGAGATCGCGGCAGAAGCCATGGGGATCAATCTTCAGATGCACAAAACCATGTCCTTTGCCATCGGTGCATTCTTTGCAGCCGTTTCCGGCGGACTGTTAGCCGCCTGGGGAACCTCCATCAACCCGATCCAGTTTAAATTTACCTTCACTTATCAGATCCTCCTGATCGTCGTTATCGGCGGGATGGGGTCCTTGACGGGATCTGTCATTGCCTCCTTCCTGTATGCCTTTGGCATGGAACGGATGCGGATCATTGATGAAATCTCCGGCATCTCCGGATTGCGCATGGTGGTCTTCTCGGTTCTGTTGATCCTGGTTGTACTGTTCTTCCGCAGAGGGATCATGGGTACCCGGGAGCTGACTTGGGAAGGTCTCTACCATTTGATCACCCGAAAGAAAAAAGAGGAGGTGGGATAAATGGCTAATGATATCAAGAAAAATACCGAAAAACCAACGGAGACGAAAAATTACCAAGAATCGGACACTATTTTGGATCAGGGCGTCAAACCCGAAGAGGGGGCTCTGAGTAAACGAAACGAAAATGTCATTAAATCCGCCATCCTCAGAACCGATATGGAGGGCTACCAGAAGCCATTGGCCTCGGCAAGTCCCGAAGCTACCGGAATTACAGCCGTTGACCCGTTGCTGCCAACGGGTGAGCTGGTCCTGAAAACAGAGGCCATCACCATGCAGTTCGGCGGACTCACGGCCGTTAACCAGTTCAACTTAAACCTTGAAAAAGGCAAGATCGTGGCATTGATTGGTCCCAACGGAGCCGGTAAAACCACGGCATTTAATATGATCACCGGAGTCTATCCCCCCACCAAAGGTAAAGTTTATTTTAAGGGTCAGGATATTACCGGTCTAAAGCCCGATGCCATCACAAAACTGGGTATCGCCCGAACCTTCCAGAACATTCGATTGTTCCGTGATTTGACGGTTTATGAAAATGTCCTGATCGGAAATCACCTGCGCATCAAGAGCAATATTTTTACAGCAACGGCTCAACTTCCCCAGTATAAAAAAGAAGAAGCTCATTTCCGTGACAAAACCGAAACCCTCTTAAAACGGGTCGGATTGTGGGAGATGCGGGCTGAAAAGGCCGGATCACTTCCCTATGGAAACCAACGGCGCCTGGAAATTGCCAGAGCCCTGGCTACGGAACCGGAAATTCTGCTGCTGGATGAACCGGCTGCCGGGATGAATCCAAAAGAATCCGATGATTTGACAAGTTTCATCCGGGAAATTCGGGATGAGTTCAATTTGACGATTTTTATGATCGAACACCATATGCAGGTGGTCATGGGAATTTCAGATAAAATCTACGTATTTGACTATGGCACCACCATTGCAGAGGGAAGTCCAAAGGAAATTCAGACCAATGAACGAGTCATCGTGGCTTATCTGGGGGTGGACGAAGATGCTTAAAGTAAACGACTTGGTTGTAGCCTACGGCGGTATTCAGGCGTTACGCGGGGTCAGCTTTGAGGTCCCCGAAAAAAAAATCGTGACCTTGATCGGAGCCAACGGCGCCGGAAAAAGTACGACCTTAAAATCCATCATGAATATTGTGAAAGTAAAGTCCGGCAGTATCATCTTTGATGATGCGGATCTCCTTAAATCGAAAACCGGAAGTATTGTGCAACGGGGTATTTCGCTGGTTCCAGAAGGCCGCCGGGTCTTTTCGAATCTATCCGTATTGGAAAATCTGAAAATGGGGGCATTCCTTCGTAATGACACCGCCGAGATCCAAAGTGACCTCACCTTTGTCTACGAATTATTCCCTCGTTTGAAAGAACGAGCCTGGCAGGAAGCCGGAACTTTATCCGGCGGAGAACAGCAGATGCTGGCCATTGCCCGCGGACTGATGGCCAGGCCGAAAGTCCTGATGATGGATGAACCATCCCTGGGGCTTGCCCCGCTGATCGTTCGGGATATGTTCCGGATCATTCAGGAGATCAATAAGACCGGAGTGACCATCCTTTTGGTCGAACAAAATGCCAATGCTGCCCTAAAAATTGCCGATGAGGCTTACGTAATGGAAACAGGACTAGTGACCATTTCCGGAACCGGGCGTGAGCTGTTATCCGATGAAAAAGTGAAGCAAGCCTACCTTGGTACGTCAGCTCTATAATACGATCCAACCGGTAAAGAGTCACAGGCGATGCTTGTGACTCTTTTATAGAGAAAAAATGAGGTTTAATAAAGAATGATACAGGTTCCCGACTGATTCCAACCTGGTTTTATATTGGATGATTTCAAGGGATTTAATAATAGCTTAATCTGTTTTTGTTATATATATTGGAAAGAGGAGGGATTTTTCATGGATTTTAACAATATGTTTAATAACGGTCAAAAAAACAATCAAGAAAACAACCAAGGTAAGCAGGTCAACTTTGGCAATCGCAAGCCGGGTAGTCAAAAAAACTTTAAAGAAATGTGGGCGGAGCTTAAGAAATCTGCCGGGGACCGCGATAAAAAACGAAAAGGGCTCAACCCCCTGATCATCCTGGCCATTACACTGGTCATCATGTTTATTTATTTCTTCGCGACGCTGCCGGCCCTAAACTTAATGGCGCCTGAATTCTATGCGTTCCTGGTAATGGCAGTGCTAGTCTTTAATGGACTGAATATGATCCTGGGCAGCTTAGGGATTTTTAAAACCGTCCGGATCTCCATTATCATATTGGCGTTGTTGATCGGTATTCCTGCCATCGGCGGCTTTATTTCGCAGCCCTTATTCCGCGCCAAAGCATATGCTAACTTGATCCAGGTGGATGATGCAAACTTTGCAGAAACCGTCAAAGAGATCACGTATGATAAGGTACCGGTAGTCGACCGGGAAGCTGCAGCCATCATCGGCCAACGGCAAATGGGCTCAGTTAAGGAAGTCGTGTCTCAGTTTGAGATCAACGATAACTATACTCAGATCAATGTTAACAATATCCCGGTTCGAGTATCCCCCTTGGCCTATGCAGACATCATCAAATATTTCATCAACTCGAAAAACGGGATCCCTTACTATGTCCAAGTCGATATGGCAACTCAAGAAGCCGATCTGATCCCTTTGGTAAAACCGATAATGTATTCCAAAAGTGATATCCTGCTGCGGAATATTTTCCGCCGGATCCGCTTCCAGCACCCCACAAAAATGTTTGGAGAGACAAACTTTGAAGTGGATGATAGTGGAAATGCCTATTACATAACCTCAGTCCTGACCAAGCGCATCGGGTTCTTTAATGGAACAGATGTCAAAGGCGCCTTAGTGACTGATGCAAGTACGGGTGAATCGACCTATTATGATACCATTGACGTACCAATGTGGGTGGATCGGGTCTATCCTTCGGATATGATCATCCAGCAGCTGGACTGGCGCGGAAGGTTCAAAGATGGCTACTTCAACTCCGTCATCGGTCAGAAAAATGTAACGAAAACCACCGTTGGTTATAACTACATTCCGTTGAATGATGACATCTACCTCTTTACCGGAGTTACTTCCATTCGAGGGGATTCCTCCAATTTAGGGTTCTACTTCTCCAATTCCAGAACCAAAGAAACTAAAATGTTCTCCGTACCGTCAGCCGATGAAGTATCAGCCATGAATTCAGCCACTGGCCAAATTCAGGAAAAGAACTATATACCAGCTTTCCCGGTGCTATTGAATATTAAAAATCGGCCGACTTATTTGATCGGATTGAAAGATAACTCAGGATTGGCCAAGCAGTTTGCTTTAGTTGATGCGGAAAACTATCAGCAGGTCACCATCGGTGATACCGTTCAAAAAGTCATCAATGAATACAACTTAAGAACGGATACATCAGGCGAACCTACCAAAGATGCCATTGAAAAGAGTATTGTGATCGCTGACATCCAAACTGCTGTCATTGATGGAAATACGATGTACTTTATTCGGGCTACCAATGAAGAGATGGTTTATGTAGGAAGCGCTAAAAAGCTTGGCTCAGGCTTAGCCTTTATCAAGGCCGGCGATACGCTGAAAATCTATGGTAACCCATTAGAGAAACAATTCGACATCCTCGAAGTGCGCCCTTAGATCCAAAGTCAATATAACCACCAAAATAATCTGAAGTTAAACAGCGATGGAAGTCACTTGGCGAATATACCAAGTAATCCATCGCTGTTTTGTCCTGGGGTGTCATGGGTGCCCTGGGTGCCTGGGCTGACTTTTGCCATAATACAAGACGCGCCCAGCGTAAGATCGTTCGGTGGAGCGGATCAATCAGAACTCGAGAAGTTGGGGCTGAGAAATGGGGTTTGGATTCTGCAGCGGAGAACTGTCTTTTTTAGATTCTGCCAATGAGAAATGCCCTCAAGAAATGGGGGATGACCAAGGAATTGACGGGGAAAGGACCAAACCATAGAATAAGTTTTAATAAAACACGTTATTATTGAATGAATAGTTGCCTTACCATAGGAAAACGTTTTATACTAAATTCATAGAAACAGGTTATTCCATGATCGTTTAGAGTGTTTTAGATTTTTAGGAGGATTTGTCAAGTGGGAGATAAAATAGGTTCAAAGCAGGATCGGCTACTTTATATCTACACCTCATTACTCAATGGGGAGGCCTTGCAACTTTCAGAGATCGCTGAAAAATATGAGGTTTCCGAAAAATCCGTCAGCCGGGATTTCGAGCTCATTGAGCTATTTCTCTCCGACTATAATCTGGAAAAAGGGAGTAACTATGAAATAGTCAACATCGAGACGTCCAAACGGGAAAAAGGCCAATTTCAGCTCAAGAATGCCAGCAATAAATACATGTCCAGAGCCCAGGTCTTATCGGTATGTAAGATCTTGATGGATTCCCGGGGGCTACCCCAAAAAGAAATGAGTCCCATTGTAGAGAAACTGGTTGCCTCCTCGGTGTCGGCGGAGGATCAGCGCTTTATTAAAGAATTATTGTTGAATGAGTGGTTCAATTACGTGGAACCCTCCCATAAGACCCCCATCCTGGATAGTCTCCTGGAAATTTCCAAGGCGATCAAAGCGCAACGGATCATCCAGATCACTTATGTTAAAACCAATGGAGACCAGGTGGAGCGGATATTAGAACCTCTGGGGATCATTTTCAGCGAATATTATTTTTATTTGGCCGGCAATATTAAAGATTTTGATAAACAGAAATACTTCCAGATCCAGGGCGATGAGAACCCAACCATGTATCGGGTCGATCGGATCAAAGCCGTTGAACTATTGGATCAGCGGTATATGATCCAGGAATCCCAACGTTTTAAAGAAGGCGAATACCGCAAACGGATCCAGTTCATGTACGGTGGGGCTTTGAATCATATTAAGCTCCTGGTCAAGGACTTTGCCTTGGAAGCGGTCTGTGATAAACTGGCCACTGCCAATGTCACGAAATCAGACCAAGCCGGTTATGAGAACATCGTAGAAGCAGAACTATTCGGGGATGGCATCCTGATGTGGCTAATGGGCCAGGGAGATGGTGTCAAGCTCATCGCACCGGAGAATCTGGTAAAGAAGCTGAACGATAAAATTGGACGTCTCCAATTGACTTATCAGCCATAGGGGGCTAAATTTTATAAATTGTTATCACTTTCTACCCAAACCATTTAATTACGCAGGGTATACTATAGGAACATGGCTTATTTTCGAACAAGCGATGTTCCATTTTCGTTCCATTTTTAAATGGGGGGAACTCGACATTGGATTCAATGGTAAAAAATCAAAACAGTCATGCAGCAATCCATGTAAACGGAAGCTGGAGTATTAATGACCCGACATGGGATCTATTAAAAGAAGCTTGAAATTCCATCAATGAACACGTCAACAAATAAATAAAAAAGTCGATAAAGTGAACAACCGTACAACTGATGATGAAGGATATAGGTGACACTAAGTGGGAAGAAACGGGATTATTTTTCAATATTTTGAATGGTTTATGGATACGCAAAATGATTTGTGGATCCGTTTAAAAAATGATGTACAGCACTTAAAGGAGATGGGGGTAACGGGTGTGTGGATCCCACCGGCTTCGAAAGCAACCTCTCCCTTTGACACCGGCTACGGGTCCTATGATCTATATGACTTGGGTGAATTTGATCAAAAGGGATCAGTAAAAACCAAATATGGCAGTAAAGATGAACTCCTTGATGTGATCAATGAACTCCATGACAATGGAATTCAAGTCTATGCAGATGTCGTCCTAAATCATAAGGCCAATGGGGATGAGACCGAGACATTTATGGCTCGGGAAATGGATCCCGAAGATCGAACCCAAGCCATCTCAGAACCCTATGAAATAGAGGCTTGGACGAAATTTACCTTTCCAGGGCGGGGGGATCAATATTCCGCCTTTAAATGGAGCTGGATCCATTTTTCCGGTACTGATTATAATTCCCGGGATAATAAAAGCGCCATCTACATGATCGACGGGATCAACAAGGGTTGGTCACTGGGGGTATCTTGTGAAAAGGGCAATTTTGATTATCTGATGTTTAATGATATTGATTATAAGCATCCGGATGTTGTTACCGAGATCAAAGCCTGGGCATCCTGGTTTGTTAAGGAAACCAAGGTGGATGGATTACGGTTTGATGCGGTCAAACATATTGATGATCACTTCATCCGCGATCTGCTCAAGGAACTCAAAGAAGAATTTGGTCCGGACTTTTTCCTCCTGGGTGAATATTGGAATCGGGACATCGACGAACTGGATAGTTATTTGGAACGAATCGACTATCAAATGGATTTGTTTGATGTTAAGCTGCACTTTAATTTCCATGAAGCCAGTCAGTCAGGTGATCAGTATGATATGCGTCAAATTTTTGATGGGACCATGGTCCACAATCATAAAACACTGGTCGTTACGTTTGTGGATAATCATGATTCACAGCCGGGGCAGGCACTGGAATCCTGGGTCGAACCATGGTTTAAGCCCTTGGCTTACGCCTTGATCTTATTGCGTAAAGATGGATATCCTAAGGTTTTCTATGGCGATTACTACGGGATCATGGGGCCAGATCCCATTCCCGGACAACAGGACAGTCTTGATAAATTGATCTATGCCAGGGTCAATCACGCCTATGGCGAACAGTATGATTATTTTGACCATTCCAATGTCATCGGTTGGGTCCGAATGGGGGATGAAGACCACCCCTACGGTTGTGCTGTGGTCATGAGTAACGGCACCGGTGGTGTAAAACAAATGAATGTCGGTTCCATCAATAAAGGTGCAGTTTACGCTGACTACACCGGTAATCGGACAGACAAGATTAAAATTGATAACAACGGAAACGGAAAGTTCCCCTGCGATAGCGGTTCTGTGTCAGTCTGGATCAGAGATGGGGTTTTACCGGAAGATGCATTTAAGGGAGTATTGTCTGAAGAACTGACCGGAATAGTTCCGGACGAAACGCCGATTGACGATAAGGCAAATGAAGCTACAGACCATTAATGAAAATATCAATCAATCATCGATCGGTGGGCGATCACCGGTTAAAATTTATGAGCTTGCCTCTTCGAGACAGAAACTAAGAAAAACATTCTTAACAACAAATTCACCATGTGTTAGACCAGTTTGGGTTTTGGAGGCTGATTGTACAAGAAAAGGAGGAACAGTTGCAAGATCAAAACATTAAAGAACTAATGAACCAACG
>JBAQDU010000035.1:0-10699 GCA_049294805.1 Clostridiaceae bacterium
CTCGTTTTTGAAAGAGATCAATTGAAATTCAGTTTTTAAAAAAGGGGGGTTCCCATGGATCCGCAAAGCAACACACAACCAATAAATGGTCCGGAAGATGAAGCGAGAGCTCAGTTTAAGAACCCTGAAACTGAGAAGAAAGGATCAAATCAGCCAACTGAATATCCAAAAACGGAAGGCCGGGAGCGCATATATATAGCCATCGACTTGAAGTCTTTTTATGCTTCTGTTGAGTGTATTGAACGGGGGCTTGATCCCATGACCACAAACCTTGTGGTGGCGGACCCCAGCCGTACCGAAAAAACGATTTGCTTGGCGGTTTCACCCTCCTTGAAATCTTACGGAATTTCCGGCCGGGCCAGGTTATTTGAAGCAATTCAGAAGATCAAAGAAGCCAACGCTCAGCGTCAAAGTAAATCTGCCCATCATTTATTTATCGGGGAATCCTATGACAATGCGCTACTTAGCACCTCCCCTGAATTGGCAGTTTCTTATCTCATCGCCCCTCCTCGGATGGCTCTTTATATGGAGTACAGCACGCGGATCTACCACATCTATTTGAAATACATTGCTCCGGAGCACATTCACGTTTATTCCATCGATGAGGTTTTTATCGATGCCACCGACTATTTAGACACATATCGTTTAACGCCCCATGAACTGACCATGATGCTGATCCAGGAAGTCCTCAAGGCTACTGGCATCACAGCCACTGCGGGGATCGGAACCAATCTCTACCTTGCTAAAATTGCCATGGACATCCAGGCCAAGCATATCACCCCGGATCAAGATGGGGTGCGAATCGCGGAACTTGGCGAGATAAGCTATCGAGAGCTGCTCTGGTCGCACCGCCCCCTGACGGATTTCTGGCGGGTTGGCCCGGGTTATGCCAAGAAGCTTGAAGCCCACGGGATCTTTACCATGGGTGATGTAGCCAGATGCTCTTTAGGAAAGCGCAATGCCTACAACAACGAGGATCTGCTGTATAAGCTCTTTGGCATCAATGCTGAGCTCCTGATCGACCATGCCTGGGGCTGGGAGCCTTGCACCATGGCCGATATCAAGGCATATAAGCCTAGAACGAACAGCCTAAGTTCCGGACAAATTCTTCATTCACCCTATGATAAGACAAAAGCCAAGTTGATCATACGGGAAATGACCGACCTCTTGGTTTTGGATCTGGTGGCTAAGGGGCTTGTAACCGATCAGATGGTTTTGACGGTAGGCTATGACATTGAGAACCTCACCGATCCAGTGATCAACCAATCCTACCAGGGCGAGGTAACAACGGACCGGTATGGTCGAAAGACACCAAAACCGGCCCATGGCACCATAAACCTGAAACGTCAGACCTCATCCACCATGCTGATCATGGAGGGTGTCATGGAGGTATTTGACCGAATCGTCGATGAAAAATTACTGGTGCGCAGACTCAATATCACGGCAAATCATGTGGTAGATGAGAAATCGGTGGTAAAGCAAAAAGATTTTGAACAGCTGGACCTATTTACAGACTATACTGCAGTTCAGCAGATAAATGCGGAGGAAGAAGCTGCCTTGGCCAGAGAAAAAAGGGTGCAGGAGACAGTGATCCAGTTAAAGAATAAGTTCGGTAAAAACGCAGTGATGAAGGGGACGAATCTTGAAGAAGGTGCCACTTCAATTGATCGTAACCAGCAGATCGGAGGACACAAGGCATGAGAAATCCATACGAAGACATCATTAATTTGCCTCACCACACCTCCACCTCGCGTCCTCGCATGTCCGCCCATGACCGAGCGGCACAGTTTTCTCCCTTTGCCGCACTGACAGGCTACAGCTCAGCAATCACTGAAACGGCCCGGTTAACGAATCGTCGAATTGAATTGGATGAATCGATCAAGGCAGATTTAAATGATAAGCTGGCCATCCTCCAAGACCAGCTGGAGGAGCAGCCGGAAGTCTCGATCACATATTTTAAGTCGGATCTTAAAAAGTCCGGTGGGGCATATATTACCGCTTCAGGATGGGTTAAGAAAATTGACCAATATAAACGAACGGTAATCATGGCGGATGCTACCATCATTCCCATGGATGATATTTTTGAAATGGAGGGTGAGCTCTTTAGCCGATTCGACAATCTAGAGATTTAAGAATAAACCAGAGGAAGCGGATCATTAAGCTAAACCATGTGATCGTAGGGGTCAACAACTTGGAAAAGTCATTAGTGAAAAAAACTTGTCTCTCCCGCGGGATCAGTTCATCGGGTCCCCCTAAAAAAACGGTGGGATGATCGAGATCGAGGGGTAGAACCAAACAAAAGAAAACAGGAAAGCCAAGAGATTCAAGAAATTATGAAACAACACATCTTCAGAGATTTTTTTAAATATACGTCAACTAACATGATCGCCATGCTGGGGGTTTCCCTCTATATCCTGGCGGATACGTTCTTTATAGCCAGAGCTTTGGGACCAGTGGGTCTCACGGCTCTTAATTTTGCCATTGTCATCTATTCAGTGATCCAGGGGCTGGGGCTGATGATCGCTACCGGAGGCGCCATCGACTTTTCCATGCGTTATAGCAAAGGCAGCGAAGCGGGGGACAAACCCTTTCGTCATACGCTCCTGCTTGGAGCGGCGTTTGGTCTCTTGTGCATCCTGACTGGGATCCTCCTACCGGAGGCGATCTCAAGGCTTCTGGGTGCGGACGCACAGACCTTGGGGCCAACTAAAACCTACATCACACTGATCCTTTGGTTTGCTCCGGTGTTCATCCTGAATAATATCCTGATCGCCTTTGTCCGCAATGATCAGGATCCGGGTCTGGCCATGGGGGCCATGATCGTCAGCAGTCTGTCCAATATCGTCCTGGATTACTTTTTTATGTTCCCGCTGGGTATGGGGATGTTTGGTGCCGCGCTGGCCACTGGATTGTCGCCGCTCATTAGCATCAGCATTCTCCTCTTGCACTACCGGCTGCGGTCCAGCCGGTTCCACCTGACCAATGGCCCACTGGAGACTAGCCGACTGCTGCGGATCCTCCAACTGGGCGTCCCGTCCCTGATCACGGAACTGGCAGCGTCTGTTACGCTGTTCACCTTCAATCTGGTCATTCTGCGACTGGCTGGCAATCTCGGCGTGGCCGCCTATGGAATCATCGCCAACGTCGCAATCATTGCCACAGCTCTATTCACGGGGCTAGCCCAGGGGATTCAGCCGCTGGCCAGTCAATATCATGGCAAAGGGCAGGGGGCGTCTTTGAGAACGCTGCTGAAGCTTAGCCTGGTCTTTGCATTGGCCATGGCGATTGGCACCATCCTAGTCGTTTTCGCCTGGACCACCCAAATTGCCGGCATCTTCAACAGCCAAAACAACCAGGAGCTGGCGGCTATGGCAGAGAGCGGCCTCAAAATCTACTTTACAGGATTTCTGTTTGCGGGACTCAATATCGTTATGATCACTTTTCTGGCTGCTACCCTTAGGACCCGTCAGGCGATCCTGATCTCAGTATTGCGGTCCAGCCTGATCCTTATCCCAGCCGTCTTGATCCTCAGCGGCTTGTTCCAGCTCAAAGGGGTCTGGGGCTCATTCCTCTTCACGGAACTGCTCGTTAGCCTATTGACGGTTCTCGTGAGTTGGAGAGGATCCAAGGGTAAACCCATTGCAAGACCCTAAACTCCGCCTTTTGACTTTGCCAAAACCTATATTACATCGAAAAACCCCGTGAGCCAAGTGAACTTTTCCACCCCGATAGGGAGGAGTTCACTTGTCCACGGGGTTTTTATGGGGTTGGAGAGTGGCCTCATCCAGTCCACTGGTTCTTTGCATTTGGATGTCAAATGGTGGATCCGGATGGATGCAGTAATTATTAGTTAGTTGGAAAAAACAGTGAGAAGAGACGGTTTGAAGTCTCAGAAATGATTGATTAAGGCTGATCGGACTGATTACTGCATTTCCGTACAGGCGGGTAGCAAGCTATAGATCCGCCTCATTTAGACTAAAGGTGTCCCATTGATCCAGATCGCCTTCTTGGAAGCCCTTGGTAAACCACTTAATGCGTTGGGCGGAAGTTCCGTGAGTGAAACTGTCCGGCACAACATAGCCTTGGGTCTGTTTCTGGATTCGGTCATCTCCGATGGCGTTTGCGGCATTCAAAGCCTCCTCGACATCACCTTGATCCAGAAGATCCATGGATTGGGCATGCTTTGCCCAAACTCCGGCCAGATAATCCGCCTGGAGCTCCAGTCGCACTGACAATTCGTTATTTTCCTTATCACTCAATCTTCCCCGTAATCCGTTTACTTCATTCATGACGCCCAATTGGTTTTGGACATGGTGACCGACTTCATGAGCTATAACGTAAGCCATGGCAAAATCCCCCGGGGCTTTAAACTTAGTCTCCAATTCCTTATAAAAGCTCAGGTCAATGTAGACCTTACTGTCGGCAGGACAGTAGAAAGGGCCAGTAGAGGAACCGGCGACCCCACAGGCGGACTGGACTTGACCAGAGAACAATACCAAAGTCGGTTCCTGATAGGTTCGATCCATCTGGGTGAACACGTCACTCCATACAAATTCTGTGTCGGCCAGAACTACGGATACAAAATCGGATAACTCCTTTTCTTGGGTGGTTTGAGAATAAGACGACCCTTGTCCTGGGTTTTGCGGCTGAGTTTGGTTGAGGATCACGCCGGGATCTCCGCCCATTAACACATAAACGATGAGGGCGATAATTCCGAAGCCGCCACCCAAAGCACCGATTCCGCCCATTCCGACACCGCCGGAACCCCGTCGATCATCTACATTGGAACTACTTTTTCTTCCTCTCCATTTCATGTTATTGCACTCCTTTCTTCAAAATGTCTATGATAGACAATCAGTTTGTTTTAATTAAATTATACACTGTTTTGTTTTATCCATTTTAAAACAAGGGGTGAATAATAATGGACACATTATAAACCTTGACAAGTCTTTTCGATTCTTTCTGTTTCGTAATTCTAATGATTCCCCAACTCTTGCCTCCCACTAAAACATTACACTGATCAAATCCCCACAGATCAATTCTCAAGGGATCAATGATCCACATTAATCTCTGGATTTATTGGAGTTTAAAATTTAGACTATGGTTGTGTGAATGTACTTTATATTTTTGAATTACAAGGAAAAACAGTATATCCGAAACAGTATATTCGAAAGATTATGTCCAAAGATTTAATCATTATGAATACTCTTTGATAATAGAGCGGTTATTAATACTTCGTAGTAAACTTATTTTAATTCAATACAGTTAGTGTAACGCGGTAAAGTGAAAATGGATTATTTTATGGTGAAAACTGGAACATAAGAATCGATCGTTCGGGAAATTTTCTGTCAAGAGAAGCCGGTGAATCGACCACTCTAAATAATAGAGTGTGGTGCCAAGGGACTAAAACTCTGATTCATAAAAGAACGTTGGAAGTGAGGTACAGTATGGAGAATTCAGTATTAAAAGTTTCAAATATAACAAAATGGATCAAGAAAAAACAAATCATCAAAGAGGTCAGTTTTGATATTAAAGAAGGAGAGGTTTTGGGCTTTTTAGGTCCCAATGGATCCGGGAAATCTACGACCTTACGGATGATCGTGGGTTTATCAAAACCTAGTACCGGAGCTATTGAAATTTGCGGCTATTCCATAAAAGATAATTTTGTAAAAGCCATGACCAATGTGGGCTGCATTATCGAAGGACCCGACTTATACGATTATTTGAGCGGCTATAAAAATCTGGAGTTATTAGGCAGCATGTCAAAAGGCGTTACCAAAAAAGATATCGAGGATGCTGTGGAATTAGTTGGGATGCAAGACCGGATCCATGATAAAGTCGGGATCTATTCCATGGGAATGAAACAGCGGATCGGACTGGCTCAAGCTTTGATCCACAAACCAAAACTTCTGATTTTAGACGAGCCCACAAATGGACTTGATCCCAATGGGATCCATGAATTCAGAGATATCATTAAGGGATTAGCCAAAGAAAAAAATATATCAGTCCTGGTTTCATCGCATTTGATCAGTGAAGTCCAATTGATGTGTGATACGGTGAGCATCATCAACAATGGGATCATTATTAAAAACTCATCCATTGAAGAGATCCTCTCAACGGGTGAAGTTGAATGGATCCTGGATAAACCGGAGGAAGCCAGAAAAATCATTAAAGAACAATTTGATATTGATTTATTGCTTAGTTTAGGCAAGCTATCTGGCTCAATTGATTTAGGGAAACTGGTGGAGATCAATCGAACTTTATTTAATGCAGGAATTAATATTAAATTTGTTGAAAATAAAAAACAAGCCCTGGAAGACTTATTTTTAAACCTCACCGACAACCATAAAATCCAGTAAAGGAGGTGGCACAATGATTTCATTGGTAATCAACGAAATAACGAAGTTTATATATAAAAGAAAAATGGTTCTAATTGTGATCCTACTGATCATCTTTGCAGGCCTTTCTTCCTATGGTCAACAATTTTCGTATCAGCGAAATATCGAAAGAACGAGTTCTGCCACAGGAAGTACCGGATATGATTGGAAGGCGATTACGGGACAAGAATTAGAAAACTTAAAAAAGCAAGTCAACAATCAATTCATTCCTCAGGCGATCAGGGACTCACTAAAAACGCAAATTCAACAATTAAACTATTACCTTGAGAATAATATCGATCCGATCACGCCGACGGCAGCTAAGTTTAGTGTGGACTTTGTCGAACAGGGAATCACTTTATTTATCCCGCTCTTAATAATAATTTTAGCGGCAGATCTGGTATCGGGGGAATTCTCGAAGAAAACCATTAAGATCCTACTGACCAGAGCCGTGCCCAGATGGAAAATTTTACTGAGTAAATACATTGCACTGCTTTCAATGACGACACTCTTAGTATTTATGATCTGGCTCATTTCGACCCTCGTTTCGTTCATCTTCTTTGGACGGTGGGGATTCCAAGAGCCCGTCATTACCGGACTTAGTCAAGCCCAGGGGTCATTTAATTTAAGTTTAGTTGGAACGATCCCGCGCACTGAATATACCATCATGGTTTATTCCTTGCTGTGGTTTGTTTGCATTGTGATCGCATCCATTACCCTCTTAATTTCAACGTTAGTTGATAATAGTGCCTCCGCCATCGGCATCGTCATGTCAACATTGATCGTAGGTCAATTACTGCAAGTGTTCTTATCTCAATGGGAATTTGTGAAGTACATCTTTGTAACAAACTTGAATTTACCGAAATATATCACAGGATCCTATCAACTGGTGGGAGGCATGAGTTTAAACTTTTCAATTGCAGTCTTGAGCGTTTGGACCATTGGGTCCCTAGTGATCGCATTTTTGGTATTTAATCGGCAAGATGTATTGGTTTAGGATTGTGCAAAGGGAGAATTGATATGTTTAAAAAAATTGTATGGTCAATGTTCATTCTTTCAATCCTATTAGCCATTGGGTTTAGCATTGGGTTTATCTGGGCTATCACAATGTAAGGCTACAAGCAGGATGAAAGCTGCAGGATAAAAGCAGGATGTAAGCAAAAACAAAGCAGGATGAAAGTAGAAACAAAGCAGGGAAAAAGCAGGATGACAATCGCCAGTGTCAAAGATTAGGTTAGGAGTTATCAGATAAATTGAGTGATCTAGGAGTGTTGCCATGTTTACGTTAGGACGGAAAGTAGATTTTAACTATAAAACCAATAAGATCATCGTAATCGCAGCTGCTATATGCGGGGTGATCGGATGGATTGCAACAGGCAATGTCCGGTCCGGGCTTACCCTAGGCTTTAGTGTGTTTTTAACTTGGGCTCTGGGGCGAGAACTTGATCCAAACCATGATTATTCAGCATTCATAGCATCGGGACTGTCACTTTTAAATTTCGTGTATTATGAAAATATTCAGCTGCTGGTCATTGTTTGGCTGCTGCTATTAATCCGGTTAGTAAACGGAATTACCGGTAAAAGTCCAACGATATTTGATGTCGTTTCGGCTTTGGGGTTCACCGTATTTCTATCGATGGACAATGCAAATAGCGGATATATAGTCGTTTTCGGATTAGCCATGTTATGTTTAATTAAGCTCCAAGTAAAACCCAAACTGGCTTTGGCGGCCGGTGTAATTGGGTTAGGACTCTTCATTGGACAGCTATTTTTTATGAATTATCCGGTTGTTAATCCCATCCTTAATATCAACGGACTCCGCATATTTGCAAGTCTACTACTGGTCTCATCGTTTATGTTGTTTTGGTTTTTATCAAAAGCGGATATCAAAGATGACCTGGGTCACCCGGTCAAACGGTCAAGGATCTTGGCGGGTCAAATGTTGTTTAGCGGTGCCGGGTTGATCCTATTGATCTTCGATGCTGTGAGTTTTAATAATTTAGTTATCTACTTGTCGGTTATTCTAGCGAGTTGGATCTATTTTTTGAGCGAGCAGGTATTTAAAAGAAAGCGAGTCAGTTAAAATCTAGAACCGAAACGTTACAGTTGGGGTGACCTAAGGGAAGTAAAGAATATCAAACAGAAGAGGTGGATCTTTGTTAAACGTAATTGCAATAAACTCCAGTAATCGGAGGAAGAATACTTTTGGTCTGATCAGTCAAGTCCAGACAATTTTAAAAGACCATCAAATTAACGTCGAAGTCATCAATCTGTATGGGATGGACATCAAAGATTGTATTGGCTGCGAGCAGTGCATCCTGACGGATGAATGTGTGTTCAAAGCCGATGATGTTGGTGCGCTAATGGACAAAATCAAAAATAGTGACGGTATTATTTTGACGTCCCCAGTATACCTACAGGCAGTCTCCGGAAAGTTAAAGACGTTGATAGACCGGACGTGCAAGTGGTTTCACCGACCCGAAATATATGGCAAACCAGTCTTAGTGATCGCCACCACAAAAGGGTCCGGACTAAAAGCGACTTTAAACTATTTGGAAAGCGTTGTTGTTCAATGGGGGGCAATAAATGCAGGTAAAATCGGCCGGGATATTAAGACCATTGAAAATCCGGTCACTGAAAGAGAATGCAGACAGTTTATCACCCATCTCAAAACAGACGAAAAAGACTATAAGCCCAGACTGGACAGCTTGATCAACTTTCAAGTGCAAAAAAATCTTGCGGATTTCTTGGGGGGATTAGATGGTGTTTACTGGAGAGAAAAAGGCTGGGATCAAAAGCTTTATTACTTCGATTGCCACATCAACTGGTTGAAACAGATCCCGCCGCGATTGATTGGTCAGATGATGGAGCGAGGAATGAAAAAAACCAAGGCAAGCCAAAACCTCACCGACAGCTTGACCTAAACCAAGTTAGTTCCCAAATTCGTTTGCATCAGTGAGCAGTTGGACTATTCAAGATCACCATTATTAATTTTAACAGCCTAGGACAATAAGGGGGATGACCATGGATACAAAAGCGTTTATCAAACCACCGAAAAAAATTCCATTGTATTTAAAAGTGGGACTGATGATTTCAAAACGAGTGACTAAAAAAGATCTATTGGTTCCGAAGCTTTTGTCTTGGTACCCGAAAGTAGCAGTCAGTTCGGCAGTCTTAGAGTCATTGGTGGCCCATGGCAAGAAAGACCTAGATCCTCGGATCCTTCAATTAATCAGGATCCAATCCTCATTGAGTGTGGCCTGTCCGTTCTGTATCGATATGAATTCCTTCGAGTATCAAAAAAACGGCATTACCCAAGAGGAGATGCAGGTGTTAGCCGGCAGAACAAAGATCGAAAACGTCAAAACTTTCTCTGCCCGCGAACGACTGGCCATTAACTATACGAGCCTGATTTCCCAGACTCCGGTGATGATCCCCCAAGAGTTCATGGTGAAAATAAAAGCGGAATTTAACGAACGGGAAATAGTGATCATCGCCAGTACCGCTGCCCAAGTCAACTATTGGGCTCGCTTGATCAAAGCGCTGGGAGTACCGCCTGCCGGATTCTCCAACACCTGTGATTTTTAACCGATGGGTCAAAAATAAATGAAGGCATTCGATCTGCCCGGAAAAGGGCAGATCGAATGCCTTCATGAAATTCAACATAAAATAAAACTTATTCAAGGTTTATTATTAAGAACAAACAAAGCGCCCGACTGATCTGATTGGTAAGAAAAACAAGGGTGATCCAACGACGGCCTTAGTCAAATTGGATCCAGCTTTTAATTGCTCCTTAATTGATTGGACTACCTTGAAACTGGATTCCTTGATCCCAATGTATCCTGTTTGGTTAGGTTCCAAAAACCAATTTATGAAGAGCATTTCGTTTAATGCCAATTGCTTTTTCCGGGCACAATTCATGACAGCAAAAGCAGCGGATGCAATGGGTAGTATCGATCTGGGCTTTCTTATTGATGATTTGAATGACCTGAGCGGGACAATTTTTGGCACAGACACCACAGCCGATACATTTACTTTCAAGGACTTTAGGATAAGGCCGGAATTTATCCAACAGAAAATTGACAACAAAGGCTGGCACTCGATTTTCCACAAAATTTACATGGGTCGAACCTGGTAGTTTAAAAGGAACAATGTTGAAATCTTCTAGGGGTACTCCATAGAGAGCAATGTCAGACAGATGTTGGCTTGCCAGATTGCGCTTTTGCGCATGGAGATTGATGGGTACATTTTGAATGCCCACCAGATTACAGGCGACTAGATCCAGGTCATACGGATTATCACCGGCCAGGATCAGGCCTAGT
>JBAQDU010000036.1:0-3170 GCA_049294805.1 Clostridiaceae bacterium
AGCTACTACATGGGGCTTTTTCTTTTGTCTTCCTATGTTGTCTTGCTCACTTTACACTTAATAGTCTGAGCAGTCAACAGATTCAACGACTGCCATGGCCTTTAGGCCCACAGGTTTCAACTATTTGATCTTACCTCCAATCATAGTTCGAATCCTATTTCGTTCATGCTTTATCCGAAGTTCAATTCAGTTTTGCCATTTCTTTTATAAGATTTACAGCAATTCCCTTTCTTGGTATGGTACGTTCATTCCAGTGCATGTTTAAGCGGTTCGCCTCGATTCGATGAGTATTTACTCAAGTGAAAAGTAATTTCCTGTAGCACTGCCCTAAAGGGTTGTAGGGGCAAGGTTTTAAGCCTCCTTTTATTGTCTCTCAATGCGCTATGTCTTATTGGAAATCGGTCATTGATGTCCGATTTGAACCCAATCCAAATTCCTGGTTTATTTGGCAATGTCCAAACGTTTGGACATTTGAAGTCCATCTAAAATCCCTAATTTATTTGGAAATTAGCCGATGTCGGCCAGTTTGAAACCGTCACAAATTTCTGATTAATTCTGAAATGGGCAGTCAACTTCCCATTTAAGCCAAACCCAAATTCCTGATTAATTCGGAAAAACGCAGACATATGCGCTTTTGAACCTTTTGATTGTCACAATTTGTGACGATCGTTTCATATCGCCTCCCGATTGAATTGATGACGTCATTACTAATGACCCAATCATAATTAAGTCTTGATTTACGATTTGGGACTGCCTCAAACTCCGCGATGTCGAGGAGTTTCAATTAAGTCCTGATTTACGGCCTAAGTTGAACTTAGGTCAATGTTTTTTATAATTTTTATAAGTTCCCAGAGTTTTTCGTTAGCGCCATGTTAGTATACGGTTTTTAAGCGGACTAAGGTGCCTGTACTGCACTTTAAACGAAGCTTGCCCACTCCGTTGAGTATTTGCCTGGTCGAAAAGTAAAAACCCTGTAGAGACGTTTTAAGGCACTCTACAGGGCAGTTTTTATTGCATGATATTAAATTCATTGGTTGGTTCAGCCTGTGGATTATCTTTCATCAATTCAATTCCCATTCTGAATCCTTGTAACATTGCATCCTTACGGCCGATGTTCCCATGTTCCATGAGTAGATGAATCAGATGATCATTCTGTTCGTGGGTCAATGGGAGATCCTTCAGGTAGATGCTTACCACCTGGGCTGATTCAAGATATTCTTTTGATTTTTCGAGTGCTACAGTTATTTCAGTGTTGTTCTGTTCTTTCATGGTAATTCTCCTATGTTTAAAATTTTGTTTTGTTGTTGAGTAGGCTTTTATAACATCCCTGTTCCGGTAAACATGCCAGTGATCTGACCACCCTTCATATCGAAGTCGTAGATCTTAGAAAATGGGATATCATAGGTCCGTCCATTAGAACTAAATTCAAATTGTTTTGTGTCGAAGTCAATATTAACCACAGTTCCAAAATGGTGATCAATCTGGATCAGATCCCCAATGACTAGATATCTGCCGATCATGTCAATCCTCATTCGTTTTAGATCCGGCAGGGCATATCTGGTTTGTGTGTAGATTTGTTTCATGATCAACTCTGGATAATTCCTGGTCAACTCTGGCTTAAATTTCAGAAATTTTCTTAATGAATTATTTATCCTTGCCTTGACCTGCTGATCACTTAAATTATTCTTATCAGCCAATTCTTTCAAAGTCGGTTGTTTTCCACCATTCCAGGCATAATAATCTTTGATTAGGTTCTGATCCGGGGCAGTCAGTTTTTCATCCATCATTCGTTCAAGGTCTGCTCGTAGCTGCTGACTTTGCAATTGTAAATCCACAGCTTCAAAGTTATCTCTCTCATCCTCAATGATATCTGATAGGGTAAAATCATCATCCTGGGATCCGGCAGGAGCGTCCAGTGACATTACCGGGACAAATGCCTTGATCATTGTATTAAGCGATTCTTTGGACATTCCCAGAGTTGTACAAAGATATTTTATACTCGGTTTCTTATTGTGAAGATCTTGATAACTCCGGATCTCTTTCAAGTAGTGATTATATTTATCTTGTAATCCGTCCGGTTTCCTGATCAGGTTGCATTGCTTTTTAAATTCCCTGTGTAAACCCCATCTGATCCGGTCCATGCAGTAGGTTGCTATTGTACCCTGGTTACTGTCATAGATCTCTAGGGCTTCTATAAGGACAATCATACCCTCCTGGAATGCATCATCCTCTGTCCATGGTGATCGAGGGCCATATAACCAGCTGTTCGAGTTTAAGACTGAATAAACTAAGCCTGTATGTTCCATGGGGTCAATTTTGTTCAAGTTTCAGATCATCCCCTTAGTGAAAATTCTTTGCTTCATCTATCTGGAGCAATGGCCCAGTGCCTATATTTTATCTTTGCGTGGCGGTCGCTTCGTGCTGTTTCTTTTGTAATGATCCTGGCCGCCTGGTTTCGGGTAGCCGTTTTTTCCGTTCCCCTTTTTATCCCAGGGTTTCGGATCGTCCGGGGGTTCTGGTCGCTTTATCATTTTTTATTACCTGTCCCCCTGTTCTTTTTTCCTGCGTTCCAGGGCATTGCTTTCCTTACGTTTTTTCCGGTCCCCATAATATTCCCGGTCCTGGCTTTCTTTTAAAATTCCATCTTTTTTACATGCGCTGGTAAAGCGGTTCAGCATTTTTTCAAATGTTTCATCGTTTCGCCTGGTCACTTTTATCATTTATTACCCCTTTTTCCGCTGTTCTTTGAGTTCTGCCCGGCGCTTTTTGGCTCCTTCAATACGGCATTCTTCAGAACAAAACTTTGAATTATGCCGCTCTGATTTGAAGGGTTTACCGCATATACTACATTTAGTTGAAATCATATTTTTTGCTCCTTTTTGTCTTTTTTGGTCGATGTGGGCCGTGTGAATGTGTACAGTACGTCTTGAAGGGCAGCATACCCACCTGGGGGGTTCCCATAGCCCACCAATTCAGGCCCCGCCCCATTCCAACATTATTTAAGCAATGCCCTGTCTGACCGCCTTTCAGATTCCACTGGACAAAAATATCGTCCCAGCCTGCTTTCGCGCCTTTGGTCGACAGCTTATGCAGATTAAATGTACGCCCAATCTACTGTTTTGCTGAACCCACACAACTTGCTTTTACAGGCCGTTTCATCGCTATTACAC
>JBAQDU010000037.1:0-23623 GCA_049294805.1 Clostridiaceae bacterium
GCCAAAACATTATTTTGCCGGCCCATGCCGGACTGATCAAGATCAAGGATCTTGATCTTGACCGGTTGCGGAGCTCCTTGATTAAAAATCAGACCATTGCAAAAGACATTCGATCCATCACCCCAGAGGATCTGGAGTATTTGATCCTTGAAACCAAGTCCACCGAAGAATTTGTGGGGACGGTGTTGGGACAGCTCGACGTCACCGTCCAGAAAGGAAACAACCAATGAAACGCGAAGATGATTATTTGCTGCGCCGAGTCCACTTAAAGGATCTCACCGAATCGCAATTAGAGGCCCGGTTTTGGGAGGTCTGTGGTCAGATCGTGGACCCGCTCCTAGACTTAGCCCGGGACAATACAACCCCCTCCATTGAACGATCCATCCTAATGCGCATGGGGTTCTCATCCCAGGAAGCAGCCCAAATCGTGACCCAGACCATTGACCGGGGAATGATGGGCAAAGGGTGCGGGCATTTAGTGTATCGTCTGGCTCAAATCAAAGGCTTAGAGATCCGCCCGGCGGGCCTTGCCCTTGCCGAGGGTGAGGGCTTTGACGAACTCAAAGTCAGCTTTAAAGGGGAGCAGTCATGGACTTAAAACGCAATGAAAAACTCGATGTCCAGGAGATCTTAAAGGACCTTGATGAATATCGCCCCCGGCGCCGAGGCTGGCACTGGCGGGAAGGATCCGGTGAAGTTCGCCAGATCGGGAAGTTCACCTACTATGACATGAGCGATGATTTGACCCAAAGTCAGCCCTTGCCGGCTGCCAAGTATTTTGACAACATCGATCCCCAACCCGGCTGTGTCATCACGACGGAGATCGCTTCCGGCCGGTTTGAAGATGACATTCGCCGGATGCGAATGGCTGCCTGGCACGGCGCCGATCATATCATGGTCATCCGCACGGCCGGTCAAAGCCATTATGATGGCTTGATCGAAGGCACCCCCCAAGGCATCGGCGGCATTCCCATCACCCGCAAACAAGTCCGGGCTCAACGCAAGGCCCTGGACTGCATCGAAGACGAAGTCGGCCGGCCCATTAATTATCATTCCTATGTATCGGGGGTGGCGGGACCGGAAATTGCGGTGATGTTCACGGAAGAAGGCATTAACGGGGCTCATCAGGATCCCCAGTACAACGTACTGTACCGAAACATCAATATGGTCCGCTCCTTTGTGGATGCGGCTGAGGCCAAGACCATCATGGGGTATGCCGGCATGGCCCAGATCGATGGGGCTCACAATGCCAATGCTACGGCCCGGGAAGCCTGGAAAGTCATGCCGGAGCTCTTAGTCCAGCATGCCATCAACTCCCTGTTTTCCGTCAAAAGCGGCATAAAAAAAGAGAATATCTGTCTGTCCACCGTACCGCCGACGGCTCCGCCGGCCCCTTGTATGCGGCTGGATCTGCCCTATGCCGTCGCTGTGCGCGAGCTGTTTAAAGGTTATAAGACCAGGGCTCAGCAGAACACCAAATACATGGAGTCCTCCACCCGCGAGGCGACGGTGACCCATGTCTTGAATTTATTGATCTCGCAGCTGACCTCGGCCGATATTCAGTCCACCATCACCCCGGACGAAGGCCGCAACGTGCCCTGGCATATCTATAATATGGAAGCCATCGATACGGCCAAGCAGACCTTTGCCGGGTTGGACGGGCTCCTGCGCATGATCTCGCTGCGCCGAGACGAGGGGGATTTAGCCGATAAAGTCCGGGAGATCAAGGAACGGGCTGTTTTATTCATGGAGGAGATCCAGTCCGGCGGCGGCTATTTTAAAGCCGTTGAGGACGGCTTCTTCGTCGACTCGGGGGAATATCCCCAGCGCAACAACGACGGGATCGCCCGCAAAATTGACGGCGGCATTGCAGCAGGCACGGTCTATAAACGAGATCCTGACTATATGGCACCGGTGACGGCCCATTTTGGCTGCAACAACCTGGCTCAATACGGTAAAACCACTGAAACAGCATCGGAATTGATCGGCGGCTGTACCTTTGAAAACCCGGATAAGATCATCTACATCGACGAACTGGATGAGACCGACAACGTCAATGTTCGTCTGGAACAAGTCCGGGAATTGCTGGACACCGCGAAGATCAAACCGGAAATGGAATGGCGGGGCGACGGTGTCGTCCATCTGGCCATGTTCCTGCCGGTGGACCAGCGTACGGCTGAGGCGGCTGCCTTAGAGATTGCCCGGCGGATGAATTTGGCCGATGCCCAGGTGATCCATCGGGAAGTCATGCAGGAAGCGGAAGGGACCCGGGTAGAGATCAAAGGGAACTTTAATCAGGTCTTGGATATTCGGGATCTCATTATCCCGCCCAAACCCAAGCTCTTATCGGACGACGAGATCCGCTGGGATATTGAGCGGCGTCCCTTTAAAATCGTCTGCGGCACCATTGGAGAGGATGAACACTCCGTGGGCTTGCGCGAGATCATTGATATCAAACACGGCGGCATCGAAAAATACGGGATCCAGTGTGAATATCTGGGCACCTCCGTATCCGTCGAGAAAATCGTCAATGCCGCCATTGAATTAAATGCCGATGCCATCTTAGCCTCGACCATCATCAGTCATGATGACGTTCATTATAAAAACATGAAAAAAATAGTCGATCTGTGCATTGAAAAGGGCATTCGCGGCCAGATCATTCTGGCGGCCGGCGGCACGCAAGTATCCAATGAAGATGCCATGGCGGCCGGGATGGATCAGGGCTTTGGCCGGGGTTCCAAAGGTGTCCACGTCGCAACTTTCCTGGTGGAGAAACGCCGGGAACTGGAAAACAAGGAGTAATTATGAAACAGACAGACCTTCTCATTGCGGAAATCGGCAGTACTACCACCGTGGTCAGCGCCTTCAATCAAATCGACTCTGATCCTGTCCTAGTGGGGCAAGGTCAGTACCGCACCACCGTTTTAGAAGGTGATGTCACCATCGGCTTACAAGGTGCGGTGGCGGACTTGGCCCGGCAAGTGGGGGAAGACGTCAGCTGGGGTCGGTTTATGGCCTCGTCGTCTGCGGCCGGGGGCCTGCGCATGACGGTCCACGGATTGGTTTATGACATGACCGTCAAAGCCGCCAAAGAAGCCGCCCTGGGAGCCGGCGCCAATCTTCAATTGGTCACATCCGGCAAACTTCGTCCAACCGATCTTGCCAAGATCAAAGCGGTGGATCCCAATATTATTTTGATCGCCGGGGGAGTCGATTATGGCGAACGGGACACGGCCCTCTATAATGCCCAATTGATCCGATCGTTGGACTTGGCAAGTCCCGTCATTTATGCCGGCAACATTGAAAATCAGGAGGAGATCCGCTTGATTTTTAAAGACAGTCCCATGGATCTATACCTTGTGGATAACGTCTATCCTAAAATCGATGAACTCAACATCGAACCCACTCGCAAAATCATCCAGGCCGTGTTTGAAGAACACATCACAACGGCCCCGGGCATGGAAAAGATCCGGGATCTCGTGGATGGGCACATTATCCCCACACCGGGGGCTGTCATGGAGGCGGCCATCTTGCTGCAAGGGGAGTTAGGGCCATTAGTTTGTGCGGATATCGGCGGTGCCACCACCGATATTCACTCCTGTACCACGGATTCCGACGAATATGCCCGGATCCTATTGGATCCGGAGCCCGAACACAAACGAACCGTGGAGGGGGATCTGGGGTTGTTCATCAATCGACTGAGCGTCCTGGAATTTTTGGGGGATCGGGAATTGAATGATCGGCTGGGGCTGGACCGAACCCAGGCCTTGGCCTTGTGCCAGGCTCTGCCGGCCATTCCGGTCACACCGGAGCAGTTTGCCCTGGTGGAACTTTTGGCTCAGACTGCTTTAAAAATCGCTTTAAAACGCCATGCCGGCACCATCAAAGAATACTTTGGCCCCTCCGGCCGTAAAACCATGGCCCAGGGCAAAGACCTGACCGCAGTACGTTATTTTATCGGAACCGGCGGGGCATTGACCCGGTTGCCAGGGCGCCGCGAGATCATTTCGGGGGCTTTGGCACAACACCGTAAACTGGAATTATTACCGGATAAAACCATTGAAGTGTATATTGATGAGCAATACATTATGGCGTCGTTAGGGGTCATGAGCCTTCAATACAAAGACGCTGCCCGAAAACTATTGAGAACTAGTCTCAGCTTGCCCCTGGGGGAGGATAAAACATGAGAAATCCACGGATCGAAGTCGATTATGAAAAACTTAAATTAAACGTGGAAACCATCGTCGGTCTGTGCAGTCGTCATGGGATCTCGGTGGCTGGGGTCAGCAAAGCCTTTGGCGGTGACCCGGCAATTGCCCGGGCGTTGGTCGAAGGGGGCTGTAAATACCTGGCGGACTCCCGAGTCGAGAATCTAATTAAACTAAAAGGCTTGGGTCTGCCCCTTATGATGTTGCGGCTGCCCATGCCCTCGGAAGCTTTGGAAGTAGTCCGTCATAGCGACATCTCGTTGAACTCGGAACTGGAAACCATTCGAGCCTTAAATAAGGCTTGTGGGGTCCAGGGGATCCGCCATAAAGTGATCTTAATGATGGACTTGGGGGATCTTAGAGAAGGCTATTACGATGAATATGAGCTGTTTGATGCAATCGAAGATATTCTAAAGACCATGCCATTGATCGAAATTGCCGGCGTCGGGGTTAATTTGACCTGCTACGGCGGGATCATTCCCGATGAATATAACTTGTTCCGGCTGGTCACCATCGGCAAGTATATCAAGAAAAAATACCAGCTGGACCTGGAGCTCATCTCCGGAGGAAATTCGTCCTCACTGCATCTATTGCTGGACGATGATATGGTGGATGGTATAAATAACTTACGGATCGGGGAGGCCTTCCTCCTGGGTCGGGAAACTGCCTACGGAGAAAAGATCCCGGGAACCACCAGCCATATTTTCCAACTGGTGGCTGAGATCATTGAAATAAAAGCCAAACCGACTCTTCCCCAAGGGATCGCCGGGAAGAATGCCTTTGGGGAACCTCCGGAATTCGAAGACCGGGGCATCCGAAAATTGGCCATCTGTGCCATCGGCCGCCAAGATGTCGATGTCTCAAAACTGACCCCCTTGGACGAGGCTATTATGATCATGGGGGCCTCCTCCGATCACATTGTCCTGGATCTGACCGATACCGGCGCAAACTATGCAGTGGGCTCCGAAGTTCGGTTCAACATGACCTACGGGGGGATCCTATCCGCCATGACCAGTCCCTATGTCCATAAAAAAATAGTCTATAAAAATGACCCGGAGCAAAGCTCCCAGGGAGTCAGGCCCATGGAACCCACCGGGCAAAACCAAAGGGAGGTCTTGATGAACAACAAAGTCGATCAAGTGATAATACTTAGTGCGAACCTATTGGAAGAACTTAAGGAAACCCCGATACCAAAGATCCGGCCCAATATCAAGCCGAAGCCGGAAATAGAGATAGAAGAAAAACCCCAGCCGGACATCGTACCCCTGGAAACACCCGAGCCGGACATAAAACCAAAAATAAGTCCCCAGCCGGACATTGATCCGGTGGTCGAACCAGAACCTGAGATCAAGGATAGACCAAACCCTACAGCGGACCCGATCGTTAAACTCCAGGTGGCGGTGGACTAAAATTAAAGGAAGATTCAATTCCATAAAAAAGCAGATGAAAGAGCGATCTATCATCTGCTTTTTTGGCGAACTATTAAACGGTGGAAGAGGGGTCCTCTTCTTTTAGGGACTTGATCGCATAGAGGCGCGCTTCCCAGGGCAGGAGGGAAATGACGGACTCCAAGGGCGGCCTATTTGGATAATTCGACAGCATTAACGCAACCACCGGGGGGTCCAAACGGTTCGTCAAGTCAATGGGAAGCTCGGCTTGGGCGGGTTTTGAAGTCAAGTTTAGAAGGATCAAGTACTCCGTTGACTCAACCTCCCCTTGACGAGTATAAACATAGATCTGCTCGTGGTGAGGAAGGTATTCGGTCAATGAACCATGGATCAAAACAGGATGGACCCGGCGCAGGTGGATCATTGTTTGATAGAAATGAAAAATGGAGTCTGGAGTTTGGAGTTCGGATTCCACATTGATGGTCTGATAATTTTGGTTTAGGGGAATCCAAGGGGTGGCGGTGGAGAAACCGGCGCCGGGCTGGCTATTCCACTGCATGGGGGTTCGAGCATTGTCTCGATTCAGGTAGTGTAATCCGGTGAGGTAATCCCCTGGAGAGACAATTCCGTTGACTACCTGCTCCTCATATTTTTGGAAGACTGCGATGTCTCGATAATCCGTTAGTTTAAAGTCCCAGGCATTGGTCATTCCGATCTCATCGCCATAATAGATAAACGGTGTGCCGCGCTGAGTTAACTGAAGCAAGGCTAAGGCTTTGGCGGATGCCTCTCGATAATGAGCATCATCACCGATCCGAGACACCGTCCGAGTCGTATCGTGGTTTGAGTAGAACACCGGATTCCAACCCTCAGTGTCCGGTCGGGTGGCCCAGCCGGTAAAGCTGCGTTTGATGGTTTTACGCAGATCCACCGGGATGCGGAGCCAATCTTGGGGCCCTCGACCGATGGAATGCATATCGAAGTGGAATAAAACGTCCAATTCGTTGCTATCCTGGGCGGTATAAAGGTGGGCATTTTCAAACCCGATCCCACCGGCTTCACCCGCTACAAAAAAATCAGGTAAAGTGATGGCATCGCGCCGCAGTTCCCGAATATAATCATGAACTTTGGGCAGGTTTTGCACAAAGGGGATGAAATCTCCGTAACAATCCCCTGGTTTCATCGGTCCGTCCGGAAATTCGAGATCCTTGGCGATGTGATTGATGGCATCAAATCGGAATCCATCGACACCCCGGTCGATCCAAAAACGCAGAATATCCTTAATATGGTCGATCAATTGATCATTGGTAAAATTGAAGTCCGGCTGCTTACGGCTAAACAGGTGCAAGTAATATTCATCAGTGGCTTCATTGTATGCCCAGGCCGAACCTCCAAAAAACGACGGCCAGTTATTGGGGGGACCGCCTGCCTTGCCGTCTCGCCAAATATAAAAATCATGAAACGGATTATCCCGGCTGGTTCGGGCTTCTTTGAACCAGGGATGTTCATCCGAGGAATGATTGATGACCAGATCCATAATAAACCGGATGCCATGGTCATGGAGAGTCCGGATCAATTCATCAAAGTCTGCTAACGTCCCGAATTCATCCATAATTCCATAGAAATCACTGATGTCATATCCAAAATCATCATTGGGACTTTTGTTGATGGGATTTAAATAAATGGCATCGACCCCCAGTTGTTTTAAATATGGGATGGATCCGAGGATGCCTGGGAGGTCGCCAATACCATCCTGATCGGTATCCTTAAAACTGCGCACATAGATCTGATAAACGACTACTTCTTTCCACCAGGGTTGCTTAATGATCATCCTCTCCTTTTTTTGCTTAATTTTTATACGCTTTATTTTTATCCTATTGTTTCATTTTAACCGGTATTTGTAAAAATGTTATAATCACAGCATAGGACTGCTCTTGTTTTACTAGTACACCAGATTTATCAAGAACAAAGGGTGTGTGGGCAGAAATCCCCAGTGGAAGCTAAGAAACCAGCCAAGGGGAAGTTAAGAAACCAGCCGGGTGGAAGTTAAGAAACTAGCCAGCTAAACAATCAGCTGAAAAATAAGTCCGCAAATTAGCCGGTATATTATAAGTAGATCGATGATTTTACGGCAGGATGGCAAAGGAGATGCACCATGAGATTTATAATGTCCCTAAAACCCGCCGAAATGGGTGTATTTCTGTTATTCGCCGGAGTGACCCTATTGATCATGGGTCAAGAAACCAGGGCCAAAGGTTATATTAGTGGTTTACTTGGATCAGATCACATCCTTGGACCGGAATTGGTCCGAACGTTGATATTTGGTTTGACCTTTTTTAGTAATTTCTTTCCCTCTGTATTTTTCCAGTATCTTAGGGGGCAATATCTGGCAATTGCTATTATTGGATTCTTGGTAGTGGGACTGGTGGTGGAAGTGATCGGTAATATCATCATTATTAATAAAACCCAAGATGCAGGGCGGGATCGCCAAGGGCTACTAGATACTGGAAAAGACCTAATTATCATTTTGCTGTTAGCCGGAATTATACTAAAACAAAATCCCAGTGCCTTATTTTAAGAACAACACCAGAAGGGAAACGCAATCCGGACAACACCACCCGGGAAACGCAATCCAAACGACACCATGCGGTGCAACCCGATTAGAGACTGAACCATTTGACATCATTCACTGAATCGATACAATAAACAAGGTAAGCTGTTTCTACATTGGGTATCTTGAAAGACCAATGCCTAAATTCACTAACGGTCGGATCAAGAAGCTATGATGGCGTTGACCAGGGATTTTTTCTAATCCTTAGGAAATACAGTTAGAAAATCAGGTAGTCTGATTAAGCAGAATAAACAGATCAAAGGAAAAAACCATGGAAACAATTAAAAACAAGGGTTGTGAGATCCTAATTCCCACTGAAGTCCGAAAAGACATTCAGGCGGTGGAGAAGTCCATTACCGGTAAATATAAGAAAACCATCTGGTCGAAATTTACAAAGGCACTCAATGAGTTTGACTTGATCCAGCAAGGGGATCGCATTGCTGTGGCAATTTCCGGCGGCAAGGATTCCCTGATCATGGCAAAGCTGTTTCAGGAACTCAAGCGTCATCGAAAATTTGAGTTTGAAGTTGAATTCATCTGTATGGATCCGGGGTATCATGCCCAGATCAAGGAACTGTTGTTGGACAATGTCTCTTATCTTGAAATTCCCCTCCAGGTTTTTGATGCAGATATCTTTAATGTAGTGGATGATATTGCCAGAGACTATCCCTGTTATATGTGCGCCCGGATGCGCCGGGGGCATCTATATGCCAAAGCCAGGGAGCTTGGCTGCAATAAGCTGGCGCTGGGCCATCATTTTAATGATGTCATCGAAACTGTCATGCTTAATATCGTATATGGGGGCAGCTTCAAGACCATGCCGCCTAAGTTGCAGTCTACAAATTATCCGGAAATCGAATTGATTCGCCCACTTTATTATATTGAAGAAAAGTTTATCAAGAAATGGACCGATGAGATGGGGATCTGGCCGTTGAATTGTGCCTGTATGGTGGCCGCCAAACGGACCGGCAACAAGCGCTACGTTATTAAGGATCTCATCGAGGATATGAAGAAGATCAACCCGGATGTTGATTTGAACATCCTGCGGACCACTGAAAATGTTTATCGAGATACCTTGTTGGGCTATGTGACCAATGGGGTAAAACACGACTTTGCAGAAACTTACGAGGAACGGCCTTGGAACTCTGAAGAGGATGACGAAAATTAACAAAGGTCCGCTTTAGGACCATTTCTAGGGCGGTAGAATAGAACAAATAGAGCCGGGAAGACTGCTTGCAGATTGTCTTCCCGGCTCTATTTAATTTTGCATTCGATCAAGTTCTGAGTCGTATTTTAGCACCGGGTTTAGTCTTGAGTTTTTCATTCAAGTCATCTTCGAGCTTCTCAAGTTGCGAGGGGGATCCAAAGTTGTACTTGTCCATGGTCTTATGGACCGGTTTTCTGGCATAGCCCTGCTGGGGGTCTCTTTGGGCGATGAGGAACACTGTGACCAGAAGGAACAGGATACCGACCCACAGGACAGTTTTTAAAAGCTGACCCGGCGGATTCTCGAGCTGTTTTATCAGCAACAGGAAGATCCAGGAAAGTGGCAAAGCGATGTTTCGATTGGTAACGGCAAAATAAAGCACAAAGGCTAAAAAACCGATCAGGAGGAACAGAGCCGGCGTTTCTTGTGAAAAGGTCGTATACCATCCCATTGCAATGCTACTCATAAGAAGGTAGAGAGCCCATCCCAAAAATAAGCTGAAGGGATTACGTACCCAAAACTTTTCAGCCATCACTTCGGAACGATCTTTGATGTTTCCATTGATGATCAATAAGGTGAGGACAGTCAATACTAAGAAAAATATGGTCAGGCCGATAAGTTCATAATGGAGGGATACTGTAGCCAGGGTATAAAGAAATGCCGCCCCGGAAGTTGTCCAGCCCAGGGTTTCCAACGCCTTGGTCGATTTAATGCCTCGGAAGGTCATATTGCCGGCTTGAAACCGGTCAAATAGGGCAAGACTAAGGAGCGTAAGGAAATATAAATACCAAACAAAGGCCGGACCGGAAATCAAATTCGGGTATTTTCGCTCCAATGTCAGTACATTATTGCCATTTAACGGCATAAAGTAAGCCACTAAAGTTACTACGGTCAATACGATAAAAGCCAAGAGATTGATCATGCGTAATCTTTTTATTTTTTCAATCGTCATAGTAGTTCTCCTTTCAAACGAGAGGCCCAGGAACATAGGCGCCAGTGACTATCCATCGAAACGTTAAAACTTTGAGAAAACTTGGATCTGAACTTAAGGAAAAATCTTTATTTAAGCTTAGATCTAAAATTAAGCTAAATCTGAAATTAAGCTAAAATTTATAGTAAAGCGAAGTTCTAACTCAATCATAACAAAGACAGAATTGATCGATATGGCGAATATATTATGAATGTGTAAATCTTCCAAGTCATGCCTTTTCAAAGCCATGGATTCATTAGTAAATCAAGTGGTCTTGAAGTATGGAACCCCAAAAATTGGATTCCCTTAAAGTGGTTTCCCTAAGCGGTGATCTTCCGAAAAATTTCGATCAATGCGGGAACTCTCCGGTGTCTTTGTACGATGGGTGGTTTTTTAGTGCAGCAGTTCGATCCTTTTATAAATTAAATTTTTGTGAATAAGCGGATCAAAGTGATGGGGCAAAGAAGCTTTTTTACGCTGGAACAAACCAAGGGTCCCTGGAGTTTTATTTTTTGGTATTATCAAGTCGAAAAAGTGAGTGTGCTTAATGGTGATTTAACGTGTAAAAAGGTTGCGTTAAAGTGGTTTGGGCCGGGACGAAAAACACCCATTGAATAAGACGGAAAAAGTGGGTTTTGGAATTTTCTGGAAAAAGAGGTTTTAGGGGGCAGATCCAACACCTTAATATGAGATTAATATCAGGTTAAATGGCTTAAACAGTGATTTGTGTGCGGTTGCAAAGATAAAATAAAACCTTTATGATAAGCCTTAATGTTGAATGAAATTGGTTCAACAACGATTAGTTTGAGTCAAATAGTAGGAGGGAAATCATGACAATTTATGATGAAAGCTTAGAACTGCATTATCAGATCAAGGGAAAAATTGAAGTAATATCAAGACTACCGGTGAAAACAAAAAGAGATTTATCTTTGGCGTATACCCCGGGGGTTGCGCAACCTTGCTTGGAAATTCAAAAAGATGTCGATAAGTCCTATGACCTGACTCGACGTGGCAACCTGTGTTTAGTCGTCACCGACGGAACTTCAGTTTTGGGATTAGGCGACATTGGACCAGAAGCCGGCATGCCGGTCATGGAAGGCAAATGTATCCTGTTCAAAGAATTTGGCGGAGTAGATGCATTCCCATTGTGCATCAAGAGCAAGGATGTGGATGAAATTGTAAAGACCATCCAATTGATCTCAGGCAGTTTTGGCGGGGTCAATCTGGAAGATATTTCAGCGCCCCGTTGTTTTGAAATTGAACGTCGGCTAAAGGAAGTCTGTGATATTCCGATCTTCCATGATGACCAGCATGGTACCGCTGTTGTTACCTTAGCAGCCATGATCAATGCCTTAAAAATCACCAATAAAGAAGCTTCTAAAGTTCGGGTCGTTATCAATGGAGCCGGTGCAGCCGCAGTTTCAGTTACCAAGCTATTGCTTTCAGCGGGATATAAAGACGTTATTTTATGCGACCGGACCGGAATCATCTATAAAGGCCGTCCCGGCCTAAATGACAGCAAGCAGGAAATGGCCGAACTGACGAACCCCCGTGGTGTTCAAGGTACTTTGGCAGACGGCGTTAAAGACGCCGACATTTTCTGTGGGTTCTCATCACCAGGGTCAATGACTCAGGAAATGGTAAGATCCATGGCCAAAGATCCCATCATTATGGCTTGTGCCAATCCTACACCGGAGATCTTCCCGGAGGATGCCAAAGCTGCCGGAGCTGCGGTTATCGCCACCGGACGCAGTGACTATCCCAATCAGGTCAACAACGTACTGGCTTTCCCGGGGATCTTCCGCGGAACCTTTGACGTTAACGCAAAAGATATCAACGAAGCCATGAAAATTGCGGCGGCTCACGCCATTGCCGGACTCATCACACCGGAAGAACTGAATGCTGACTATATCATCCCATCACCATTTGACGAGCGGGTCGCCCAAGAAGTAGCCAAAGCAGTCAGTGAAGCGGCCAGAACGACTGGCGTTGCCAGACGCCCCTAATCAGATCACGAGGAGAACGAACTATGATCAACAAAGCAGGCAGAGATATTCCGGATGTTATAGAAGGGTATAAAACCGTTGAACCGTTTGCCGGCGCCTTCGAATCCCTTGGCGAGCGGACCCGGACAACAACTAAACTTAAGAGTTTTGTTCCCGGGCAAATCAAACTGACCGAGTCCATCGAAGCAGTGCTCGATAAAGTCGGACTCAAAGATGGCATGACCATCTCCTTCCACCATCACCTGCGCAACGGCGATCAGGTCGTAAACCTGGTCACTTCAGCCATTGCTGCCAAAGGCATCAAAAACATTCATTTAGCAGTTTCCGGCTTGTTTGCCGTGCATGCTCCCTTAGTCCAGTTAATGGAAGACGGGGTCATAACAAAAGTCACCACCAGTACCTTTAACCCCGGCCCGGTCGCTAAAGCCATCACAGCCGGCAAACTTCAAAAACCAGCCGTGCTCATGAGCCATGGCGGTCGTCCCCGCGCCATTGAAAGCGGCGATCTGCACATTGACGTAGCTTTTATCGGTGCACCTTCCTGCGATGAGTTTGGTAATATGAATGGCACGGGCGGCAAGTCAGCTTGTGGATTTTTATCCTATTCCTATGCCGATGCTCAATATGCCGATCAAGTAGTTGCCATCACCGACACACTGGTCCCTTACCCCTGCTGCCCCATTGAGATCAGTCAGGAAAAAGTGGATTATGTCGTTAAGGTCGACTCCATCGGCGATCCCAAGGGCATCGTCTCCGGAACCTTGACCATTACCGAAGACCCCATCCGTCTGAAAATTGCCGCTGATGCGGTCAAATTAGCGGATGCGGCCGGGTACCTCAAAGAAGGCATGTCCTTTCAAACCGGAGCCAGTAGCACGGCTTTGGCAGTTGCAGCCGGTGTCCGGGATATCATGAAGGAACGCAAAATAGTCGGATCCTTCGGTTTGGGCGGGATCCACAGCTATTTTGTTAAAATGCTGGAAGAAGGCCTGTTCCGTAACTTGTTTGATGTCCAGGGCTTTGACTTGGAAGCAGTTCGCTCAGCCGGGGTAAACAAGCAGCACATGGCCATCAGTGGTACTCAATATGCTAACCCCCATAATAAGGGCAGTGTGGTCAATAACTTGGATGTTGTCATCTTAGGCGCCACCGAGATCGATACCGACTTTAATGTCAATGTCATAACCGGAACCAATGGCATCATCATGGGGGCTTCCGGTGGTCACAGTGACTGTGCTGCCGGTTCTAAATTAGCCATCATCGTGACAAACCTGACCCGTAAGAACTTCTGTATCGTTCGGGAACAGGTCACGACCATCACCACCCCTGGAGAAACCATTGATGCTGTCGTCACCAATTATGGTGTGGCCATTAATCCTCGCCGGACCGACTTGATCGAAGCGGCCAAAGGCACCGATCTAAAAGTTCTGGATATTCACGAATTGAAACGAATCGGCGAGAGCTTAGTCGGAAGTCAGACCAATTGTGAAGTCACCGATCAAATCGTTGCCGTGGTGGAATATCGAGACGGAACCGTCATGGACACCGTCAAAAAGCCGGTAGCAGAATTCTCTATTTTCTAAGTTAAACCATTGAGCCGGTAAAATCATCGTTTTAAAGTACTGTCCGGGAACGTCCAATAGGAGCATTCTCAGACAGCTCCAATAAATAAAGAATAAGGCTACGATGCAACGAATAAATTAGTGAAAATAGAAAAGTAAGTCAGATAAGCAAGTCAGACAAGTAGGTCAAACAAAACTAAAATCAATTAGACGACGAATCAGACGACGAATCAGACGACGAATCAGACGACGAATCAGACAACCAATCAAAAAATATTAAAATCATGGAGGATTTATCATGAAAGTAATTCGAAGCAGTTTGTATATCCCGGCAAATAATCCGGTATTCGTAGGTAAATGTGCCAAGTACCATTCCGATAACATCACTTTTGACGTCGAGGATGCCGTTCCTCCGTCTGAAAAAGCCAATGCCCGGGCCATGGCTGCTGAAAATATCGTCAGTGCCGGAGTCAATGGGGCAGAAGTTTATGTCCGGGTCAATGGCTGGCATACAGAATATACCAATGATGACTTAGAAGCAGTTGTAGTTCCCGGTTTATCAGGAATCACACTTCCTAAAGTTCGAAATGCCGATGATGTGAAGCGGCTGGATTGGAAGATCACCGAATTGGAAGACCGGCGCGGTATTGCTGCCGGCACTGTTAAAATCGCCGTTCTGCTGGAAACCGCGGAAGGCATCATGAATGCCTACAACATTGTGACAGCCAGCCCCCGGATCGAAGCTGCTTTCTTTGGCGCAGTGGATTATTGTGCCGATATGCGTATCCCCCGGACCAATTTAGGCGAAGAACAGAAAGTAGCCAGAACCATCGTTGCCATTGCAGCCCGTTCAGCCGGAATTGTGGCATTGGATGCTCCCTTTGCTGATTATGCCAATATGGAAGACTTCCGCCAGAATACATTGGATGGCCGGAAAATGGGCTACGAAGGCCGGATGATCATCCACCCAAGCCAAGTTGCAGTGTCCCATGAACTGTACTCCCCAACTACTGGAGAAATCGAAGAAGCTAAAACTATTAAGAAATTCTTTGAAGAAGAAGGCCTCGCCAAAGGATTGGCAGCAGTCTCACTTGATGGTAAAATGATAGATACACCAGTTTATGTCAGTGCTTTAGGTATTCTCGAACTTAGTGAAGCCATCGCCCAGCAGGAAAAAATAAGTAATAAGTCATAAGACATAAGCCCCCAAAAAACTAATTTTTTAAGGAGATAAAAATGGTTAGTAAAAGAATGGTAATGATTCCAGGCCCAACCCCAGTTGTTAAAAGTATTCAGGATCAGATGGGACGAGAAGTCCAGGCTTTTGGCGATCCGCGCTTTGTGGCGGATTATAAAGAAGTGATCAAGGACTTAGGAACACTTGTCAATTGTTCCGGCCAGGTTTTCTGCGTCGCTGGAACCGGCACCTTAGCGATGGAAATGGCAGTGGCTAATGTGACCAAAGCCGGAGACGACGTTCTGTTAGTCAGCCACGGATTCTTCGGGGATCGCTTCATTGATATCTGTGAACGGAAAAATCTTAAACTAGAGATCCTTCAATCCCAATGGGGAAAGATCATCCCAGTAGAAGAAATCAAAGCTCGCTTGGATGAGAAGAAATATGCAGCCTTGTTAGTATCCCATGTCGATACCGCCACCGGCGTCAAAGCACCCATCGAAGAAATCGGTGAATTGATGAAGCAGTACCCAGATACGATGTTCATCGTTGACGGAGTGGCCGCAACCTTAGGTGAATTCACGGACTTTGATGCCATGAATATCGACATTCTCTTCACCGGCTCCCAAAAAGCCTTTGGCGTGAGCCCGGGATTATTGATGCTCTGGGCCAGCTCACGGGCATTGGCACGGCGGGAGGCTTTAGGAACAATTCCCGAGTACTATGTAGACTTCAAGAAATGGATCCCGGTCATGAATGACCCGTCCAAGTATTTTGCAACACCGGCTATAAACCTGATCTGGGCACTTCAGGAATCGATTCGAATTGCCAAAGAAGAAGGTATTGAAAGCCGCTACCAAAGACACTTGAAAAACGCTCGTGCCATGCAAAAAGCTCTAGAAGAACTTGGCTTTACGGTTTTGGCAGAAGAAGGTCATCGGGCAGTTACTTTATCAAATCTGATTTATCCAGATGGACTCGATGATGTGAAATTCCGGACCACCCTAATGGAAGAAGGAATGATCGTTGCCGCCGGACTGGCAGCCTATGCTGGTAAAATGTTCCGAATCGGCCACATGGGCAACATCGACATCAATGATGAAGTAGCTGCACTGGGTATTATCGAACGGACTCTATTCAAAGTGGCAAACGTTGATAAGCTGGGCCAGGGTATTGCTGTTTATATGAAAGAAATGCTGAAATAGAAGGACCAATTTAAAATAATAAAAAAAGACTCAGTCAAAACCCAATGGATTTGACTGAGTCTTTTTACTTTGGTTTATACATCTCTTGCCAAGGACAACTGGTCGTCTAGAGGCAGGCTGGAAAAAAAGTTTGTTAAAATTTGTTTATGATATCGTTTATGTTATAATTATTTAACATCAGGAATGTCAATATAGATAGTAAATAGTAGATTTTTCATTCTAATTAAATCTTGGGGATAGGCAATATGAGTGTTTTATGGGATTTGACGGTCAATATTATGATTCTATCGGTACTAGCCAATTTCATTTGCAGATTAAAAGTAGTCCAAGGCTTGCTTTTGGAGCGGACCGGCAATATTTATAAAAAAATAATTCTAGCATTTATGTTGGGTCTCATTTGCATCTATTCCACGAGCAGCGGCGTTCATCTGGACAATGTCATTGTGAACACCCGAGTGATCGGTGCCTTGGCAGCCGGAATTTTAGGCGGACCCTTTGTGGGGACTTTGACCGGGATCATTGCCGGCGTTCACCGGTATTATTATGACATCCATGGGTTTACAGCAGTAGCTTGTTCTCTATCGACCTTTATCGCCGGTTTATTGGGTGCCTTTATTTCGCCCTATTTCTTAAAGGGCGATTGGAAACTGGGCCAATTGGCCGCCTTCACCGCCGTAGCTGAAGTCATTCACATGATTTTGATCCTGTTGATTTCTCGCCCCTTTTCCATTGCAGTGGCGACGGTTCAAACCATCGCGATTCCAATGATACTAGTCAATTCCATCGGGATGGTCGTATTTATATCCTCGATCCGAGACACCTTCGACTCAAAGGACTTAGCCTCAGAGGCAAAAGTTCGCTCTGGTCTGTCACTGGCTGAACGATGTCTCCCGTACTTTCGAAAAGGGTTGTCCAATACTGAGAACATGAATGATGCATCAACTGAAATTTTATCTGCCACATTTTTTAACGCCGTCATGATCATGGATAAAAATAAAATGATAGCCAAACAGCAAGAGGGGATTGTACTGGAGCAGGGTGAAGATGAAGAATTCTTAAAAATTGCGCAACAGGCAATGGAGGAAGCCAAGACCATTACTGTTAGTTCAGTCGCATCAAAATCACCCCTTGGGGATATCGTGAAGCAGTATAACATCTACGCCTCACCCTTGTTTCAGTGGGAGCAGCCGGTGGGCTGTCTGTTAGTCCTGATCCGCCGAAATTGGTTGAGTCAGGAGTCCGATCGGAGTATGGTACAGGGTTTGACGTCCTTATTGTCAACTCAACTGGAACTTTACGAAGTGGATCGACAAAAACGACTCCGCAAAAAAGCCGAATATAGTGCCCTCCAATCGCAAATTAATCCCCACTTCCTCTACAATACCCTTAATACCTTGGCTTGTATCTGTCGAGAAGATGCCAGCCGAGCCCGAGAACTTTTATTTACAATGGCCACTTATTATCGCCAAACCATCGATTCCAATTCTTACCTCATCTGCCTTGAGCAAGAACTGCAGCAGGTCAAAAATTACCTGGTTTTGGAGAAAGCCAGATTTGAGGAAAAGCTCAGTGTAGATTTTCAAGTTTCAGAATCCGACGCTTATATGGTACCGCCACTGATTCTGCAGCCTCTGGTTGAGAATGCAGTCAAGTATGGCGTGGATAAAAAAGGGAATCGCCGGATCTGCATTAATGCAGCTCAAGCAGAGACCGCTTTTGTCATTTCAGTGACGGATCACGGTCCGGGATTCACACCCGAAGCATTGAATGAATTCCTGAATGAAGAGCTAAGTACTGAAAATCGAGCCGAAGCCAGTCGAAGTCATATTGGGTTAATAAATGTAAGGAAACGATTGAGGAGTATATTTGGCGATGAAGGCCAAATGTACATTCAGCGAGTAAATGGTGTTACTGGGGTTCATATCAGCATACCCCTTTATAATAATCGAAATGAAAAGGAAGGTATCAGAGCTTGAAAATAGCTATTATTGATGATGAAAGACCAGCACGCAGTGAATTGCTCCATCATTTAAAACCATTGTTACCGGCCGGCGAGTTTCTGGAGGCCGATGGGGGCGCCAGTGGATTGGAGCTTGTTTCGAACAACGAGTTTGATATTATTTTTTTGGACATCAACTTAGGTGATATTAATGGGACCTCATTGGCCCAAGTAATAAAAAAAATAATGCCGGATGCTCACATTGTTTTTGTGACCGCTTTTTCTGAATATGCAGTGAAAGCCTTTGAAATCGGAGTTTCAAATTATCTCTTAAAACCTGTTTCCAGCGAGCAACTCGAAAAAGTCGTTCAGCGTTATCAACAGGAACTGGATGTTAAAAAAGCCGCACGGGCTCCCGGGAAAATGGCGATCTCCAGCAATAAGAAAGTTGTCATGTTGGATGTCAATAAAATTGTTTATGTTGAGACCGATAACCGAGGGTCCATTGTCCATACCACAGAAGGAGACTTTAAGGATTCGGTGACCATCGGAGAATATCAGCAAAGACTGAGCGATCATCGGTTTTATCGAGTTCATAAATGCTACCTGGTCAACCTTGATAAAGTTCGAGAGATCATCCCCTGGCATAATAATTGTGTGGCCTTGATCGTGACCGGGTTTGAAAATACAACGATCCCGGTGGGTCGAAATAATACAAAAGTCTTAAAGCAATATTTGGGGATCTAGAACCAATATTTGAAAATCTAGAACCAATCATTGGAGACATAGAACCAATAATGGCCTACATAGACCATAAAAAACAAAAACCTGGACTTTGATCCTTAGTTTAAGAGGATCAAAGTCCAGGTCTTTTTAGCCAATTTAGCAGAGTCCATTTAAGAGCTGTCTTTTTAGCCTCTACCGTAGAATGGAAGTTTTTCATTTTAGAACTGTCATTTACCATTTAGATTCGCTTAACCCTTGGGCTTTTTAAAGTTGGATCGGCAAAATCAGGGGTTTCCCATTCCCAGGAAAAACGAAATGGAATAACCCAAGGCTGCAATGCCCTGGATTATCTACCGCAAAGCACATAAGTTCGCTTTTGTTAACGTTTAAACGATGAATTTGTGACTGCTTTTAAATCATAAAATATACACGTTTAACCCGAAAAAATGGCTTTACACACAAACCATATTGAAAACAATCTCATGTAAGCTTAATCTATGTTTAGGCTAAATTTACTTAGATTATTTCCGGATAATAAAGGCCTTGGGGAGAGGGTTAAAACGTCAGGGAAATCAAGAGGTAATAATGTCATTAGGAGGAATTATGGAACCTTTAGTAGCAAATCAAATGTCGTTGATCGTCATGATCCTATCACTTATTGTTCTTGTTGTATCCATTATTAAATTCGATGTCCATCCAGTCTTCGCCCTAATTTATGTTGCTATTTTTTCAGCTATCGGATTTGGATTCCCACTCGATCAAGTTGTCACAACCGTTATGAACGGATTTGGTGGTACGATCGGAAGTATCGGTATTGTCATTATTTTAGGATGTACCATGGGTGTCATCTTAGAAGATACCGGAGCAGCCTTAGTCCTTGCCAATACCATCCTTAAACTAGTTGGAAAGAAAAACTCCACATTGGCCATGGCTATCTCCGGATACCTGGTTTCCATTCCAGTTTTCAGTGATTCAGCCATTGTTATTCTTTCACCAGTTGCAAAAGCGCTGTCCGCTCGCGGTGGAGTTCCCCTGTTTGCGTTACTGGGTGCTTTAAATGCCGGTATCTTGGCTACCCATACAATGGTGCCGCCAACTCCTGGACCACTGGCAGCTGCCGGCACACTCGGAGCTGACCTTGGTATGGTCATCGGTCTTGGTTTGATTTCTTCTTTAGCGTATACCGGAGCGGCCATGATCTATGTTAACTCCAAGAAAATGCGCGCTAAATACCCTAACGTCTATGAAATGGAAAATGTCGACACGGTCCTTAGTGATGACTTCACCATCAAAAGCGATAAGAAATTGCCAAACGCTTTCCTAACCTTTGCAGTTATTCTCGTTCCGGTCATCTTGATCGTTCTCAACTCCTTTGCTAAGATCAGCTTGCCAAAAGATGCTGAGATCCTTAAATTCCTCGGTTTCGTCGGTCATCCGATCATCTCATTGACCATCGGTATCATTTTGGCTCTATTACTTGATGTCAGCAGATTCAAGACCAAACAGCTGAACGAATGGTTTACCAAAGCCGTTAATGAATCTGGATTTATCATCTTGGCAACAGGCGCCGCCGGTGCTTATGGTGCAGTTCTTAAAATGTCCGGTGTCGGAAGCTACTTAGGTGAATTGATCTCCCAGGCTCCGATCCCAGCAGTATTTGTCCCTTACCTGATCGCAGTTCTGTTATCAGTTTCCAATGGATCTGCTACGGTTTCACTTTTGACCGGTTCAGCGATCGTACTGCCTCTGATGACATCCTTAGGACTTCATCCGGTCATCGCGACATTGTCCATTGCAGCCGGTTCATCCTTCTTCTACCATGCCAACGCCAGCCACTTCTGGGTTGTTACAAAAATGAATGATTTGGACATGAAGGAAGGAATTGCCTTAGTCTCGGTCTCCTCGGCGATCGGTAGTGTTGCAGCTATTTTTGCGGTTTGGGGAATGTCATTCTTCTTACCAATGTAGTCATTTCGTATTTCGATCCCATAGTCCGGATTCACTCTCCCAAACAAACCTCCGGGACTAAGGCGTTCGAACGAACCATTCAAACTTAAAATTCTAAAACAACCGTTTCTCACAAGAAAAGGAGTTATTGCAGATTCAGCCAGCTGGATCTGTCATAACTCCTTTTCAAATGGTTCCAATTCAATTTGCAGGATCGATACCGCCTCCAGGCTGGATGTTTAATCCAGGAGAGAATCGATCAGTCAGATCAGGCATTGGTTCAGTTCAGATCAAGCATTGGTTTGGATCAGATCAAGCATTGGTTTGGATCAGATCAGTCATTGGCGAGATAGCCGTTGGTCAGCTCACCAGTTGTTAGACCCAGGATCTCTTCAATGATGGTCAGCATCACAAAGACGTCGGTGACGCCTTCGAGATAAAGATCACCCAAGCCGCGCACCAGGATCTTAATGGTGTAGGCCGGGTATTTTAGTTTGATCTGACCGGAGAATAAGGCCAATAGGTCTGTAAATTCGACAATGATTTTCTCTTCCAGTTTTTGTTTGACATACAAGGAGACCACGGTGCCATTGCTGGAGCCGATGTTGAGCAGCTTTTCATTGGTGCGGATCGTATTGAGATAAAATGTCAGAATGCGCCAGATGATGCCCTTAAAATCCTGTACTTCACTTTTTAAGATGGTCGATAATTCAAAGTTAACTTCCTCCACAAACTCATCGGCAATGGCGGCCAAGATGGTCTCTTTTTTAGGAAAATAATAGTAAAAGAGGCCTTTGGCGACGTTGAGCTGGCGGACGATGTCATCAATACTGGTATTTTCATACCCTTGGGTCAAGAACAGGTGCTTGGCAGCTGCGATCAATTCCTGTTGCCGGACCTCGGGATCTTTTGTTACACGCATGGTGCTCTCCTCCTACTCCAGAGATTTTAAGGATTCCACCATATTGATTTTCTTCAACGAGAAATGCATGAAGAAATTTACGATGGCTGCAAACAAGAAAGTAATTAGCAAGGAATAGATAAAGCTCGACCACTGGATATTTTTTCCGAACATCATATTGTCGATCTCCATGGTCCGCATGATAAATTTGTGGAGAGCTACCCCCAGTCCCAATCCAGCCAACGCGCCAAACATAGTTAGGAAAACATTCTCGCGATAAACATAGGCTGACACCTCACCGTCCCGGAAACCTAAGACCTTGATGGTCGCAAGCTCACGGACTCGTTCGGTGATGTTAACATTGGAAAGGTTAAAGAGCACAATGAAGGCTAAGGCACCGGCTGAGGCGATCAATACCAAGACGACATATACAAGGCTTTGCATCTGTTCATCGAAATTTTTAGAAATTTCACTGGAGGCGATAACACCCAAGACCGCTTTGTTTTCCATGAGCGCAGCAGTGGTAGCATCTTCATCGAGGAGAGCCTCGTCGGTCAAATTGAGCCAAGCCGTATTGTAGTCCGGCGTCATCAAGTGAGTGGACTGGTAATATGCGGGGGAGATGTAGATGTAGTTGTCCACATACTGTTCGGTGATCCCGTTGATTTTGGCGGTAAATTTCCGGCGTTGGCCATCTTCATAGCTGATCTGGTCACCGACCCGAAGACCGGCCAGTTCTGAGAGCTTCTCGGTGATGATGACGCCGTCATCGGTGAGGGTTAAGGGGTTTTGAGTGGCTCGGTTGCGCAGGATGACAAAGTTGGACAAGCGAACCGGTTTTTCGGGGATTACCAGATTGGTATCATAGGTCCGGTCGGATCCCGCTACGTGGACTTTCATATTCAGGGTCTGGTTTAGGGCATAGGATTTCACGGTATCGGTTTGTCCGAGAAGCTGATTTAGATCACGCTCAGGGGCCGGTTGCTTGGAGTCGGTGATCACCATCTGATCATAGACAAACAGATGCTTAAATTGATTTGCCGCAATGGCATCCACGGAATCTTTGATCCCAAAACCGGTGAGGATCAAGGCGGTACAGCCTGAGATCCCCAAGACCGTCATCCAGAACCGTTTCTTGTATAGGAATAAGTTTCGGAATGTCACTTTGCGGGAGAAGGACAGGCGCGACCAAAGCGGCGTGATCCGCTCCAGGAAGATGCGTTTGCCGGCCTTGGGTACTTTAGGCATCATGAGTGCGGCCGGTCGTTCTCGAATCTCGGAGAAGATGGCAGCCATTGCTGCACCAACCGTCGATAAAACTGCCAAACCAATGGAGATCAGTGCATAGAATGGATTAAATTCAATGACTAAGGCAGGGATGTGGTACATCATCTGGTAGGCCCAGATAATGACTCGGGGGAATAAGTTGAATCCGATCAATAGACCCAGGATAGAGCCTAAAAGAGACGCTAGGAGGGCATAGGAAATATACTTAGCGGCAATATAGATGGGGGTATAACCCATGGCCTTTAGGGTACCCGCCTGAGTGCGTTCTTCCTCCACCATTCGAGTGATGGTGGTCAAAGAGACCAAAGCGGCTACTAAAAAGAAGAAAAACGGGAAGACCATGGCAACTCGGCCGATTTTCACGCCATTGTCAAACCAAGAGGTATAGCTGGGATTGCCATCCCGGGTATTGACGAACCACTTATCGGGAACATCCAAAATTTTACGTTGCGCATCCAGTAGTTTGACATCAGCCTCCGCCAGTTTTTT
>JBAQDU010000038.1:0-16324 GCA_049294805.1 Clostridiaceae bacterium
AAATGGCTTTATAATCAAAACTTTAGGTGATCCTGGTTTCAATGCTTCAAATGATCCTCTTTTTTCAAAAATTGATTAATCTTTGTGATGTTTTTATCGATTTCTCTCGGAATTTATTCCTTATTCAAGAAGTTAAACCTGGTTGGTTCAATATGAGTTTTCTCAAGATACAAATCTTTTTATATAGTTGCATTGTCAATGCAATTTCAAACTAAGACGCTTTTTAAGTTTCGGTTAAAAAGAGTTTGGCAAAAACAAAGAAATACATCTCCCTGGGTCGATCTTTTAAGATAGACCTAGTGGAGATGTATTATCTGGTTTAGGCTTACACCTTGCTTAAAACGAATTGTATAATAAGAAGACCCCTGTCGTCCCTTAATAGGATGACAGGGGCTTGGTTTATTTATCTGGCCGGTCTTTTTGAATGCGCATGATTTTTAGGGTTTTGTTTTTTTTCTCTTAGGGTCAATGGTTTATCCGATCTTCTGGATTCAGTCTTTTGTGGTTTCTCCGGCGTTGTGATCAACATGGGGAATGGATTTTCTTTTACCACGGCAATTTTCTTTTTTAACAACTTTTCAATATCTGTCAATAATGGTTTTTCATTGATATCGCAGAATGAAATTGCAGTTCCTTCCAGCCCGGCTCGGCCGGTCCGACCGATCCTGTGGATATAGGTCTCTGGTACATTGGGCAAGTCATGATTGACAACATGAGACAGTTCATCAATATCGATGCCTCTGGCGGCAATATCAGTGGCAACCAGCACTCGAGTGACTCGGTTTTTAAAGTTACTTAACGCCAGCTGACGGTTTCCCTGAGATTTATTACCATGAATGGCTGCCGCATTTATATCAGCTTTAAGCAAATCTTTTACGATTTTATCAGCGCCGTGCTTGGTCCGAGAGAATACCAGGACAGATTCCATGGAAGGATCTTCCAGTAAATGTTGCAGTAAATTCTTTTTATTGGCCTTATCGACAAAGAAGAGGGATTGCTCAACAGTCTCAACGGCTGAAGAAACCGGTGCAACCGAGATACCCACTGGTTTCACTAAAATATCATCAGCGATATCTTTGATTTCAGGTGCCATAGTAGCAGAGAACAACAGTGTTTGTTTCTTTTTAGGGATGTATTTGATGATTTTTCTTACATCATTGAGGAACCCCATATCCAGCATCCGGTCTGCCTCATCTAAAACAAAAATCTCGATATTCGAAAGATCGACTAATTTCTGGCTAAGCAAATCATTCAGACGACCCGGTGTTGCCACTAGTACATCGATGCCTTTGCTTAAAACTTCTTCTTGAGGTTTCTGCGAAACGCCACCAAAGATCACGCCATATTTTAATTTAGTATATTGGCCATAGGTTCTAAAGCTGTCATAAATTTGGATGGCCAATTCTCTAGTCGGTGTTAAGATCAAGGATTTGATCTTACGTTTGCCTGGATTAACCGGCTTTTGGCTCAATAATTGAATGATCGGCACAGCGAACGCTGCTGTTTTTCCGGTACCGGTCTGGGCGCAGCCCAATAAGTCACGGTGCTGGAGAATGGCTGGGATAGCTTGCTCCTGGATGGGAGTAGGCAACTCATAGTTTTCATGTTCGAGAGCTCTTAGAATGGGCTCAATAATGTTCAGTTCAGTAAATTTCATATATTCCTTTTTTTCGGCCGACATAAAGTATTAATAACAAGCTACCCTTCGTTGTCGACGTAGGAATGGTTCGACTTGTATCAGTTTTTAATTTTCGTTTTTATTTTTATATAGTTTAATCTTAAGATAAATTAAGTATCAAGTTGTCAGATCATTTGTGCAAACCCCAGACAGCAACTGATCCATCATATTTACTCAATTAAATATGAATCTGCCTGGCTCCTATGGTTCTCATTAAATAAGAATGAGTTGAAATGCGGAAGGAGCTATTCTATTTTATCGGATTTGCTTCATTAAAGCAATCTTTTATTTTTTGTGATCAGTTCAGTGGAGAAGTTCAGTTCAGCTCAGTTCAGTGTGGTTTCAGACCAGTTGTTCTATAAGCCGTTATTCGTTTAATCTACTTTAGACTATTGATCGCATTTTCTGGCCATTTGGAATCTTTGTAAATCGCTCGGCCTACCCCGATCAAATCTGCCTTGCCTTTTACCAGAAGTTCTTCCGCAGAAGTTGCCTCTGTGATCCCGCCGGTCAAAAGGACCGGGATTGTCACAACTTGCTTGATGGCTTCTGTCAACGGTGAGAAATACCCCTGGTTTGTAGGATCCGGTGGAATGTATCCACAAAAACCGCCTGAAATATCCAACACATCTACACCGGCTTTTTCAAATTCGACGGCTGCAATTAAACTGTCTGCAATGGTGCTGCCACCTTCCCTATAATCCGATGCCCCCAACCGCAGTAAGATCGGAAAATCTTCTCCGACTGCTTGTCGAACCGCTTTAATAATTTCTATATGAAGTTTGATTCGACCCAGCACATCTTTGCCATAGTCATCGGTTCGTTTGTTGGTCAATGGTGAGAAAAATTGATTCAATAAATAACCATGGGCCGAATGAATCTCTACTCCATCAAAGCCAGCCGCTTTGACTCGTAGAGCAGCCGCTTTAAACTGTTCGATCAACCCTTTGATGTCATCTACCGTTAGTTCTTTGGGGCTAGCGCCCAGGCGCGGGTTAGCGATTGCAGACGGTCCCACCGGCTCATACCCGGTCACCGCTTGACTTGCAGCACTTCCAGCGTGATTAATTTGCATCACCGCTTTGGATCCATTTTGATGAATGACTTCGGCTAATTTCGTTAAGTCGGCCACGAGGTTATCCTCAGCGATGGATAATTGTCCCTCACTGGCCTTTCCTTGCTGAGTGATATAACTATGCTCAACTATTACTAACGATATAAACCCCCCTTGGGTTTTTTCATCATAGTACTCTAGTATTGCTTGGCTTACCCGGCCGTCTTTTTCCGATTTTTAAGTCGCCATGGGCGGCATCACTAATCGGTTCTTTAAGGTTAATTTTCCCTTGCTTAAAGGGCTTAATAAATAGGACATTTGTTGCCTCCAGAATTTAAAATTCAAACGGATGCACTTGGCACCCGTTTGTCTTAATGATTTATCAATGATGGTCCATTGAGATCCATCGTTTAATTCACAGTAGTGTTTGGCGGAGCGATTCTTTTTCTGTGGATTTAAGGTTTAAGTTATATTTTTTATTATGCAGTCTGTTTTAGAAAGCAGCTTTAAATATGTTTAATACATCCTGAGTGTTGAGCGGTTTGAAATCACCCAGTTCGCCATCGGCTGTGGCTTGTTTTGCCATCATCTCTAATTTTTCTTCTTCAATGCCAACTTCTCGCAAGGTTGCGGGCATTCCTAATATGCTGAAAAACTCCCGTGTTTTAGTGATGGCCTGATGGGCAATTTCATATTGATCAGCCTTGGGATCGAGCCCCCAGACGTTAACTCCATATTCAACAAACTTAGTCAAAGACCCTTCATTTAAAGAGTATTCCATCCAATACGGGGTTAATATGGCCAGTCCGACTCCATGAGTAATATCATAGTAGGCACTTAAAACGTGCTCCATGGCGTGAACGCTCCACTCGGTTACTTTACCATAGCTCAATAGCCCATTGATCGCCAAACTGGAAGTCCACAATAAATTGGCTCTGGCTTCATAATTTTCAGGTTCGACCATTGCGATGGGACCATAATTTATACAAGTTTTAAGCAGAGCTTCTGCCATTCTATTTTGTAAATAAGCACTTGTTGTATTGCTGAAATAAACTTCAAAGATATGGCTCATAATATCCGCTGTACCGGCGCCTGTTTGATTTTTCGGCACTGAGAATGAATAAGTCGGATCCAATATTGAAAACTTTGGGGCCATGCCTTTATTGCTGGTGCCGATTTTTTCATTGGTTTCTAAATTGGTAATTACTGCATTGCCATCCATCTCAGAGCCCGTTGCGGCTAATGTGATGACGCTGGCAATGGGCAGCACTCTCGTTATTTTTCGAGGGTCCACTACAATATCCCAGGCATCGCCATCATAATAGAATCCAGCTCCGATTACCTTAGCACAGTCAATGGTGCTGCCGCCCCCGACTGCCAAAATCAATTCGATTTGGTGTTCTTTGCAAAGTTCAATACCTTGTCTGACACTGGTGATTCTTGGGTTTGGCTCAACTCCGGAAAGTTCCCAAAAACTGATGTCATTTTGGTTTAAAATTTCGACGATCTTAGTATATAACCCAATTTTCTTGATACTACCCCCGCCATAAACCAATAGGACTCTTGTTCCATATTCCTTGATTTGCTTTGCCAGTACCTCAATTTGATCTCTTCCGAAAAATATTTTCGTGGGTATTGAATAATTAAAATTTAACATGATTTTCTCCTCAAGTTTTGTTTTCGTTTTATGTTTTCTTCTTGGTTCCTTATATATTATATCTATTTTTTGGAGCGCTTAGTTTCAATTCACGGTTTGTTTATGATGCTTCTTACCATTTTAAACTCAGCTTTCAGCTAACGAATCCCATACTAATAACCTGGAACCATAGAACTTAGAACTTAGAACTTAGAACTTAGAACTTAGAACTTAGAACTTAGAACTTAGAACTTAGAACTTAGAACATAAACCATAGAATTGTTTAATCAATTGAATATTTGAAATGGTCCATGTTTAAAGTCAGATCCGTTACCCAGTGATTTTAGAACCGACGACCTATGGGATCTATGATTTCTCGGCAAGGGCCTGGTCGATCACGCCTTGAATGATCTGATGGCAACATACGCCCAACGGGTTGTTTTCCAGACAGTTTGAGTTCCTCATGGCCCCGGTCAGCGCATTGACTTCTTTTACAGTCTTTGCGCCATGTACCACAACGGCTACGATGACTTGATCTTCGGTGACTTCGCTGCAATAACAAGCATATTTTGGATCTGCTCCCTGTTTAAACCAAATCGGAACAATGACCTGGTTTTTCATAAACTTAATTTTCGTAGTCGGGTCAAAATAAATCACATCACAATTTGCATTCATGCAAATAAAGTAGTCGTCTCCATCGCCTGCCGCCAGAGCGGTCGGTTCAACTAAGTGGTTTACTGTTACTTTACTTACTGCCAGTCCATTGTTATCACAAACCGGACATTTGTTTGATATAGCTTGATCAGTCACATTTGCCGGGAAGCTCCGGCTACAGTCATTAATAGATTCCATTAATTTGATCTCCTCATTTTAAAAATAGTAGTGACGATTTCCTCAATAATTCTTGAAGACTGCCTTACAACATCCTGGCGACTTTTGAATGGCTTTTGAATCATTCCAGCTCTATGTTTTTAATCTCTAACTTTGTACTTTTGGTGGAATCCAGCCTTTTTAAATTTCCCTTTTTAAAATTTACCCATGAGTTTTTGATAGAATTCAGCATTTTTAACTCGGTCAATGCCGTTTCGCGGGTAAATATAATAAAGCGGTCGTTGGATCCTTAAATCTTCAATCTCCAGGATGGTCAAAATACCTTCTTGGACTTCTTTTTTGGCCACTTCTTCATACATAAAGGAAACGCCATCGGTTTGGACTAACAGTTGCTTGATCAGGCCAAAGCTCGATATTTCATAGATCCTCCCGGCCGATTGGATGGAATCATTGTGCTGGTAGAGGAAGTTTTCATAGATTTCCCGGGTGCCAGAGCCGATCTCACGAAGGATCAAGGGATAATGATGGATCTCCTTCAAAGAAGCTACTTTCTTCGCCAGTGGGTGGCCAATTCGGGCCACTGCCACAAATTTTGTTTGGATAAACTCTTCGTAACTAAACACACTCTTATCAAACAGACCTTCTACAAAGGCACAGTCCAATTCATTGCGCAGGAGCATATCCAGGATCACTTGAGTATTTTTGACCGTTATTGAAATAGCCTCGTTATTGTGCGCCAGGAAGGGACCAACTAATTGCGACAGATAATAATCCGCAATGGATAACGTCGCACCGATGCGCAACGGTTTTTCCAGCTTTTTAAACTGATCAAACAATTGCTCTTCATTAGCCAGTTGGAATTGAGCATAGCGCATCAACGCCATGCCTTCAGCCGTCAGTCGAACTCCTTTGGCGGAAGCTTCTAACAGGCGGGTTCCATAATACTCCTCCAGTCGGCGGATCTGTTGCGAAACCGCCGGTTGAGTCAAATTAAGCTCCTGTGCGGCTTTGGTAAAATGCTTTAGTTCAGCCACTTTTAGAAATGTTTTTATTTTGGGATCCAGCATAGTATTACCTCTTTAATTACGATCAAGCGATCCTCACAAAAACCGCTAGTCAGAGTCTGGCTTTTCAATATCGTTCAATCATAAATATATTTTATCTTAAATAAGAAACCATAATTTGATTTTATCACTGCGGCAGGATAAAATCAAAATTAGAAATAATACATTATTTACTCTTATTTTATGTTTGGGAGGACCTCATGAAGAAAATCCAATCCATTCTGCCGGGTTTTATCTTGGCTTTAACCATTGCCTTTGTTGCAAGGTTTCTGGAATCCTTGCTGCCGGTTAAATTGGTCGGAGCATCAGTCTTAGCTTTATTCATCGGAATCATCATCCGCCAGGTCATCTCACCCAGCCCGGCCATTCAAGCCGGTATTAAATTCACGTCAAAACGAGTGTTGAAGTTCTCCATTATTTTGCTAGGTGCATCACTTAATGTGGCAACGATTTTAAAAGTTGGTCAACTCTCCTTGATCGTTATGCTGTTCACCTTAATTACCTGCTTCGGTGGTGGTTATCTCGTCGGCAAATGGTTGAATTTAAATTGGAAACTATCCAATATGATTTCCGCTGGAACCGGCATCTGTGGTGGTTCGGCCATCGCTGCCTTGGCTCCCGTCATTGAGGCTGATGACAATGATATTGCCTACGCTATTGCCGCTACGTTCCTATTTGACATAGCCATGATCGTGTTATTCCCCATCATGGGGAAAATGATGAACCTGTCCGATATGGCCTATGGTCTATGGGCCGGAACTGCTGTCAATGATACGTCCAGTGTTGTCGCTGCCGGCTATGCGTTTAGCGAAGCGGCCGGAGACTTTGCCACCATGGTGAAATTGACCAGGACTTTATCCATCATCCCGGTGGTGCTGATCTTCTCCATTTATCAGGCTCGGCAAAAATCAAAAGTCAGTGGTTATACCAAGCCCTCTTTTTCCAATGTTTCCTCGATCATTCCCTGGTTTATCCTTGGTTTCTTAGCCATGGCAATGGTCAATAGTATTGGTCTGATACCGGTGGCTATTTCCACCACCATGCGAGTATCCAGTAAATTCTTGATGGTCGCGGCATTAGCCGCCATCGGACTCAATACCAATGTCAGTGAAATGAGAAAATCCGGCATTAACCCCATGATCCACGGTTTTATCATCTCCGCCCTGGTCATCATCGTTGCGTTAGCCGTCGAAATCGGCATGGGGCTTGTCTAACTTTATAGGATCCTGACTAGAATTGTCCGACCTTCAATGAAATTAAACCGTCCAAACCCTGCCACAAGGCTCGGTTTGGACGGTTTATTTGTAGTGAGGTGTTTTTTAAATTTCCCGCAAGGGTTTTATTGTCATCCTGTTTTAATCGGCCGAACACCCTTTCCCGGTTCATCGCAAAAACCTTACTTGGTTTGTCCAATGGCTTGGTTTGTCCAATGGCTTAGTTTTCTTTTTTCTTATTAAACATTTCCCTAAATCGTTTAGTTGCAAACCCCACGCTCTCTTTGAGCCATCCCCATAATGTTCCAAACTGTTTTTGTTTCCACAAATAAACCTTTAGGATCAGCAACAAGCCAAGTAATCCCGTGCCGGTGATCACTAACACTACTGCTAATGGGTTTTCTATAAAAATCGCAGCAGCAAATAGTGTGATCGTCGCTCCATAGCGGGAAACATAATTATTGGGCGGTGAGGGCAGTTCGATAATTGTTTCCGTAGTACTACTGCGTAGTCTGGAAATAATATAGTGGTAATAACTATTTGTGGTTAAAAGCTCGGCTCCGGCTCCCCCCGTGATCAGATACCGAACACCATCCTTCGTATATTCAAGGTAACTGTGAATATGAGACAAATAGACGGTATCCACCTGATAGGTGCTCATTAATCGTTCAAACTTTACCGCTTCCTGCGGATCTTGAAACCCATGGTCCATGCTTTTACTTGCACTATAATTATTTAATTTGCCTTCCAACCACCCCCCACTGCTGTTAACTTCATTAACGTAGGTAGGGATTTCATTGGCAGTTACCCCTTTTCTTGGGTCCTGGGGCGGTATATGGGTAATGACAAAGATTCGTTGTCCCTGGGCTTTTTGTAAATCGCTTTCGAGCCACCCATATTGTTCATCCGAAATTGCTTTTAGTTGCGCCCAGCCCGGGGATGAATCTAAAAATATAAAATGGGCATCTGCATAATCAAAGGAATAGTAAGCCGGTCCATATAACTTGGTGTAAATACTTCGACCATCCCCCCGGATATCATGATTGCCTGGGCTGGTCAATAAGGTCGTTGCGATCTTTGCAGTCATTTGGTCAAACAATCGATATTGGTTAGGTTTGCCGCTGAATACCAGGTCGCCGTTATCAATCACAAAGACGGGGTCTTCGGCGTTCACTTGCTGGATAATTTGCCCAAACGTATCATAACCATCGCGGTTATCTCCCAAAATGACGTATTTATCCTTACCGGTAGGGTCGGTCAAACTAGGTTTTACTGGATCAACGGTTATCACTTCGGCCGGCTTGATGTCAAAATTTAATTTTAAAGTATTCGCTGCTACTTTTATCATCGGTAGTTTCGAATCAATCATACTCCCGGCATAAAAATCAGGGTTGATATTTTCAATCATCAGGGAGATGGACCCTTGTGCTATACCTTGGGCTTTTACCCTGGGCAGTGGGGAGAGTGCCCTGATCACAAGACTTTCCACCCCGGCTGGATCGGTTTGAAGCCCTTTGATAAAACCACCGTAGACCGTTACCTGGGCACTCTTGGTTTGAAAGGTTGATGAGGAATCATCCGGATCAAATTGAAGCGGAAGGCTTACAAACGAATTATTTATTTTGTAGCTTTGGAGGCTGTTGTACATAAACGAACCGATTCCGGCCAACAGCAATAACCCCAGGACGATGAGCGCTCGATTGACGTTATTCTTGATTTTCATGATTTCATCTCCTCGCTTTCAGGCAAATCTGTTAAAAATGACCAAGTTCCTCTTCCTCCAATTATAGGGACATTTAGCCCTATCTCGGGGAGTTTTCATAACCATCACAGGGATTTCAGTTTTAATCGATCCATTTAAAAAATCAGTGGTTTAAGTCCTTTTATTACCTTTATCCAGTTCTCATTGTAGATATAATTATACAACGCAATCTTTTATGGCTTTAAATCATCCATTATTGCTAATCTTATTCAGTTGAATCAGCCAGTTTGGATATCCTTAAATACGCTTAACGATTCGAGTAGATTCATTTTAAAGCGATAAAATTTTACATGCTAATTCGATTTCTTTCGAAAATAATAAAATCGAGAAAACCCAAAGGTCACTCGATTTTATTTAGTTTATTTATATTTATTGGTAGTTGCCATTATTGTTTTAAATCTGATTTCATTTTGGCGTATTGCTCATCGGTTATTTCACCTTTGGCGTAACGTTCCGCAAGGATTGCCAAGGCATTGCCTGTCCCCTCTTGCTTTGTTTCATACATCCGGTTAACGGGTTGATCTGGTGTATGGTTATGTCGCACTAACAAAACAACCACTAAAACAATGATCAGCACAATCGCCAACCCAATAAATAATGCTCCTAAACCGCCATATCTCATCCATTCATAACCCATCATATTGTTTCGCATCCCTTCATATTGATAGTAATTATTATTCATCATTCCAAAACTCATTAAGCTAATTCGATTGATCGGATAACCCGCTAAGTATTGCTGAGCCAGTTGCCGATGGTAATCTGCCAATGACGAAGAACCGTCCCCGCCTAGTCGAGCATCCATTTGATCGTGCATTGCTGAATTACCGATAACTTCCTCCATGACAGAATCGCCCAGTTCAGCGAGCTGATCAGCCCCTACTTTGGAAACGTCAATTGCCTGAAGTGTTGTAACTCCTTGAGTTTGATCAATTTTAGTAATAATATCGGCCACACTCGGAAGAGCATTGCCTTGTGCTAAGATTGTGATTGGTGCAAATAGCAACGTCAGGATCAACCCTGCCGTTACTACGATTCGATTTTTCACAGAAATCTCCTCCCTGTTACATTGTAAAACCAGGCGTTCTTCGCCTATTACCGTTGATTTAATCACTTGACTAAGTCAATTCGCGGATTAAGGTCAAACCAATGGTTGTTAATTATGGGTTCATTCTAGTCTAAATCCTATGTATATTTTATTCCATTTGGTTCGTTAAATCAATTAATGCTTGAATATTCAGTCTTTTTAACGAGTCACCACTTTGTGTTTTCCAAAGTGTCCGACGGATTGTTTTGATTTTTTTACAGGGGGCCCTTTCCCACTTCAATGAATGTGATCCAACCGCCTCCGGGAATAGTTTTTTTAACCTTAAGGTTGCATTGTATTATAGTTTGCGGTAAGTAGCAGTGTGGTTGCTCCATTGAGGAAGAGCCGTCGGGTTTGACGATCCTCCTTTTATTTTCATGAAATTATCATCCGGCATAGGCAGTGAAGTTCAAGGGGCTGGAATTATTCCTTATTTCACTTTCGATTTATACTCGAGGATCCATCCATTTCTTTGGATGCCAGGTAATCCTTAGTTTTTGATCTGAAAATTGAAAGGTCCTAATTCAGTTCAACCGTAATTTATTTTTAAAGGCCAGCACACTTTTTATAACTTCCGGGATATTATCTGCTTGTAATACGACGAGGTCGCCTGGTTCAGCCTTGTTAAGGGTTACGCTGGTGGCTTCTTTTTCGTCCATAATCAGGGTAATTCGATCTTCTGGCATGCCCCCTTTGAGTAGCCCTTGTTTAATAATTTGAGCGGTTTCACCGACTTGGCGGGTTCTTGGATCAGGATCACACACAACCACGTAGTCACTATATTTTGAAAGGACAACGCCAAATTCCCGAATATCATCGGTTTTGCGACTTCCGACTCCAGAGGCCATCCGAATTAATTTTCCGGTCAGCCCGGCCTTGATAAAGTCACCGGTAGCTTTAAGTGCCCCTATGTTATGACTGTAATCAATGATCACTGTGAAATCCCCCATATCAAACATGTTCATTCGGCCCGGTGATTGATCGATGGAGGGGGTAAAACTCAATAAGCCGGCTCTGATTTGGTCCGGTCTATAACCTAACCCAATAAGGGCCCCGACTGCCGCCAGGACATTTTCAACATTAAATCCGGCGGTTCCGTTAAATGTGATGGGGATGGTTTGAACTGACGCAATGGAAGAAGTCCCCTCTTTGTTCTGGACGATGATCTGGTCGTCTTTGATGGTAACTATTAAATACCCCTGGTCAAAATTGGCTTTAAGTGCCGGATTTTGCCAATCCTTTGAGAATAATATCGGCTGACCTTTGGTTTTTTTGACACAAGACAGAACCAGTGGGTCATCGGCATTAAACACAGCATAGCCGGACTGCTTAACCGCTTCCGTAACCGTTGATTTCAAACGCGCCAACTGGTCCAGTGTATCGATTCCACCTTCACCTAAATGGTCCTGACTAATATTTAGGAGTATTCCTACATCACACTCTGCAAAGGCCAAACCGCGGCGCAAGATCCCACCTCTGGCCACTTCAAGTACCGCCATAGCAATGGAAGAGTCCATCATTACAATTTGAGTTCCTTCCGGACCACTGTAATCACCGGTTAAAATCGGTAGGTTGTCAATGTACACGGCATCCGTCGAGGTCATTCCGACGATCTGCCCATTGACCTTTAAAACATGAGCGATCAAGCGGGCCGTTGTGGTTTTCCCGTTGGTGCCGGTAATTGCACAAATGGGAACGGAATGGTTCACTCCCGGCGGGAATAACATGTCCACGACCTGAGCGGCAATGTTCCTTGGCTTTCCTTTGGTCGGATTAAGATGCATTCTAAATCCCGGTGCCGCGTTGACTTCAACAACGCCGGAAGCCCCTTTTTCAAGAGGTATTTCCAGCGACTGGGCAATCACATCAATCCCCATGACATTTAAACCTATTAAGCGGGCAATTCGTTCCGCCATTAACTTGTTAATGGGGTGGACCGTATCAGTAACATCCTCGGCCGTTCCCCCTTCACTAAGATTGGCGGCGAATTTAACATAAATCTTTTGACCTTCAGCCGGAATTGAATTCAATGTTAACTGGTTGATTTCAAGTAATCGTTCGGTGGAACTATCGATGGTAATCCGGGTTAAATTCTTCTCATGACCAATCCCGCGCTCCGGATCTCTATTGATGGCATCAATTAGTTGTTGAATCGTGTCTTGTCCGTTTCCAACTACAAAGGCGGGCTCACGATGGGCTGCTGCTATAAATTTCCCATCAATCACCAAGATTCGAAAGTCTGATCCCTTAATATACTTCTCAATTAGACACCGATCATAAATATTGTTGGCCATCTGAAAAGCCACAAACAATTCATCACTATTATTAATGTTAACGGTGACCCCTCGACCGTGGTTTCCTTTTAATGGTTTGACCACAACTGGGTAGCCAATTGCCTCCACCACCAAAAGTGCTTCTTCGTAATTATTGACTGAGGCTCCTTCTGGAACTGGAATCCCCATCGAAGAAAGAATTTTTTTCGTTCGTTCTTTATCATCGGCAATTTCAACACCCAAAATTGATGTATTATCCATTATGGTTGCCTGGATTTTCCTTTGATATTTTCCCTGACCTAATTGTACATAGTTTTCATCATTTAAGCGGATATAGGGGATGCCCCGACTGATGGCTTCATTGACAATTGACTGGGTCGAGGGCCCCAAAAGACCGGATTCAGCGATTGTCTTTAATTCCTTGAGCAATGGATCGACGGTTGAAACTTGACCTTCAAAAATTTTCTCGACAAGTTCTACCGCCATCTCACCGGCTTTTAAACCGGTGGCTTCATCCACATAGCGGTACACAATATTGTAAATCCCAATTTCCTCTGTGCTAAATGTTTTCCCAAACGCAACCTCGTGACCAGACAGACATTGGAGTTCAATTGCGACATGTTCTACGACATGACCCGCCCAGGTCCCCCGAACTAACCGTTCAAAAAACCACCAACATGGCCGGGTGAACATTTATGATTTTGCAGACTAGGCATCATGCGAGCCAGTTTGTCCTTAAAATCAGGCACCAGGTCCGTGGGCTTGCTTTCAAGTTCCTGAATATCTAACTTCATAAAAATAACCGGATGGCGGCTGTAATAATTCGCCCCTCTAATTGCTCTCATTTCAATGATCTTCATAAGCTTTCCTCATTCTCAATTTTAAAAAATTAAAAGATATCTTTCGTGAGGCCTCTTTATCGAGATTAACTCACCCCGATGTTGATTTGATTTTTTTTAGGCCATTTTATTTTCAAGGCTATTCCCTCATGAGTTTTAGTCGACCTAAAGTCAGTTCTAGATTATGGTCTTTTCTGCAACTGGCAACAATACCTGATGTATGTATAAGTTTACAAGATAATAAATAACAACTCTCAGACTAAGGTAAAACTTAATAAAACATCTACTAAGTGCTAATATTTGTAATATTTACAGTGATAGCTATTTTTCGTTGTTTTTCTTAGTACATGCCAAATTCAATAACTTCGTAACAACCTACTAACTTTATAGATTGCCTTATATCATCCAGTGTCATCGATGTTCAGACGAACATAAAAAATCCGTAGCGAAAACAGACTATAAATGATCTATCTCTTGCTCCCAGCTTCTGTAGAAAACGCCGAAGGACAGCCAAATGGCTGCCCTTTGTGGATTATGCGAAATTGTAACCAGCTACTAATGCACTGGAGTTCAATGCCTGGTAGCGTTCTTTGCCTTTTTTGCGGAACATGTCATTCATGCCTGCTAAGGCTTCGGCTTCAGTGAAAGCACCGGTTTCTTTGACGATGACTCCGGCCATGATGATGTTAGCACCTAAGGGGTGATCCATCTCTTTGGCCATGGTAGAACATGGTACGGCAACGATGCGAACGTCTTCCCGAGTATTTAAAGTCGGGTCCACCATATCGGAATTCACGATAATTGTTCCACCGGGACGGACCATGGGGAGGAACTTGCGGAAGGACGGTACATTCATGGCCAGGAGAATATCCGGTTCTTCCTGAGATGGGTTATAGATCCGACCTTCTCCGAATTTAACAGTACAGTTAGCGGTTCCGCCCCGCATGGCTGAGCCATACTGAGGGATCCAGGTTGCCTGGTAGCCTTTATAGATGGCCATCTGAGACATCAGCAGTCCGGCGGTCAGGACACCCTGTCCGCCGAATCCGGCAAATACGATTTCTTTCATATTATTTTGCCTCCCTTGTTTTAAATTCGCCCAATGGGAACATTGGGATCAACTCTTCCACGATCCGACCCATTGCATCTGGTGCGCTCTGGCCCCAGTTAGTTGGGCAAGGTGACAACACTTCGACTAAGGAGTAGCCTTCGCCATTGATCTGAGCCTGCAGCGCGTTTTTGATATAGGTCTTTACTTTGTTGATCTGAGCCGGTGTATGAACACTGCCCCGGGCAACATAAGCCGGTTGGAACTGGGTCGCAACCATTTCCGGGAACCGGAACGGTGCTCCGGTCGTGGCACAGTCACGGCCATAAGGCGTTGTGCTGGTTTTTTGACCCGGCATCGTAGTATTACTCATTTGGCCGCCGGTCATACCATAGTTGGTGTTGTTGATCACGATGGTCGTGAAGTTCTCATTGCGGTAAGCTGCACTGGTGGTTTCAGCCAATCCGATGCTGTAGGCATCGCCGTCTCCTTGGTAAGCTACGACCACATTGGTTGGGTTGACCCGTTTGATGGCAGTTGCCACTGCACCGGCCCGTCCGTGGGAGCAATGCAGCCGGTCAGCTTCTAGGCCTCCGCCTAAAAGACTGGAACAACCGACTCCTAGGGGGAAGATCACATTCTGATCTTGTCCCAGTTCCATTAAACATTCGGAGATCAACCGAATCACGATGCCATGACCGCAACCTGGGCAAAAGCCCATGGGCCGATCGATGAGAAAAGGTACTTTTCTTGCTAAAGCCATTTTAGTAGACCTCCTTTAATTCGCCGGATAAAACTGCTTCATAGTCACTGATGATGACTTTAGTGCCGGGGATGCCAAAGACGTGAGGATTGCAGTAGACCGGTACTTGTCTCGGGAAGACCCGCTTAACGGTCAGGGCGATATCTTCGACCATTTGACCGGTGGCATTGGCTTCGATGGAGATGAATCCTTTGACATTCGGATTGACCTTAACAAAGGCTTGCTCCGGATAAGGCCAGGCCGTGATGGGGCGGATAAAGCCGACCTTATGACCTTGGCTGCGCAGTTGTTCAACGGCACCGATGACGGAACGACCCGGTAGTCCGTAGGCTACAAACACGTAGTCGGCATCTTCGACCCAACCATCTTCCCATCGTTGTTCAGTGGATTTGACCAGGGAATATTTCTCATTGAGTTCAACGGCTTCCTTGACGCTGTCGCGGTCAAAAATACCGATCTTTTTGTTGGTATATTTGCCGTCGAAGCCCCATGGATAGCGTTTGGGTTCCTGCATCTCGGGCAAGACGCAAGGTTCCATCATTTGACCCAGGGCACCTTCGGACATCAATACACTGACCATCCGATATTTTTCAGCCAGATCAAAGGCTAATACGGTCAGGTCAACGGCTTCCTGAATGCTGGACGGACACAAGACGATGCACCGGTAGTCCCCGTTGCCGCCGCCGCGGGTCTCTCTTAAGTAGTCACATTGAGCCGACAGAAGTGTGCCGATTCCATTGCCGTAGCGGACCATATTGATGACCACAGCCGGAAGCTGCTCATCGGAAAGAACTGTCATCCCTTCCTGTTTCAAACTGATCCCGGGGCCTGAGGAAGCGGTCACTGCCCGCACTCCGCAAGCGGACCCGCCAATGATCATATTGATCCCGGCGATCTCCGACTCCGCTTGAATAAAGACTCCGTCAACTTCAGCCATTCGCCACGACATGTATTCCATGATCTCGGTGGACGGTGTGATCGGGTAACCTGCATATAAACGGGCACCGGCGCGAATTGCCGCTTCGGCGATGGCTTCATTTCCTTTAATCATATCACTCACTGTTTTTCTCTCCTCCTA
>JBAQDU010000039.1:0-2777 GCA_049294805.1 Clostridiaceae bacterium
GACTGCAGTTTGTTGTTGCAAGTTGAGCTGGTCTAAGTGCTTCTTTGAAAATTCTTCTTGGGTCATTGTTGCTGGTCTCCTTATTGAAGCTCCTTAAAACTCCCTATATCTTTAAATTTATTTGATCATCAGCCTGTTCATCAGTCTGTTCATCAGTCTGTTTATCAGTCTGATCTTCCAGAGTTTTACACTCATAACTTTTTTGCAATTCTTTGCTCTGAATATCATATCATATTGCTGTTCTAAGGTAATTTATACCGACAATTCATGGTTCCAGTGGCAGTGTCAATAGTTTTGTGTAAACTGGTTTTTGGATGACACTGTTTTAAAATAAAACGCATCTAGGAATTTAACCGAAAATTTAACCTTGAACGTTTCTTAAACCACCGAGGCGATCCTTGTCAACATTTGACTTGGATCGCCTCGGTTTGATTGATGATTAAAATACGAATTTGCACTCTTTATTCTTTAATATTTGAGAGCCTTTAGATCCACAATGACCTCAATGTCAGCAGGCAGCCACTCCACTTCATCCAACTGTTCAAGTTTAAGCCAACGGGCTGCTAAATGTTCTTGTAAAATGAGTTCACCATTTGAGATCTCACACAAGTAGCAATGCATTGTTAAGTGGAACGTTGGATAATCATACTCAATTGTAGTAAGGAGTTCGCCAACAGCGACTTCGATACAGAGTTCTTCCCGGATTTCTCTTTTAAGAGCGTCTTCGTGATTTTCATCCGGTTCGACTTTACCACCCGGGAATTCCCACATTCCTTTAAATTCACCATAGCCTCGCTGCGTGGCTAAGAACGTATTATTCTGTTGGATAACGGCTGCTACGACTTCAATTTTTTTCATTTTTTCCTCAATCTACAATGTAATCAAACAGATCTTCACGCACCGGTATGTCTAAATTGTAATGAATTTCAACCGATGTCTTATTGGTATTGGGCATTACTATTTGGTTTGTCTCACCGGTGGCTTTGATCCTGCCCAGGTAATAGAATTCTTTTGAACCTTTATCATCCTTATTCTTACGAACAAACAGTTCCATTTTTACTCCCAGCTCCTCTGCTTGCAATGCGATTGTGACGTCTTTTGAAGCCACGGTCCGACCGGATTTTGAAATTGCGATCAATGAGGATAAACTCTGAAAGCGGTCTTCATATTTTATGGTATCGGAAATGTCATGGCTTTTATCATAGTTAATAAATACCGGATAAGTCTTGGTTTGATCATGGTACATATAGCCCCCAATATTGAGTGCTACTTCGGCTTTTTCCCACTCCAAGAGTCGGCATACTTCCTCGTAGGTGTATTTTGCATACAAGTTAAACGGCGTATTTTTATAGTGCTTGGAATAGTCTTTATTGTTTCGATACAACCCATAATTGACCAGTTCAAGAATTGCCCTTTTAAATTCAGCATCTTCTAGGGCTTCTTGGAAACGATCCGAAATTCGATACTGGTCATTGATTTCATTTTTTTGAATAAAAATGCTCTGTTTGTATTTATCTTTACTAGAGCCCGTTAAAAAAGCCCCCTTTGCGATATTCACGATATTATTCCTGGTGTTTTCAGTGAATTCAAAGCCATAGCCATGGATCAGGGTGCTCTTTAATTCCTCTACTAAATTGGACTTCCCATCTAAAGTTGCTTTTAAGAGGATCAGTTCATGGGGCCGTTTCCCATTGGCGAATTTCTGTGAAACATACTCTAACATATTGACTTGGATGCTGTTAAAGCGCACAAGATAATCAGCTTCTTGGTTTTGCAGAAATCCATGGTAGGACTTAAAGGTATTGTTCTCAAAGATCCGCAGGACATCAATGGAGCCATGTTCATCAAAATCCATTAAACTCGGGATTTTTCCGAGTTTAAATTTCAATTGCTGATAGGCCTCTTTTAAAATTTTACTCTCACTGAAATTCGCAGAATCGATGCTCTCATAGATCCTTTTTCGGGAGATCTCATCAAAATTTATACTGGTACAGCCTGGTATGATACGATTGCCTTCTCGAACGACTCTTCGAACATTATCTTTGTTGTAGCTGCGATCTCCGTATAACGCCATTGGGATCATATAATTATTGTTGTAATTCCCAATGAAGTCGATGATCACAACAAACTCTTTGTCAGTGTATTTTCGAAGGCCCCGCCCCAGCTGCTGAATAAAAATAATGGGCGACTCGGTGGGCCGCAGGAGAATGACCTGGTTGATTTCCGGAATATCGACTCCTTCATTAAAGATGTCCACGGTAAAAATATAATCCAAAAAGTCCCCGGTGGCGTCGCCGGTCAAGCGTTCGATGGCTTCCAAGCGTTGTTCCTGACTAGCTTCTCCACTTAAATGAATTGTTCGAAAGCCTTTTTTATTAAAGAGGCGGCTTAACGCTTGGGCTTCTTGATTTGTACTGCAGAAAATGAGCCCTTTGACCCGATTTCCGCTAAACCCAAAATACCGGATCTTCTCGATGATATATTGGACCCGGTCTTCCTCTACTAAATATCGAAAATCTGGCAGAGTCCGCAAGTTTTGCACCGGCTCAGACTCTATCCCAAATTCCGTGATCCCAAAATAATGAAAGGGACAAAGCAAATTCTCTTCCAATGCTTCATTGAGCCTGATTTCATGGGCAATATTGTGATCAAACAAACTATAGATATCAAAGCCGTCCGTCCGATCGGGACTTGCGGTCATCCCCAGATAAAGAGCCGGCGAAAAATAGTCCATGATAATCTGATAGCTATTGGCCCCGGCCCGATGGACTTCATCA
>JBAQDU010000040.1:0-18140 GCA_049294805.1 Clostridiaceae bacterium
ACAGTTTCGTTAACTGGTAAGCTACCGGCTGTACCCGAAGATTTTGTAATTAAGCTCTCAGCGGACGAGTTGAGTAATCCGATGCCTGAAGGAAGTCTTAATGGCGTCTTATCTATGATCATGAAAGGTGGCGGAACCGTAACTTTTCCAAAAGCTACTTTTAGCAAGGTCGGTATATATAAATACACGATCTGGCAACAATCTGGAACAAATCCGGATTGTACATATGACGATACGATCTATCACTTAACTGTTTTCGTGACCAATGCCGTGGGTGGCGGTCTGGAAGTTGCATCGGTTTTATATCGAGACAATGACACAGAAAAAAGCCCGGCCGTTGTTTTCGAAAACCAGTATGCTAACCCAGCCATTGTCCGATTTTTAGCACTTAAAACGATGGATGGTGAGGTTCCTGAAACGGGAAGGTTTACCTTCCTCTTAACCGAACTGTCAGGGACGGTGCTGCAAACCAAGACCAATCAAGCAGGTCAAGTTGCTTTCGACGAGATGTCCTTCAACCAAGCTGGAGTTTTTAACTTCTTAATCAAAGAAGTGATCGGAACTCATGGCCAAATAATATATGACACAGCTGTTTATAAGGCAATCGTCACCGTGACAAAAAATCTAAACGGTAATTATGAAGCTGCAGTTTCTTATGAAAAAGCAGGCAAACCATATGGCGGTACAATCATTTTTGCGAATAAGACCTTAACCGGAGAACTTCCCTATACGGGTCAGACTCAATCAGCTCTTCCAATAATTGGAGCAGTTTTGATTTTCACTGGTGTTGTCTTATCGTTTAAGAGAAAAAAATTAGTTTAATTGTTTATTCATTTGAGGGTTCGTGAGGACCCTCGTTTTTTTATGACTTATTCAAGATTTCCGCAAAATACACGAGCCGGATGACTGATTAGATCAGTCATTCAAAAGTTAGATCCCATAGGCAACTTCCGCTGCTAAGACTATACAGCATCAAAGGAGTGACTTCATTAAAGTGGAACAGTCGCTGTAAATTTAAGTGGACTTTCCATACCGGCTTAGTTATTAAAACAAAAATTGAAAAAAATAATGGATTCCGCCCGGATTGGTGTAGAATTAACTTATGAACAATTTATTAAGGAAGAAGGAATTATTTTGAAACCTAAGTTATTTTCGATCCTAAAACACAAAAAAAGAGAGTTGCCACCGGAACAGTTAAAAAATGACATCATAGCCGGAATCATAGTTGCAGTTATTGCCCTTCCCCTTTCGGTCGCTTTAGCCATTGCATCAGGCGTTACCCCCGAAAAGGGACTGATCACAGCCATTATTGGCGGTTTTTTAATTTCATTTTTGGGTGGCAGCCGAGTTCAGATCGGAGGGCCAACGGGAGCCTTTGTCGTAATAATCTTTGGCATTATAGCCGAATACGGCCTGGATGGATTGATGATCTCTACCATTATGGCCGGTATTTTTATGGTGATCATGGGAGTCATGCGCTTGGGCAGTGTCATCAAGTTCATACCTTATCCCATCACGACGGGCTTTACCGGTGGTATCGCCGTGGTATTACTGTCAACTCAAATTAAAGATTTTATGGGATTGTCCATGGACGTAGTGCCTTCAGAATTTGTCGAAAAGTGGGGAGCCTACCTGACTCATTTTAATACCATCGACTTGGCAACACTGGGAGTGGGATTGGTATCATTGGCCATCATCATACTGTGGCCCAAAGTCAATAAAATGATCCCCGGATCCTTGATTGCGTTGGTCCTAGTCACAGCCGTTGTTCAAATATTTAAAATTCCGGTAGATACCATCGGCAGTCGATTTGGTGACATTCCAAACACCATTAAACTGGTGGATTTCTCAACAATCAAGATTTCATTACCAGTGATCCAACGGTTGATCCGACCAGCCATGACCATCGCGTTCCTGGCCAGTATCGAATCGTTGCTATCGGCAGTGGTTGCTGATGGAATGATCGGTAAGAAACACAATTCCAATATGGAACTCATTGCCGGAGGCATCGCCAATATTGCTTCGGCATTGTTCGGTGGGATTCCGGTCACCGGAGCCATTGCGCGTACAGCTGCCAATGTTAAAAACGGCGGACGCACCCCGATCGCCGGGATCGTTCATGCCATCACCTTATTGTTGATCATGTTAATTTTTATGCCCCTTGCAAAAATGATCCCCATGACGACCCTAGCTGCGATTTTAGTGGTCGTAGCTTACAATATGAGCGAATGGCGCTCCTTTCGAGGGATCTTAAATTCAACGAAAAGTGATTCGACGATCTTACTTGTTACTTTTTTCTTAACCGTCTTATTCGACTTAGTGATCGCCATCGAAGTGGGAATGGTCATAGCTATGTTTTTATTTGTTCGAAGGATGTCAGACAATAAGCTGATTGAAAATGTCAGTCATGAAACAGCCCAGTTGATCGAAGAAGATGAAGATGATGAGCAAGCAATTTCAGGCTTAAGCGCCCAATTTGATCAAAAAATCGCCATCTACGAAATCAACGGTCCGCTATTCTTTGGCGTCGTTAATACATTTTTGGATATGCTCAATGAACTGCGCAGTACGACAGAGGTGCTGATATTAAGAATGGATAATGTCCACAGCATGGATGCCTCTGCGTTGAATGCACTTAGCCAAATAGAAAAACGCTGTAGAAAACAAAAGATAAAGATCTTGTATGCCCAAGTAAATAACCAGCCTCAAAAACTATTGAATAAAAGCGGGTTCAGCAACAAAGTTGGCCATAAAGTATTCTTTGCAACAACTGAAGAAGCCATTAAAGTAGCTGGTGAGATCGTAACTTGCAATATGGCTGGTAAACTACGAAAAGCCTAAATTCAAGGGAAGAACTATAGTCAATTAAATCCCCATTGATCCATAATTTAGAAAAAGCCTTTCAGGTACTTCCTGAGAGGCTTTTTCTAAATTATATAGCTCTTTAAATTTAGGAAAATCATGGGGTCAGATTGAAAAATAGGTTGGTTCGACTTGAGTTAAATCACAAATACCACATAAAGTGATTTTATGACATTATGTAGAATTATATATTGCATACCGTGAAGTTTAGTCATATGATGAAGGCAATAAGAAGAGTCAATGAAACACAATAACCAATAAAAACATTGAAACTAGAAAACACCCTGAAATCAAAACACTGAAAGTTAAAATGCTTAAAGTCGAAGTAAAAGGAACCTGAAAGTAAAAAGGAACCATGAAGTCAAAGACTATGAAATTAAACCAAACCTAATCCAAATTAAAAAGGAGAGAACCATTATGCAAGAGAACGCATTAAAAAAACTAAGGAATTTTAACAAGATCATGGGTGGATTACATTTGATTCAAGGAGTGGCCATGTTGTTCCTTGCCACCTCGGTCATTCAAAAAATTGGAGAATTCCAACCCACCATTACGCAAAACTTTCTGGCATTTAACCAGCAGACGAAATCATTGGAACTCGCCTCTAAGCCGTTATTCAATCTACCCTTTGGCATTATGGTCGCCTCATTCTTGTTAATATCAGCAGCCGCCCATGCCATGGTATCCATTCCAAACGGCCTCAATAAAATTTACTCTCGAGACCTTGAAATGGGAATCAATAAGTTTAGATGGTTTGAATATGCTTTAAGTTCATCGATCATGATCGTGTTGATTTCAACTCTGTTTGGAATCTATGACATTGCCTCACTTGTCCTGATTTTCGCAGTCAATGCATCAATGAATCTATTTGGTCTAGTCATGGAGCAGCTCAATTCTCTCCGTAAACCAGAAGATGTCAACTGGGGTCCCTTCATTTGGGGTTCCATTGCCGGTATCGCACCCTGGGTCGCCATTCTCCTGTACATGTTCGGCAACGGAAACTTTGAACAGGTTCCTTGGTTTGTCTGGGCCATTGTCGGTACATACTTTGTTGTCTTTAACACTTTCCCCGTGAATATGGTACTTCAGTACAAACAGATCGGGAAATGGAAAAACTATATCTACGGAGAACAGGTCTATATCATATTAAGTTTGGTTGCCAAATCCATTTTGGCCTGGTTAGTTCTCTTTGGTGCAATGCAGCCCTAAAGGTTGATCGAATCAAACGGTAAAATCTAAACTTTATTTTGTCAGTGTCGTCTAATAAATTCATTTTGAACCTTAAATTCCTTCAATTCAGCATATGTCTGAGTTGAAGGAATTTTTTAGTTTAAATGGGTATTCGGATTATCGTGTGGAACAGTAATAATTTAATCTATTGATTGTATTAACATAAATCGGATAATAGCGTGGAAAGTGCAAAACGAATTGACATATATTTTTTTATGGTTTGCTATTACGTTAGACGTTATAGCGTTAGACGTTATAACGTTTGGTGTAATAGTAGAAAGGGGATGACAAAAAGCCTGTGAATTCAACTGACCGATTTTCTGAACCAACTTTGTTTATCTTAATTAGTTTAGCTGAGGGGAACAAACATGGTTATGCAATCATGGAGGATATTGAAAATTCATACGACATTAAAATTGGACCTGGGACCTTGTATGGTGTTATTAGTCGAATGGAAAAATTAAAATTAATTGAGGCTATTCCCTCAAAAGATAGAAAAAAGCCTTATCAAATAACTTCTGAAGGCAGACAGTATCTACAAGAAAAATTAAAGGAAATTGAAATTGTTACCAAGTTGGGATTTGAAAGGTTAGGTCTAATATGAAGTGGCTAATTCATCTGTATCCTAAAAAGTGGAGAGAACGCTATGGAGAAGAATTCTTATATATTTTGGAAAACAAGAATCTTTCTTTTAAAGATGTAATTGATATATTTATCAATGCCATGGATGCAAGATTTTTAAATTTAGTGGAGGGGATTACTAATATGGATAAGAAAATTCGTGATGTTATGCTTGGTTCTGTTTTAAAGCGTTTCTAAATCATTGGTTCGGTTATATTTATAGGTATGTTCGGTGGTTATTGGATTGGAAATAACACTCCCTCAATTTTAGAAATATCACCTAAATCATTACTGTTAATTGGTGTAGGTTTGGGACTTTTCGTTGGTTCTGTTGTTGGTGTTGCAAGGGGTATTATGCGAGTAATTAATGTCACAAAAAAAGAGGATGTCTTCCTTCCTACTGGTAAACTAAAGTTCGAAAAGTCGAACAGTTAAACACATTTTTAGTTTTCATTGAGGTGAAGCAAATAATGAATTACAAAATTTGAAAGATGTAAAGTAGTGTCTGGGTTAATTTCGTCTATAATATTGTCAGATATTGCAATAATATTGGCAATATACTGTATTAGTTATTGGGTGTTTTTGTTGTGGTATCAATGGTGGTTCTATTTTTAAGTGTACCCAGAGCTGATAAGATAATGAAACAGTAGTGAATATTCAGATATACTTTAAAAGGATGAGCTGTTTAGACAGCTCATTCTGTATTTATAACATGAGGAGATTTCCTCAACTTTTAGCAAGAACGGATATTAGAAGATAGTGGTTTTGGACAATGCCAACCGTGTATACTATAAACGTAGAATTTAGAATGACCTTTGATTAAACGAGCACAATAAGGAGCAAAGAATTGAAACTACAAATCTCAAATATTCATAAAAGTTTCTCTGATATACCAATTTTAAAAGGAATCACTTTCTCTGTCCAAAGTGGTGAAGCCATGGGTTTTCTGGGGCGAAACGGTGCCGGAAAAACCACGACATTGCGCGCCCTCATGGGAGTATTCCATCAAGACAAAGGGGAATTTCTAGTTGATGGGCGCCCCTTCGTCCCCGGTGAACATAAAGTGGGCTATCTCCCGGAAGAACGCGGACTTTATCCAAAGGAATCCATTGAAGATCAACTGGTCTATTTTGGCCGGCTTCGAGGCGGGGACAAGACGGAACTCCTTAAGAACGTCGAGTATTGGCTGGACCGAGTCCAGCTTTCCCAATACCGAAAAAAGAATCTGGAAACACTGTCCAAAGGAAATCAACAGAAAATCCAGATTATTCAAACCTTGATGAACGATCCGGACATCATCATTTTGGACGAACCGTTTAGTGGACTAGACCCGGTGAATTCAATGATATTGAAAGATATCATTCTTGATTTGATCGCCCAGAAAAAGTTGGTGATTTTCTCCAGTCACCAGATGAACTATGTTGAAGAGTTCTGTGATGAGATCACTCTCATCGATCAAGGCGAGATCATCCTGAGTGGAAACCTAACCAAAATCAAACGGGAAAAAGGAAAAAACCGGATCCGGATCGCCTCGGCAAATTCGTCAGCTGAAATCACTAACGCCCTGCACACCTTTGGACTCGTTGAAATTCAGCGAGATGCCCAGAGTTACATTCTGAGCTTGCCGGCGGGCACCAACCATCAAATTGCACTGCAGCAGCTTTTGGCGAAGAACATCGACATCATCAGTTTCTCACCGTATCTGCCAAACTTAACCGATATTTTTGTTGAAACGGTGGGTGAACTATGAAGAATTTTACAATCGTCTTTTGGTTTGAATTGAAAAGCCTTCTTCGTAAAAAAACCTTCAGGATCACTACTGCCATCATGGTCAGTTTGATTCTTTTGATCACGAGCATTCCAACTCTGCTCACGTTGTTCGGTAGGGGGGAGACCGCTTTGCCAATTGGAGGCATACCCGATGGCCGTCTGGCCATTTACCTTGATACGCCTGATATTACCCGAGCTGATCTGGATTATTATCTAAAGGGTCAGTCTGTTCTCTGGTTTAATAATGCGCTGGACTTAAAGAAAGCCGTCACCCAGGACCAAGTGGACACTGGATTTATAGTCACTTCGCACACTTCCTACGAGCTTGTCGTGCAGGATCGCTCCCTGACCAGTACTTATGGAATGTGGATGAACGAGACGCTAAGAGCTCATCGCCAAGCCCAGATCTTAGAAAAAGCAGGTCTTGATGGTAAAACGGTCCAGTCCGAGCTGCAATCGGTCCTCATTGAGAGTACCTCAACTGTACTGGGGAAGGATTCGAGCAAAAGCTTTGCTACCGTATATATCATGATCATGATGACGTTCATGTTGATCATGTTCTATGGCAACAATGTTGCGACCTATGTAGCTCGAGAGAAAAGTGACCGAACCATGGAGCTGTTGATCACGAGTAGTGATACCAAAAGCTTGATGGTGGGGAAAGTTTTAGCATCAGGATTCATTGGGATCCTCCAGGCTTTGATCATCTCAGGAGCTATTTTTGGAGGTTTTACGCTAAATAAGGGAAACTACAGCAATGATATCTTGGACTTTATCAATCTCAATCTGCCCCTGGACAATCTAGTGGTATTTTTAGCCTTCTCACTCGTGGGCTATTTCCTCTTCCTCTTTATCTTTGCAGCCGTGGGAGCCCTCATGACAAAAGTTGAAGATGTTCCAGCTGCGACGACGCTGGTCACCTTGCTCATTATGATTTCCTACTTCATCGCCATGTTTAGTTTGAATTTGCCCCAAAGTCTGCTTATCAATATTGCATCATTTTGGCCGCTGACTTCCTTTATGGTCATGTTTGTGCGCTACGCTATCAGCTCTGTTACAACCATCGAAGTTCTTCTGTCCTTTGGATTACTTCTTATTACAGCAATTTTAATGGGCGCTCTATCCGTGAAGATCTATCGGTTTGGCACATTGAACTACGGCAATTCAACCAACGTTTTCAAATTGATAAAAAAAGCTCTGACATCAGATGATTAATGGATTAACCTTAAAAAGAAAAATAGTGTTAGTTTAACCACTCTCGGTTTGCAGTCAATCTTTTATTCAGAAAAAGAAGAAGCAGGCAAGTAACCAAGCAACCATGCAACCATGTAACCAATCGAACAATCGAACAATCGAGCAATCCTGAAAAGAGAACAGGTGAACACCAAAAAGAACAGGACTCGGCAATTGCCGAGTCCTGTTCCATTTAGCGGTTAAACGGATAATTTATCGGGGCAGCCTTTAGCCTAAGGCTACGTCGAGAATCATCATAACTGCAAAGCCGATCATTGCACCAATGGTGGCGATATCTGTTTTGGATCCGCCTTCTTCACGTTGCGCCTCCGGGATGAGCTCTTCAACTACAACGTAGATCATGGCTCCGGCTGCAAAAGACAAGGCATAGGGGAGGATGGGCTGGATCTTCAAGACAGCATAAGCACCAATAATACCGGCGATGGGTTCAACTAGTCCTGAGGCTTGGCCATATAAAAAAGCTTTGGTTCGGCTGAACCCTTCCCGACGCAAGGGAATCGAAACAGCAGCGCCTTCTGGAAAGTTCTGCAGACCGATACCAATTGCTAAGGCAATGGCTCCAGCTAAGGTAGCAGATGAGCCTATGCCAGCAGACACTGCGCCAAAAGCGACACCTACTGCCAATCCTTCGGGGATGTTATGCAGCGTGATTGCCAAGACCAAAAGAATGCTTCTTTGCCAATGAGTTTTGATACCTTCCGCTTCGTTGGTATCAAGCCCCATGTGCAGATGTGGCATGATCTTATCAACTAGGTATAAAAAGCCGCCACCTAATAGAAATCCACCGGCAGCCGTAATATAGGGGGTCTGCCCTAGCTCGGTGGCCAATTCGATGCTAGGTGCCAATAAAGACCAGAAGCTGGCTGCAATCATAACACCGGCGGCAAAACCCAACATGCCGTTTAGGACGGTCTTGTTGATGGATTTAAAGAAGAATACTAAGCCAGCTCCTAAGGCTGTAACTCCCCAGGTGAATAATGTTGCAAATCCAGCCTGCTGAACGGGTCCGAATTGACCGAACCATTCAATTAATGACATATAAAAATACCTCCAAAAATAATTTATTCTAAAAATGGATCAATTTAGTTTTGGTTAATCCCGCATAGTTCCCTAAAATTAGATATAACTTGAAACTGCATGAAGGGAATCCTTGCAATTAGGTCCCTTCATTGCCAGGTGCTGATCAAAAAGGGGCCGTCTCTGCCATGAGAGAGGCTCATTTAACTATCTCAAATTATAGCACTCTATAGCTCAAACACTTGTTTATTTTTTGTGAAGAGCTTGATCCGGAACCTTATTCTAAGCACATTAGTTATCGAGTATTCGAGGATGACTAAATTTGAATAACGGGCGAATTTTAGACCGTGATTTTAGACCGTGATTTTAGACAATGATTGATCTTTAATATTGTGGGATTTTAAGAATCATAAATTATTATAAAGGGGATGAATCAATTCGAAGACTTCCATACAATATGCAAGGAATGGCCGGCTTTCAGATTTTTGTCATTGAAAATAAACATGCGTTAATTTTCAATGAAAGCGATTATGACATCGTTTTCCCCGAATATGGGTTAAGTGTTTATGTGGTAAAATCTAATGTGGATATTGATTTCCATGAGTCGTGGGTATCTAACTACTCAAACGGCATCAAATGAATTGCGTTTAAAACAAAGGATCGGCCTAGATCCGCATATTGCTTTTCGAACATTCTTTTTGGGCAGACCCGATTGGAAATAACGGAAGTGGTTTTTAAGCTATGATTTTAAATAAAAATAGTATATGATGATTTTTACTCTGATTTTAGATAATCGAGTAGTTGAAAGAATTCGCTCGCACCCAGTTTGTGTGACGAAAGGAGTGTTGGCTTAATGAAAATTTTAGCGGTAATACCAGCTTATAATGAAGAAAAAAGTATCGCAGCGGTGATTCAGGATATCCGGCATTTTAACCCGGACATCGATATCCTTGTGATAGACGATGGGTCCATGGACAATACCTATAAAGAAGCCAAGTCGGCTGGCGCAAAGGTCATAAGCCTACCCCGAAATCTAGGCATTGGCGGAGCTGTCCAAACGGGCTATAAATATGCCAATGGCAGAGACTACGATGTGGTGATCCAAGTAGATGGAGATGGTCAGCATGATCCAAAGGATCTAATGAAGCTTGTTTCATTAATAAAAAGCAACGAAGCGGACCTTGTCATTGGATCTAGATTCCTCAAGGAAACGGAGTATGAGTCAAGTTTTATGAGACAACTGGGCATCAACTTCTTTTCAAAGTTGGTTTCAATTTTATGCGGGACGAAGTACTACGATACGACCTCCGGGTATCGGGCAGCCAACAAAGCGGCCATCGCCCTTTTTTCATCGTACTATCCCAAAGACTACCCTGAAGTAGAGACCATTGTCTATGCCATCAAAAAAGGCTTAACAGTCAAAGAGGTCTCCGTCGATATGAATCAACGCCAAGGCGGGAAATCCTCGATCACGCCCCTGAAGTCCATTTATTATATGATCAAAGTAACTTTAGCTTTAATTTTTAGAGCGTAGGAAGGAAGGTGTAAACAATGAATCCCTATATGTATTCTTTCATACTGTCACTCCTGTTTTTATTGGTAACATTATATTTTGTAAAATCCAGAGCCATTGATTTCAAATATAGTATTTTTTGGAGCTCGATCAGTGTTCTATTTATTGTATTGTCATTAAATAAAGATTTGATCGAATGGATCGCAGAGCTGGTTAATATTGCCTATGCACCGGCGTTTTTGTTTGTGACCGGCATCGTGTTTATTTTTGGGATCTTGTTCTATTTAACCGTAGTAATCTCTAAAATGCAGGATAAAATTACAGTGTTGATCCAGGAAGTTGGAATCTTAAAGAGCTGCCTTGATAAGGAGACCGACTAGATGATTTATGCGTTATTGTTCATCAATATCCTTTTGTTGGTCTTAGGCCAAACCCTTTGGAAAATAGGCCTGGCCGGGATCGAATTTAAACTGGATCCGGTTTCACTGGTTAAGATGTTCTTGAATCCCTATATTGGAGGAGGCCTGATCATTTATGCAGTGGCTACGGTAGTTTGGCTATATATTCTGTCCAAATCGGACCTTTCTCTGGTCTACCCATTGCAAAGTCTTAGTTATGTTATTGCCGCAATGATTGCGGTCTTCCTTTTTAAAGAAAATATTCCTCTGACGCGGTGGGCCGGAATCGGGTTGATCATGGTAGGGGCGTACTTTGTAGCAATCAAGTAGGAGACGATATGTTCAGTATTACAAAAGAAACAAAACAAACGAAGATCATCCTCATCGGCTTGATCGCCGTATTTTTTATGGTTAATCTGTATTCAGCCATAAACTATGGCAATGCAAATTATTTAGGCAGTTTTGAACTGTTTGACAATGATGACGTGAAATACATCCGAAGTGCCTGGGAACTGGCAAATGGCGGGGGTTTTATTTACCACTGGGTAGGGCAGCCGACCGTCTTTATTATGCCGGGACTGACAGCTACCTTGGCCTTCTTTGTTAAACTATTTGGGCAATTTGGCGGAATTACTGCATTTCGAGTGTTTCAGGCGGTGCTTCAGGGGATGTCCATGTATTTGATTTTCCTACTGGGTAGACGAATCTTTAACAGCCGCGTGGCGATCATTGCCTGTGTCATCAATCTTTTTTACATTGCTGAGTATTATGCAGTCACCATGATTTTAACCGAGGTGATCTTTAAATTCCTATTCTTGCTCTTAGTCTATTTATGCATCCTGGCCATCCAGGAAAAGAAACTATCTTACTATCTGATCGGTGGAGTGGTATGGGGTTTGGCTTGTTTAGTTAGGCCGACGGTGGCCGCCTTTCCGGCGGTGATCTTAATTATGTGGTTTATCCATAAGTACACTTTTAAAGAGATGGTAAAATATACGGTGGTAACGACCCTGGTGTTTGCTCTTGTCATGGCACCGTGGTGGATCCGAAATTACCGGGTCTTCCATCGGTTTATTCCGCTGACACTCTCAACGGGAAATCCGTTTTTACAAGGAACCTATATAAATTATGATCAAACTCAAAACTATGTCTTCCCTGAACTGGGCAACGATGCCATAAAGAACAATCAAATCGAAATGGCCATCGGACTGGATCGGCTTAAAACCTATGTGCCCCAAGAACCTATTAAGTATCTTTCCTGGTATACCATAGGGAAGTCAAAGTTATTCTGGCAAGCCCCCTTTTACTGGAAAGAAATGTTTGGAGTCTCGCTGTTTAAAGGAGTAGTCGGCCACATTGGTGTTTTGTTACTGAGCTTATTTGGAGTCTTTTTCGGGTTAAAGTCCAAGAACAAAGGCTTCCTCTATTTGCTGTTCACGGTTTTGTTTACGAACTTAATGTATTTACCCTATTACACCATGTCGCGCTATTCCTACCCGCTAATGCCGATTGTGGCGATCATCGCAGGATCCTTCATATATAAAGTGGCAAAGAAAAGCTAAGAAACGAATAATATTCAATTCATCTAAATCAAGACAGGCAGTGTTCATTTGAATACTGCCTGTTTTGATTTAGATAACCCAAGACTCTTGTGTTCTCTTCTTGCTCTTCAGCTTCTTCTTGCTCTTCATTCTAAAGGATTGATCCAAGGTTTCAGTGGATCCATCCATTGATCATCCAATGATTGCTTGGATTATCAAATGAATTTGTCGGATGAACTATTTATAAATAGTATTTAACGAATTATTAAATAAAAGTAACGAAAAGCTCATTACCACTAATATAGACTATGATGGGACTATGAAATAGAATCATTACAAAAATAAGAATTTGGTTACAAAAATATGAATTTGGTTGCAATGATTGAATTATTCTCAGTGAAAAAGGACTTACTTTTATTAAATACGCAGGAGGATTATTATGGAGACCAATAAAAAAGCTTGGATCAACGCACTTTTTCTAGTCGCAACTTTGGGGGTAAACGCCCTGGGCGCATTTGGGTTTATCAACGGACTGTCTCAAAAAGATATTTCGGATCGATATGTTACGTTGATCACACCCAGCCCATCCACATTTAGTATCTGGAGTGTGATCTACACGTTGCTGATCATTTCCATTGCGGTGATGATCATTCAAAAGAAGGATGGTTACTACCAACGGGCTGTCGATGAGATCACGGGGTTATTTCGAATCTCCTGTATCTTGAATATGGGTTGGATCATTACTTTCTCATTCCTGCAAATAGCGATTTCCACTGTTTTAATTTTAGCCTTTGTCATCACCTTATCCTTAATTTCCCTGAAACTGTTAGACCTGCAGACAAGTCGTCGGTTTCTGCTGCCCCTGACATTTGGACTCTACACCGGCTGGTTATTCATTGCCACAGTTGTTAATGCAGCAGCAGCATTGGTGCAGGCCAAATGGAACGGGTTTGGACAATCCCCGGAGACCTGGGGAATCATTATGATCATTGTTGCAGTGGGGCTGATATTCCTGGTCAATTTAAAACTACGCAATGCAGCGTTCCCATTGCCCATTGCCTGGGCATTCTTAGGAATCAATCAATTTTTGAATTCGCCTTTAGGGTTTAAGGGAGAATACAAATTGCTTCCTACGGTGGCATTGGTTGGTATGGTCGTTTTGATTGGATTAGCAGCCATTCAACTGTACCGAAATAGATTTACAGTAATTCCATTGGAAGCTAATCATTAGAGATTGGCCGTTAACTCGAACTGAAAAATCTAAACCAAGGCAGATGACCCGAGCAGAGTTAGTCGTTGCAGACCATGAACCAGAGTACACAAATATTAAAAAGAAGCTCTAATATGCCTAAAAAAAACATTAAAAAACAAGCTCTACCCAACGAAAGGTTTTGAAAATCCTCGTTTGGTAGAGCTTGTTATATTATTGGATTTACTTCACAAAATGTTCGGCTTCATGGACCAGTTCGTCGATGAGCTCTTGGACCTTGATGATCTTATTGATGCGATAGGCATTGCTACCGGCAAATACAAGTCCGTCACCGCCTTGAACAGAACTCATCAGTGCATCTGAGATACAGTAGGGAGTTGTTCTGGGGTCACAGGGGATCAGGCAGTTGTAGCAGCGGGTCACCTTGATATTGCCTTCATCGAGCCGTTTGGCAAAGCTATTATTAATGGCTCGACCAGGCATTCCGACGGGACTTGTAATGAGTCGGATATCTTCCTTGGTCGCATTGAGGTAGGCCATTTTGAAATTGATGTCTGCGTCACATTCTTCCGTGCCAACAAACCGAGTGGCCATTTGAACACCGGATGCACCGAGATTTAAGTACTGGGCGATATCCTGGCCGGTAAAAACCCCCCCGGCGGCAATGACCGGTATTTTAATGTTATATTTTTCTTCAAAAGGTTTGATGGCCTCCAATACTTCGGTAACCAGTTCCGTCAGCGGTTTAAAATTCCCGGATTCCAGATCCTCTTTTTTAAAGCCAAGGTGGCCGCCGGCTTCCGGGCCTTCGACTATGAACATATCGGCAGTTCTTGAAAACTTTTTGTCGTAAACTTTAGAGATCACGGCAGCGGCTTTCCCTGAGGACACAATGGGTGCAATTTTAGTCTTGGTTCCTTTTACGAGTTCCGGTAATTCCAAAGGCAGGCCGGCGCCAGTTACGACAATGTCAATTCCCTGGGCAATGGCCGTCATGACCAATTCTTTATAATTGTTCATCGCCGCCAGGACATTGATCCCAATGATCCCGTCCGTTAGTTCCCGGGCCCGTTTAATCTGTGCGATCATGGCTCGTTTATTTGCTTCAAGATTATTTTTAACAAAATCAGGTTCTCTGAATCCCGTCTGGACCCCTGAAATAACCCCAATCCCACCGGCATTGGCTACTGCAGCTGCAAGTCCTGACAAGGATACACCGATCCCCATGGCTCCCTGCACAATTGGGACCCTGGCGACCAAGTCACCTAATCTTAATTCTTTTAATTTTCCTATGATAATCAGTCTCCTTGTATATTAATAGATAGGACAAAATCATTATAATGCATTGTGGTTTGAATATCAAAATTATTTGCCCGCGAACATGGTCGAGCTTGGTCTCATTGTCTGTAAACTAACACCTATTCTTTAAAAGATTGGCCACCAGAAAGTAATTATACCGAAGTTGTAAGAGAAAATGGGGTTCGTAAATGAAATGATCAAAACTTTGGAGGAAGTCATGGATGTCATAATTAATCTCGTGATCATGTAACTCTTTCATTATAGTTTGTTTTCAATTTGTTAATATTCTGGTTGATTAGTCCTTTGATAAATGTTATACTATCGAAGCTCATATAAATAACTTATTAACGAAAGGAATTTTCAATATGTCTTCACCTACAACACAATCATCCATTGCCAATCCGTCCCCGCTAGGCCTCCTTGGATTTGGTATGACCACTGTTTTGCTTAATCTACATAATGCTGAAATCATCCCCTTATCCATCGTTATCGTTGCCATGGGTTTTGCCCTGGGCGGAGCGGCTCAAATCATTGCCGGGGTCATGGAATTCAACAAGAATAATACATTTGGAGCAACGGCGTTTACTGCCTATGGCTTTTTCTGGTGGTCATTGATCCTGATCTGGATTAATCCATTTGCGTCCATTAAGCCGGCCGATCCAGTCAGTATGGGGTTTTATCTGTTGCTGTGGTTCGTTTTTACTGGGTTTATGTTCATTGGTACCCTTCGCCACAATCGGGCGACACAGGTCGTTTTTGGTACCTTGACAATCTTGTTCCTATTATTAGCGGTGGCTAACTTCACCGGTTCTGCGATGGTTCATATGATTGCCGGCTATGTGGGGATCGTCTGTGGACTCTCTGCAATCTATAACGCCATGGGCCAGATCATTAACCAAGAGTTTGGAAAAACAGTGATGCCTCTTTAGGCTTAATCAATAATTTTGTTTGGGCATCCTCAACCGGATAGGATCTCTTAAATGAGATGGGTTTGTTGAAATCAAATAGCAGCTGCCAGTTTTGAGTTTGTACACTCAAAACTGGCAGCTACTTTTGTTTGGAAGTAAATTTGAATGGAATTTGGCTTTGGAACACTACTTTTGAAAAAAAGATATTCAATGGAATCAGTGTTGGTTATTCTTTGTCAGTATTGGCATAGGCAGAAGGGGCAATGTTATTCTTCTCAATAAAGGTTGTCACGAAGAATGCCAACGAACCCATAAAGCATCCAAATACAATGGGCAGAACCGGATGTGTGGAATTTGCAATTTGCCAGTAAATGACAGCAACGGAACCAACAATGATCGAAACCAAACCGGAATGCTTGGACGCCTTGGGTACCGTTAAACCAAATGCATAGGCAGCAAACGGTCCGGCACTTCGTAGCGCAAAGGCAAACAGATTTAAAGTCACGATATTGATCTTAAACAGTGCAATACCCATACTGATAATACAGATCAAGATATTACTGACTCTGGTAAAATAGATTATTTTGCCATCTTCCAGGGTTGGATTGAAATACTTCATATAAATATCCCGGATCACCATGGTGGATGCGCACAACAGATTTGAATCAGCACTGGACATGGTGGCTGCGACGATGGCAGCGGCAATGATGCCGGTTACCCAAGAAGGGGCATAGGTCTGAGTCGCATACATTAAAGCGGAAGTACCTTTTCCTCCATCCAGCTGAGGGTTCATGGCCAAAGCGATCAAACCGATGATGGTGGGAATAAAGGCCATTAGCGTCATCAAGACAGCAGACAGGACCGATGCCATCTGAGCTGTTTTCTCATCTTTAGCAGAGGAGAAACGAGAAACCATTTCTGGACCTGACAAGAAGGTACAGAAGTAGTTGAAGACCAGTCCGAGAATAGTGATCCAGCCGATCTTAAAGAAATCCAGCTGAACAGGTGGCAATTTGTCAGAAATTGCCTGCCAACCACCGGCTCCATTAATGATGAAGGGCAATGCAATGGCTAGGCCAAACAAGATAATAAAGAATTGAACCAAATCGGATATTTGGTCAGCTATCATACCACCCATGGTAGTATAAACAATAATAACTATTCCGGAAATCAGAATGCTGACATTAAGCGGAATGCCGGTCAGAACACTGACAACAGTACCAGAGGCCAAAACTTGGGATGAGGTCAAGAAGAATAAGGCTAGGATATTTAATATTGCGGTGAGAGTACCTGCAGCATCACCAAAACGGCGATTGACTACTTCAGGAATGGTAATGGCCATTGTTTGTCTGATTTTTGGAGCGAAATAGGCGAGAGGAATCATGGCGACAGAAGCAGCGATAACATACCAAGCAGCACTTAAGCCCCAGGCACCAAACGCCCTAGTGGACACACCCAGAGTGGATCCACCACCAATATTATTGGCGGATAAGGAAGTTGCGATCATCAGGACACCCATGCGGCGACCAGCCAGCATGTAGTCTGTTGAACTTTTAATGGAATACTTGTTGGTGTAGAAACCAACACCCAGCATCGCGAGCATGTAGACAAAAACAATTAGAATAGGTAAAGTCATAGTAATCGTTCTCCTTCATAAGATGAGTTAATTATATCACTAAGAAACTTAAATTATGGAGCAATTGTGATTAAACTGACTATTTCTCCAATAATTATGACATCTTTCCCAAGGGATGAACTTTTTTCCATAGTAGTATTTAATATTAATCAATTTATCGATTTGAAAACGAAATATTGATGTAATTCTATTTATATAAATAAAAATTTCGCTAAAAGGGGACGATGTTTTAGAATGGTTCTAAAAGAATTAATTTTCAACATCTAAATGATGAGGGTGAGAAAATTAAAGGTTCCTTCCGTTCCTGTGATTAAGGCGTGAATGCCTTTGTGCACCGCATTTAGCAGTAATCCTCCAAGCGATGATTCAACGACAGATTATGAAATAATTTACCATACCCAAAAGTCCAAAAGGCAACATGATACCATGGAATCAGATCTTTGAATCAATATAAACATCACACATTGATCAGAACATTCAAACAGTTTGTTCGAACTATTAATAGTATGAATTTAGGAGGAAAAATAATGGAAATAAAACATGGTTCGAAAAGTTTTTATATTGGTGAATTGGAAAATAAGCCACTGGCAGAAATGAGTTATGTGGTATCGAGTGATAAGCTCATAATCATAGACCATACAAACGTCCCGATTGAGATGTCAGGCCAGGGAGTTGGAAAAAAACTGTTAAAAGAGTTGACGGATTGGGCAAGAGTCCAGGATATCAAGATCATGCCATTATGCCCTTTTGCAAAAGTCCAAATGGAGAAAACGGAAGAATATCAAGATCTGATCTATAAATAAACCGCGAGGATCAATGCTCTTCTTCAGGAGTCCTGAAGAAGAGCATTGATCCTCACTGGAAGTGTAGGTGTTTCACTG
>JBAQDU010000041.1:0-128042 GCA_049294805.1 Clostridiaceae bacterium
GTGCAGTATGGTAGAGGACATGTATGATGAGCTACCACCACCTAAACCAAAGCCTAAAAAGACAAAGCCAAGAGACTAAAGAACGGGGATCCATCGGATCCACTGGAATCATGGGATTTTCATTGGAGTCAATGGATTTATTCGATCCATTGGATTTATTCGATCCATTGGATTTATTCGATCCATTGGATTTATTGGTTTTATCTGGTCGTAAAAAATATATCTACACTGTGAGAGCAGAGTCCAAAGCAACCTTGAAAAAAACCTGTCGAGAGCAGATTCAAGGTTGCTTTAAAACTTGCCTGTAAATAGTGGTGTTACTAAAGCAATGGTTAATAGCTTCTAAAGCAGATCAAAGACAGCCAAAAAACTTTCAATTTCGGCTTCGGTGTTAAAAAAGGAGGGGCTAACTCGAATTAAGCCATCGCGAAGGGTCACGACGATATTCTTCTCTAAAAATCTTTTGAATAAAGCTTCATTGGCATCTAAGCTACCCATTGTAAACAAAATGATGGCAGAACGTTCTGCCAGATGTTCCACCGGTGTCACGATGGTTATATTTCTATCTTGCAGTCCGGAAATAATTTTGTCAGTGAGGCCGAGGATCCGTTGATAGATGGGTTGGATCCCAATTTCTTTTAGAAGCTCTAAACCGGCAGTCCAGCCATAATAAAGGGAGTAGGCAATGGAGCCTGATTCATATCGTCGAGCATCCGGAGAATAGTCTAGTTCGGCAGAATAAAGCTCCGCTGAAAACATACCGGGTAATACGGGCGAAATGAGATGTTGGATTGTTTTATTCACATACATAAACCCGGTGCCGGGCATTCCCAATAGCCATTTAAAACCGGCACAGCACAAGATATCAATCTGATCGGTCTCCACATTGATGGGAACAACCCCGGCTCCCTGAATGCCGTCAACTACAAACAAGGCACCCCCTGCATGTGCCAATTCAGCTAGTTTTTTAAGGTCGGATCGAAAACCGGTATTAAAACTGACCGCAGCAATTGCGACAATTTTCGTGTTTTGATCAATTAAAGCTTTTAGATCCGCCGGATCGATCCGATGGTCCGCATCAGGTTCTACAAAGCGGATCTCCACCCCTTTTTCTTTTAAGGCTTTCCAGGGAAAATTATTGTTCCAGTGTTCATTGGAAGGGACGACGACATTGTCACCGGCCGACCAATGATAGCCTGCAGCAACGATGCTGATGCCCATGCCGGTACTATTTACCAGTGCATATTCATCAGCCTGGCCGCCTAATAGATCGGCTAATTGTGCCCGGATCTTAGTTCGGATCGAGGGTTTGAGTTGCGGGGAATTTTGGCAAAGATCCAAGTATTCATCAATATTACGTCTCACCAATAAATTAAGGGGGGATTCAGCGGCGTTATTTAGAAAAATATATTTTTTTGTCACAGGGAATAAGGTCCTTAGTTCGTTGACATCCATACTGAAATCTCCTCGTTTAATTAGTAGTAGTAAAATACAAATTTTATGGGCGATTTTTGAGGATCAATGAGGATCAATGAGGATCATTGAAGATCGATCCAATGATCGATTCGAATCGATGAAACTCAAAAGTAGATTTGAAATCAAACTAATTTTACCATGAATTATTATTTATAACATTTGTGCAAAAGAAAGAACCGAAAGCGTTTCGAACGCTGAATGCTGAATCGCAAATGTAAAAAAATCCGGACAAGTCGATTTTTGACTGACTTGTCCGGATTTTTGGAGCTTTAGTATATTTGGTTTGAATAACGGTGGGTGATGTTAGGCACTGGCCGATTCAAACTGACTGTTGTAGAGGTCTGCGTAGAAACCATTTTTCTGGATCAGTTCATCGTGGGTGCCTTGTTCGACAATGTCACCGTCGCGCATAACTAAAATTAAGTCAGCGTTGCGGATGGTAGACAGGCGGTGGGCAATGATGAAACTGGTACGACCATGCATGAGGTTATCCATGGCTTTTTGGATCAAGACCTCAGTTCTGGTATCAACGGAGCTGGTGGCTTCGTCTAAGATCAGAATTTCTGGATCTGCCAGGATCGCCCGGGCGATGGTCAACAATTGTTTTTGGCCTTGGGAGATATTGTCAGATTCCTCATTGAGGATCATATTATAGCCATCGGGTAGGGTGCGGATAAAGTGATCGACCTGGGCAGCCTTACCGGCAGCGACGATATCTTCTTCTTTGGCGTCGAGTTTACCATAGCGAATGTTATCAGAAATGGTGCCGTTGAACAGCCAGGTGTCCTGGAGGACCATTCCATAGAGGGAGTGCAGTTCATCCCGTTTGAATTGCTTGATATCATGGCCGTCGATTTTGATGGAACCACCCGTCACATCATAGAACCGCATCAGAAGTTTCACAATGGTAGTTTTTCCGGCTCCGGTGGGACCGACAATCGCCACTTTTTGGCCTGGTTGGATCCGGGCATTGAAGTCATGAATGATGAGTTCATTTGGATCGTAGCCGAATTTGACATGGTCAAATTCCACGGTGCCATTGATGTGGATGTTAGTTTTTGTATCAGGTGCACTGCTCTGATTAATTGACAGAGCATCCGGTGCATCATCAATTTCTTCAACTTCTCCTAAGAACTCGAAGACCCGCTCAGAGGCAGCGGCAGTTTGCTGCAGAACGTTGGAAATCTGAGCCACTTGAGCAATGGGTTGATTGAATTGACGGGTATATTGGATGAATGCCTGGATTCCACCAATGGTCAAGGTTCCATTGGCGGCAAAATAGGCGCCGAGGATACAAATGACGACATATTCTAAATTGCCGATAAATCCCATGATGGGCATCATCAGACCGGATAAGAAGTTGGCTTTCCAGGCTGATTGATACAAGGCATCATTATAGGCGGCAAAAGTTTTTGAGGATTCGGCTTCACCGCTAAAGGCTTTTACCACGATGTGGCTGCCCAGCATTTCTTCCACATGACCGTTGACTTGTCCCAAGGATGTTTGTTGGATCTTGAAGTACTTTTGGGATTTTGAAACCACCAGCATGACAACACCCAAGGATATAGGCAATGCAACAATGGCAGCTAACGTCATCTGCCAGCTGATGGTCAGCATCATAATGATGATCCCGATCAACGAGGTCACTGAGGTGACGATTTGGGTCAAACTTTGATTGAGGGTCTGGCTGATGGTATCAACATCATTGGTGATCCGAGAAAGGACATCACCTTGGGTTGTTTTATCATAATAACCCAACGGCAGCCGGTGGATCTTCTCATTGATCTCATTGCGCATCTTGTAGGTGATCTTGGCGGTGACTCCGGCCATGACAAATCCTTGCAAGTACGAGAAAATCATACTAAGGATGTATAAGCCGACCATCAATAAGATCACTTGGCCGATCTTATCAAAATTGATTCCGCCGGTTCCGGCTAATTTAGCCATGATCCCCGTGACCAGTTCATCTGTAGCACCAGCTAGGATCTTAGGTCCTAAGATGGTAAAGATCGTGGAGGCAATTGCCAATAGCCAAACGAAAACAATGGTCAATTTATGGTCCTGTAAGTAACTGACCAGTTTCTTCATGCTTCCTTTAAAATCTTTGGCTTTTTCTCCGGCCATCATTCCCGGACCGCCCATTGGGCCGCCGCCCATCGGGCCTTTGCGGGGGGCGGTTGTCGGTTTTTCTTTATTTACTTCACTCATGCTAATTCTCCTTCGCCAAGCTGGGACAGTGCAATTTCGTAATAGGCGCTGCAGGTTTTTAACAGTTCCTGGTGCGTGCCAATGCCGACGATCTTGCCATTGTCCAGAACGATGATCTGCTCCGCATTCATAATGCTGCTGATCCGTTGGGCAATAATAATTACAGTACTTTGACCGACTTGCTCTTTCAGGGCTTTTCGTAAGACCACATCGGTCTTAAAATCCAGGGCTGAGAAGCTATCGTCAAAAATTAGGATTTCTGGATCTTTTGCCAATGCCCGGGCAATGGAGAGCCGTTGTTTTTGACCACCGGACACATTCTTACCACTTTGGGAAATTTGGGCTTCATAACCTTCCGGTCGCGCGGTGATAAAATCAGTTGCCTGAGCCACTTGGGCGGCATTTTTCATATCTTCATCGCTGGCATCGGGTTTGCCATATTTCAAATTAAACGCCACGGTGCCGGATAATAGAATTCCTTTTTGGGGAACATATCCAATTTTGGCCCGCAAGTCGTCTTGGGTCACATCGCGAATATCGACACCATCCAATAGGATCTGGCCCGCAGTGACGTCATAAAAGCGCAGGGCTAGACTGGCAATGGTGGATTTGCCTGATCCCGTGGAGCCAATGATGGCGGTTGTTTGGCGGGGTCTGGCCGTGAAGCTGATGTCGCATAACGCATCTTCTTCAGCGCCGTGGTACCGGAAATTAACATTTTTAAAGGCCAAGACACCAGCTTCAGCGGCGATGAACTTTTTAGGGTCCACCGGATCTTTAATGGACAGATCAGTATCCAGGACTTCTGCAATTCGAGTGGCTGAAACAGCGGCTCGCGGTACAAAGATGAACATCATCGACAGCATCATGAAGGACATCAAGACCTGCATGGCGTATTGCATATAAGCCATCATGTCACCGACCTGCATGGCGGATTGTTCAATTTGCTGAGCACCGACCCAAATGATCACTAGGACCAGACCGTTCATGATAAACATCATTAAAGGCATCATGACGGACACAACCCGATTGACAAAGAGGTTGGTGCCGGTCAGATCCGTATTGGCTGCTTCAAACCGCTTTTTCTCATGTTTTTGGGTTCCAAAGGCTCGGATTACCATAAGTCCGCTTAAGTTTTCGCGAGAAACCAGATTGAGTTTATCAACCAGTTTCTGCATTATTTTAAATTTAGGCATGGCAATGGACAGGATAATCATGATCATACCAAGGACGGCAACTACGGCTACACCGAGGATCCAGCTCATGGACGGTGATTTTTGAATGGCCATGAACACACCACCGGCACCCATGATGGGTGCATAGGCGATCATCCGGATACCGATCTGCAGAAACTGCTGGATCTGGGTGATGTCATTGGTGGATCGGGTGATGAGGGAGGCTGCTCCAAACTGATCAAATTCTTTATTGGAAAAGCTTTCGATCTTATTGAACACATCTTTGCGCAAATTTCTGGCAACCCCAGTGGCGATGCGCGAAGACAATAAGCTGACAAAGATCGTCGCCACACCGCCCATTAGGGCGATGAGTATCATGATAATACCAATGCGCATAATGTAAGTGGTCTGCATACCAGATAAGTCGGCACCCAGTTCCTGATAGAAGCCTTTTGCCAACTGGATCCCACTTTGCTGGAGCATCCGGGCATCGTTTGAGGCAGCTTTATCATGGGCCGCAGCCATGACCGGCTGGGGAACTTGGGTCAGCATTGGCTGCAGTTTATAAAGTGAAGTCAGATCAAGGCCCTTCATCATGGACGGGGCTCCGGTTTGGCCGGTGGTGCCGGCGGGGGGAGATGACTCCTGCATGACATTGATAAAGGTCGTGGTGGCGATTCCAAAGAGCTTATCCAACTGAACGGTGGCGGCCTCATCTAGGCTTTTCTTGGCATAGAAGGTCGGTTGGGCATTTGGATAGATACTTTGGTAGGTTTTTCCGGCCCCATTGGAATCAGTGGGGGATACCAGCGCGTAGTTATCTGACAGGATGAGTTTTTCAGAATCCGTCAAAAAGGTTGAGACGAGCTCAAAGCCTTGAGTACTGATGGCATCCGGTGCGGCATGTTCCACACCATTTTGCTGAATTCCGACATTAACAATTTCCGACATATAATTTGGTAAATTCAAGTCGCTGAACGCCTGGACGAATAATAACATGACCGTTACGATCAAACCGCCTAGAAATGGTTTTAAATAGCCTTTAAGCTTTCCCATGGGAAGAGTCCTCCTGTTCCTGTTTCATCTGCCGTTCTTGATTAATCTCATCGGCAATATCTGAGAGCTGAGTGATCAGCGTGATCAATTGTTTTGCATTTTCCGTCCCCAGGCGCAGGAGCATTTCATCCAGCGATACCTCGGTCTCTTCCTTGGCACGCTTTAAGACGGCTTCGCCTTCGGGGGTTAGGACGACGGTGATCTTCCGTCGATTGGTTTTGTCGGTTTCGCGGATCACATACCCACGTTTTTCCAAGGAACTAAACATCTGGGAAATGGCGGCTTTCGTAATATGGGTATGACTTTGTACTTCAGATAGATCCACACTGGTATCCACTCCATAAATATTATTAGTGAGACCAGCCATGACAAACAGTTCTTTCATATTCAATTCAGAACTCTTGGGGAACCCAAATCCAGACTTTTTAAATCGGAACAGGCATTGTATGTAATCTTCTTTTAAATTTTTATCCATTTTTCTCCTCTTCCATAAATTTTGATTTAAGGTTTAAACCTTAATCGTTAAGCTGTTTATAGATTAGACCTTATAGATTAAAATTGCAACAAATTTTTTAGGTTTAGTTAAGATTTTTTAGTGAAGACAATTTTAAGGAAGTACCGCTAATAATGTCCGACTTAAAATACACCGGCTGAAAATAATACTCAGTGTCCCATCCTAAGGGGCACACCTTGGTCAAAATGAGAAGGCCGCCAAGGGGCAAAGGAGATCAACATCCAGGAAGGGGACTGGGTTGGATTTAACCAAAACACCGATATGGGACTACCCAAAACCCACTAAACACAGTACCTTAAGTGGTATAATCTGAAGTGACGAGATCAACTAAAACAGAAAGAATGGATACCATGGATGCGGCATTTCTGACTGACTTTTTTTATAAAATAATCAGACGATGGATCAAACCAGCAGGATTGGATCCAGCTTGCCTAAACCCGATGGGGGGGATAAACCGGATGGAGCAAAGCTAATATTTATTTACTGACCGGACCGAAATTGACCACAATGCGTGTTAAGCCAACCGAACTACTAGACCGGTTTTGGGCAGAGACTTTTCAACAAAAAACTCATCAATTCGTTAGCCATTAAAAACTATTCACCCAATTATGCAGTGGATCACTCTTCATCAAATAATGCAACGAAAGATCTAAAAATCAATCGAACGAACCTTATCGTAGTCGAATCAAACCTCAGATGAATTTCGAAAAAGGGAAAGTGATTATTCATGATTAAACCAGATGCTATAAAATACTGGAGCTTGCCAGTGCCGGCAGTAGTTGAGAATTACAAAACATCCGTTGACGGATTGAGTCAAGCCGAAAGTCAAACCCGGCGCCAGGAGTTTGGCGAAAACACCATTCGAACCAGAGAAAATATTGGACCCATGCTGCTATTCTTGGAACAGTTTAAAAACCCCATCATCATTATATTGATCGGTGCAACTGCAATTTCAGCAGCCACCGGCGATCTACTGGACTCCTTGATCATTTTAGCCATTGTTCTGGTAAGTTCAGTGCTGAGCTTTATTCAGGAATATAGTGCCAGCAATGCCATCGAGGAACTTCGGTCTAAAGTCCAGATCAAATCCGTGGTGCTGCGCGATGGCAAAGAGGTGGAGATTCCGGCCACAGGGATCGTACCGGGGGACGTGGTGAAATTATCAACCGGCAGCTTGATTCCGGCTGATGGGTTGATCTTAGAAAGTGATGATTTTTATGTCAATCAATCCATTCTGACCGGGGAAGCGTTTCCGGTGGAAAAGAAAACGGAAGCAGTTTTGCCTGACGCCAGCTTGGCGCAGCGCAGCAATTGCGTTTATATGGGAACCAATGTATCCGGCGGAAGTGCCAAGGTCTTAATCACAACCACGGGGATCAGTACGCAGTTTGGACAAATTGCAAAAAATCTGACGCTGCGCCCGCCGGAAACAGAATTTGAGCGCGGGGTTCGTCATTTTGGATATTTACTGACCCAAATCATGTTGATTTTGACCTTGATCGTGTTTGCCATCAATGTGTTCTATCAAAAGCCGGCCATCGATTCCTTGCTCTTCTCAGTGGCCTTGGCCGTTGGGATCACGCCCCAACTATTGCCGGCAATCATCAACATCGTTTTGGCTAAGGGATCCCGCGCCATGGGAAAAGAAGGGGTCATTGTCCGTCGGCTCAATGCCATTGAGAACTTTGGCAGCATGGATGTTTTATGTACGGATAAAACCGGTACCCTGACTGAAGGAGTTGTAAAGCTGGATAATGCTGTCAATGTCAACGGCGAGGCATCGGATGAAGTATTCCGGCTGGCTTATTTAAATGCCAAGCTGCAGACCGGCCTAATAAATCCCCTCAATCAGGCGATTTTAGGTTTTAAAGAAATTGATCTGGTCAACGTCACAAAACTGGGTGAAAACTCTTATGATTTTACGCGCAAACGGATCGGGTTGATCGCTCAACAAGATCAAGAGGCCATTTTGATCGTATCAGGGGCCCTAAGCGGCATTTTGGAGATCAGCAATCAAATCGAAATCGACCAAAAGGTCAGCCCAATGGATGACGCTCAGTTAAAGAAAATCAATGATCGCTTTTCCGCTTGGAGCAATCAAGGGTTCCGGGTACTGGGAGTCGCTGAGAAAACCTTGCCCCTTAAAATGCAAGATGAGTATTCGGTGGCGGATGAACAAGGCATGACCTTCAAAGGATTCTTGCTCTTCTTTGATCCGCCCAAAGAAGATGTCATACAAACCATTGCCGAGCTCCAGCGCTTGGGGATCGAATTGCGGATCATTACAGGCGACAATAAACTCGTCGCAATGCACATTGCCAATGCCGTCGGGTTGAAGGTTGATCATGCCTTGACCGGCGCCGAGCTATTTAAACTAAGTGATGAATCGCTTTGGAATGTCATTGAGTCCACCAACCTGTTTGCTGAAGTGGACCCCAATCAAAAAGAGCGGATCATCTTGGCATTAAAGAAGAAGAATCATGTGGTAGGCTACATGGGAGATGGGATCAATGATGCCTCAGCACTCCATGCGGCCGATGTCGGCATCTCCGTTAATACGGCGGTGGATGTGGCTAAAGAATCGGCTGACTTTGTCCTTATGGAGAAAAACTTGACGGTGCTGAAGCGCGGCGTTGAGCTAGGTCGAACAACTTTTGCCAATACGCTCAAGTATATCTACATTACAACCAGCGCCAACTTCGGCAATATGTTCAGTATGGCCGGTGCCTCACTGTTTATGCCGTTCTTGCCGCTTTTGCCCAAACAGATCCTCTTAACGAATTTCATCAGCGATTTTCCGGCCATGACCATTGCCAGTGACTGGGTCGATCCGGAAATGCTGGACAAACCAAGGCGCTGGGATATTAAGTCGATCCAAAACTTTATGATCGTGTTTGGTTTGATCAGCTCAGTGTTTGACTATCTAGCATTTGCCGTCTTATTGATCGGTTTCAAAGCCGATGAGACACTCTTTCAAAGCAGTTGGTTTATCCTCTCGATCATTACCGAATTAATGGTTTTACTCGTCATGCGGACTCAAAAGCCGTTCTTTAAGAGTAAACCGGCCCCCTTATTGCTATACTCCACCATAGGGGCAGGTGTAATCACATTGATCTTGCCGTATCTGCCGCTAAAGGGTATTTTGAATATTGAACCAATCTCTTTAAACCTTCTATTATCCTTGCTTGGTGTAGCCGCTCTTTATATGGTGGCAACTGAAATTGGCAAATATTATTTCTATCGACCCAAAGCTAAAAAACTAAATGGAACCGACTTAACCAAAGACCGGAAATACCACCCCGGATAATAAGCCCCTGAGATTAAGATCAGTAACAATCAAACATCGAAGTTAGGATCCGCAAAAATTGAATAGCGAGGTCAGGATCCACGAAAATTAAATTTATTTGAAAGAACACTTAAATGAATCTTTCAAAAAGACAAAGCCGGTGCTTGTCCGTAGAACGGAATGAGCATCGGCTTTTTTTCGTTGCGATTTGAGCTGTCGGAATAAGAGTCTGGATTTAATGAATATTCAATAAATTGGTGGCGATGGTAAAATAGAGCATTAAAGCAACTGCATCAACGATGGTTGTAATGATGGGACTTGCCATTATGGCCGGATCCAGTTTTAATTTTTTAGCGGCAAGAGGGAGGATTCCCCCAACGACTTTAGCCAGTATCACAGTGAAAAATAAAGTCAGGCAGACGGTGATGGATATTCGTAAATCCACTTTCTCTAATAAATAGATGCGAATGAAGTTAACAATGGCTAGGGAAGAGCCTACTAAGAAACTGACTTGGAGTTCCTTCCAAAGTACTTTTAACGCATCACTTAACTGGATCTCGCCCAAAGCCATGCCGCGAATCACTAGGGTAGAGGACTGGGAGCCGGAGTTTCCGCCCGTATCCATCAACATCGGTATAAAAGAAGCCAGGACCATAACAGACTGCAGCGCGTTTTCGTATTGCCGAATGATGCCGCCTGTAAAAGCAGCCGAAATCATTAAGATCAACAGCCAGGGAAACCGATGTTTCGCCAGTGTCAGGGCATCGGTTTTGAGGTATTCTTTTTCGGAGGGGTGCATGGCCGCCATCTTCTGAAGATCCTCGGTGTTTTCTTGATCGATGACGTCAATGACATCATCGATGGTGACAATACCGACTAAGCGGTGTTCACTGTCAACCACGGGCATAACCAAATAATCATATTTTTTGAATAACTGGGCAACTTCTTCCTGGTCATCATGAGTGCTAAGCGAAATAACGTCAGAGACCATAATATTGTTGATGATGTCTGATTCATGACTTAAAATCAATTTTCGAAGCGTCGTATAACCGACTAAGATCCGATTACGGTCCAATACATAGCAGGTTTCAATGGTCTCTTTGTCGATCCCGGTTTCTTTGATATGAGCAATGGCTTGAGAGACAGTCATGCCTTTGACCAAATCAACATACTCGATGGTCATCAGGCTTCCCGCTGAATCCTCCGGGTAATTGAGGAATAAATTGATTAATTTCCTGGTTTCTTCATTGGTATTGGCCAGGATCTTTTTGACTACATTGGCCGGCATCTCTTCGATGAAGTCGATGGCATCATCAAAAAATAAATCGTCCAAAATGGATTTGATTTCAACATCAGTACTTGACTCAATGATATATTGCTGCAATTCAAAGGGTAAATGCGGAAAGACATTAGCAGCTAATTCCTTGGGAAGGATTCGAAAAGTTACCAGTAATTTGGGCCGATCAATTTCTTCTAAGAATTTTGCAATATCAACGGCATTCATATTGACGATGATATTTCGGGCTTCCGGATAATTTCCAGCTTCGATCAGGGTAAATAGTGTTTCGTCCAACATGTGAACCTCCTTAGGCAATACCACACTCTAATGGTTAGGTGTGGCTCGCTTCGATTGTTAATCAGTCCGTTGCATCAATTAATACTCTTAAAAAGTACGCAATGATACACCAAGGCCGAATATGTATCATAGCACTGTAATGATCCATTCGATATAAATGGGGGATTAACAATTAATAAATTATTAAAGCTAGGCTTACCCAGTCGAAAATAGGTCGAAAACCAATGTTTCATGGATACTTTAATGGATACTATATTTTAAGTTTAAGTGTTATTTACCTTCAAAGTATGGTAATAATATACAGTGGTAAGTTACGCTATTTAATATTCAGCCATGAATAATTCAATAGACAAGTTTAGATAAAAAGGAATTCAACAGTTAGGTCGTTAGGTCGGCTAATCAGCTTGTTTAAGCGTCTAGCCAATCCAAACAGTAAGTAGCAATCAGTACAAATCCAATCAAGTAGGAGACCGTATAGTATGAAAATTTCGAAGAAAGATGCATTGGCGTGGTTTGAATTTTTTTCAATTTTACCCGAAGATGAGCAAATGATGGCAAAACAGCAGGAAATAATGTATGCGACGTTTGCCCAGATCGAAGAGGCCATCGATCAAAGAAACAGTGAATTAATGGCCCAGATCAAAGGGTTAAAAACATTAGAAAACCGGACATTCTATGTCGGGGATGACCAGAAGTTCCCAAAGGGCTGCCGTTCCTGTCTACTGGGATCAGGCTTAAGTGCCATCCGCAAAACCAATACGTGCAACCTGGATTGTAAGTTTTGTTATAACTATGGTGAACTAAATGATATCGCTCCCGTTGGCGAATGCATGTGGGAGATCGGCGGGACAAAATTTTACGAGAAAGACATCGATTTGCTGCTGTCAATCCATAAAAAACCCACCGGCATTTCCTATGTTTATTTAGAACCTTTTATGGAAATCGAAAAATACTATCCGGTGATTCGAAAATTCAAAGCAGCTAAGATCTATCAACATTTATATACCAACGGCGTCTTAGCAACCGAAGAACAGTTAAAAGCCTTAGGTGAAGCGGGCCTTGATGAATTACGCTTTAATTTAGGGGCATCCAACTGTGCTGATGGAGTAATTGAGAACATCAAAATTGCCAAAAAATACATCAACAACGTGGGAATCGAAACACCGATGACTCCAGAATTTTTTGAAACGTTCTTTGCGAAAAAACAAGCGATTTTTGACACTGGACTTGATTTTATTAACTGTGCGGAACTCCATTTAAATGACAATAACATTGACAACTACTTTGGTGAGAATATGTACATCTCCCGCCATGGTTATATTTCTCCCACTTGGAGCCGAGAACTGACGTTGAAATTTATGAAAATAGCAGATGAAGAAAACTGGGATTTAGTAGTTCATGATTGTTCCAATTTCACTAAATTTGCCAGAGATTTAAATTTGACGGCCAAAGAAGGCAAGTGGTTTGGAGCAGCCAGTTATGGTCTGGAATTCTCAGTCATTCCCTATGAAGCGTTCCTGCCGATTTTGCGCGATGATAAGTTCACCTTTGTAACGGAAGAAGCCCTACCATTTGGCTATAAACCAGGAGAACTGATTTTTTAATGAATTCCTAAAATGAGTCAACCCATTAAAATTTGACCCATAAGAATTCTTCCATCAAGTTTTGTTAATGTTGGACCGATCCTCCAGGTAGGCTGGATCGGATAGATTTTAGAATAATGTAAGCATTCGATGATTCCATTATATTTCAGGGAAACTTACCCCCTTTAATGACCTCACCCCTTAAAAATGAAAAATCTGTGATATAATATATACGAATGAGCTGAGATTGCTTATTTTCTAACAAACTGCCTTGACTATAAATAGCCTTTGAAAATGCTATCTCGTAGGAGACTGTTTGTTCATATCAATTATGGGAGGGATTATATGAATCCATTTATAATGAAGTTTGTGAATGACGGATTTTTTAACGAGGTTGTTGGAAATCACATTGACGAAGCACTTAACAACGGGGACTCAATTGTAATTGCCGGACACAGATCAACCGGAACTAGACCTTTTATGGCCAACATGATGGCAATTGCCAAAAAGACTTACACCACAGCCCAGGTAAAAAAAGTTGAGGATCTTGAAAAAGATGTTCAGTATTTCTTGATACCAGGAATTCCTGACATTGATTTTGAAGACCTAGTTTACCAGGCAATTAAAGTGCCAAACACCAACATCATCACCATTAAAGAACCAGAACAACCGGTTTCTTTATTGAAATTGTTTAAGAAGCTTTACAAAGAAGTTGGACCAACTCCTAAGAAATTCCATCAGATCGAATGCGACAAGAAAGATGGCGTTCCATTTGTTAGCAAAGTGACCACTTTCACAATGAATGAAGATGGCAAGGTAGTTAAGTCGGACCTGGCTTTCTAAAAAGTTTAATAATTAATTATTAAAACCTGAGTTAATTTGCAGATCACTTTTGTGGTGTTGCAATTAACTCGGGTTTTTTTACTGGAGCGTTGATTAAAAGAAATAGATTGAGGTCTTGAGTTGTCACAGGGTCGTCAAAGGGTCGACAAAAGTTTATTTCCAAGGGGGAGTACGGGTCGATGTTGATGGTATAATAAAAGTCGATTTGTTAATCAAAAGAACGCTTAAGGAATACAAGGAGACAACTAAATGAAGCATCGCGATATATTAGAAATTAAGAAACGGTTAAAAAAAGATCATTGCACCATCAGCCAAATGAGAGGCTGTTATGTCAACAGCGAAAAAAATATAGTAGCAGAATACCGCGAAACTTTCTTAAATATGGAGGAATCTGAGTTTTTTAAATATTTGGAGATCGCCAAGAAAGTCTTATCGGGAACCTTGGGGAATAACCTATTGGAGCTTGGGTTCAAAAAAGAAGTCGAAGGCGAGCCATCAATTCAAGCTGGACTTTTGCAACTAAAAAGCAGTAGTCTTCGGGATGATGGCCTGGTACAAGGCTTTTATCAATCCATTATTGACACCTTCCATTATCAAGAAAACTATTTGATTCTCCTGTTTGCCGATGCTTATGATGTCATGGCAAGAACTAGTGACAATCTCAAGCTCGATGAATCGGAAGAAACCTATGAATATATTATTGGTGCCATTTGTCCGGTCAGTTTGTCGGATCCTGGGCTTCACTATAAAGAAGATGAAAAACGGATACGAGCCCATCACCGGGACTGGATGGTGGATGCACCGATCCAAGGCTTTGTCTACCCGGCTTTTTCGGATCGCAGTTCCGATGTTAATTCGCTGTTGTATTACACGAAAAACCCAAGAGAGACTCATGTCGAACTAATGGAAGATGTGCTGGGCTGCGAGCCGATAAAAACCACGCAAATGCACCGGGAAACCATCCAATCGTTGCTCACCGAAGCCGTTGGATTTGAAGAAGAAAAAGCCCAGTCGTTGATCATTGAATTTCAAGAGAGCTTAAACGAACGAGTGACCGAGGCTGCCAATGAGGATGTGGAAGAACCATTTTTACTGACTTCGGCAAGTATCCAAGATATCCTCTCACAAAGCCACGCCTCGATAGAGGTGTTGAATAAGATCGAAGAAGTCTATACGGATTATTTTGGGGAGGATCTGCCCCAGGGTGACCGCATTTTGGATAATAAAGTATTAAAGTCAGCCCAACAGCGAAAAAAAGAGCAGGCTTTGGAGCGGCAAGTGGAGAACTTGATGGTCAAATTGGAACAAGTCACTGAGCAAGCCAATGAAGAAATGGCTCATGGTTCATCCGAAGAAACGATGGAAAACGAAGCATCAAAACTAGATTATGATGTTCTATTGACCGTAAAACCGGAAAAAGTCAGTCAAATTAAATCGCAGATCATTGATGGTCAAAAATGTATCATCATCCCCTTGGAGGATAACGAAACAGCGACGGTCAATGGGCAATCGGGCGTCGTATAGGAGCGCCTACCTTCTTTGCTGGTTTAATAGTTTGTTGAATTTTTAATTTAGAACTCATAACAAACCCAACTCGCGGCAGCTATATGGTAGCAATACGGTAGTAACACGATAGCAATGCCTTGGCAATACCTTGGCGAAACATTGCTAATTCACTGGCAAACGGCCGCACATCTAAAAAAAGTAGACTAAACATGCCGGGATGAGTATTTAACACAGTATAATACCCAATGATGAAATCACGTTTTTGATGCAATCTACCAGGTCTTTTAGATGAGGCCTGGCTTTTTAGCTTGTACCGATCAGGAAGACAGCTTTTTAAAAGGTTGCATTAAAGGTTGGGCAAGGGAAATTATTAATTGTCATAAAAGTGTAAAGCATATCAAAGGAATTTGGATTACACTTAGAGAATAGAAAGAGGTTCTCTGTGGGTCGGTTTCCCTGGCGGATCAGCTTCACTAAAATCTTCCTATAAACCCATCAGTAATTATTTGTTTCATAATCTACGGAGGTGCCACATGGGCAATGTCAGTAAGTCAATCATCAGCGTATTTAAAAAAGCAGGAAAAGCGTCTACCAACTACCCTGCAGTAATCTTAGATGCTATTTTGTTTTCCCTTATTACAATTATCAGGATCAACCTAGACTGGCCGGCTCAAGAAGCCAATAATTTCTTGTTAAATACTCTGCAAATGTCATTTGGGTTGGGTGTGCTTTTTAGTATGGCTGCCATTACCTTCGCCCAAAGTCGGATCAATACGAAGCAGGCTTTTCTCATGGCCAATTTATTAGGCCTGGCCTTTACCATCCTTTCATTCGTGCTTTTGTTTTTCTTTGGTGGAATCATCCCGGAGAAAATCCAATTTGAGACCAGGCAATTTAAAATACTCCATCCACTGGCGGTTCCTCGAGTTTTGGCTGCTGGATTTGTCAGTAGTTTAGCATTTGTTGTATTTGCCGGGTATCCCCCCGAGAAGTCGGACGTTTCCAAAGCGCTCTTTATGACCATAAAGGCTTTTTTCATCGCGTTGGTCTATGGCTTAGTCATTATGGCCGGAGCTTCTGGCGTTGCCGGAGCTATTCAAGGTCTGCTTTATCCGGAAATGTCCACCAAGATCTATCAATACATCGCAACCATTTCAGGGTTTGTCGGCTTTACTATTTTTGTCGGCTATTTCCCGGATTTTCGAAAGGGTAGTGATGACCCGCACCGTGAAGTCGCCCAATCTCAGTCCAGGTTTATTGTGGGGTTGCTGGATTTTATTTTAGTACCCATCATGTTAGCCTTGACCTTGGTTTTGATCTTATGGGCCGGCCGCACCGTGTTAAACGGAATGAATACCGAGTTTGTGATGCTCTACGGAATTGCGACCACTTATGCCATTGGCGGCATCCTGCTCCACATCCTGGTCACTCACAGTGAATCCGCAGCTGCTAAACTGTACAAACGGGTCTTTCCAATTGCGGTCCTATTTATCCTTTTATTTGAAGCCTGGGCACTTTATCTCCAGCTTGGGAAATTCGGCATAAAACCCACTGAATATTTATTTATTGTGATTTTGATCATTGCGTTTATTTCATCGATCCTCCTCATTTGGCAGCAAAAGAAAGCGCATCAGTGGATCATCTATGTTACAAGCATTGCAGTGATCATCATGGTGCTGCCCGTGGTCGGTTTTGGAGATCTTCCGGTGGTCTTTCAGGTCAATCATCTGGAACAGTTATTGACCAAAGAAAACATGCTCCGTGATAATAAAATCATTCCAGCAACGACAACGCCGGATCAATCGACTCGAGTAGCCATGACTGATTCTGTGGACTTCTTGATCAATCTTCAAAATGTGACCTACCCGCAGTGGCTCGACAAAGAAGCCCTTGCCTTATCCTTTGATCAGGTCATGGGCTTTCCCAGGACATTCCCCAATGAAGATCCGAACAATCCCATCAATCCCACTGGAATTTATTTATCGCTGGAACCAGGGGTCATCGACATCAGCGGTTATCAATGGGAACTTGGAAGTTCCCTCTACCCAGATTTTAGGGCAAACTTAATAAAATTTACGGGCAATAAAGGCAAGTATGAATTCCAATGGACCGGGCAAGAAAAAGGAAATCTCACAAACCTAACAGCCAGTAAGGATGGAATAGCATTCAACGAAGTCGATTTAAAACCATTCTTTGACCAGCTGGCAGTTAAGTATGCTTCCGGCAGTGAAGCCAAAAATATCCCCTTGTCAGATATGTCAATAAAATTCGAGTCGTCTCAAGGAGATCTATTGATCATATTTAACAATATTGAAGTTCGCAAAGATGCCGTAGCCTACTATAGTTATGGAATTCGATTGATGCTCTTTAACGAAAAATAATGATCTGGGTGGGACATAAATCATCATCATTGTACCCATCCAAAGATTGACCGACTTTACACTAAGTATTATCATGCTCCATGCTCCGGTAAGATCTTTTGATCTACGGAGCTTTCTTTATGGCGGAATTTTTGTCTGGTAATATATTAAGGCATAAAATGTAACAAGTTAGATTACTCAGGATAAGACCATCCCGCAAAACATGGTAAAATAAGGGGAGATGAGTATAAAGTTGTTGGATTAAAGAAGGACACGACCGTTATGAAGGGCACGATGATTAACTGAACAAATCCAGTAGGATTTGTTGAAGAAATGAAACCAGCCGGATCAAAATTTCCCTTAGCTGAAAATTATTGATCCGGTCAATTAAAAGGAGGCTAATATGAACTGGGATAAGATTAAAGAAGCCAGAGAATTTTTGAAAGATATCGATCGGGATATCATTGATTTTAATGAGACCGATCAAAGCCAGCAAATTCCGGCACCACCCATTGAAAAACCGTGGGAGGGCGGCGAACTGATCGATTTGCCGGGACGAGAAACGTTTGATTTTCCAACCATGAGTGTAATGGAAGCCATTGAAAAAAGGGCGTCGCGGCGTGTCTTTGATCTAACCGACATGAAACTTACGGAACTTGCTTATCTCCTTTGGGCAACCACCGGAGTCCGATCACACAAACCGTATCGGACGCTACGCATGGCACCCTCAGCCGGTAACCGTCATTCAGAGGAGACGTATCTGGCTGTAATGAGAGTAGAAGGCTTAAAACCTGGAATATACCGCTACCTGCCCTTGGAGCACAAGTTGGGTCTGGTTCGCGCCTATGATGATATTTATGACCGGGTCCACCGGGCAGCCCGGATGCAACTCTTTGCCACCCGCTGTAATGTCCTGTTTATTTGGACGACCATCCCGTATCGCACGGAGTGGCGATATGATTATGCTTCAGCCAAAGTAATCGCCATGGATCTAGGCCATCTGTGTCAGAACTTATATTTAGCCTGTGAATCCATAGGCTATGGAACTTGTGCAGTGGGGGCCTACGATCAAGCGGAATCGGATCAATTGGTTGAAGTCGATGGTGAAGATGAATTCACCATTTATATGGCACCGGTGGGCCGGCAAAAACTCACGGAGGAATAAAAAAAGCGGACTGATGAACAGTCCGGTAAACAAATGAGTATGGAATTAGTTGGAGTTTGAATAATCGTATCGACTTGTTAAATCTATCACTATTATCATAACATAGGTTAAAATAATGTCAATCATAAACGAGTCCAAATGAAACTCAAATTCCGATTCAACCGGGAATAAGCGCTCGTTGATCGAAAGGTCCGCTGATACTTAGCTTACTTATGAATAAAACATATAGCCAGCTAATTGAACAAAGGGTATAATTAATCAAGTTATTAGCGGAGGATTATTTTTATGTACACAAGATTTTATAAGTATTCAGTTAAACCAGACATGAAGGAAGAATTCCTGGATGTTCATCAATTAATTTCAGATGTCATACTCGATGCCATGGGTGGTCGCATTCAATATTTAAGAAATATGAATGAAACCAGCGAATGGATCGTAATGCAGCAGTTGGAATCCAAAGATTTATACGATCGAAGAAAGGACCAAGTGGAAGCTGAACTGGAAACATCCGAATTGAAGTCCCGTCTCAACGCCTTACTTTTAGTTCCGGAGACACAAGTAGAAGCCACTGAGTATTATATGTTTATGGAAGTTCAAGCATCGGACGAATACTAAACCAAACAAAAACAATGACCGAATCAATCGATCATTCAATAATTTTAAAATAGGAAAAGCCGGCATAGCGCCGGCTTGTCCTATTTTAAAATTATTATATATTGTTGGAGCAGACAACCACAATGGGTCCGCTCGTTTACGGTTTACTCCATTTTGTTGAAAATGGTAACGCCTTTTTCAGTGATCAATTTATCGACTGGTATGTCGAATTCATCCCGAGGCAAAATATCGGTTTGTTGCAGGCTAAAAGCAATGGCGATCTTTGGGACAAGGGGATTGATCTGAGAAAAGAAGCGATCGTAGAATCCGGCGCCATAGCCGACTCGATAACCCTCTTTGTCAAAAAGGACACCTGGTGTTACTACTAATTCTATTTCTGATTTATCTTTAAGACGCAGCGTATTTTCCTTGGGTGCTAAAATATCATAATAACCAGGTGCCAGATCCTCATCAAAATCAAGGACTTCAGCCGGTGCCATGAGTTTCTCAGGACGCAGGATATATGGTACATAAACTTTTTTACCTTCTGCCAACGCATCCTTAATAAATTGATGAGTTTCAACTTCATCCTTGAAGGAGACGAAGCACATGATAATTCTTGCGCTCTGGTATTCTTCGGTTTGTTTTAATGACTCAATGATCTGTTTGCTGTATTGTGAAAAAACTTCCGGCGTTTGAGTATAAAGAGTTTCTCGTTTGGCCAGTGTGTTAGCACGCAGAGCTTTTTTTATTTCTTTCAATTCCATTCGGCTTTTAAGATCCATTTCGCCTCACTCCTTATGTTGATTTGATCCGACCTGACCGATCGGGTAACTAAATTATATCAGTAATTTAAAATAGTGCCATATGGAAATACACTCAAGCGGCCTAATCAGTTGAATGTACACAACTTGTTAACAGCCGGGGACTCACATTTAGGTCGTTTTCCTCCTATAATAGTAGTAGAGTTATTAAAATTATAACAATACACGAAATAGGAGGATTGCTATGACTACAACTAGTCCAACCAATCAAACAGACATCATTAATCGAGACAATACAGTTAAACCTATCCTCGTGGATTCACCAGTAGTTCTTACCGTTGTTTCAAATTGGCTCATGGGCGATCGAGTAATGGCCTTTGTGGGAATGCACGACTATGACTTTGCATACATTAGTCTGGGCAAAGGCACCGTGCGTAAAGCTTACTTAAGAGAAAGGGGTCTAACTGATCTAAAGAAAGAAATTGTGACGATCTTGACCACCTTGCAAAGTGCCTATGAAATTCTAGAAGACTTAAAATTGGAAATGCATCTTGAGGAAGCTAATGCCGGAATTGCTTTTATGAGGCGGGCAGTAGAGGACAATGAATTTGAAACAGAAATTGAAGAAGGAACGGGAGAGGTCGAAATGGAAATGCAAACGCAAAATCAAGTTGATTTCAGAGCAGTCTATATTGTGGTAAAAAAAGGCTTTGCCGAGAATGTCATTTCAGTTGGCGAGCGGGTCGGTACAAGAGGAGCCACCGTAATTCCAGCCAGAGGCGAGGCCATCCGCGGTGGAATTACTGGACTTAAGATCGCAGATGATAAAGAAGTGATTTTGATCATTACGAATCAAGAAAAATCCATTAGCCTAATACGTGAAATCAAAGAAGATACAGAATTAATGACTGCCGGTCAAGTTAAGCTGTATGTTACAGAAATAATAGATACCGTGGGCATTAATTATTTCTAACGAAGAATACTCTGACTTGACCCAATCGATCCTTTCAAAGAAATATGCATAGGCAACCCATCATAACCAGACAGTCAAAGAAACAGTCAACAAGACCGTCAACACAGACAGTGAAGATACAAACTAAGAGACCATTAACTAGAATCTGAAGTGATTCAATACCTTGGATACCTTAGTTTTATGCAAAAGGCTGGAAACATGACGTTTCCAGCCTTTTGCATGGGGTCAAACCCGGATAATTTATTAAGGTACCCCTTTTGGGAAGCTAGGGCGTTAGGGCGTTAAGGCGTTAGGGCGTTAGGGCGTTACTTGGCTGGTTCGTTTTGAAAACCGCGCAAGGCAGCTAAAAAAGTGATGGTCCGGTTACCCACATCATCTTCCAAGACAAAGGTAAGATCAGTATCAAAGCTGGGTTCAATGAGAAAGTTTAACCGGTCGTAGGTAAGATCCGGCTTTGTATTCATCACCACCGGTAGGTAAGGTTTTGAGGAGGTTTTACTTTCATTGAGGAGCAATCGCCAACGAGAGGGTCCCTGAGGATCATAGGGAACTGATATGATGATCCTGCCGCCAGGATTGGAATTGATCGTAATGGTGGAGAAATCATGCAGTTGATGTTCTTGCAATAGACCAATTTCATTGTCATTGAAGGCAACTGCCAGGATAACGGTTTTTTCTACAGCGGGATTGAAGTTGTCGACAAGGTCATTCATAACGTTCTCGGCCACAGTATAGGGATCATCGGTGATCCGATAGTTGAACTGGGTGGTCTTTTGACAAGCGGTTAAAAAGACCATGAGGGTTAGAAAGAGGACAACAAGGCGTGATTTAGGGTGCTTACTAGGGAACTTCATCAGTTTAAATTTCCATCCTTTCTTTCAAATACGCTAAGGCAAAGATTAAAGCCCGGCGGATGCTAGGCTTTATTCACTTCTGCCATAAAGGCTTGATCCAAATCAATTGCAAGATGGCACCCGGCCTCATTCATAGCCACAGACAGATCCCGCAGCATGGCAACAAAGCGCCGCTCATCTCGAATGTTTTCCCCCATATGGGCGATCCGGATGGCATGATCGTGCAGATGGTCAAGTCCACCGGATACAATGGTGCATCGGTCATAGAGGATCTGTTGTATTTTATCACCGGACACCCCTTCAGGCAGAAGAATCGTCGTCACGGTATTTGAAAAGTTGGTCTGTGCATAGACTTCAAGTCCCGAGGCGGTAATCGCCGCTCTGGTTCGCTGTGCATAGAGTTTATGCCGGTTGACGAAATCTTCAGCTAAAACCAGATCCAAGGCTTCATTTAATGCGTAAACTAAATTCTCGCTTTGGGTATAAGGAAAATCAAATTCCTCCGAAACCAGGTAATTTAAGAAATTAGTATAAAATGACTTAATTGGGGACTTGCGGGCTTTTAAATAAGCGACTGCTTGGTCAGACAACGTGATGGTGGTCAGGCCAACTGGTGCAGATAGGCACTTCTGGGATCCACTGATCAGGCAGTCGATTTTGGCCTCATCAAATCGGATATCCTCTCCGCCTAACCCAGAAACGCTGTCCACAATGGACATGATCCCGTAATGGTTTAATAGTTGGCCGATTTTGTGGATGTCATTGGTAACACCAGTTGGAGTCTCACAATGGACAAAGGTGGCGAAGGTGAAATCAGAATCCGTCTCTAAAAACTCTTCCAGTTCATTATAGTCGATGCCCAGCCGGTCATTAAAGTTCAATACTACAGCATTTGCGCCATAGAGTTCCGTAAAGTCTTTAAAGTACTTTGAAAAGACTCCGTTCACTAAGACTAAGACACGGGTCCCTTGTTCTGTAAATGAAACCGAGGCCCCGTCCAGACCCGCCATGGGTTCCCCCAACATCACAAACGAGTGCGCTTGGGTATGCACTAGTTTTGATATTTTTTGCTCCATGGTCTTTTGGAAGACGGTATAGGCAGGATCTAGATCTGTATTTGTAAAATGGCTGGACAAGGCCAGTCGCACTTGTTCTGGGACGGACGTAGGTCCGGCACTCATAACGTTCATGATAAAACACCTCGAATTATGTTGTGATTAGTAAAACTGACTTTAAGAATACCATAAAAAAATAACTATTTTTCAAAACATTATTCAAATCTGTAGATTTGGCAGTATTTTAAACTTTCTATTGTAAAATGAGAACAGACTACCAGTATGTTAAAGGATTGAAATTAGAATGTCCGTTTGATTTGATATGATTTGTTCATAACAGAAGGGAGATCACCAACTATGACGAAAATTGATCGGGACCATTATCGCGCCTGTTTATTGGGTGGATCCATCGGCGATGCCATGGGTTATGCGGTGGAATTTATGTCCCTTGGAAAAATTAAAGAACATTACGGTGTTCGTGGAATCCGAGATTTAACTATTAATCCCACGGGAAAAGCGATTATTAGTGATGATACACAAATGATGCTCTTTACAGCCGAGGGGATCCTCAATGCCTGGCGTGATTCCATCAATCCGCCCCATGCGATTTGGGAATCGTACTTGCGTTGGTATTCGACCCAAGGCTATCCCATCGATGAACGACTTAAAAAAGGCTCGCTGATCGGCTTGCCCGAGCTCCAAAAGCAAAGAGCTCCAGGCAATACCTGTCTCCAGGCTTTGGCTACAGGTCAAATGGGAAATCGAAATACAGTTTTGAATAATTCAAAAGGAAATGGCGCAGTGATGCGAGTGGCTCCGGTGGGGCTCGTCTACGTCAAGGACAGCTATAAGGCATTTCGAGTGGGCTGTGAATCGGCCATGATCACTCACAGTCACCCCGCGGGATACCTCTCAGCAGGGGCGCTAGCCGCCATTTTAAGCGAAATTTTATCCGGCGCCAGCATCCGGGACAGCGTTATTAAAGCCCGGGAGATCCTCTCCAGTTACGGTAACAGTGAAGAGACCAAAGATGCCATGGAAAAGGCAGTTCGACTGATCGACTTTAATGTCGAACCCCAAGAAGCCTTGAAGCTGTTAGGGCCGGGCTGGATCGCTGAAGAAGCCCTGGCAATCGGGATCTACTGCAGTTTAAAATATTCAGAAGACTTCAAGGAAGGCCTGTTGTGTTCCGTTAACCACAGCGGAGATTCCGATTCCACTGGGATGATAACGGGAAATATTTTAGGCGCCTATCTGGGGTGCGACCGCATTCCATTTGATTGGCTGCTAAATGTTGAATTGGGCAATGTGACCTCGGGAATCGCCGATGAATTATTGTGCATCGTGAACTAATTGAGTCCTTTTGGTGGAGTCAAATAGATTATAGGAACCGGTCCAAGGAAGAAATGGTTGGGCCGTAGGAACGGTCCTAAGTAAGCGGCATCGATATAAGAGAACAGAACAGAACAGAAGTGAGACCGCCATGAATGTAAAAACAATTTGTTATGTTTTTATATAAGCCTTGCAGATTATCTGACTTTATTTTATGCTAAGTACGTATGAAGTCGAACACAAACAAAGGAGTATCCAAGTGACAGAACGCCAAGTAACGGTTGTAAATTTTTCAGGTATTCACGCAAGACCGGCAGCTGCTGTAGTAAATTTTGTGAAGAATTATAAAGGGTCAGTTGATGTCATTAATAATGGCAAAAAAGGAAACTTGAAAAGCATCATATCCATCATGTCGTTGGGCATGAGAAAAGGGTCTGATATTTTAGTTCAAGTAGAAGGGGAAAATGAGACGGAGTTCGCTGAGGATCTCGTTAAGTTTATATCCACTTTAGAAGGCTAACACAGTATCAGCGGGTTCTATTGCAGAGCCCGTTTTTGATTGGCGAAAAAAATTTGCGAGGACAAAGGAAGAATTATGACATTAATCCAAATTAAACCGGAAGATTTTAAAGTGACAGCCTGGTCAGGTGGAATTACAGAAGAAATATGGATCGACCCACTAGAGGCGAATTTCAGCAAGCGGGATTTCATTTGTCGGATCAGTACGGCAGTGGTAGAAGCTGATCAATCGATCTTTACGAAACTTTCCGATTACAATCGTTTTATTGCACCCTTAAACGGGAGCTTATCATTGACGATAGAAGGGGCGGCCGTTGAGCTAGAACCCTTTGAAGTGTTTGAATTTGATGGTTCGTGTGATGTCAGATCACACGCTCGACCTGGGTTAAGAGATCTTAATTTGATGATCAGAAAAGGCTGCCGGGGCAATTTAAAAATAATGAGCAGTGCTTTGACCCTTGATCCATTGCAAGTTCAGGTCGTTCTAATCATTCAATTGGATCCCCTCGGCAGGTATTTGGATATTGGTCCAGCTTTTTTCAAACCCCAAGGGATCAGTTCACAGAATATCGAATGGTCAGGGGATGTCGCCAAAGGGGACTGTCTGTTTGCAGTCTTTACAATTCCCCAGTAAATCCATGCAAACGAACTTTGGGCATTTGCGCAGAGTTTAAGCAGGCGTAAATTCCATCCTCGAAACGACCTCGGAATTCCAAATTAAAGCTTGCAAAAGACATCCCACTGGCTTTTTTTATACAATACCATCCGATTAAGGGTTCCTAAGACCAGCTCCTGGAAAACTAAGGCTAAAGAGTTCGCTAACGGAAAGGGTGCTCTAACGGAAAACAAGGCCAAAGGGCGCTTTATCGGAAAAACCGAAAGGCAAAGCAGTTGGTTAGGGTTTGGAAAGTTTAGGATAAAAGGGTAAGATAGAATATAACGATGCAATTTTTAAAGTTGTTCCCAGTAGTCAATTTAAGGAAAAGAGATCAGTAGATCAGTAAATCAGTAGATCAGTAGATCAGTAGATCAGCAGAGTCAAAGAATTTGCCGGGATCTCAATACACTGGGATGACACAACAGTAATTATAAGATAGAAGGAGTTGGTTTTTTGGATGTAATCTGGACAAAGTTTAAAGAGGTAGTATTTTCAGTTCTCCCCATCACGTTAATCGTGATTATACTAAATTTGACGATAACACCCCTTGATCAGAATTTATTGATTCGATTTATCGTCGGGGCGATCCTCGTGATCATAGGGTTGACTATATTTTTATTGGGTGTGGATATCGGCATCACACCCATTGGAGAAAATCTAGGGACGGCCATTACAAAATCCAATAAACTCTGGATTTTAGTTATCGCCGGATTGATATTTGGATTTTTCATTTCCATTGCGGAGCCGGATCTGCAGATCTTAGCCAATCAAGTGGATTCTGTCACCGGCGGGATCATTTCCAAGTCCATTATTTTAGTGGTTGTATCCATTGGCATCGCAATTATGCTGACTTTGGGTCTGGCCCGAATTGTGTTTTCCTATCCACTTTATAAATTATTAACGATCACCTATGGGGTAATTTTTATCCTGGCATTGTTTGTCACACCGGAATTTTTAGCGATTTCCTTTGATGCCTCCGGTGCAACTACCGGTGCATTGACTGTTCCATTTATTCTGGGGCTGGCGATGGGTGTATCTCGAATGAAAAAAGACAGCAAAGGCTCAGAAAAAGATAGTTTCGGTTTGGTCGGAATTACTTCCACTGGAGCAATTTTAGGCGTAATGATCATGAGTATTATTTACGGGGCTCAAGAAATTGTCGGCGCTGGACCGGATACGGCAGAAGAAACTAGAAGCATCCTACAGGTCTTTGCGGACTTGATCGGACCATTGACAGTGGAAATTGCCATAGCCCTGGTTCCCATCATTGTTTTGTTTGGGATTTTTCAGTTTCTGTTTTTCAAAATGTCCTTAAAGACTTTGCGAAGAATATTATTCGGGATCCTATTTACCTATGTTGGATTGATCCTTTTCCTCATGGGGGTTCAGGGTGGGTTTATGGAACTGGGCGAAGTCCTTGGGTTCCAACTGGCTTCACTGGTTAACCCGGCTTATGTACTTGGCGTCGCTTTTGTGTTTGGGATGGTAACTATTCTGGCAGAGCCGGCAGTTAGTGTACTAACTCATCAAATTGAGGAAGTTACCAGTGGCTACGTCAAACGGAGCATTGTCATGGTCACATTATCCATTGGTGTGGCTTTGGCCTTGACCCTATCCATATTACGGATCCTGGTACCCCAGATCCAGTTGTGGCATTATTTATTGCCGGGCTTTGGATTGTCCATTCTCATGGCTCAACGCATCCCAAAACTCTTTGTGGGAATTGCCTTTGATTCAGGTGGTGTGGCCTCGGGTCCCATGACGGCAACATTTATCCTGGCTTTTGCCCAGGGAGTAGCCCGAGCAGTCCCCCATGCAAACGTCTTGGTGGATGGGTTTGGACTCATCGCCATGGTCGCCATGACGCCAATTATTGCAATTCAAGTATTAGGAGTTGTTTTTAAATTGAAATCAAAAAAGGAAGGTGTAGAGCATGTTTAATGTGACGCACAACTTAAATGCAGAGCTGATCACTGTGATCGTAAATCAAGGATGGGGATCACGGATCCTTAAATCAGCAAAAAAATCCGGGGCCAAAGGCGGCACCATTATATTAGGAAAAGGGACCGTTCGAAGTAAGTTTTTTGACTTCATCGGGTTAAATGAACTCCATAAAGAAGTTTTGTATATGATCGCTGAAAAAAATGAAGCTTACCGGATCTTGGCTGAACTTAATCAAGAATTTGAGTTTGCCAAACGAGGTCACGGAATCGCTTATTCAACGTCGGTTTGTCAAATCGTAGGATCAAAAAATGTAGTGTGCGCCAACTTAGATGAAGAAGGAGAACGAGAGCAATTGAATTATCAAGTTATAACCATCATCGTTGATAAAGGCCGAGCAGAATTGGCCATTGAAGCCGCCGAAGCGGCTGGATCCAAAGGCGGGACCATTTTAAATGCAAGAGGAGCCGGCATTCATGAAGTATCCAGAGTTTTTGCCATGGATGTTGAGCCGGAAAAAGAAGTCGTCTTAATTCTTTCAGAAGCCAGTTCGACGGATGCCATCATCGAGTCCATAAGTCGTAAGTTAAATATTGGCGAACGGGGCAATGGGATCATATTTGTTCAAAATGCCAATAAAACTTATGGGATCTTTCAATAACCAACTCCAGATCCTACCATAAATTCAAGCCAGGGATGTCAACTAAACACCATGGATGATATGATTTAAGGAGCATTATAATAATTTGCCAGTACGGAGGCACAGGATGAAATACAACTTTGATGAACTTATTGATCGAACCGGGACCCGCTCTGTAAAACTTGATGCCATCCCAGCGGAGTATCCTAAGGATACGGTCTCGCTGTGGGTCGCCGATATGGACTTTGCAGTGGCTCAGCCGATCCAAGCGGCACTTCACCGTCGAGTCGACCAGGGAGTTTTCGGCTACACCATGTACAATGATCCGGAGCTAAAATCAGCCGTTACCAATTGGTTTGCCAGACGCTACCAGTGGACCGTCGATCCAAAGGATCTGTTTTACTGTCCCGGTATCGTCCCGGCCATAGCTGTTTTGGTCAATGCCTTGACCCAACCGGGGGATGGGATCCTGATCCAGCGCCCCGTCTATTTCCCCTTTACCAGTCAAGTTGAAAATAACCAGCGGATCATTTATGACAACCCCCTAAAGTTTGAAAATGGACAATACGAAATGGACTTTCTGGATCTGGATGCGAAGCTAAAAGATCCTCAAGTTAAGGGAATGATCTTGTGCAGTCCGCATAATCCGGTGGGTCGAGTTTGGACTCCAACCGAATTAAGAAACGTTGTGGACATCGCTAAAAAACACAATAAATGGATCATCTCCGATGAGATCCATATGGATCTGACACGCTGTGATGTCGTGCATCATCCATTGGTGACCCTGGCACCGGACTATCAAGATGAGATCATTACCTGTACAGCCCCCACTAAAACCTTTAATTTGGCTGGACTGTGTATTTCAAACATCATTATCACAAACCCAATCTATCAGGCCAAATGGACACAGGTCGTCCATGACAAGTATCACATGGACATGGCAAACCTGTTTGGGATCGAAGCTACCATTGCGGCCTACAATGAAGGGGAAGAGTGGTTAGACCAAGTTAAAACCTATATTGACGGAAATTTTGACTTTCTCAAAAAATATTGCCAAGAGAATTTGCCCAAAAGCGTTGTGGTGGACTCCCAAGGCACCTACCTTGGCTGGATCGACGTCCGAGCCTACTGTAATGACGCTGAGAAGCTAACTGATCTCATGATCTTGGCCAATGTTCTGTTTAACAATGGTGCGAGTTTTGGTGATCAGGGGATCGGCTTTATCAGGATCAATTTGGCAGCTCCCAGAGCAGTTGTTGGTGAAGGCATCCGCCGGATCACAGAAGTATTGATCAAAGAAGTTTAAATCCTTTAATTTTCATTCATTTTCAACTCTTAAAAAGGAGAAATTAATCAATGGAACGAAGAATTACAGTGAAGGGGACAGGTCAGATCAGCCTTAAGCCGGATCTTATTGTGATCACAGTGGGGTTAGATTCTCTGGATCTGGACTATGAAAGAGCGATGGGTTTAGCTACCCAATCGTTGGATGAACTTCATCAGCTCATGGGTAAAGCCGGGTTTAACAAGGAGGATCTAAAAACCACCAATTTCAATGTGTCCACTCAATACCGCGGGGAACAAGATCAAAGGGGACAATACATTCAGATCTTCGAAGGCTATGTGGTCCATCATGAACTCAAACTGGAATTTGATATGGACCAGGACCGGTTGACCCGGACATTATCAGCCATCGCAGCGGCCAAGGCAACGCCTAAGCTTGACATCCGCTTCTCCATTAAAGATCAAACGGAAGCGATGGAAGAGCTATTGACTAAAGCAACAGAAGCGGCCAAGAAGAAAGCTCAAGTCCTAGCCAAAGCCTCCGGTGTAACACTGGGGGACCTTATCACCATCGACTACAATTGGGGAGAGCAAACTCCATATTCCCGGACCACCTACGCCATGGAAGACACCCGGATGATGAAATCGGCATCCCTAGCCCCCAACATCGAGCCGGAAGATATTTCTTTGAGTGATGCCGTTACATTTGTCTGGGCATTGGTTTAGGCAAGTCAAGACTAGACCCAAAACTAGAGCAAAGACCAGAGCAAAGAATAGATCCCAAATTAGATTTAAGACTAGAGCCAAACAAATTCAATTATTATAAAAGAATCGACTCAATTTAAGGTCAATTTGACCGGGGTCCTTTTTTGCTCAAGGAGAAGAAAAACCATGGATATTAAATATGTAGTGGCAGATCCGGCCGGGAATATAACCGGTCTGGTTTTGACAAAACTGCCCCAATCAGACTATAAGGCAGTTGCCCGATACTTGATCGAACATTCCCCCTTTGGTCTGGAGCAGGTGGGCTTTATTCATGATTGCAATGACTGTGACGGTTCACTTGAAATGATGGGCGGGGAGTTCTGTGGCAATGCCTCCCGAAGTTTCGGTCTGTATCTTGCTAAAAATGCCATTTCAATCCAAGATGATAAAGTATTGATCCGGGTTTCAGGGGTATCGGCTAAACTCGAGGTCAGAACGGATCTTAAGTTGAATGAAGCAAATATTAAAATGCCGCCCATCCAAGCCCTGGTCAACATCCAAACCAAGGAATATGGCCAGGTTCCAATGGTCGTCATGGAAGGGATCAGTCATGTCCTATTGATCGATCGTCATCCGGATCAAGAAAAAGGGGAACAATTGATTCGCGAATTGGCCGATGATTCGGGCGATGATGCATTGGGCGTAATGTACTATGAGTCGGATCATCGGTTCTTAACACCCTTGGTTTGGGTGCGTGATACGGACACCATGATTTGGGAATCCTCCTGTGGTTCGGGCAGCGTGGCCCTGGCGTCTTACCTTGAACAGGCGGCCCAAGGAGATTGGACCCAGACTTTTAAAGAACCGGGGGGAACACTTAAAGTCGAGCGTTTAGATGGAGCCCTGTATCTGGGCGGACCCGTGACGTTTAGTGAGGTCATTTCGACTAAACTGCCCTGATCCTAGAAAAGAGGACCTTTTATCTATTAGGAAAAACTAAAAGTATCCGAAGATCAAGATTCCGTGGATTGTGCTGGAAGTCCCCGACAATCAGTGGGATCGTCCCTCACTAAAAGATGAATAGATCAAGTAAGGCCATAAGGAAAGTACGATCAAAATAAAAAAGCGAGGTATGAAAATATGAGAATGCCTGTTATGTTTGTTGGCCACGGATCACCCATGAATGCAATTACCGACAATGAGTATAAAGACAATTGGATCAAAATTGGTCAAGTGTTAAAACCAAAGGCCATCGTCTGCGTATCAGCCCATTGGTATACCAACAAGACAAATGTTAACCCCACCCAGTCACCAGAGCAAATTTATGATATGTATGGCTTTCCGCCTGAATTATATGCCGTTAAATACCCGGTTATGGGCTCGCCTATACTGGCAGACCGGGTCAAGGATCTGATAGGTCCAGACTGTAATTATAATACTGACTGGGGCATTGATCACGGAACCTGGTCAGTCCTTAAATGGATGTTTCCTGATGCCGATATCCCGGTGATCCAGGTCTCCATTGACGGGACTCAAAGCGGCGACTTCCATTATCGGATCGGTGAGATGCTTGCTCCGCTTCGGGATGAAGATATTCTGATCATCGGCAGCGGCAATATCGTCCATAATCTGCGAAAAGTCGGCTGGGATATGACCGACGGCTATTCCTGGGCCGTTGAGTTTGATACACTGATCAAAGACGCTATTATAGAAAAACGATTTGAGAAAGTCATTGACTATAAGAGCAACGGGGAATCAGCCCGTCTGGCGGTTCCGACCCCGGATCATTATTATCCGCTCCTATATGTTTTAGGCGCATCCACATCGGCTGATCAAACTTTTATATTTAACGACAGCTGTGATCTAGGTTCCATATCCATGACTAGCTATCTGTTAGGTGAAGATGTTATAAATCTTTTTAAATAGTCGAACCCTTTTAACAGCCAGATTAAGGAAGCAACCGGTTGCACTAAGTTCCAATCAAAATAGAGATTCGATCTTCCTTAAAATCAAACCACCCCTTCAATCCTCGTTCGAATAGAAGCTGAAATTGAAGTTGAAGTTGAAGTTGAAATTGATGTTTCAATTGAAATAATCCACCTAAGCTCCATCCAAAGTTAAAGAAAACTTTCGGATGGAGCTTACCTAGCCATGGAAGAGGTTTTGATGGTGGGTTTTATTTGATCAAACCCAATAGAAAAGCGAAAAGAGCTTAGAAACTGATAGTTGGACTTTACTAGAAGGTCTTAAAAATTGAGGGATAGACATCCTAAGAATTTAGCACAGTGAGAAATTAGATCAGTGAGGAATTAACTAAGTGAGAATTAATCGGGGCAGGGACCCAGGGAGGCGAAAAGATGACTAGAGTCAAAGAACGGGAAGATTATAGGTGGGTTATTGTCGCCGGGTTATTTTTATGCCTCGTTGTAAGTTGGGGGATCATTTTTAATGCCAGCAGCATCTTTGTCACTCCAATCCAGGCGGATTTACAGACGACTCGGTCAGTGATGCTCCTGGCCATGGTTTTTAAGGGGACTGCATCGGTGTTTGCGTCGGTTATGGCGGGACCGTTGATGAATCGGTACGGTGCCCTGCGAGTTATGAGATTGTCGAGCTTATTATTGATTGCCAGCTTTTTTAGCTTTGGGTTTATCCAAACTATTCCCCACTACTTTATCATGATCTCGATTCAAGTCGCTGCCACCACCTGGTGTGGGTTCTTGCCAGTGTCAGTATTGATCAATGAGTGGTTTCCCGGGAAGAATGCCACGGTCATGGGGTTGGCCTTTATGGGGTCCGGCTTCGGTGGAATGCTCTTTAATGTCTTAGGTGGGAATTGGATCGTCCTGTTGGGCTGGCGCCAAACGGCATTCATGTTTTCAGGGGTCATGGCTTTGATTTTGATCCCCATTACTTGGCTGATCCTTGTTCCAAAGCCTAGGACGAACTCGCTGACGGGGCAAACCGGGACAGTTACGACATCAGGGATCCGGTTGGAGGAAGCCATGAAAACCCAACAATTCTGGTGGATCCTAAGCTCCTTTACCATTATGTCCATCACCCTCAATGGAGTCATCAATAACTTGACTCCGGCCTTTCAGGATCTGGGCTATGGCCTAAAAACGGCCGCTGTGATCACAAGTGTCGCCATGATCGGTATGTCAGGTGGAAAATTGTTGATCGGTCAATTGTTTAATCGGGCTGGATTGCGCAAGGCGTCAATCTTGGCCAACTTGTCTATGATCATTTGTCTGGGTGGGTTGATTTTTGGAGCCACCATTCCCGGGGTAGGGGCTGCCCTATTAGGCTTTGTAATAGGGGGTGGTTTTGCCTCCATGTCAGTGCCTTTCCTGGCTGACGGAATTTATGGTCGAGCTGACTTTGCCAGAATTTCAGGGGTACTCCAAGGGGCATTTAATATTGGATCTATTTTAGGACCCTTGAGCATGAGTCCGCTGTACAGTTTAACGGGAGGCTATGGGGCATCCTGGACTTTGTTCATTGGATTTTTGTGCATCAACTTTATGATCTATTTAAAATACCTCCCAAACCATGCTCGGGAGGTATTTTAGGACTGGCTTTATTCTGTTAAGATCTTCTTTATTTTGTTAACCTAAGGGACTTTGCCTAGTCTACTTGACCTAATACGGTCAAATCTTTGGATACTTCATTGAGGACTTCGCAACCATCATTGGTCACTAATACCAAGTCTTCGATCCGGACACCCAGTTTTCCTGGCAAATAGATCCCCGGCTCGATGGAGAAGATCATTCCAGGCTCTAAAACGTGATCATTGATGGCAGAGACATCTTCAGGTTCATGGACGTCAATCCCGATGCCGTGACCGGTTCGGTGGGTGAAATAAGCACCGTAGCCCTTATGGGTGATGTAGTCCCGGGCAGCCTGATCCACATCACTAAACCGATTGCCGGGTTTGACTTTTGAAATGGCTCTTAAATTGGCTTCCTTGACGATTTCATATACTTCCCGGCCTTCTTCGGATACTTCCTGGAAAAAATAAGTCCGGGTCATATCGGAACTGTAGGAATCTTTTTTGCAGCCAATGTCAAAGATAATGGAATCGCCGCCTTTAAGCAGACTCTCATCCGTTTCGTGGTGAGGGTCTGCTCCATTTGCACCAAAAGCTATGATCGGGGAAAAAGAAATTCCGTCGGTGCCTAGTTCTTCATAAATGGATAAGAGCTGCTGTTCCAATTCTGTTTCAGTCGCACCCACCGTGACCCGCTGGGCTAATAAGGTCATGGCACTGTCATTTAAACTCGACGCATGACGCATCAAGTCCTTTTCAGCCTCGTCTTTAAGAAGCCGGGCGCCATCGGCAATGACTGAGCCTAGGATAAAGGTCTTATCTTGATTTAGACCCAAAAGGGGCAACAGGAACCGGGCTGGCCAAGTCTTATCCACGGCTATGACGCTGCCTTTTAAATGATCCGTTAAAATTTGCAGATAGGGATCCGTGTCTTTATAGAGTTGGACGGGAACACCCAGTTCTTCGGTGAGGGGGAATAGTTCATTGTTAATCAAAAGGTCCCCGCCGGTTTGACTGACTAATAGCACCAGCAGTCGTTCGCCGGGGGAAAACCACTTGCCGGTCAAATAGAAGATGGTGGATGGATCACAGATAATGATCTGATCGGTACCGTGGGTCAACATCAAAGATTTCATAAGGGATAAACGTTGAGAATTCATAGCAGATCGTCCTTTCGCAGGTGAAAAATACTTCGTCTTATTTATAGAGTATTATAACAGGTTAACCCCGACGTAGGATTGGCCAGTAGGCAAAAAGATGATCTTCGTGTAATATAAAAGTAATAAATGACGATGGGGTGGTTCAGTGAATGTTCATGTCTATTTTTTGGGAGAACCGCGCTTGATCCTTGAAAATCAAGCGATAATGCCGGGAAAGAATAAGCTCGATGCCCTATTATTCTATCTGTTATACCATGAAGATATTGATCGGACTGTCGCAGCGTCATTTTTTTGGCCGCAAAAATCAGATGCTATGGCCAAGGCGTCACTGCGAAACAGTCTCTATGAGATCCGCCAAATTCTGGGAGTGGACTTGTTTGATGCCTCCACTCGCGATCGGATCACATTATCCGGCCAAATCAACCTAAAAAAGGATGTGGACTTGCTCCTGGACGCAGATCAGTCCTTAGAGCTCTTAAACTTAAGTTCTCATGTGTTCCTGCAGAACAAGGAATTGAAGGACAATGAGGGGTATGAGACCTGGCTCATGTCCATGCGGGAAGCCTACCAATCGATCATCGCCAATTTTCTCTTAGCTCAATTAAAGCTGGCCCGGGATAATGGCAACTGGACGGAGGTCTCAGTCCTGGCGCAGCGGCTGTTGAGCCTGGATCCCTATGATGAAACTGCCCTACGCAGCTTGATGCAGTATTATGCAGACGGCTATCGCTATAACGAAGCGTTGACGCGGTACCAACGGTTTAAAAAATCCTTGGAACAAGACCTTGGGGTCGATCCGGAACCAGCTACCATCAAACTGGCTGATTTTATCTTGACCCGCAAAAAACAAGTGGAGGAGAAACCTCGGGAAGTATTTGAACGCAGTAGTTTGTTAATGGGGATGGAGGAGGCCTATTTAAAATTCACCGATCAAGCCGGACCTCATCATGTTCTGGTTTACGGAGAACCGGGATCCGGGCGAAGCCAATTGATCGAATCCTTTGTTGAAACTAAGCCCATCCCAACTGTCTACTTTCAATTGGAGTCTTCAAACCAGGCGATCCCCCTAGGGTTTCTTCAAAAATGGGCCCGTTATTTTAAAGATTCTAGTCAGGCGGATTTTACGCAATTGCTGGCCAATTTGCCCGCTGAGCCGATGTTGATCGTCCTTGGCAATGTGGAATACTTGGATCAGCCCAGTGTGCCCTACCTTTTGGATTTCTTGGGAGCGCCCCAGACGAAACTCTATTTCATCATGGAGGCCTCGGCTGATTTTATCCGGCAAAACCCATTGTTTGCTCACTCCTTGAGCAATTCCCGAATGACTAAAATTGAAGTGCCGCTGCTCTCGAGAGCCGAATTGACGGACTACAGCAATGCCGATGCCCTGACCAGCGGCCGAATTTTTACCGAGGCTCAAATCGACCGCATCTGGCAGTACTCCAAGGGCAACTTGACTTTAGTCAAGGAATACATGAAACCCAGTGGGGAAGAGGAGGCTTTCTTTACAAGACTCATCGCCGGACTGACTCGGGAACAGGAAAAACTATTAAATGCGGCAACGGTCTATCCCGCTGGATTCACGCCGCGCATGCTGTGGGGCCATACGGACCAAACGAGCCAATTGATGGAGAACTTGAAGGAACTGGTCCAACGGGGTCTTCTCATGGAATCCAAGGGGCTCTTGACCATTAAATATCCGCCGCTGGGGCAGTGGCTGTATGAGAAACTTCCCAGCTTTTATCGGGTGGATCTTCATGAGCGGGCGGCCCAGGAGAACTCAGACCTTACCCTGTCCGAGCGGCTAAAAGCCCGATATCGGGCGGAACACTGGAGCTTGGCCAATAACATTGGAAAATCACTGTTCCATCGGATCAAGGAAGTCGAATTGACCCTGGATTTTTACGATGAACTGTTTCCCTCGTTTGTGGAGTTGGCGGACTTGCCGGATAATTTTATTCAAAGCCGCAAGCACTATTATGACCTATTGGCAGAATTGACCAGCGAAGTCGATTCACTCAATGAAAATTCACCCTCAGAGGATGCCACCCAAATGGATATGATCATCCATTACTTGAATGGTCGTCAGATGGTCACCGGCGGGCGCCGTGAAACGGGGATCGGGGAAATCAGACAAGTCATCCGGAAGGCCACGGAACTGGGCAATCAAGAATACCTTTTAAAAGGACTCATCGAAGGAATTCACTACGGGATCCATAAAGACGATCCCCAAGACATGGGAAAATTTGTGGGTTTGGCAAAAGACCTGATGAATCAAACCGGTTTTGAGTTTGATCAGCGCAAGAGGGCTGAAGTGCTTCGTCTGGAAGGGCTCCACCACTACAACCTGGGGAACTTTGACCAGGCATTGCAAAAACTTGGGCAAGCCAATGAGATCCTTCAGGAGTCCAGGTACCGGAAAAATGGGTTTTTGTCCAGAGCCGCAACGTTGAATTATATCGGCCGGACCAAGCAAGCCATGGGGGATTTAGCCGGTGCGGATGAGGCTTTTGTTACTTCCATTGAACTGGTGAGGGGGAAAGTCCATAAGTGTTTGGACATCTTATATGCTGATTATGGAAAGTTCCTCTGGCAAAACGGGCGGTCCAGGGAGGCCAACGCAATTTTGACCATGGCCTTAGAAGAATATCATTTATTGGGAACTCATTGGAAACGACCGGCAGTGGAGGCAATTTGCGGACTGATCGCCCTGGAATCCGACCAATGCAAACAGGCCCGGATTCATCTGGTCAATGCCCAGATATATATCAAGGCCGATCAGCGCAGCAAAGAAGAGGCGTTGATCCAACAGTTGGCAACTGAACTTTCTGTCCGGGAGCAAAAATCAGGCCGTAAAGCAAAGGCTTAGGCCTGATAAATTGACGGAATTATTGAAATACACTTAAAATGAATAAAATTTTCACAGATCAATACGGGTCAATGGGGGATCCAACCGTTGAAAATGACGACGAAATGATGATGCTTGAGTAAAATAAATATGAAAACTGAAATTGATAAAATTTCAACAAGGAGGAATCTATGAACTTCGGCAATGAAGAAATCAAACAGGCGATGACCATTCGATTGGATGATGAACTGCCCCAATATCCTGAATTTAAACCCGGGATCCGGCGGGCTCCAAAACGATCCGTTCATCTGTCCGATGCGGACAAACTCTTGGCCGTTAAGAATGCCCTACGCTATATTCCGGAACAGTACCACAGCCAAATGGCGGCGGAATTCTACCAGGAGCTGGACGAAAAAGGCAAGATCTATGGCTACCGGTTCCGACCAGCGGAGGACCTCACCGGGAAGCCAATCGACCAGTACCAGGGGAAATGCCTTGAAGGCAAGGCGTTCCAAGTCATGATCGATAACAATCTGGATACCGATGTTGCACTTTATCCCTATGAGCTCGTGACCTATGGGGAAACCGGATCCGTTTGCCAAAACTGGATGCAGTACCGGTTGATCAAGAAATACTTGGAACAACTCGATGAAAACAAAACGCTGGTGCTCTATTCAGGGCATCCCGTTGGATTTTTCCATTCTCGGCCGGAAGCCCCCCGAGTCATTATTACCAACGGTCTGATGATCGGTATGTATGATGATCTTGAAAACTATAACCGCGCTCAGGCACTGGGTGTGGCCAACTACGGCCAGATGACGGCCGGTGGCTGGATGTACATCGGACCCCAGGGGATCGTGCATGGGACCTATAATACCCTGCTCAATGCCGGTCGACTGATGCTGGGTATCCCCAATGACGGAAATTTAGCCGGCAAGTTATTCATTACCTCCGGTTTAGGCGGAATGAGTGGAGCTCAAGGGAAAGCCGTGGAAATTGCCGGCGGAACCGGCATCATCGCAGAAGTGGATCTATCCCGGATCATGACTCGCCATAATCAAGGCTGGGTCGGCCCGGTGGTAGAAACTGCCGCAGAGGCCTTTAAACTAGCCAAAGAGAGTATGGCGGCAAAAACCCCGTTGTCCATAGCATTCCATGGGAATATCGTGGATCTGTTGGCGTATGCCATCGATCAAGACATCCACATTCACTTATTAAGTGACCAGACTTCATGCCATGAACCTTACACCGGCGGCTACTGCCCAACGGGCATCACCTTCGAGGAACGCACCCGTCTTTTAAGTGAAGATCAGGCGAAATTTCATAAACTAGTCGATGAGACATTGACCGAGCACTTTATGGTCATCAAGCAATTAGTGGCTCGGGGCACTTATTTCTTTGACTACGGAAATTCCTTTATGAAAGCCATTTACGATGCCGGTGTTTTGGAAATATCCAAAAATGGCATTGATGATAAAGATGGATTCATCTGGCCATCCTATGTGGAAGATATTTTAGGACCCAGACTGTTTGATTTCGGTTATGGACCATTCCGCTGGGTCTGTTTGTCCGGTAAGCCGGAAGACTTACGGAAAACGGACCATGCTGCCATGGCGGTGATCGATCCTGACCGGCGTTATCAAGATCGCGATAACTGGATCTGGATTAGAGATGCCGAAAAGAATAAACTCGTCGTGGGCACTCAAGCCAGAATCCTCTACTCGGATGCCTTAGGTAGACGGGATATCGCTTTAAAATTCAATGAGATGGTCCGCAATGGCGAAATCGGTCCCATCATGTTGGGCCGCGACCACCATGATACCGGCGGAACGGATTCACCATTTAGAGAAACCTCCAACATCAAGGATGGATCCAATATTATGGCGGACATGGCAACTCAAGTGTTCGTTGGTAATGCAGCTCGCGGAATGAGCCTGGTGGCTCTTCACAATGGCGGCGGCGTCGGAATCGGAAAATCCATCAACGGTGGGTTCGGCTGTGTTTTAGATGGTTCTGAGCGAATCGATGAAGTTCTAAAATCAGCAATGCCTTGGGATGTAATGGGGGGCGTAGCCAGACGCGCCTGGGCAAGAAATGAAAATGCCTTGTCAACTTCCATGGAATACAATCAGATCATGGAAGGCCACGACCACATTACCTTGCCCTATCTTGTCAATGACTCGGTAGAAGCTGAGATCAAAGGGTTGATCAACAAATAAAAGTGGATCCCCAAATTTTGTGGTTGACCTAAAAATATTCAAACAAAGCGGACACAACCCACGAAGCCTAAACCCAGAAGCTAAATGGGAGCGGGAAACCAATCCCATTTAAAGTAATCAAAAAAACGAAACCAGCCCAAAGTGGATGAACTTTTAAAAAATGGAGCCACGAGGAAACGAAAGTTAACAAAATCTGTCAACGAGACACTGGCAACAGTGTAACTATTAAATTAAATGGAGGAAATTAATATGCTGACAAATCCTGTTCTGATCTCTGTTATTTTGATGATTGTATTGTGTCTTTTAAAGATCAACGTCCTCATCGCAATTATGATTTCAGCAATTGTCGCCGGTTTAATGGGCGGTATGGGTCTAGAAGGAACCATGGGTGCCTTGATCGGCGGTATGGGTGGAAACTCAGAGACCGCATTATCCTATATTATGTTGGGCGGAATGGCTGCTGCCATTTCATTGACCGGCGTCGCCGATATTTTAGTTCTTAAGCTCTCAAAACGAGAATTTAGAAATAAATCCTTATTCCTGTTGGGCCTTGCTGCACTTGCATCACTGTCTCAGAATTTGATCCCGGTCCATATTGCCTTTATTCCAATTCTGATTCCGCCCCTACTGGTGTTCTTCAATAAAATGAAGTTAGACAGAAGAGGCGCCGCAGTTGCCTTGACGTTCGGTTTAAAAGCACCTTATGTCATGCTGCCGATTGGATTTGGTGCCATTTTCCACGGCATTGTCTCCAAAGCCATGACCGATGCCGGTGTACCGTTTATTCAAGCCGATGTCTGGAAAGCAACCTTAATCCCCGGCCTGGGTATGGTGTTGGGTCTATTCATCGCAGTGTTCATTACCTATCGAAAAGACCGCGAATATAAGGACATTCCCATCGTTGAAACCGAAAAACATGAGATGGCCGAACATAAAGGGATCAGCATGGGTCAATGGGGTGCCATTGCCGGAGCCGTTGCAGCATTTGCGATCCAGCTTTACTTCACTTCCAACGAATGGGGCGGCGGACTGCCACTTGGCGCCTTGGCCGCGATCCTTATCATGATGGCGTTTGGTTCCTTTAAGCTGATGGAACTGGATAAGGTCATGAATTCGGGCATCGGCCTCATGGGCTTCATCGCTTTTGTTATGTTGGTCGCCGCTGGTTTTGCCAATGTGTTAAGAGAAACCGGTGGGATCCCGGCGTTAGTTGAGGCATCCATCAATGTGATGGGAACCAGTAAGCTCATTGCTGCCTTCATTATGCTTTTAATTGGTCTGATCATCACAATGGGGATCGGTACCTCCTTTGGTACAGTTCCCATCGTTGCAGCGATCTTTGTTCCCTTAGCCGCTCAATTGGGCTTTACACCCCTTGCCATTGCCAGTCTGATCGCCGTAGCCGGTGCGCTGGGTGATGCCGGCTCACCTGCTTCTGACTCAACCTTAGGACCCACATCGGGTCTTAATGCCGACGGACAGCATGATCATATTTGGGACACTTGCGTTCCAACCTTCTTGCACTTCAACATTCCACTGATCATATTCGGAACCATTGCAGCAGCCTATCTGTTGTAATCAATACATCCATTAAGTCACATGCCGGTGTAATAGCCGGCATTGACGCGACAAATAAGAAAGAGGTATAAAACATGGAAAAATTACTACTCGATGGCAGTTCACTGACCATAGAGGATTTTATAAGCGTAACCAGAGGTCATCGCCAGATCGGATTGACTGAAGCATCAAAAGCTGCCGTATTAAGAGCCAGAGAAGTAGTCGACCGCTACGTTGCTGAGAAGCGGGTAGTATACGGCCTGACCACGGGCTTTGGTAAATTCTCCGACGTGATCATCAGTGAAGATGAAACCGAAGCCCTCCAGGAGAATCTCATCACCAGCCATTGCTGTGGCGTCGGTGAACCCTTTGCCGAAGACATTGTCCGCGGTATCATTCTGCTGCGGATCAATGCCCTGGCAAAAGGGTTTTCAGGAATTCGCCTGGAAACTTTGGAATCTTTAATTGGAATGTGCAATCACAATGTGGTTCCCTATGTTCCGGAAAAAGGATCATTGGGTGCCTCAGGGGACCTAGCTCCACTGTCTCACGTTGCCTTAAGCCTGATCGGCCAGGGCGAAGCCTATTATGAAGGCAAACTCATGGCCAGCGCTGAGGCGATGAAACTAGCCGGCGTGCCGGTTATCAGACTCTCCTCCAAGGAAGGCCTTGCTTTAAACAACGGTACGCAGGTCATGACCAGCGTGGGTTGCCATACCATCTATGATGCCCGGCAATTGATCCGCCATGCCAATGGAATTGCCATGCTCAGCTTTGAAGCATTGACCGGGATAACCGATGCTTATTATGAGGGGACTCACAAGATCCGGAATCAGGCGGGCCAAATCAGCTGTGCGAAGAACTTCCTGGACTTGGTGGAAGGCTCTAAAAACACCACGACCCAAGGGCAATTACGAGTGCAAGATGCCTATTCATTACGCTGCCTGCCCCAGATCCACGGTGCATCTTTAGACTGCATCAACTACGTTGAATCCAAAGTTGAAAATGAGATCAATGCAGTGACGGACAATCCCATCATTTTCGTGGAAGAAGATCGGGTCATCTCCGGTGGAAACTTCCATGGTCAGCCCATGGCGATTTCCTTTGATTTCCTCAAAATCGGATTGGCGGAATTGGCCAATGTATCAGAACGCAGACTTGAAAGAATGGTGAATCCGGCATTATCCAATGGATTACCGGCTTTCCTGACCGAACGAGGCGGAGTGAATTCTGGCTTTATGATCGTTCAGTATTCAGCAGCATCCTTAGTTTCAGAGAACAAGGTCCTGGCTCATCCAGCATCGGTTGACTCGATCCCGTCCTCGGCCAATCAGGAAGACCATGTTTCCATGGGAACAATTGCGGCAAGACAGGCCAGAGAGATCCTTGGAAACGCCAGAAAAGTCTTGGCCATGGAGCTTCTGACCGCTTGTCAGGCGTTGGATCTAAGACACGACAAGGGACTTGGCAAAGGAACCAAAGTGTTCTATGACATGACAAGAGAACTGGTACCGGCCCTTGGTGAAGACAGAGTCATGTATACTGACATCAATGCAGTGGAAAACCTGATCCTTTCCAATAAACTTACCAAAGCATTGGACGGTCTTGGAATCACCTTATAAGAACTGGAAGAACTTGAAGAATAAAAAAAACCTGAAGTAGCGAAGTTCACAGACTTAAACTTTCGGACTACCATAAATTAAAGAGAGGGTGTTGCTCAATTGGGCAACACCCTCTCTTTAATGATGGACCGAATGGACAAATCCGAATGGACAAATCCAAATCGGCAAACTCGAATGGACAAACGGGTGTGGAAGACCCCGGATGAACCACTTGGGTGTGCGGATCTAGAAAAAATGGGTTAAAATAAGATCATCGGGTAACGACTGACTAAGTGGATCGTGTTTTAGGATTACGGGGTTGTGTTACCCGGATCAGTGGGAACGGCGCTGCCGGTATCCAAGGGCAGTGCACTGGTTAAAATTTCTTCTGGAATCACCACCGGAGCAGCGGTATTGTAATTGGAATACTCATAAACTTGAAAGTTTTGGGTGGAGACGCCGCCGGTAGTGGTAACCTGGTCATAGGTCACTTTTTTATAGCGGAAGTCCTGATCCAATTCCATTTCAACCACTGTATCAAGAGATACTCCTTGATTTACCATATCAGCTAAGTTCTGCATTTCTTTACCTTCGATGCCGGAGAGCATATAGAATTCCAGTGCTGACAGGGGACGAATTGAACGAATCAAATACCCTTTGTCGGTTTTCGTTAAAGTCATATAATCTTTGACTTTGGGATTGATGGTACTGGAGGCATTTGTGGATGATTTCGGCATGTCCACAAAAACCCAGCTTTGGTTTCGAGGATCCACCATATACATTCGATTATTTTTTAAGTAAGTAGAATTGATGACTCCATTTTGGGTGGTTTGAATCCAACCGTCACCCAGGATGGGGAAAACCGTAGCCGTAGTTGTGGAGGACACTTCGCTGCCTCCGAGTTTAGAAAGGTCCGTTGCGACATATTCATAACTTTCGACTTTCAGCATGGCATCAGCCGATTGATTTAAGACGGAGCGAACGTCATTAACGTCCTCTAAAGGGGCGGTGATCGGCTCGGAGCTTAATGTGGTGGTAGTCTGGGTAGGTGTTGAATTCGCTGAACCAGTGGTTAAAGAGCAACCACTTAAAGTGAGACCCATGGATAAAATGAGAACTAATAATAATTTAGGTTGAATCATTTGCATCTCCAAAGTTAGTTATTGAAATGATCCGCCGGGATCAATACTATTCTATAGTACCAAAAAAACGAATTCCGGTGTACAAAAAAGTCCACCGGAATTTTTGACTTTTAATTTGTTAATCAGATTTAAATCGATGATTAATTAACTGAGAAAATGTCTGGGATGTCTTTTTTAGCATTTACTGAGAAAATGTCAGGAATGTCCTTTTTAGCATTTACTGAGAAAATGTCAGGAATGTCTCTTTTGGCAGCAAATGCCTCAGGAACAACTGCGAGCTGTAAGCTAACCACTGCAACAAGAGCCAGAACAAGTGAAAGTAGTTTTTTTGTCATAGAAATATACCCCCGTTTTTTTACTGGATGGATCATAAGAATAGATAATAATAATTCTTCATGAAACATACAATATTTGTTACACTTATTATAACAATGAATTCTTGTTCATAACAGAGAAAATCAAAAAACTTACCCTATAATTTGTGAATTTTTTAGAAATAGTGGGTAATTTGATCATTTTCAATGTTATTCAGTTGAATTCAATTGAATTGTAGTGATGATTTTTTACTTTGAACTATAAACAATCTGTAAAACTCGTATAATTAGTCTCAGTGGAAGGAGTGATTTTTTTCATGAAAATACTTTTTTTAAGACACGGAATTGCCGAAGACCGAGATCTTGAAAAATCGGATGAACTTCGGGAATTGACAACGCAAGGGATCAATGAATTACGGGCGAATGTCGATTTCTTACAAGTTTATTTAAGGGATGAATCGATTCGCCTGGTATCTTCTTACCTTAAGCGATCCATCCAAACAGCTCAAATCTTGACCCAGGCAGGATTTGGAGAAGGGCAAGCCATGGACTTTGTCTCCACGGGTAATTTTGGGACATTAAAACGGCTGGTCAAAGCGAATCCACAGACCACCCTACTTGTAGTGGGTCACTCGCCTTATTTGGAAGAGTGGATCTTTGCCATTACAAATCAGTGGATCGAAATGGAAAAGGCATCCTGCGCTCAGGTAGAATTAACCGATGAAACTGGATTTACCGGTTTTGTGACCTGGTATCTGCCCATCCATAAATACAATCGATTGATCCAATTAGGCAGTTTTGAAGAAACAGTTACCAAACTGGCCGATGATATAGGGGCTATTATTGAAAAATACCATGGGTCGATCCTAGAGCACCGAGAGAGTTATTTAAGGGAGCCTGCTGAGATCGAATCGGTCCATAAGTTAAGAGTGAAGATCCGTCAGTTTCGATCCTTGGTGTCATTTTTTAAGCCTTTGATGAAGAAGAAACCGCATCTCAAGATCCAAGCTGCCTTAAAAGCCATGGCTCAAGAATGTGCCTATTTAAGAGAACTCGATGTCCTTGCTGAGGAATGGATCAACCATACTAATGATTTTATCGAAGCTGGATTAACGGGTCAACACTTCTTGAAAATTTTAAGACAAGAGCGCCAGGCGGAAGCGGGGCGGTTGTATCAAGTTCTTGAAAAGCCGGATTTTGCCCAGCGGCTTGATCAAATCGCAGCGGATTTAATCAAGGCCATTGATCCTGATAAGTCTCAGTATTTGAAGCTAACTGATTTGGTAGAGGCAACGCTAGACCAATGGTATGATGAAATAAAAGAAAGGTATGAAGCCATCGATAAAAATGATCTGGCGATAATCCATGCCTTAAGAATTCGAGCAAAAAAACTGCGCTATGTTATGGAAGTATTTGACTTAAATGAAGCATCCGGGACCAAAGCCATGTATAAGGAAATTAAAAAGTGGCAGGAAGTGTTAGGAAACATAACCGATGCGAACCGAAATTCGGCGGCAGTGATGGAAATTGCTAGCAAATACAAGGATGAACCGATCCAAGCGGAGTTGGCTATTTTCAATGCCATTGAAAATATGCTCGGGGAAGTATTGTATACCGAATTTTTTAAAGGGGCAAAGACGAAACCGATCGAATCAAACGAAGCAGAGGATGTAGATGGAACAAGAGAGGATTCCGCCGATCTTTAACAATAGGTTAAAATACCCATAGAACCATGAAATTTAAACGGGGCGTAGCTCTATTGGGAGAGCGCTTGAATGGCATTCAAGAGGTAGTTGGTTTGACCCCAATCGTCTCCACCATAACGATAAGACCGCTAACTTCGATATCCGTATCAAGGTTAGTGGTCTTATTTTCCGTTTTAATCGAGGTCTTTCTAAGTCGAAGTTTAAGATGGATTACGATATTGAAAGTCTTCTTTCATTGTCTTCATTGTCTGTTAGTGGTCGTTTATGGACCGGTCTTTGAACGTTTCCTCCGTTTTAATGGGAAGGAATTAAACTTTAAATCTCTGCATTTACTCTGCCGATTTAATCAATTCCCGTAGAACCTTTTCCACCAGAGCTCACAAAAAAATTAGAATTTGGCTTAAGGTAGAGTCCACCCCAAGGAATTGGCTCAAATTAGAGGAAGACCAATTCAGCAAATCGTATGTTGGCATGCCCCTAAAAGAAGCCAACTTCTTTCTCCTCCATCTGCTGAACTTAATGAAGAGTTTTGCATAAATTTCCATTTGAATTATATTTATCAAACACAAAACCACTTGTTGATCAGAGTATTCTTTTGAAAATTGGTTTTCATTGCCCTAAAAAAACTCATTTGAAAGGCCAGTGATAGTCAGAAAACGACTCTATCCTAGAAACCTAGCCAAAAAAAACTCTTCCCGGCGCCTGGAGAGAAAAATTAGCAGTTCATATTAAGCAAGCTTTTACACAAACAAAAAAATGGGCTATCAAAAATCCAGTTAGGATGTTCGATAGCTCATTTTTATTTTAGGTAATTTTGCAACAGCACCCTTTAATTTTCAACATTATTTAAGATCTTTCTGATCGAGTAATAATTTTGGCCAGATCGGATTATTGAGCCATTTCGGGTGGGGTTTAACTTGTATGAAATCACGAATGAATCCACTCTTATTGATAAACCACATGATTGGAACGGCAATGACTGAGCAAATAATAAGTTCCGATAAACCCACGAAAAACCAGGTTTCTAGAAATGGAACATTTAGGACCAGCTTTAGTTCAAAGGCGATGATCAAGGAAAAGACGGCCGGCCACACTGAAGCCGATAAGATCCGGGGGCTTTTCCAAATAAACAGCAACGAAATTAAAGTATGAAGTGTTCCGAAAAATACATCATAGATCCCAAAAGGTGAGAAGAGATTGCTGAGAAAGCAACCCAGGGCGACGGCGATAATATAGATGGGATTAAAGAAGGCCAATAGGTTCAGGATTTCCGCAAATCGAAACTGAATTGGGCCAAACCCAAAGGGTGCAACGGCAATGGTTAAAACAAAATAAATGGCAGCGATGACTGCAATTTTGACCAGATCGAGATTTGTGATGTTTTTCAATAGAAACTCCTTTTGTCTTATTTTTGCATAACAAACGGGGGCAGCGATCGCTACCCCCGTCCGACGATGATAAACAGTACGAAAGCCTGGGCTTTGGTACTGCAAAAATTCATGCATTAAGACTCCTGATTTTTTAAGTGGGTGCCGAGGGAACACTGTTCATGTGAACTTTAATATAATAGCAAATATCGATGGACTCTGCAAGTTCAACGGGTGTCGGTATGTTAGACATTTATTGATATTTTTTGTTACAAATGGTTCTTGGAATAGTCGAATCTAGTTTGATTATTTCTGATAGGGTTTATTTAGACAAGTTAGTTTGAAAAGTTAAATAATTAGATAGTAGATAGTAGATAGTAGATAGTAGATAGTAGATAGTAGATAGTAGATAGTAGATAGTAGATAGTTTGATCAATAAATGATCTAGTGCTATTACAAAATTGACTGGCAATAAAGTCTAACACGATGGTGACTTTAATCCTGGCAAGATAAATTCCTGGTCTTTTGGTTCAGGAATCAGCTGGACTTGGCAGCTATGGGACACCGAGGTCAAGCTGATTGTGAGATCGTGAAACGAAAACGCCAAGTGCAACAGCGTCGTTACTTAAGATGATTATTAATACAAGGAGGATCGATATGAACCAAACAAATAAAAAAAGCAATCGGCTGATTGAGGAAAACTCTCCTTATTTATTGCAGCATGCCTATAACCCGGTGGATTGGTATCCCTGGGGGGAGGAAGCTTTTGCCAAAGCCAAGAAAGAAGATAAGCCCATCTTTCTATCCATCGGCTATTCAACCTGTCACTGGTGTCACGTCATGGAACGGGAGACGTTTGAACAAGATGATATTGCTGCCCTGTTCAATGAGTATTTCGTTGCCATTAAAGTAGACCGGGAAGAGCGGCCAGATATTGATCATCTATATATGACCTTTGTCCAGACCATGACGGGGCAAGGGGGCTGGCCCATGAACGTTTTTTTGACGCCGGATAAAAAACCATTTTATGGTGCAACCTACATTCCGCCGGAGGCACAATCGGGGATGATCGGGATCAAAGACCTGTTGCAGGCGATTCATAAACTGTGGACAACGGATCGGTCAGAGGCGGTGGACTATTCAGAGAAATTGGCAGCACGAATCAAGGATTTTGAAGATGAAAAAGCGGCCAGTCAGGAAGAAGTGGATGAATCCCCGGTTGGGGACTTACTGAGTTTTTATCAAAGAGAATTTGATGAAGTCCATGGCGGCTTTTCGACTCAGCCCAAATTTTTGCAACCCCATGTCATCCGATTTTTATTAAATCAATTCGCCTTAACGAAAGATCAAAGGGCACTTCAAATGGCCCAGCAAACCCTGGAGGAAATTTACAAAGGGGGAATTCATGATCACATCGGGGGCGGCTATTCCAGGTACAGCGTGGATGAGCGCTGGCTAGTGCCTCATTTTGAAAAAATGCTCTATGACAATGCCGGGCTCCTTGAGACTTTTGCGCTGGCTTACGGGTTAACGGGACGGTCATGTTATAAAGACTGGGCCAAGGATATTGTTGACTACATCAAAGAAGTTATGACGGATCCTTCCGGTGCCTTTTATGCAGCCGAAGATGCAGACTCTGAGGGAGTGGAAGGGAAGTTCTATGTGTTTGGGTATGATGAAGTCCGACAGGTCTTGGGGGATGGGGCCGACGAATTTCTAAGGGTTTTCGATGTAACACCCCAAGGGAATTTTGAAGGTAAAAATATCCTTAATCTGCTAAATGCACCCAAAGCCGCCTTGGAGTTCATTCCACAGACGTTTGAGCCCGAGCGCAGTCAGCTCAAAGCTCATCGAGCACACCGGGTCCGCCCCCATCGGGATGATAAGATCCTTGCTTCATGGAATGGGCGAATGATATCGGCATTGGCCCAAGCCGGCCGGATCTTTAGGGAGCAGAGCTACCTAGATCAGGCTGAGGCCGCAGCCAAGAGCCTTCAAGAAAAATTGTGGAGGGCAGGGGTGCTGCATGGTTCCATGCGCCTCAATAAAGTCGGTCATGCGGGAGTCCTGGAGGACTATGCCGGCTACTGTTTGGGCTTTATTGATCTTTATGAGGCAACTTTTAAGGTCCAGTATCTTGATCACGCCATAGAGATATTTGATGCAATGACGGCTAAATTTAAAGCCAAAGCCGGAGGTTACCATCTGGGCAATGAAAATTCTGGATTGATTTATAATCCGGTGGATGCCCAGGATTCGGCTGCAGCCGGTGGAAATTCCTTAGTCGCCCAGATCATGTTGAGACTGTCCCGCCTAACCTATGATGAAAAATACACAGCGCTACTTAAGGAGCAGTTCAAACGCTTTTCAAGCAATCTTAAGGAATATCCTCAAGCCATGGCAGCTATGGTGGATGCCTTAGCCCTTTGGCAGGGTCATCATAGGGACTTGATCTTAACGGGTCCTTTAAAGAAACAACTGATCGCAGAATTTAACGAAGCATTGTCGAAACGGCCGATGAATACCACGCTAATTATATTAGCTGAGGATTCTCCTGATTTTAAAGACCATGATTTTTTAGCAACTATCCCCCGGGGGGAAGTCAAACTCTATAACTGCAGTGGCAGGACTTGTGGCATCCCCTTATCCGATCCAGAGGAAATCAGACAAATGATTGGAACAGAAAAGGGGCAACCCCTCAATTGATTGATCCATGAGTCAATGAAATGAATGCAGCGTTGAATCACCAAGTGGTTAAAATTTATTGAACAATTGGACATTGGACCGGTTGGGCTCTTAAAATCAAGTATAATTTGGCGTGAGGTGAAATTCATGAAAAAAATAACATACATTAAGGCGTCCTGGTGTCCATACTGCAGCAAAGCTGATAATATATTGACCAGATTGAAACGAAATAATGATCAATATAATCAGATCGAATTCGAAATAATCGATGAAGATTTAGACCCCCAAAAGGCAGCCCAATACCAATATGAATTGGTTCCCAATATGTGGTTGGGTCAAGAAAAAGTCTTGGAAGGAATCCCATCCACAGAATTATTGAAAGCTGTTTTGGATAAGGCATTGGAAGGGGCTCCGGATCAAGGTTTTGATAAAAACAGCCGCTATGAAGATTACGATACGGAAGCAACTGATGCCGATACCACAACAGCGGATACGAAATTACCCCAGGATCTGCCCGGTGTAGAGGCTTAAACAAGGATCCACATGAAAAAAAAGAACCGGTGGGTCAACCCAAAATCCACCATAAATAAAACAAGCAAAGTACTCGATCTAGTTTTGATTGAGTACTTTGCTTGTTTTATGGCCAATCAGCAGATGACGGTCCAAGGGTAAAGGAAACCGGTCTAAAGTTAGAATAAATAGGAAACAATCACGAAGGCAGTCAAGCAGCAAGTCAGGCAGAGTATTGTGTGGATCAATCACAAAATCAGGCTCCCCACTCCGTTGCCCCAGGTTCTATAAACTCTGTGATTATAATGAATGTTCTGTAATGGAAAAGGTCTAAATGGACCGATGATTATTATTAGTTGTGTTATACTAAAAAATTGTAAGAATGTTATTTATTTTTTTAAAAGATGTTACGGAAATTTTGTGGTTCTGTGTAAGTTTTAAGTCTAAAGGGGAAGTATAAAAATGATTGAGAGTAGTACAAGTTTACCCAAACTGTTGACCAATAAGGAAACCGGCCAAAAGGTCATTCAAATAGCCTGGCCAGTTCTGTTGGAACTGTTTATGGGCTCATTGTTTGGTATGGTGGATATGATGATGCTGGGGAATATTTCACCCAGTTCACTGTCGGCGGCATCCATCGCATCGGTGGGAATCACCAACCAGCCCTTGTTTATTGGTCTATCCCTGGTTCAAAGTTTCAACGTGGGGGGAACTGCCATCATTGCAAGATACTATGGCATGGGGAAATTAAAACGGCTGGGTAATATTTTAAAACACGTTTTAATGCTAAGTGTGGTTTTGATCATTATCCCATTGTTCGTTTTAGCCATGTTCCAAGCCGAATCCATCATGAGATTACTAGGTGCGGCCGAGGACGTTGTTGCAACGGGCAGCATGTATTTTAGGATCGTTCACTTTGGCTTTATTTTCCAGGCATTGACCATGTGTGTATCAGCAGCTTTACGTGGGGTGGGTGAAACCAAAACTCCGATGAAAATAAACCTGTTTTGCAACGGCTTAAATGTCTTTGGAAATGCCGTTTTGATTTATGGACTGTTTGGTATGCCGGCTTTAGGTGTGACCGGGGCAGGTATTTCAACTGCATTTTCTCAAGTGTTGGCCTCTATTTTGATATTTAGTTTTCTTCTTCGGGGCAAAAGTAAGGTCAAGATATCTGGGAAATTTAAGTTTGACGGGACGATCATTCGAAACCTAGTCAATATTGGACTTCCGGCTTCTTTTGAACAGCTTGCCCTTCGGCTCGGGATCTTTATATTTGTCAGGATCGTAGCTTCATTAGGGACCGTAGTGTATGCGGCCCATCAAATAGCGTTGTCAGTATTAGCCTTGTCGTTTAATCCTGGTCAGGCGTTTGGTATTTCCGCCTCAGCTTTAGTCGGGCGGGCACTGGGTGAAGGTAACTCGCACCAGGCCGAACTCTATGCAAAGAAAGCCCGCCAGTTTGGATCGGTTTTTTCAACGGTAGTGGCGATCTTATTTTTCTTCTTTGCCAAACAGATCGTAAGGCTCTATACTCCGGACGTTCAAATCATTGAGAGTGCTAGCTCGGCGCTGCGCATCATTGCCTTGGTGCAGCCTTTCCAGTCTTCACAATTGATTTTATCCGGCGCACTGCGCGGAGCGGGGGATACCGTCTGGCCATTGATCGCAACGATTATCGGAGTCCTGATCATTCGATTGGGTTTTGCGATAATCTTGGTCAATTACCTCAACATGGGGTTAGACGGAGCCTGGATCGCAGTATTGGTGGATCAATTGATCCGTTGGGCATTTATCTACTTCCGGTTTAACTCCGGCAAATGGAAGCTGATTAAACTGAGATAGTTCAAATCAAGTGAGTCATACCAAGTGAATCATACCAAGTGAATCATACCAAGTGAATCACATCAATCAATTGGATCACACGGACATAAAAAAGGAACTGCAAAGTTTACGCAGTTCCTTTTTTATTGGTTCAAATTTTATTGGGTTTCTGGGAGCGATTAAAGATTATCCTCCGCAAAATTCGAATCAGAAATTTCAACTTCTTCAATTACCCCTTGGCTGGAAACTTTATGAATGGTGATAGTGACCGGTCCGGCATCCACTTTTTCGCCGGGACAGGGAGGAGCAGACTTTCCCCGGATCTTTTGGATGAATTCATTGATTGTCTGTCCGGTTTGAGTGGGGATATCAATGGCAAATTTTTGCCCTAATTCTTCCAAACTGAGGGTTCCTTGGAAATAGGCGGGTTTATTTCCGTTGTGCTTAGCAGCCGGCAAAAGGAATCGAATGGTCAAAAAGACAATGGCCAAAGCCACGGTACCCAAGACGATGTCGGTCATGGAGTCCGTATAAATTAAGAGCTTTCTGGCAATGACATAAACGATCAATTCCATGGTTGCCCGAGTGGTGTGAGTGATCAGCATCCGCATAAGTTCAACACCAACGACCAAAAGCAAAGCATTGCCTAAAAATTCTCGGAAGCTGTTATAAAACTGATTGCGAGTGATGGTCAGTATGCCGGGGATTTGGAGAATGGTGGAAGCTAAGCCGGCTAAGACACCAAGGAAAATGACCAGCGCTAAAATCATTTCAATGATAAAAATAATATCCTTGAGTTTATTGATCAGCATAATTTTGTTCATCAAGAACTCCTTTCAAGGGGACGAATAATAAAAAGTAAGGGTTAGAAGGTCCTTTGAAGTATCGATTGATCGAATAGCATGTGTTAACTTTATCATAAAAAAAATCCATTAGAAATATAAAATGGAAAACATCCGAATAAAACATGCTATGACATCCGAAGAAAGATCCGATATAAGATCCAATAAAAGATCCTTAGACCAAAGACCCCTAGGCGTAAAGAATCCTTAAGTGGAAAAGACCAAGCGAAAAATAATCGGAAATGAACTGAAATTAAGGGGATCGAATCATAGAATTCGATCCCGCAGATTGGGTGGAAAAGTTCCCTTCACGGGGATAAATTTGGGGAACTTCAAGGTTATCCCTCATAACCTGCTAAAAATGGTTAAATTTGATGCTATAATCAACTTAGATTGTTTAAAATCAGGGAGATAAATTCTATGGAAGCAAGAAAGTTACTGGAATATTACTATAATTTAATACTCTTCCGTCCGGAGTATCCCGCATCGAAGAAAAGTGACCATCTGGTGACTGATGAACGTACTTATGTACCCTATGAGAGTATTTTCGGCGGTGAATCGGTCCATGGGTATGAGATTTATATTGGGAAAACTGAGACAGAACAGCTCTCAAGAGCCTTGGGAGAGGAAATCGAAGATGCCCAGAGTTTTACGTATCTTTGTATGATCCGAACTGATAAACGAGGCTATTATGTCAAAGATAGTTTCTTTATTTCACCGGTCTTATTTGCCCTGGCAAAGATCATCAAAGAGCGCAATGCCGGTACACTGTTGGACTTGGCATTGATCAACCGGGCAAATGATGAGTTTGATGAGTTCTTGATCGGATTTGATCGAAAACTGGAGTATCGCGAACTAAATGAAATATTTAATTACGTGGTCAACAAACTAAACCTCTCGGAATTCTTATCTGAATTTAAAGCACTGGTCAAGGAACGGGATCACTTAGGTCATAACGTTACAGACGGCTATTTGATGAATTTGGAGGAGATCTTATCCTCTCGGGAAAAATCTGAGAAGCTTGAGAATGTAGCCTCCAGTGTAAAAAAAGTATTGAAAAAAGCCAGCCCCATCCGCGAGGACTATACGCCGGATCGAGTCAAGGAAATGACTTCGCCTGAAAAAAACTCCATGGGTATGTGGCCCGGAAATGACCGCCTGACTCTGCGGGAACAATTGATCACCAACCAAATGATATCGGGCAAAAGCGTCCCGTTCACGTTCTTTCGGATGTTGAATCAACCAAAGCAAGCGCTGCGGATCATTCCGGAGATCATGACTTCAAACTTGATCGAGCGGGCAGCAGCCATGACTCGGTATTCCAACCCCGATGATGCCTTTAAAGAAGTTCATTTTAAAGACAATAAAGAATTTGCCACAGCTTATCATCTTCCGGAAGAACGGCTGCTGAATTCAAACCTGGTGATCTTAGGAAATAATCCGGCGTTTATCAAAGAGCTTGAAACTAAGATGGATCCGGTGATGGCAGCTTTGCATCCGGCCCCTTATTTTACGGTAAGCCAGAAACCCTATCTAGTCCAAAAATACACGTCAAACCGTGATGTGGTTCGATTCGTCCGGAATGCCTATAAGGGTGCCGGTGAAGGGTTAGCCTATCAGTTGAACGATGGGGCCGGTAACTGGGAAGAGACTCGCCGGGATTTTCGAACCTTATTGGATGAAGTTTTGAGCAAACGCGAAGAAATAATGCAGGAATATCGAACCACCATGGGCTATCAGGATGTCCTTGAAAAAGTTTCATCCTCCGGCGTTCGAATCGATGAATTAAAAGCTCGGATCGAATCCTCTGAAGCCTCGAAAGCGTTTAAAGAAAATGAATTAAATCGGCGCAAGGCAACCTTGGACCAACACCATGAAACCATGCAGCTGTTAAAAAATGAAATGGGATTCTTCAAACGCTTCTTGAAATTCTTATTTGCCCGGGATGAACAAGTCATTCTTTATAACAAAATGGAAGAAGATCAAAAAAAGCTAAATGCCGATATCGAATCCACCAATCGAGAATTAAATCTCGTATTAACGGAATATCACAACCTAAACAGTGACTTGGCCCAAGTGGAGGAAGATTATTCCAGCCGCAAAGAACAGCTCAATGAAGCGGCCCATAATATTTCCACCTATAAGGAAAAATACGGCAAAGCCTTTGCTGATGATGAGATCATTAAGCGCCTGGTGCGAGAGAATTTAAAGCTGGATACCGAGTTATGGATCAGTGAAGAATACAATGATCTTCGTAAAAAGCTCCTGGCCCAAGCACTGAAGGTTCATAAGGCGTTCCTGTCGTCCTCACGCTCCTTTAAAACGGATATGACGCTTTTCACTATGGTTTTGGAAGGCAAGGTCAAAGACCGGGACTTGCACGAAATATACGTTAATTTATTGAAAGTATCAGGTCTTTTATCCCCCATGATCTATCTGTCCACCCAGTATGAACCGTACTTCCTGTCTGTTGCACAAAAGGAAGGGATGGGCAATATCCTCATTCCCGAGGCTGGGATCATGCCATTGAAGGAAGCCTGTGGCGCATTGTGGAAATTTAAAAACATCACGGCATTTAACATTGGTGAGGATCATTGGAGTTTCCCCGAGGTACCGGAGGTGATCGAACATAATATCGCCAATCGGATCCTGGGCATGAAAGATCCAGCCATAGTGGACTTGTCCTTAGCCGATGTAATGAATGTTCTTTAAGCTGGCTTTACAAAAAGCCTTGGGATGTCCTATCGAAAATCTTAAATTAGACCAGTCGAATGATTAAAATGAGTTCAAAGCCAATTGATATTTAAAAAATATTAACGATTTCATAGAATATAAAGTATAATAAGAATTAGTATAAAATTTACTTAAAAAGAACTGAATCGTGGAGGACTTTATCGTGAAAAAATGGAAATGTGAAGTTTGTGGATATGTCGTAGAAGGTGAGACAGCTCCCGAAGTTTGTCCGGCCTGTGGGGCAGGGGCTGAGGTCTTTGTTGAAACCGACGGCAGTATCGATGCAGGAATGAAGCAATGGCTTTGTTTATTCTGTGGCTATATCTACGAAACAGACAAGGCACCGGACCTATGTCCAGAGTGTCAGGCCAAGGGGACCGGCGTGTTTGTAGAATATGATGCAACCAAAGACCAGATGGCAGAAACCGGAAACATGTACCGCTGCAAATCCTGCGGATTGGTCGATTTTGCCGATGCAGTGCCAGAAGAATGCCCAGCTTGTGCAGCTCATGCCTTTATTTCAAGAACAGAATGGTTTGCTCAAAGAGCTAAATAATCAACGAAAAAAAGTGAACAAAGCAATCCACTAATTATTCAAACTAAAAAAATGATGCCTTTTATTAGGCATCTTTTTTTTATCGGTCAGATGGGAAAAACCCTTCAAACTCAACCGATTTTTAATCAAACTTCGTGAAATAGTATCTGATTGAAAAATCGGTTTCATAAAATTGAACTCAAGGTATGAAAATGTTATCATGAAGCTGTAAAAAAGCTTAAAATATCAAACACTGTTCTGTTAATTTACGTTTTGTAAATCAGAAAGAGGGGGACCAATGAAAGAGTTACTTACGGGAAATGAAGCCCTGGCTCGGGGAGCCTATGAAGCCGGGGTCAAATTTGCGTCAGCTTATCCTGGTACACCCAGTACTGAAATACTGGAAAACACAGCCTTGTATCAGGACGATATCCTTGCCGAATGGGCAAATAATGAAAAAGTAGCCTTTGAGGCGGCAGCCGGCGCATCCATTGCCGGTGCCAGATCATTTGCTGCCATGAAACACGTCGGGGTGAATGTAGCGGCCGATGCGTTGTTTACTTTTGCCTACACCGGTGTGAACGGAGGGTTTGTCTTGATTTCAGCTGACGAACCTGGTCAACACTCATCCCAGAATGAACAAGACAACCGTCATTTAGGAAAGTTTGCGAAAATCCCTTGCATTGAACCCAAAGATTCAGCCGAATGTAAGGAATATATGATAAAAGCCTTTGATATTTCGGAAGAATTTGATGTGCCGGTACTCCTGCGGATGACCACCCGGGTATGCCATTCCAAGGGAATTGTGGAATTGGGTGAGCGCCATGAAGTCGGAGTTCGGGAATACAAAAAGAATATTAAAAAATATTTGACGGTGCCGGCTCACTCAAAGATCCTGCGGGTCAATGTGGAAGAACGGACCAAAAAATTGCAGGAGTATTCCAATCAAACGGCTATGAACCGCATCGAATGGAACGATAAAAAAATAGGTGTCATTGCGTCAGGCGGCTGCATCGACTATGCCGGGGAAGTATTTGGCGATTCCGTATCCTATTTGATGATCGGCTTCTCCTACCCCATGCCGCAGGAAAAAATCAAAGAATTTTGCAGCCAAGTGGAAACCGTCTATGTCATCGAAGAAAATGATCCCATCATTGAAGAAGAAGCGCAACGGTTAGGCTTTACTGTCCATGGCAAGGATACCTTCCCAGCTTACGGTGAAATGACTCCGGATGTCCTCCGCCTCGCCCTTTACGGAAAAACCTTGGATACCATCGAGTTCACCACGGATAAAGTCGTGCCGCGGCCTCCTTCACTTTGTGCAGGCTGCCCTCACCGGGGCTTGTTCTATGAGATCGGAAAACTTAAAAATACCATGATCGCCGGCGACATCGGCTGCTATACACTGGGCTTTGCCGAACCGTACAGTGCCATGGATATGAATCTTTGCATGGGCGCCTCAATTTCGGCCGGCCATGGGGCTCAAGCCGTCTTTGATATGGATCCGGACAACAAAATGCGGGTTGTGACGGTCTTGGGGGATTCGACCTTCTTCCATACCGGCGTCAATTCATTGATCAACACCGCCTATAACGGGGGAAACACCATCAATTTGATCCTGGATAATCGGATCACGGGAATGACCGGACACCAGGAGAACCCGGGAACCGGCTTTACCCTTCAAGGCAAACCGGCTAAAGAGCTGGACATTGAGGCTATGGTGCGGGCCTGCGGCATCGACCAGGTGATTACCATCAATCCCAATGACTTAGCGGCTGTTAAAAATGCGTTGAACTGGGCCCAATCACTGGAGGAACCCTCGGTGATCATCACGCGCTGGCCCTGCGTTTTAAAGAAACTCCATGAAAAAGATAAGATCGAATTTGTTAATGTCTTCAAAGACCGCTGCTATGTGGATCAAGAAGTCTGCATCGGTTGCCGGGCCTGTACCAGAACCGGTTGCCCGGCCATTGAATTTGATTATGATCGAAAGAAATCTTTCATCAACCGCAATGCCTGTGTCGGTTGTACTGTTTGCCTTCAGGTCTGTCCGGTGAAAGCCATTAAAAAGGAAGGTGAATAAAAATGACGAAATCAATCCTGTTAGTGGGTGTCGGCGGCCAGGGAACGATCCTTGCCTCCAAACTCTTGACCTTGGGGTTAATGGAAGCCGGCTATGACGTCAAAATGTCTGAGATCCACGGCATGAGTCAGCGCGGGGGATCCGTTTCAAGTCAGGTCCGCTACGGTGACCATGTTGCCTCACCGGTCATTGAGACGGGAGGCGCCGATATTATAGTTTCCTTTGAAAAAATGGAAGCGCTGCGCTGGTTGAATTACTTAAAGCCAGGCGGAAAAGTCGTGGTCAATGATTTTGAGATCAGACCCATGCCGGTCCTAGCCGGCAAAGTTCCCTACGCCAAAGATATCCTGGATCAATTAAAATCATTGGCTCAAACCATTGTCATTGACGCAGCCGGTGAGGCTGAAAAACTGGGCAATCCCCGCGTAATGAATATCATTCTACTGGGGACCATCATCAAAGCCATGGGACTAGAGCACATCGATTGGACGAAAATAATCGCCAATAACGTCAAACCAAGCTTTGTGGAAATTAACGGCCGGGCCTTGACGGTGGGTATGAATTTAATTCAAGCTGAATAAAACCAACCAAAGCCTCTTTGCTGCAAAGAGGCTTTTCCCATGCTTATATAAGGCAGGACACTGGATGATCGATGCTAAATTCCTAAAAATGAGCCAAGCTCCACCGATTGTAGTAAGATAAAGATAAGTTTTAAGACCAAACCCCAATTCGCCAAGGGGGGGTGGCAGAATAAAAACCACCCGTAACACTTCAATCGTTCAGCTACTAAGACATAAAAAAAGGATTGTTAAAATGATTCAACAAAACTTATCCATTGAGTTCTATGATGGTAAAAACCGACAAATTCGAGTGATTTTACCCGATGACTATGCGACTTCCGGTATAAAATACCCCGTTCTATACATGTTCGACGGGCAAAATCTGTTCAATTCAGAAGAATCATTTACCGGGACCACGTGGGAAGTTCGCGAAGCCTTGGAAACCCTTTTAGCCAAAGGCGAATTGGAACCGATGATCCTGGTGGGCATCGATCATGCCGAGGATAAACGCATGACGGAATACAGCCCGTGGGATCTAGAATTTGCCGATCATCACATTGAAGGTGAAGGTCATATATTTGCAGAATTTTTGATCGATCAACTGATTCCCCAATTGGAAGAGACCTTTCCCATTCAATCGGATCAAGCCGGGCGAACATTGGCAGGTTCCTCCATGGGCGCGCTGATCACCGTCTATATGGCCATGACTTACCCTGACTATTTTGGGCATTACGGCGTATTTTCGTTGTGTTCCTGGATCAGCCAAGAAGCCTTTATGGGCTTCCTTAAACAAGTGGCCAAAGTACCCCGGGCGGCATTTTTTGTGCAAGTGGGCACTCGGGAAGGCTATAATAGCACCACGGATACGGAAGATCTGACCATTTCCCACGGCTACCTCCAAGGGACAACAGACTTTGTTGCTGCTTTAGCCCAAATTGGCATTGATCAGGATGCCATTGCCCTTCGAATTGGCGAGACCGGCTATCATAGTGAAACTACTTGGCGCGAATATATGCCGGATTTTCTTCGTTGGATTCAACAAAAACAGGGCATAAACAAAGAGAGCTAATAAATAATGATTACTAAGAACTAGAGCCAACGAATAACGAGCAAACTTCAGTTTGGATCAGTCACTAAAATTTTACCGGCAAAACTCAGTTTTCAATGAACCAAAACATTAAAAAAAAATGAAATGAACAATGAAAAAGTCAGGAGGCAATTATGGGAAATTACCAAGTTCAGGCAACCTTCGTGAAAGATCAAATCTATCTAAACCAAGCGGTTCCTCAACCCATTAACATTGATTTCAACGAGGCTGCCGCCCCTGGGGCAGCATCCACCTTTTTAGCCAGCTTAGCGTCTTGCAAACTGGTTTCGCTCCTGGAATTAAAAGAGAAATATAAAATGCAAATCGACGAGGCCCAAGTACTGGTCAACGGGGTAACAGGGCGAGGTGAACTCATTGAGGGGACTCACATTCCTTCCTCAAGATTCCTAAGTATTGAGTTTATCTTCCGGGTTAAGTCCAATCAAACGGACGAAGAACTCTGGGACTATCTCAAATATGTCAATGGTGCCTGTACAATGGGCAATTCGCTTTCAGAGAAAATTGATATAAACTATCGAATTGACCGGATTTAGTCAACAAAGGCGTGCCTCTTTTGGTATAATTAAAACAGTATGAGGTACTAAAATGGAATTATTAGATATCTATGACCGGGATGGCAAAAAAAAGGGTGTCACAGTATTTCGAGGTGAATATATTAAACCGGATGACTATATTTTGGTGGTCCATGTTTATATTTATAACGAAAACAGAGAATTCTTAATTCAGCGAAGGTCCCGCAAGAAAAAAGTAAATTCTGGTAAATGGGATATTACCGGAGGCGCCGTTAAAGCCGGAGAAGAATCACTGTCGGCAGTCCTTCGGGAAACGAAGGAAGAGATCGGTTTGGAACTTGATCCCGAAAAGTTACGATTTGCAGGCAGAAGTATTTCCATCAAACATCTGGTGGATGTATATTTTGTCGAAACTCAAATTGATGTCGACAGTCTTGTTCTTCAAGAAGAAGAGGTGTCCGACGTAAAAATGATACCGGTTGAACAATTATTGGAGTCACTTAAAATTACGGAGTTCCAGGACTCAAATTACAGTGCTATCGTTGTGAATGAGATCAACCGATTGTGGAACAAAACTAGCTCAAATTGAATAGGACGCACGGGAGGGGTATTTCACAACTGGTAAAAAAGGATTCGAAGGTTGATTCTATTTTTTATGGGTAATCGATTATCCCTCCTCGTTCTTTATTGGAATTGAATTGATTCAGGTTTAACTAATTGGTTTCAACCTGGTTGCTTGGATTTAGCCGCAAGGAAATGGATTCGAATCGGATCCTTACCAGAACATTCATTTAACAGTGGATCCTTACCAGGATATAACGGTGGATCAATACCAGAAAAACATAATTAACATATCTAGTATTGAACCCTTTTCCAGTGAAGACATTAGTTTGAGGGGGAGTTCAAAACTCCATTTGGAAAACTGCCAAAGGAAGCAGTGACGGGGAATAAGGTCCATATCTTGGATTTGTTCTGGATTTTGGCAAGGAACTTCATGGAAATGAGCGGTTAAAATTAAAAGTAAGAGATTATCCAAACCTGAGGCTGTTTTAGCGGCGTTGTTATTGAAAGTTTGTCTAAGCAATGTTCATTAGAATTCTAATGTGTGGTGAGTCGGATTATTTTGATGGGGGAAGGAAATGAATTTTTTTAGGAAGATAGTATTAGGACTGATTACGTTGATGATGGCAGGTGCCTTGATAATTGCCATGAAATTTTTATTGTTTGATAAAGAAGCAGGGGCACAGGTTGGACCGCAAAAGCAGTCCCAGACGACTGGGGTTAAATCTGGACCGACGACCTTGGTAAAGGTGAAAATAAAGGAGATTAAAGACACGGGTTTTTTACGGTTGATCAATGCGCAGCATAGCACTTCAACGACAAAAGATAGCGACCTTGTCAAATCCGAAGATGGACTGTTTCGTTATCAAAAAGTCATTCGCCCTGATTTGATTCAATTCATGGACTTTGCAAAACAGAAAAATAGTTCATTATATATTGCCAGTGCATTTCGCAGTAAGAAAGATCAGGAAGAGATCTATGCAACGACAAAGGATAAGTCCTTGGTCCAATTACCGGGTAATTCCGAACATCAGACGGGACTGGCTCTGGACTTACAGCCGGTCAAAGCCCTAAAGGGAGTCTTCGGGGACGGACTAAAGAAAGAAATCGAGTTTATGGCCAACAACAGCTGGCGGTATGGGTTTATTCAACGGTATCCCAAAGGCAAACAGGATATAACGGGGATTTCTTTTGAATATTGGCATTACCGTTATGTGGGGCGGCCTCATGCTGAGTATATGTTTAAAAACGACTTGGTGTTAGAGGAATATCTGGATTTGATCAAATACAAAGGGGAACTTAAAATTAATACCAGTGAAGGCGACTACAGGGTCTATTGGCGGGAACCGGAGTCTGGGATCATCCAGTTTATAGGGACGAATGAATATGTGATCTCCTCGACCAATACCGGCGCTTATCTAATTACCGTAAAAGTGGAGGATTAATTGGCACATAAACTATTGATTTGCGATGACGACGGCGATATTCTACGCTCCTTGGACCTGATCTTTACCAGCGAGGGTTTTACGGTGTTAAAAGCCGAGGATGGATTGGAAGCCTTGGAAGTAATGCAGTTAAACAGACCGGATCTTATCATATTGGATGTGATGATGCCTAAACTGGATGGGATCAACGCTTTATTAAAATTAAGACAACAATACAACATACCGGTGATCCTTTTGTCGGCGAAAAGTGAAATAGAAGATAAGGTCCTGGGACTCAATGCCGGGGCTGATGACTATATGACCAAACCCTTCAATCCCTTTGAACTGGTGGCTCGAGTTAAAAGCCATTTGCGGCGAGCCTCTGATTTTAGCCGGAATTTTGTAGTCCATCAAGAGGGGATCTATACGACCGGCGGGATCCGCTTGAACGATCAGGGGAAAGAGGTGGAAGTGGATGGGAATCTCATCAGCTTGACCCCCAACGAGTATGGGATCCTGTTTTTTCTGATCCAGCACAAAGGTCGGGTGTTTACCTCCAATCAAATTTATGAAGCCGTGTGGCAAGAGGAAGCCTTTGATATTAAAAAAGTAGTTTCCCTCCACATTTCCCATCTTCGGGAAAAAATCGAAATTGATCCGAAAAATCCGGACTATCTGGTCAGTATTTACGGGATGGGTTACAAACTGACGGACATCAAAGAAGGAGGACAAAACAACAATGGTATTCAATAACATCGAAACTCCGGCTCGATTGTTTCAACAAGTCAAAGCGAAGGGGAGGCAGGTCATTCATAAATACCTGGATATCTACCGGGAACTATATCTGGAAGAGTTTTTCATTTCCTTTGGGTGGATGTTTCTAATTCTTGATTGGATCAATCAGGAATTTTCCTTTCTAGTCGGTCCATTGTTTTTAATTTTGTTCTTCCTTGGGGTACTCTTGCCGCTGATCATATTTTCAAAGGAACTGAAAAGTCGCTCCCTCCTCGTGCGAATACCCAAAATAGCTTTTTTCTGCTATCTGGTGCTGCTGTTTTTGGTAGTGTTCGTATTTCCCGCAGCGGTCAACAGGTTTTCATTCATCTCTACACCGACTGTTTTTCTTTTTGCGGTGACCTACAGTCTAACGACGGAAGTTTTAGTTGGAATCGATCAAAACCGGATTCTGATGAATGCACTGCAAAGTCAGCCGAATCAGTTTACATCACTCCGACTCAATGCTCGTAAGGCAATTACAGATGGAAGTTATACCAAAGAACGGGTGGAGCAGGAAGTGAGTGAACGAATGAAGGCGGAACAATTACGAACCGAGCTCATTACAAATATCAGTCATGATATTCGAACCCCGTTAACTTCAATTCTCAACTTCTCCGAATTACTTAGTCATGAAAACTTAAACATTGAAGCCCAAGACTATCTTGGCGTCGTCCAAAAAAGTGCCCAACGGATGTTGATCATGGTGGAGGACTTATTTACAGCGACCAAAACTGCAGCCGGTAACCTTCAGCTGGACGTAAAAACCGTGGATTTTTCAGAAGGTTTGATGCAAACCTATGCCCCTTTGCACACCATGTTCGTGGCGAAGGGATTAGAGCTTGTCTATAATCGGGTCAATCAGACGGTTCCCGTTTGGGCAGACGGCACTCATTTATCCCGGGTAATTCAAAATTTACTCATCAATGGAGCCAAGTACAGTGTGAATGATACCCGGGTTTATATCAAAGTGAAAGAGGAACCAGAGCGGTATCGAATTTCCTTCATTAACATTTCCAAAGAGATGCTGGATATCTCACCGGATGAATTAATGGAACAGTTTGTCCGCGGCGATACTGCCAGACATACCGAGGGATCGGGACTGGGCTTATACATTGCTACAAATTTACTAAAAGCCATGTCCGGCGAACTTGTATTGGGCATCGATGGCGATGTGTTTACCGCTACCATCACGCTACCCAAAGGTAAGATCGAGAACATGGGAGAACTAAATTAACCATTCGAAAAAACAAATATGATCAATTCAATCAAGTGCAAAAAAACTGGACTAGAACTTTCATAAAATAACTGCGCGTTAGTCCTAGAACCGAATAGCCTTTAAAAAGAACAACCTGACAAAAAGGTTGTTCTTTTCTTGTTCATATTCCTTAAAATGATCTCGTGTATAATAGATGCAATAAGAGTGAATCAAGAATGCCGTGATTTTTAATGGGCTTGAACCAGTGGGTCAAGCCCATCCATAGGGTAGGAGCAAGGATTGAATTCTCGATCGGATGGAGTTGTCCCATGTATAAACTGTTGTTTCCAATCATCCTCATCCTCTATTTTTTTATAAAGTATCGGCTGATCAGGCAAACTCCCCAAGGGCCAGAGGAAGGGAAAGTTCTGTATCCTCGAGGGGATGCTCGATTTGTTCATGGAATCATGTCCATTCTGGAAATGGTTTTTGTACTGGAATTTATCTCCCATGACAATAGAAGCAGCGATGCCTGGATCCGATTGATCCTATTATTGATCCTTTTCATAGGGGTTGACGCAGTGGTTTGGTTGAAACTTAAGAACACACAAATCAGCTATGATTCAACGGGGATCATCACCCGGAATTTTTTGGGCACAACCAAGCAAATTCCCTGGGCAAATATCAAGGAAGTGCATACTGCTGGAACGGGCGTCAAGACAACCCGGTGGTTCACGTTAAAAACCACCCAGGGCAACATCAAAATTAATGCCAAAAGCGGTGGATTGGAACGATTTCGAAGAATCATGGAAGAGAGGCTTTAAGGAGTTTCGAAAGGTTTCGAAGGGTTTCAAAAGGTTTAAAAGGGTTTAAAAGGGTTTCGAATGACCTGGTGCAGTTTTAGTTTCGTTCTGTTCTAGCAATCAAAGGTAGAGAAGTTAAGGAAATAGAGAAGGAGTTAAAGCATGGGATTCAATTATCGTAAAAGTATTAGTTTGGCCAAAGGTGTTCGGGTAAATTTGTCCAAGTCGGGTCCTAGTTTAAGCATTGGCAAGACGGGGATGCGAGTTTCGGTAAATACAAAAGGACAGGCTAAAGGAACAGTGGGGATTCCCGGCTCGGGAATGTCTTATAATAAACAGGTGAATCTGTTCAATGTAATAAAAGGCTGGTTTGGTGGCGGGGAACCAGAAGCGGTGCCTGAACCGGCTAAAAAAGCCGAACAAGCCGCTAAAGCTTCAAAATCGGTCACTACTGAACAGGCTCAGCAAACCATTGAAACAACGGAGCTGGACTTTATCCGGACGGTTCATTTAAAGGCCGATGAACCCGTCGATTGGGCAGAAGTTGCAAGATCTCAGACTGAATCGACACCTGAGAGCAAATACCTTAAAGCTCTGGCTGAAGGCGTGTTAAAAGGGGATGATGAGAGTTATCTTACGGTCATCGCCAAAATGGAGCCCTTTAATGACCTAACTGAATTTGGGTCTGATTTTGAAGTGGGGATTACCACGGATGATTTTATCGGTGTAACCTTTAATGTCCACATTGATGAAGTCGTGCCTACGGAAATCACCACCGTGTTAAAATCGGGCAAACCGTCGGTAAAACCAATGACGAAAACCATGCGCAGTGCCTTGATTCGAGATTATGTCACATCCACTACCTTTCGAGTGGCCCGGGATCTGTTTGCCCTTTTACCGGTGGATCTGGTGGTGATCAATGCGGAAGAGACCATGATCAATCCGGCAACTGGACATAATGAAGAGGTGACACTGCTGTCCGTTATATTTAAACGGGAACCTTTTTTGCAGCTTAATTTCAATGGGATCGTACCCTATGAAGCCCTTACTAATTTTGACCATGCCATTGATTTTAAAACCACCAAAGGACTTTTGCCGGTTTTGCCATTAAAATAAAACGAGTAAGCCCAAGGGGTTTATGCAAAAAAACGGATAAATTTAGTCCGAATGAAAGATCCAGCTTTGATCCCTGCAACTCATTGTAATGGACCAAATCCACAAACAGGCAAGAGCAAACCATAAAAAAAAAGCTCTGATTTATGGAAATCAGGGCTTTAAGTTAAGTTTTAATCTTGGGGAAGATTATACTTTATCTTGTATTACAAATTCATTATAGCTCAAGTATTTGCCGATTAACACAATAAAATGTATAAATATACAGAACTTAAAATGCGAAATAAATAATTCTTAATAATTGATAAAATTTAGCCGACGGATATTGAGAATGTGTCCGCTGTAACTATAATGTAATGCTTAAAATTAACGAAGCTCCTATAATTAAAAGACAGAAAGGTCGATCATTGAAGGATTGAGCCTAATTTTTAAGACTGACGAGGGGTAATATGAATAAAATTGGAATAGTACTTACAATTCTAATGGTTTTATCCGGATGTTCAGCTACCCGGCCTGTGATCCGAACCGAAGAAAAACCGGTCGAGCCGGTGACTTCCGGTCTGCTGGACAGCACCTATGGCCTGGGAAAAGCCTCAGGCGGAGCAAACACGGACCAAACAAGCCCAGCGTATGAGGGGTTGGTCACGACCGATAAAAATACGAAAGAAGTGACAGCGACAGCCACCAAAGCGGATCCTATAAAAAATGCAGCGGATAAAACTGTCGGCTCAACCGGTGGAATTAAAAACAATGGCTCCGGAGCAACTCAAGGGATCCAAGGTTCAATTCAACCAACCTCGACGAAACCAGTCTCGACTCAACCACTGACCACCAAGCAGCCAGATTCTGCCGCTCCATCTAGTTCCAAACCCTTCGTTGAGATGAAAGTCTCAAACTATAAATTATCGGATTACTATCCGTTAATCGCCAATCGACAGGTCGATCTGGTTGGACCGGCCGGTAATTCCTCACTGATCCTGCAGTATCTCTATGAGGAGAGTGGAAAAACAACCGCTCAATTTAAGCAGTTTAACCTGGAATCATCTCAGCTCAATGTGATCAGTGTCACCCAAGACCAAATTACGGAGCTTTATTATTCTCAGGACATCAACTACCGAGAAAACATGATCGGTCTGAAAGACTATGTCCAGCGAGTGATTTTAAAAGCACCCTTGGCATTGGGCAATCAATGGAATTCCACTGGCCTTAAATTTGAAATTACAGCCGTGGATGAATCCCGAGTGATCAACGACCAGGAAATGACCGTATTGGATGTGACCGTATCAACGGGCATTGAAAAAATTTTATTTACCTATGCAGTGGGCTCAGGACTCGTATCCAATGATGTGATCAATGCGGATGGCAGTTTAACGAACATTGTTCAGATGGCTCGGATCATCGATGGTGCTCAGGATCTGTACCGTGTGGATTTTTACTACCCAAGTAAAACCAAGGAAGTATACCTGGTCACCCAAGACCTTCCGTTTAATACCAATGATTCCACCAAGGACAAGTTGACCACCATGTATAAAGAAATCGCCAAAAAGCAGAAATATGATCTGGTCATTGGTGATAAAACTCAAATTCAATTTATTTTCTCTCGCGACAACATCGTCCATATGGATCTGAACAATACGTTTATTGACTTTATTAATGCCGCACCGGAATTGGAAAACCAGCGCTTGGAAAGCTTAGTCAATACGATCTGCAGCTTCTACAAAGCCGATGGGTTGATTTTGACCATTGACAATCAACGGTATGAGTCTGCAAACAAAAAAATTGAAACCACCCAGATCCTAACACCTCTTTATGAGGTAGCTGCTCCCTAATGGGTCGCACCGGACTGGACGAACTCGATGACTCCTTTGGCACATCAAAACCAGATCAATAAGACGAATCGATTACAAGACAATAGATTTTAAGAGAATAGACTATAAAAAAGATCGATGAACGAATCGATTGGATCACCGCCGGCAAAGGGAAACCTGGTCCGGCGGTTTTTCTCTTGTTGGGGTCACAGCTGTTGTATAATAGAGCTATCAAATGAAAGTTCGAGGTTTAAAGATATGGAAGACAATGTCCGGGTCAGTCTGGATTATTTGGCTAAGATCAATTATGCAGTGTATGAGAATTCACTGTCTGTAGTGCGTCACTTACACATCGAAAACCACAGTGATATTGAGCGTCTTGAGGTGGTTTTAAACATTTCTTTCCAACCTGAATTCATTAAACCTTACTCTGTCACGATCCCAAATTTACCCGCCGGTAAAAGTGTCGACCTGGGTCAAATTCCCTTGGAACTGATCACGGAATTTATTTTATCCTTAACTGAGACCGTGCGGGGAGAAATGATCCTTGAATTGACGGCCCAAGACCTCAATCAAAAATCAACTCATCCCCTGGAAGTCTTGCCCTTTGATCAGTGGGGCGGCTATCAGGATTCTCCGGAAATATTGGCCGCTTTTTCGACCCCTCATCATCCGGATGTGACCAATCGACTGGTGCGAGCCGGCGAAATACTAAAAAACTTGACTGGAAGAGGAGCTTTTAGCGGATATTTGGCAAAGGACCCCAATCAAGTATTGAGGCAGGTTTCGGCCATTTATTCGGCCATTGCCGAACTGCAGTTGAATTCAGTGCCGGCCTTGCCCGGGACAAGCGAAACCGGTCAGCGGATCCGTTTGGTGGATGAACTGATCGACAAAGGGTTTGCCACGGCGCTGGATCTAACCATGTTGTTTTGCGCCATGGCTGAGGCGGTGGGTCTTCACCCCTTGGTCATTCTGTTGGAGGGCCATACCCTGCCCGGCGTTTGGCTCAATGGGGATCTCTTCCCGGAGACCATCAATTATGACAGCACGGCCATCACCAAACGAATGGCCAAGGGCATGAATCAGATCGCTTTGTTTGAAGCGACCCTCTTGACCAAACGGGAGCATTGCGATTTTAACCAGGCTTTAGAGAGTGCAGCCCAGCGGATGGAGACTACGGACCAATTTGTTTTATCATTGGATATATTCAGAGCCCGAAACCTTGGTATCCGGCCTTTGCCGGTTCGTGTCCAAGACCAAGGCAGGTATGTTCTGGCCCCGCGCCTGAGTTTCGACGAACAAGGGGTCCTCCCCAAGGAACTATTGATCCCGGGCAGTGAAACTTTACCCGAACAAGAGAAGCTGCCCAAGCAAAAGGTCTGGGAACGAAAACTCTTGGACCTGTCCTTACGAAATGCATTGATCAACTATCGCCCGGGGAAATCCGGAATTCCGTTGGCGGTCCATGATGTATTGGCCTTTGCCAAAGATTTTATGGGAGAGGCGGAATTTAGCATCCTCCCACGCCCCCAGGATTGGGATCCGGCCGGTGGTCCGGGTGAAACCGCCGACTCGCGGGAAACTGCCGATCCTAGGGAAAGCCTCGCCAAAGACGACACCAGCCTGTTTAAGGACTCCTCCTTATTCCGGGAATCTTCAAGTTTTCGGGAGCTGGCCAAAGAAGAGTATAATTCAGGGCGGATCCGAACTCTGTTCAATGAAACGGAACTGGAAGATCGGGGCCAAAAGCTCGTTAAAGGGGCTAAATCAGCTCTGGAGGAAATGGGAGCCAGTTCATTGTATCTGGGTCTGGGCATTCTTAAGTGGTTTTCTCGGGAAGATCCAAAGACGCCTCGTTATGCACCCTTAGTCCTTGTTCCAGCGGAAGCAAAAACCCGAGGCCACCTGGCCGGTCTTACTTTGACCGACCGGGATGAAGACGGGCGCTTTAATGTAACGCTGCTGGAAATGCTCAAGACTGAGTTTGGCATTGTCATAGAGGGCTTGGATCCCTTGCCGAGCACCACAGAAGGCATTGACCTGATCAAAATTTTCTCGAAAGTGCGTAGCGGCATCCTGCGTGAGAAAAATTGGGATGTCCTGGAAGAAGCTCATTTGGGACTATTCTCCTTCGCTAAATTTATCATGTGGAACGATTTGACGAAAAACCTGGGAGAATTCAAAAAGAATAAGATCGTGGACTCCCTGATGAATGGCCAACTGACCTTCCCGGTGCAGCCCATCCAACCAGCGGAACAATTTATCGATGACATGTCAGCCAATCGCGACGTCATATACCCCGTGTCCTCTGATGCCAGCCAATCCTTAGCGGTCCTGTCATCGACCTTAGGGCAGTCTTTTGTGCTCCACGGACCCCCCGGTACCGGAAAAAGTCAAACCATTACCAATATCATTGCCAATGCCCTGCTCAATGACAAACGGGTCTTATTTGTGGCTCAAAAAATGGCGGCGTTGGAAGTGGTGGAGAGACGGCTCAATGACATTGGCATTGGATCTTTTTGTTTGGAGCTCCACTCCAATAAGGCTCGCAAAAAAGTCGTTTTAGACCAGCTGGAAGCCTCCATGAAGATCCAACGGATCCCTAAAAATTTGGACTTTAGTGCTCAAAAAGAAGAAATCAGAAGCCAAAAAGCCCAGTTAAATTCATTGGTAAAAAAGATGTATGAAGTGGATGAGTCCGGGTATTCGATCTTTGATCTGATTTGTGAGAATACCAAATTGGCTGATTTTACAAAATTCATCGAATTATCCCCGGAGTTTGACTCCACGGATCTAAAAACCAAGGAAGCAGCCTTGCACCATTTGGCGAAAATGGGGAGTCATGCCACGGGGCCTTACGGGCATCCCTTGCGGGGAGTCGGAGCCGTCTCGTTTCGACCGCTCCTAAAGGAAGACATTCAAGCAGCTGGTCAAATTGACGGCGAGGAATTAAGTCAAGCCTTAACGGACCTCATCGCAGGTGAAGCCGGCCTAGTTCCCACGACCTTAGCAGAAGTTTTGGAACTAGTAAACGCCCTAGAGACCATTGCCCTATTGACAGCAAAAATACCACAGTTGCCGCAAGGGGCAGATCTTTGGACCCTGGTGGGGGATCTTAAAGTGGCGACCGCAGAACTAGAGGAGCTGGACTTAGAGAAGGCAAAGTTCCTTAAAACCTTCAATGCGGAATTTTTAAAAGCTGACCCAGTTCGAATGGAACGGGATTTTAAAGCCTTTGAGCAACAATCAGTGTTTGGTCGATTGCTCCGGAAAAACCCGGTGGAAAAAGAACTGGCCATGTTGGCCCGAACGGGCATCATTGATAAAACGCAAATTTTGGCCATATTGGCCAGTTTAACTTCGTTCCAACAGCACCGCCTGGAAAACCAGACGAAGTTCAGCCGCCAGGCCATGGTTTTGCCGGAGTTTAGGGAAAACGAACTGACCCCCGGATTGCTCCGGGAGCGGATCGCCCTCATCGAGGCCGCCGCTGCAAAGGCGGCGGCCCAGGAGCGGCTGGATCAATTGCTCCGTCTGGTGCAAGAGCCCAACTACGGAGCAAAGATCACTCGATTAAAAAATGCATTACTAGGTCAAGAAGCGAAAATCAGACAATGGCTTGAATTGACTGGCTTTGATGAAACGGAATTAGCGGCCTTTGCAGGGGACTATTTTAAGCAACTGGGCCAGAAAATCGCTGAAGTTGCCGGGGCCTTGGATCTTCTACGAGATTGGCTGATGTATCAAGAGGCTCAAAAAACCGCCATTGATCTGGGGTTAGCGGACTTCACGCGGTATTATTACAACGGCCACGTCAGCGACGTGGAACTTTTGCCGGCGTTTAAAAAATCCGTTCTGCGCCGGGAGTTGCGCCGTCGGCTGGAAGGTGAATCAAATCTTCTTAAAGTGACCGGCCACAGCTTAGATGAGACCGTCGCCGATTTAAAACAAAAGCTCACTGCGATGGAACGGTTGGAACGAAAAGAACTGTATTTTCATTTGGCATCGAAAGTTCCAAATATGGTGTTGGAACGGGAAACCAGCAAAGAGATCGCTATTTTGCAGCGAGCCCTGCGCTCGGGCTCCCGGAGTCTGTCGGTTCGAAATCTCTTTGCCGAGACCGATCAGTTGCTGCGCCGCATTGCCCCGTGTATGTTGATGAGCCCAATGAGTGTGGCGCAATACCTGAAACCGGAAGCCGATATGTTTGACTTAGTCGTATTTGACGAAGCCTCCCAGATCCAGACTTCGGAAGCAATTGGGGCTTTAGGCCGAGCCAAAGAAGCGATCATTGTGGGGGATCCGAAACAATTACCCCCGACAAACTTCTTTATGACCCAAAATAATGGGGATGAGGATCCTGAATTCAATGATTTGGATAATATTCTGGAAGACTGCCTGGCCCTTTCCCTGTCCGAGAGCTATCTCCTATGGCACTATCGGTCCCGGCATGAAAGCTTAATATCCTTTTCCAATCGAAATTTCTATGACGGTTCATTATATACCTACCCGTCACCGGATGACATGGTCTCCCGAGTGACCCTGCGTCAAACGGGTGGCGTATACGAGCGGGGCGGTGAGCGAGTGAACCGCACCGAAGCCCAGGCCGTAGTAGATGAAGTAGTCCGCCGCCTGCAAGATGTGACCTTTGCGGGCCAATCCATGGGAATTGTTACATTTTCAGTGGTTCAGCAGAATTTGATTGAAAAACTATTGAAAGAAAAGACCCAGGACGTGGAAGAACTGGAACGAGCCCTGCAGAATTTACCGGAACCCTTATTTGTCAAAAACCTGGAAAATGTCCAGGGCGATGAACGCGACGTGATCATGTTCTCCATTGGCTATGGTCCGGATGAGGCAGGCAAGCTGACCATGAATTTTGGCCCCATCAATCAGGAAGGGGGCTGGCGACGGCTCAATGTTGCAGTTTCCAGAGCCAGGCTTGAGATGGTGGTGTTTACCAATATCAATCCCAATCAGTTTATTGTTTCCCAAGCTCAGCCGCGGGGCGTGCGTGACCTCAAAGCTTTCTTGGAATTCGCCGCCAAGGGATCAAAAATGCTGACTTTGGCAGAAGTTCGTCATGACGCACAAATTGAAAATCTAGCGCGGCTCATTGCGGAGAAACTGCGCGAACGCGGCCACCAAGTGGAAACTGCCATCGGCACTTCAAGGTTCAAAGTGGACCTTGGGGTAGTGGATCCCAGGGACCCAGACCGATTCCTTTTAGGGATCATGTGCGGTGGCGAATCGTTTCGAGCGGCCCAAGCGGCTTATGACCGAGAGATTCTGCAACCCCAAGTCCTCGCCGGATTGGGGTGGACGATCCATCGGGTATTTGCATTGGACTGGTTGGACAATGAAGTGGGCGTCATCGATGAAATATGCCGTAAGTTAACTCAGATCCTTAGTCAAACGACAGACATCGATACGCAAACCCAACTGGAGTCCGACCCAGCCTTAGAAGTGACTGAAAGTGGCAATCCAGAAACGCCGGCAGACTCATCCAAGGTGAAACCGTACCTGCGATCCATGGCCAAAGGGCGTCCATTGACCATGGATGAATTCCTCAAAGTGACCAATGCAACTTCCATTGCAACGGATCTTCTAAACATCATCGAAGTAGAAGGTCCGATCTCCAGGAGCCTTTTGGCCAAACGGATCCGAGAACGTTATGAGCTGCCCAAAGTCTCTGACAAAATGGAACAACAAATCGAATTGATCCTAAATAAACCTAGGCCAAAAACAACGAAATCTGGGACGTTGCTTATTTATTGGCCCGCCGGGGTCGACCCCGCCACCTACGACAGTTACCGCAAGACCCGAGGGGATGATCCTGATCGCTCCCTTGGCGAGATCGCACCGGAAGAAGTCATCGCCTGCATAAAAGAACTTGCGATGGTTCCACTGTCCGAACGTAGCCTTGTCCGGGAAACGACCAACGCCTTGGGATATCCCAGGTTAAATGTAGATAATGAGAATTTTATTAAATCACTCTTAAATGTGGCGGTTTTAAATGGGGATCTGGAGAAAAATCAACAGGGATTGTTAAAAACAAGAATTCAAGACGGACAATAATTCATCGAAATAGAAACTAATGTATAACATCAAATCAAAGGAACGCTCAAAAGGCCCTGACGCCATTACGAAATCGGGGTCTTTTGACGTGGGTCGAATTATGCCGGTATCACAGTGTTACCGCTGAACGTTTAAAAAGCAGATATTTTTTAGAAACAATTTTAAGGTAATATGAGGGTAACGAAGAAATACTGGGCTTTTCTATAAATAGGATGGCAAAAAAGAACTGGTCAGGATGTCCGGGATGGATTTCCAAGATAGATGTCCAAGAATAGATGTCCCGGATGGATTTCCAAGATAGATGTCTAAGAATAGATGTCCAAGAATAGATGTCCCTGGGATAGATTTCAATTAAAGTTGAAAGGAGACCGTTCATGAGAATGGATCATAAACTAAAAAGGAATAAATTAATAGGGGTACTCTGTGGTCTGGTGATTTTATCAGGTTGCTCCATGGAACCGACGACCCTTGATAAAACGCAGACGTTAACGACGACCGGTCGGTCCCTCACAGCGGTCCAGCTTCCGGCGGTAAACACTCGCAGCAATGCCGGCTCCCTGGGCAGTGTACCGGCAAGTAGTCAGCCAACGGTCAGTTCGACAGAACTTAACATTGACCGAAATATCTCCATCCCGGATCTCGTCGAGGCAAATTCACCAGCGGTAGTAACCGTAGCGGTGCGCAAAATTTCCTCTGGCGGTTTGTTTGGTGGTGAATATCAAGAAGGTGTCGGCACCGGGTTTTTCATTGATGCCAATGGAATTATCGCAACCAACAATCACGTAGTCGAAGGCGCTAAAAACGTGACGATTATTCTCTACGACAGCAAACAGGTACCGGGCAAAGTGTTGTGGACTGACCCAGCCAATGATTTGGCCATCGTTCAAGTCCAAAATATCAAAGTCCCGGGTGTTGTTACCATCGGGAACTCCGATAACATAAGGGTGGGCGAAGGCGTGATCGCCATTGGCAACCCCATGAGTGCAGATTTTGCCGGAACTGTAACTCATGGGATCATCTCTGCGAAAAACCGGCGGGTCTCAGTCAGCGGGGGAACCTATGAATACATTCAAATTGATGCGGCCATCAATGGTGGAAATTCAGGGGGACCGTTGTTTAATATGAAGGGTGAAGTCATTGGCATTAACTCCGCCAAAATTGCTCAGACCGGGATCGAAGGAATTGCCTTTTCCATTCCCATCAATGTATTAATGAATAAACTCGGCAGCGCACCGGAAACTCAAGGACAAGCCAATGAACCGGTAAGTATTGGCGTCTCCGTTCAGGATATTCCTGAAGATTTAAGAGTCAAGTACAATGTGCCAACGGGCATTATGGTAATGGAAGTGGTTCCGGGCTCACCGGCTGAGAAAACCGGAATTCTTCCCGGTGATATCATTACTAGTTTTGGTGGCGAAGCCATCTTATCAACGGTTCATCTAAATACCGTAAAATCCAGATTTAAACCAGGGGATAAAGTTCCCTTTACGATCTATCGGGATGCGGACCAATCATATTATGAAGGAACTATGGTCTTAGAATCAGCCATTCGCTAATTCGAACCAGAGGGGCGACAAACCTAGGTGCCAATCCCCATTAAATAGTCTTTCCTTTAACAGGAAAAAAACCGGTTGCCGCTTTTAATGCGGTAACCGGTTTTTAAGGCTAATTAAGCTGGTTTTACAAGAAAATCACTTGCGTTGGGATAAAGTCAGACCAAAGGATCAAGACCTGATGAAATGGATTATTTGGTGAGACTGGCCACAGGTGCTTTCTGGGGCTCTGCCATGAATTGGATGTATCGAACCAGAACATAAAGACAAATTGCGGTGGCGAGGATGACTTGAAATAAGACGATGCCGCCTAATATGGGATAAGTTGTACCTGACTTTACGAAGAACCCATTGGTGAGTTTAAGGGCTAGGCCTGAAATTACAGTGGGGAAGGTAAAGGCTGACATGCTTGGCATAAAGGGAAGCATGAGCACTTTAGGCAGATTCACTAATGCAACCACGAAGAACAAGAGGGATAAGACCATTAGGAAATAAACCATACCCATTGATTTAGTGGCCGCCGAATTAAGATAGCCTGCTAATAAAAGGGAAGCCGGAGCTGCAAAAATAATGATGGCTGGCTGAGCAGGTGCCGGTATTTGACGGACCTTGAGATAACGGTATGAAACCAAAACCAGTAACAAGAGATAGGTGATGAGGCCAAACCAGAACGCCATAACGCCCACGCCGCTTTGATTATGGTATGGCGCTGAAACAGACGCTGAAACAATGCCGACATAAACGATAAACCAGGTCGCAAAGACTTTTTTGATGTCAAACCCTTTGAGGAAGAACTGATTGGTAAACCATAAGATCAATCCGATGTGCAGGATAATGGCAAATCCCCACAGTGAACTTGCAATGGTTCCTTTGGGTAAGTAGGTGGACAAAATCATAATTGCCATTGGGTAGGTCGCCATCGTACCAGCGACTACAGGATTTAACATGGCTTCCTGACAAGGTTTGGTCAGTAGAATGATCTTTATGGTGATAAGAATGATCAAAGCAGCAGAAATAAGTCCGGCGATGGTTTTAAACATGGGGTTGTAAGAAGCCAACAGATTTCCCAAAGCTGCAAAACCCAGTGCCGTTCCGGACAGCGGAAGCGGTAATTTTTTAAAAAAGTTCACTGATATTTCCCTCCAATAGTAAAATTATATTTCGTATTAAATATAACATAGTTTGAAAACCCTGTATATTTAATTAACATGAATTGGCACGTTTCGAGAAAATAATTGACATAACTACAAAATATGCTAATATCAATGTAGAAATTAACGAATAATCCGTTATTAATTTTTTGAATTAAAAAGTGAGGAAAACATGGCAAAGATCAACACAATGGATTTTACAAAAATTGAATTACTGGATCAGGTCCAGGCATTAGCGGAAAAGAAATTTAGAGACGGTACATTCTTTTGTTCCGAATCAGTGGTCTCAGTATTAAATGAATATTTAGACTACCCTTACTCAGACGAAGTGGTTCGTTTGGCATCGTCCTTCCCAATTGGAATGGGCAAAGCTCAGTGTCTATGCGGAGCAGTATCGGGAGGTCAAATGGTCCTGGGGATGTCTTATGGTCGAGTCGAAGGCGAAAGCATGAATCCTAAAATGTTTCCCGTAGCCAAAGCACTGCATGACCATGTTGTTAAAGATTACGGCGCAACTTGTTGCCGGGTCATTACCAGACAATGGAACGGCGATAACTTTGCTTCACCAGAGAGAAAAAACCATTGCATCCACATCACTGGCGATGTTGCCCGCTGGGTTGCAGAACGTTTGATCGATGATGGAAAGCTGGCAGTAAAAGACTTTACGCCAACAGCCATCGAAACTGAAGCAGACATTAAGAACTGGGTCTTGCTGTAAAACTTCCATTGAATCAAAAAAATCTCAGAGAAATAGTCTGGGGATTTTAGTAAATTAAAAACAATGCACTTCGACCATGGATGTTGAAGTGCATTGTTTTGGTTTATTTGATGGATGTTTGGTTTGGTTTGGTTTGGTTTGGTTTGGATATGTCTAGCAAGATCCTGTCATTGCTGTGGGACTTTTACTCGGACCGAAAAATGGAGAAAGTTGTTTACCTGAAGCTGACCGGCCGGTGGCCGTTATTTAGGAGGGTATGCCCTTGTTAAAGTGGGGATATCTGGTTCGCTTTCCTTGCCGGGCAGTGTTTTTTTAGAAAATACAATTTAAAATCGAAGGTAACAGTTGAGACCGCTTGGTGGAGCTGATCCCGGCGCTGCGGGTCGATGGTTTGACCCAGGGAATCAAGGATGGTGTTAAGATCGGTATTGCTGACCGCATAGGGTACAGTGATTTGCTCCTGAGTGATTACCGCTGACGTCTCCATGGCCCAGATCTCTTTTAATAGTCGTTGATTTTCACGAAGTCCCAGTCGGCGCCCACCAAAGAGATGAGACCGTATTTCAAGGAGATGTCTGGGTCCAGGGAGGATGTGGACCATGAAGTGATCTTGTTTTAGAACGCGGAGCCCTTCCGCCATGTTCGGTTGCTGATCCATTCGAAGGACCAGATCCATGGCTTCATCACAAAGGGGCAGGCAGGCTGCTTCGGCGACAAACAGACGGGGCAGTGGATCCTTGCGCAGCTGGCATATAACGGAAATAGCGGTGGCTTCAAAGCCGATATCGCCGGTTTGTAAAAAAGGGCTTAAGGAAGAACCGGTAAAACAAATATTCGTTTTAACCGAAAGTTCAGTCTTGATGGCCTCGATCAAGGTCTCGTAAGGCGATAATTGATGCAGTTTCAATTCAGATTCATAAAAATCTGGAGTGTGACTGTTCATTTTTTTTGTTATGAAATTGATCGTTCCCGGTTTTGTGAAATTGTAGCTATGACCACTTTGACACCGGACCATATGCCCGAAAACACCGAAAGGGGTGTGGCAAAGCGGACAGACTAAACCGGAGTTGGGCTGTTCTATAGTATTTTTTAAAACATTAATATCCAATTCTAATCACCATTCTGAGTATAACATGGTATATAATAGTAGTTGCTAGAATTCGAATGAGCGAGGTGAATTTATGAGGCTTGGAAATTTCTTGCATAAAACTGAAGTCCTTGATTCATATCTTCCCAATGAAGAGCTCGACATTGACATAATTACAAATGATTCAAGAGAAATTTTTAAGAATTCATTATATATTGCAATACCGGGTAATCATTGGGATGGGCATATTTTTTTAAAAGAAGTGTTAAAGAAAGGTGCGAAAGCTGTCATCGTCGAAAGAATCGACAGAACCGTTCCCATTACACAATATAAGGTACCAAATTCAAGGTTAGCCTGGAGTAATTTATCTGCAGGTTTTTTTAATGACCCTTCCAAAGAGATGTTCGTTTACGGCATTACCGCCACAAACGGCAAAACCACCATCGCCTTCATGCTCGATGAGATCCTTCGGGCACAGGGTCTCAACACCGGCTTGATCGGAACTGTGAAGATCCGGATGGGCCAAGAGGTCAACCCGGCTTCAATGACGACACCGGAGAGTTTTGAACTTCAGCAGTACTTGGATAAAATGCGCAAAGTCGGCGTTGACACGGTGACCATGGAAATATCCTCCTCGGCCCTTGAACAATATCGGGCGGCGGATGTTAAGTTTGATGTGGTCTCCTTTAATAATTTCTCCAGGGAACACATTGACCAACACGGTACTTTGGAGGCTTACTGGAAAGCAAAATCTTCCATTATTACCAATTCAAAACCCAACGAAATCGCCATTATTAATATATCTGATCCTGAGATCAAAACACTCTATGGCCAAGGGAAGGCTCAGACTATAACCTATTCCCTGTTTGATGAGTCAGGTGACATTTATCCCACAGACCTTGAAAAAACCGGAGAAGCGCCCTGTTTTACCTTGGTGGTGGCTCATGATATTATCCTGAAAGCCCAAGATCACCGATTGATCCCGGCCCAAAAAATCCGGATCCAGTTATCGACGCCAGGCCTTCATACCATTTATAATGCCGTGGCTTGCTGTGCCATGGCCCTTTGTCAAGGCATCGACCGTGAGACCATCGCGACCGGCCTTAAAAAATTTCAGGGCGTGGAGCGTCGCTTTGAACAGATCTATGATCGAGAGTTTAAGATCATAGATGATCATTTTGCCAATGCCAATAACATTGAGGCCTCGTTACTTAGTTTATCCAGTTTGACCTATAATCACCTTTGGATCGTCTATTGCATCCGCGGTTCCCGGGGAACGACGGTAAATCGGGAAAATGTTCAAACCTTAGCGAATCATTTGCCGAACCTTAAAATGGATGAGATCATCGTCACTGAATCCAAGGGGGATGTCACATTCCATGACCTTGTGCTGGCTGATGAGAGGGCAGTGTTCTGGGATGAAATTAATCAAATTCCGTTAAAAGTCACATATGAAGAAAAACTCAATGATGCCTTGCGCTATGCGCTGACTAAAGTTGAGACCGGGGATATTATTCTTTTGGCCGGCACCCAGGGAATGGATAAAGCCGGCCGGCGAATTCTTGAATTGATCAGTGAATCGGATCCTTTGCATAAAAATGAAATTATGGCGGCCATGGACGGCCGTGTGTGCGGTTAAACTACGCACGTGGGTTTAATAATAGATCAGCCAATTGCTGCAATGAAAATCGGAAAGGGTGCAACATGACAAAAGTAATGTTAACCGGTGGCGGAACTGCCGGTCATGTAATGGGAAACATCGCAATTTTACCGGGTCTGCGAGATCGAGGCTATGAAATTGAATACATCGGATCAAAAAAAGGAATTGAGCGCGATCTAATCGAGAAAGAAGGGCTCCCGTACTTTCCCATTGCATCGGGCAAACTACGCCGGTATGCATCCTGGAATAACGTGGAAGATGTTTTTCGGGTGGTGGGCGGAGTGTTTGATGCACTGGCAGTCCTAAAAAAACAGAAACCCGATATTATTTTCAGTAAGGGCGGCTATGTCAGTGTTCCAGTTGCTTTAACAGCAGCACTTCTAGGGATTCCCTTTATTGGCCACGAGTCTGATTTGACCCCAGGTCTCGCCAATAAAATCGCGGCTCGGTATGCCAAAAAAATGTTAGTGACCTTCCCCGAAACAAAAGCTTATTTTAAAGACAAAGGGGTTGTCGTGGGGTCGCCGGTGCGAGATACGCTATTTACCGGTGATCGGGCGAAAGCCCTTGAATTTTTAGGATTCACCGAAGATAAGCCCATCCTCCTTATTGTGGGGGGATCGTTGGGGGCTGTCATTCTCAATCAACTGGTCTGGGACAACCTTGACGTCCTGCTGCAAGATTATCAAATTGTCCATTTGATCGGCAAAGACAATGGGGACCCGGCCAAGAGAGATGGGGCCGGTTATCGTCAGTTGGAATATGCGGGACCCCAAATGAAGGACATTTTGGCAGCTTCCGATTATATCGTCTCCCGCGCCGGATCCAATTCATTGTTTGAATTCCTGGCACTCAAAAAACCAAACCTATTAATTCCCTTGGACTTCAACCAAAGTCGAGGGGATCAAGTGTTAAATGCGCAATCCTTTGCAGCGGCAGGCTATTCAATGGTCCTTCGCGAAGCGGATCTTACAAGTTCTTCTTTCCTAACTAAATTAATGGAATTAAAAGACGGTGCGGCGGAGTTTATCCAAAATATGGAACAGGCTGAAAATTCAAATGCCGTGGAGCACATCTTGACGATTATCGACGAAACACTGGCTGAAGCACAAAACGGGCGGAAAAACCAGACTAAGTCAAACCGTGATCCGATGGAACCAGAGCCTGTGATCTTTGATAAGACCTACCCCAAATCAAAGGATTAGACGAAACAAGAATTCGATATTAAATCTATGGCTTTAATTTTTAGTTAACGATAGCCCGGCGAACGGTTTTCGCCGGGCTTTGTACTATAATTAAATTACGATCAGTCCAACCACTCCTTCGATGAAACGGATCCCAGGGAAACCCATCAGGCTAGTCTATTGTTGACTTAAATCATAAATCAAAATCATAAATCAAAATTATAAATCAATAAATTGGAGGTAACTATGAAAATTGAATTTTCCGGCGCTGCTGGCACCGTAACCGGGTCAGCCCATCTCTTTACTATTGGTGGTCATAAAGTCTTGTTAGACTGTGGGCTGTATCAAGGCGCGGATGCCAAAGCCAGAGGAAATGAAGAATTTCCCTTTGATCCGAAACAAATTGATTTCTTACTGTTGTCCCATGCTCACATTGACCACTCCGGGCGGATCCCGATGCTCTATAAAAAGGGGTTCCGGGGTCGAGTGATCGCGACACCTCCGACTTATGATTTATGCGATATTATGCTGCGGGATTCAGCCTTTATTCAGGAACAGGATGCTGAACGAGAAAACCGCAGACGGTTAAGAGGCAAGCTTGCCCTTGTGAAACCGATTTATAATATCAAAGATGCGGAGGCAGTCCTAAAGCAGTTTGAAATGTTAGATTATGGTATTGAAAAAGAAATATTCCCCGGTCTTCGAATCCGATTCCAGGATGCCGGTCATATGCTGGGATCAAGCTTTATTGAACTGTGGATCAAAAACGAAGACGGCGAGGAAGTTAAAGTAGTCTATTCGGGAGATATCGGTAATCACAACATTCCCTTGATCACTGAACCTCATTACATAACCGAGGCTGATGTTGTGATTATGGAATCTACCTATGGCGATCGCCTCCATGAACCTCAAAAAGATGAAAATCAAAAGCTGCTGGACTTGATCAATTCCACCGTTCGCAATGGCGGAAATGTTGTAATTCCGTCGTTTGCAGTGGGGCGGACCCAAGAGATCCTCTATGTCTTAAATGAATTTGCCGAGGAGGGGAAACTGGACTCCAAAGTCCAGATATATGTTGATTCGCCCTTGGCCAGTAAAGCGACGGAGGTATTTGCCAAAAATACCCGCTATTTTGATCAGATCGCCAAAGACCGCATGGCCAAAGGGGATAACGTACTTGAATTTCCACAACTGCATTTTACGGAAAGTGTGGATGAGAGTAAAATACTCAATCAAACCCGGTCTGGATTGGTCATCATTTCAGCCTCAGGAATGGCTGAAGCCGGTCGGATCCGACATCATATCAAACATAATCTGTGGCGCAAGGAATGCACTATAATTTTTGTCGGCTACCAAGCACCCCAGACATTGGGTCGAATTATTTTAGACCGCAAGAAGTTCATTAAGCTCTTTGGCGAGGAAATTGCCGTGGAGGCAAGAATTGAACAGCTGTTTGGCTTATCTGGACATGCCGATAAAAATGGCCTAATTCAGTTTGCCGAAGCCTTTAGCACCCGGCGACCAAAAAAGATTTTTCTGGTTCATGGCGACGATGATGCCAGAGCTGAGTTGGCATCAACCCTTCGAGATAAAGGGTTTATGGTTCAACTGCCCGAGGAAGGTACCATTGTGGAAATCCGGACCATGGAAGACCTGGCGAACCCGGCAGCTACAACTATCGTTTCCAGAGAACACATTGAACAAGCCGGTTCATTCAAAGAACGTCTTAAATCTAGAATCGCAGAAATGGATGTGGACAGTATGACTGATGAAGAGATCATCAACAAAGTCCGAGGCTTGTTAAAGGTCCGTGACCTTTAGAGCTGATCAAACCCCACGGAATCACTTCCTTAGTATTTGATCAAGGCTAGCCAACGAAAGCTCTCAAGCAAAGATCTCAATGAAAGGTCTCAATCGAAAGATTTTGGATAAAGTTCGCTCATCTAGGGATTTAAGCCAAGAGTTTAATAGTAATGGCATCCCTGATAGAATCACTTTGAAAAATCCGATGAAATTACGGATCAGAGGCACAGGTTTTAACAGGTGAAAATACACAAGATCCAAAATCTATGATCAGGGAACATCAATTTATAATTAGTACAGAATGTACTTTTGCCTAGAAAAAAAGCCTGAATAAACCAGTCGTTTATTCAGGCTTTTAAAACTGGTTTCTTGTTAAAACTCGCTCAAGGCATTCATATTAAGAATAACAACTATCAAGGAGGATATTGTTTGCTTACTTTATTTCTGTACTATTGTGAACAAAATTATGTATTAATAAAATTGACGCTTTTAGTATAGGCATCAACTGTTATAAAAACTTGAGACCATAATAGATCCCGATTATTACAAATTATGACCTTCCCCATAAAATATTATGAGTCCTAAAAAGGCTGAAACCCTTTAATGTACTAATCTGGTTGTCAAGAAACAACTTCATGACCTATCACTGAATCTGTTGCATTTTGTCACTAATAGTATATAATTATAAACGTAGATAAGATTTTACAACTACTAATCGTGAATCATTGAAGTTGGGATCCGAGTTTTTTGTTTGCCTATTTTTTTAGGGCAGGGCTTAAGTCTTTTGGCATTCTGATCTCAAAGTAAAAAAAGTAAGGAGAGATTACAGACATGAGACAAATTAAAACCATGGACGGAAACACAGCTGCTGCTCACGTATCCTATGCGTTTTCAGAAGTAGCTACCATCTATCCAATCACACCATCATCACCAATGCCAGAGGTTGTCGACGAATGGGCATCTAAGGGGAGAAAGAACCTTTTCGGTACTACTGTTAAAGTAGTTGAAATGCAATCAGAAGCAGGCGCAGCAGGTGCCTTCCATGGTTCACTGCAAGCCGGATCTCTGACATCGACCTATACTGCATCTCAGGGACTGTTGCTCATGCTTCCAAATATGTATAAAGTAGCCGGTGAATTACTGCCCGGTGTTTTCCATGTAGCTGCCAGAGCACTGGCTGCTCACGCACTGTCCATCTTTGGCGACCATCAGGACGTCATGGTGGCTAGAGCGGCAGGTTGGATCATGCTGGCTGAATCATCCGTTCAAGAAGTCATGGACTTATCTGCAGTTGCGCATTTGACATCAATCAAAGCCAGCCTTCCTGTATTGAACTTCTTTGACGGCTTCCGGACCTCTCATGAAATCCAAAAGATCGATGTCTGGACCGATGAAGAATTAGGCGGAATGTTAGATTGGGAAAAAGTTCAGGAATTCCGGAGCAAATCTCTAAATCCAGAGAGACCGGTAACCAGAGGAACCGCTCAGAACCCTGACATCTATTTCCAGGGTAGAGAGGCATCCAATCGCTACTACGATGAAGTTCCAGCAATCGTTGAAAACTACATGCATGAAGTCAATAAAATAACCGGCAGAGACTATGGCCTATTCAATTACTACGGTGCAGACGATGCAGAAACAGTCATCATCGCAATGGGTTCAGTCTGTGATACAGTCAAAGAAGTCATTGACTACATGATGGTTAAGGGAGAAAAAGTTGGACTGGTCAATGTTCATTTATTCCGTCCTTTCTCCATCCAGCATTTCCTGAATACAATTCCAAAAACAGTTAAGAAAATTGCCGTACTTGATCGCACCAAAGAACCGGGATCACTGGGCGAGCCATTGTACCAGGATGTCAGAACAGCCTTCTATGACATGGATGTACGACCAGTTATCGTGGGCGGACGCTATGGTTTAGGTTCAAAGGATGTTACACCAAGCCAGATCATCGCTGTCTTTGAAAACTTGAAGCAGAATGAATCCAAGAACGATTTTACCATCGGAATCGTGGATGATATTACCTTCAAGTCACTCCCAGCCATGGAAGAAGTCGATACTGCTCCAGCTGGAACCGTTCAGTGTAAATTCTGGGGTCTTGGATCCGACGGAACCGTCGGCGCTAATAAATCAGCCATTAAGATCATCGGTGACCACACAGATCTATATGCTCAAGGATACTTCTCCTATGACTCCAAAAAATCAGGAGGTATTACTGTATCCCATTTAAGATTCGGTAAGAGCCCGATCAGATCCCCATACCTGATTCAGACAGCTGATTTTATCGCTTGTCATAATCCATCTTATGTTAATAAGTATGACCTCTTAAAGGGCCTTAAGAATGGCGGCACATTCCTTTTAAATGCTCCATGGGCTCCTGAAGAAGTCGAAGGCAGACTTCCCAATAAACTGAAGAAGTCAATGGCCGAAAAGAACGTTAAGTTCTATGTCATCGATGCATTCAAGATCGCTGAAGAAATTGGTCTTGGCACCAGAATCAACATGATCATGCAGTCCGGTTTCTTTAAGCTGGCTAATGTTATTCCAGTTGAAGATGCAGTCAAGTATCTTAAAAACTCAGTTGTTAAGAGCTACGGCATGAAGGGCGAGAAGATCGTCAACATGAATAACGAAGCAATTGACAGAGGCGTTAATGCTTTGGTCCAGATCGAAGTCAAGGACGAGTGGAAGTCATTAGCAGCTGATATGGCATCTTGCATCGAAGTTCCTGAATTCATCTCCAAGGTATTGGTACCAATGAATGCTCAGGAAGGTGATGATCTTCCAGTATCAGTCTTCGCCGATATCGCAGATGGTACATTCCCACAAGGAACCGCTGCTTATGAGAAGAGAGGTATCGCTGTCAACGTACCAGAATGGTTGATTGACAATTGTATCCAATGTAACCAATGTGCTTATGTTTGTCCTCATGCAGTTATCCGTCCTTTCCTCGTAAACGAAGAAGAGAAGGCCAATGCACCAGAAGGTTTTGACACTAAGAAAGCCATGGGCGGCAAGGCATTTGACGGCATGGACTTCAAGATCCAGATTTCAGTTTTAGACTGTACCGGTTGTGGAAACTGTGCTCAGGTTTGTCCTGCACCACAGAAGGCTCTCATCATGAAGCCAATCGAAACACAGATGGAACAGACCACCAACTGGGATTACGCTATGAAGCTTGCGCCTAAGGCTAACCCAATGAACAAGCACACACTTAAGGGTTCCCAGTTTGAAACACCACTGCTCGAATTCTCAGGCGCTTGTGCAGGCTGTGGAGAAACACCATACACCAGACTGATCACACAGCTCTATGGCGATCGTATGATGATAGCCAATGCCACTGGATGTTCATCCATCTGGGGAGCTTCGGCACCAGCGACACCATATACCGTTAATTCCAATGGCGAAGGTCCATCATGGGCTAACTCCTTATTTGAAGATAATGCTGAATATGGTCTTGGTATGTACCTTGGCTACAATGCTCAAAGAGAAATGATCAGAGATCGGATCGCTGATTATGTTGCTCAGGGCAAGGCTGAAGGCGAATTGAAGACAGCACTTGAGAACTTCCTCGCCAACTCTGAAAAGGGTGTCGAATCCAAAGCAGCTAAGAACGCAGTTCTGCCGCTGATCAAGGATTCAACAGATGAGACTCTGGCCTATATCTATAAGAACAAAGAATACATGTCCAAGAAGAGCCAGTGGATCTTCGGTGGAGATGGTTGGGCTTACGATATCGGCTACGGCGGACTTGACCATGTATTGGCGTCAGGTGAAGATGTCAACGTTCTGGTTCTGGATACTGAAGTTTACTCCAACACCGGCGGACAGTCTTCCAAGGCGACTCCAACTGCTGCCATCGCTAAATTTGCGGCATCAGGCAAGCGGACCAAGAAAAAAGACCTCGGCATGATGGCAATGAGCTACGGCTATGTATATGTTGCACAAATTGGTATGGGCGCAGATAAAAACCAGACCATGAAGGCACTGACCGAAGCTGAAGCCTACAACGGACCATCCTTAGTCATCGCTTACTCACCATGTATCAACCAGGGTCTTAAGAATGGTATGGGCATGAGCCAGGAAGAAACCAAGCGGGCAGTAGAATCCGGTTACTGGATCCTCTACAGATACAACCCGACCTTGAAGGATGAAGGAAAGAATCCATTCATCTTAGATTCCAAGGAACCCAAGATGCCATTTAGAGAATTCCTCATGGGTGAAGTTAGATATGCTTCCCTGCTGAAGGCATTCCCAGAAGATGCAGAAGAACTGTTTGCAAAGACAGAACAGGATGCCAGAGAAAGAAGACAAGGTTATGTTAGATTAACCGAAATGGACTTCTCCACAGGCCTGATCACCAGAGATGATGTCAAAGCAGATGGCAAATCACCAGATAAGCTTGAATATGTAGCACCAGTTACTAGCCCTGAATCTGCTCCTAGAAGAGGCCAGGAAACTCCTAACGCTGAAGACAACTTTAAGTTGAGTGAAGCTGAAGCTGCTCCTACCTTGGAGTCCGATGACGATAACTAATAACTAAGAAATAATCGAAGTGAACACTGATCCGACCTAACGGAATGATCAAAGCACTTGATTAAAGCCAGGGCCATTGGGCTCTGGCTTTTCTTTATGAATAGTAGAAGGGGTCAATAACGGCGGTTATCAAAATGTAGGAAGAGCCTTTTTACATAAGTTAAAAATGCGACAAAATGACGTCACCCACACCGGTTAAAACAACCCTAAAACCCTCTATCAAGGATAATTATTGAAATAAATGATACAATAAAGCTAATGCTCTAGGTATCAATCCAGAGGATCAATCACTAAAAAACTATATGGAGGATCATATGAAATACTTTATAGACACTGCTAATGTTGAAGAAATCAGACAAGCTGCCGAACTGGGACTATTATCCGGTGTAACCACCAATCCCTCTTTGATTGCCAAAGAAGGCCGCGTGTTTGAAGACGTAATTCGGGAAATTACCGAAATCGTGGATGGACCGATCTCTGCAGAGGTCATTTCACTAACTGCCAAGGGAATGTTAGAAGAAGGGAGGGAACTGGTCAAAATCCATCCCAATATTATCATAAAAGTTCCAATGACAGCTGAAGGACTCAAGGCAACTAGCCAGTTCAACAAAGAAGGGATCAAAGTCAATGTGACGTTGGTGTTTTCAGCAGAACAGGCGTTAGCAGCTGCTAGATCCGGAGCAGCCTATGTATCTCCCTTTATCGGTCGCTTGGACGATATGGGAATTGATGGAGTGATCGTTATTGAAGAGATCTCTGAGATATTCGGTCGGTTTGGAATTGAAACTGAAATCATTGCAGCTTCCATCAGAAATCGGCGCCATATCGCCCAAGCTGCCTTAGCCGGTGCTGATATTGCCACCGTCCCGTTTAAAGTTTTGATGGAGTCCCTAAATCATCCATTGACCACTTCAGGAATTGAACGCTTTTTAAAAGATTGGGAAAGTGTCGGTTCGACGAAATAACTTAACAAAACCTTTTGTTTAACCGTCTTGACCAAAATTGAGAAGATCTAAACTAAACCAATTCAAACCAAAGCAAACCAATTTACACCAGCTCAAATTAAAGTAACCGAATTTAAAGCAAACCAATTTATAGCAAACCAATTAATTGCTAAGCCATTGAAGCGGTAAACTAAATAAACATGTTAAAGTTAATTTAAACCAAAGCTTCTAAACTAAATGGAAATGATAAAAACCGATCCTGCTGTTTGACTTCGTCTGGGACAAACAGCAGGATTAAATGAAGAGATTGATAACTTTATGTAGATTAAACACAAATTAAATTGCATACAATTGAAAATTGATATAATTTTAAGAAATAAAATAAGTCATATGAAAGGGTTTGAGGCAATATGAATAAAACGATGAAAGCAGTGCTATCCATAGTAATTTTCCTAGGCTTACTGCTGGGATTAAAATTTATTTATGACAGTCAGACAAAAAAAGATAATCTCGGAAATTTAGGCAACACCCTTACAACAGCGGGTGCGACATCTACTACGGTAGCAGGGTCACAGACCCAAACCACAGGATCCACGGCGGCGGGAGCATCTACTAGCACAGCAACTACCGCAGAACGACGGACGGTTCCGCTGCCGGATATTACCGTCTATGACGGGATGGGCAATCCGGTGAAACTGGCGTCATTTAAAGGAAAAAAACTCGTGATTAATGCTTGGGCAAGCTGGTGCGGTCCTTGCAAGGCTGAAATGCCGGATTTTGCGGCTCTGGATAAAGAATCAGAAGGTGCCTATCAAATTGTCATGGTAAATATACCAGGTGGCCTTGAAACCAGAGAAAATTCCGATCGGTTTTTACAGAATAATAACTTAGTGTTTTCCAATATGCTTTATGACACCAAGATGGAATTGTCTTCGCAGCTAGAAATTTCGGTCATCCCGACAAGTCTCATCATTGATGAACAAGGCAATATCCATTATTATCAGCAAGGCGTCCTGAGTAAAACTCAAGTTTTAGATGCGTTGGCATCCATTGAGTAGGTAACAGTATGGGTGAATACTTATTGCTCTTTATCGAGGGAATTCTGGCGTTTATTTCGCCTTGTTTTTTACCAATGATTCCCGTCTATCTGACTTATTTGATTGGCCATGGCAATCAAGATCAAAAGAAACTGACGGCCAATGCCTTGGGCTTTATTTTGGGATTTACACTGGTTTTTGTGGCTCTGGGAATGACGGCTTCGCAGCTGTCTAAGTTCTTCGTTGAAGAACGCCTTCTTTTCCAGCGAGTCGGTGGTGTCCTTTTGATTTTATTCGGCTTGAATATGGCTGGATTATTCCGGTTGGGCTTTTTAAACCGGGATACCCGGTTCCAACTCAAAACAAAAAAAGAAGGATTCTTTCCGTCCCTATTATTTGGGATCATTATTTCCTTTGGATGGAGTCCATGCTTAGGTGCATTTTTAGGCGCAGCCTTGATTCAGGCCGGAAACTCTCAAACCATTTGGATCGGGGGATTTAAACTTTTGATCTTCAGCATCGGTTTGGGTGTACCGTTCTTAATCTCAGCACTTTTGTTTAATAATTTGACTAATGTATTTCAAGTCATCAAGAAACATTACAATACCATCAGTTTAATTTCCGGCATATTTTTGATCCTCATGGGAATCTTGATGTTCCTAGATAAATTCACTTTGTATGCCAATATTTTCTATTAAGTGCAATTTAAAATTATTGACCGCTATTGACCACTATGCCTTGCAAAAAGGGTCCATGGGCCGACGATGACAGTTTGAAGATCTGTCTGATTGCAGGCTCATTTCCTGGGGTAGGCATTGACTGGCTGGCTCAAGGGGGGAATTCTAGGAGATGGTAAAAGGAGACTTCAAACTGCAAATGAAAAACATACTATTGATTTCGATGATGCTACTGTTATTAGGCGGGTGTTCACTGGAGCCAGTTCAAGGCGAACCGACGACCCCGGATTCCACAAAGACTGCGGCTTCCGCACCGGCGATTACAACACCGGTGCAAACGACAGCAGTGGCAACCCAGCCACTGATGAAGGCCGAAGATCAGGCGTTGATCAGTGAATGGGAAGATAAAATTTATCCGGGTACGACCATTGCAGGAATTAATGTGAGCGGCCTGACTGTGGAAGAAGCCAAAAAAAAGATTCAAAAAGAAAAAATGGATCCCATCAAAGACCGCCAAGTTAGATTTCGGTATGCCAATACCAGTGACTATATGAGTTTTTGGCGGCTTAAGGTGGCAATCGATGAGACGATTTACAGCGATGCCTTGGCTTTAGGTAAAGACGGGACACCACAGGATCAGTTGACCTATATTAAGAATGGGAAATCAGTCAATCTGATCCCGGTATTGACCTATGACGAGAACTACATCAAAGACACCGTGAATTATGCGGCATCCATTGTTCGACAAACATCTCGCCAAAGCGTTGCGAAAAGAGTTGATGGAAAAGTTGTGTTAAAGACCAATGCCCAAGAAGAAACATTGGATAAAGAGGCTCTGACCAGTGCCATCAAAGCGGCGATCAATTTTGATCCCCAAAATAATAAAACCATCAACGCAGTGACCACCAAGAGTGACACCGTTGTTACCCAAAAGGAACTGAATCAAATCACCACGAAGCTTACTTCTTTTAGCACGCAGTATGGGTGGTCCTATGATGCCAGGAAGTATAACATTAAGTTGGCGGCTGACATGATCAGCGGCAGCCTCATTATGCCGGGCCAGGAATTCTCCTTCAATCGCTCCATTGGCGGAGGCGCCGGGTCTTCCAATGGATTTAAGACCTCGGGAATTTATGTTGGTCTTGAAATGGTTCAAGAGCCGGGTGGTGGCGTTTGCCAAGTGTCTTCCACGTTGTATAATATTTTATTGAATGTGGGGATCACACCAACTGAACGGGATAATCACGGCATGCTGGTCAGCTATCTGCCTGCTGGGATGGATGCAGTGATCTATGCACCGGATCTTGATCTTCGTTTTGTCAATCCCTTTGACACGCCACTGTACATTACGGCCAGCGCTGACGGTGAAAAACTGACCTTCAATATGTACGGGGCCAAGGGAGCATTAGGCGGCTATACCTATAAGTATGAAAGTACTACTTATGAAATCAACAAAGCCGTGATCAAGGAAATCAAGGATAAAACCATTCCAGTTGGGGCCATTGTACTGGATCCCTCCCCCAAGGACGGTTCCAAAGTTCGAGTAGATAAACTGACCTATCAGAATGGGATCTTGATCAAACGTGAAAAATATACAGATAATGTATATCAACGGTCCGACGGAATTTTACGGACGGGGAGCGGTAAGGGCAAGGAAGTAAATAAAAACTGGTATGTTGATCGCAACGTGAAACAATATCCACCCGATTGGGATGGTCCTAAAGACTAAAGCTGATTCGATTCGACATTGATTCCATTGTGTTTCACCTGGAATAAACGATCCCAGTTTTTAAAAACTAGTCCTAGCAAAGCACAATGAATCCACAAATGGATCAAATAAGAATTAAATAGTCAACCAACCACAATACCCGGAAATGGCTTTGGCCGATCCGGGTATTGTTAACGTTCAATAATAATTTTTTGAAAGTTTGTTGCAAGGGGGGGCTTGCTCGTGATCTACTCTGAGTCGTTCCAATGATTCCTAAGACCTCAAGGGGTGTAGGTTCATTAAGGTGGCTGATGTTTGTTACATACGATACAGTGACCATTCTCCGCTGGAAATTTCGTATTTTAATTCTAATAGTTTCTCAATACCCAGGACTTGGCCGGTACAGGTATAAATATCAATAAAGGTTTTTCCGGTTCGTTCGCGGCGCCGCCGCGAAATAGTTTGAATATAAACAGTGGAATAACCGGTGTCTTCTGTGATGACCCGAAAACGTAGCGGAGAAATCTGACCTTCTTTTGAGAAGCTGGCCACAACTTCGATGGGTTTTAACAGTACTTCCATATGCAGCTCCTTGCTTGTTTGTTTTTTTGATCGATAGTTGATTAGTCGATTGACTAGTTGATTGGCACGGATGCCGTATGTTAATTTCTAATTGAAGTTAATTTACTTTTATGCAGCCTGGATTTCGGCCGCCAAATACCTGGCAGTGAGATCATAAATTGCTGTTCATAAACTGATAGCCGGGCTCATCCACACCTCCGGAAAAGGGCTTGATGTCCGATGCCACGAAGCTTCCTCGGATCAGTGACTCGTCTCCAAAGCGCTGGCGAATTTCAGCGACGGTATCATCGAGGCGCTCTATCTTTTGGGTTTGGGCAAAATCCAGCATGGATAACTGAACAACTTTGTTGGATTTCAAATGGGTAAAGGAAACACCGATTTTTCGAACCGGTTGGTTATCCCAGATCTCATCAAACAGTGCCGTGGCAATGTCATAAATAATTGTCATGGAATCCGTTTGAATCTGCAATTGCTTTTGTCGCCGGCGGGTCGTAAAATCGGCGGTGGTATAGTGGACAGCAATGCAAGTGGTGTGAAATTCAGCGGCCTTAAGGCGAGGGATCAGTGTTTCCAGGAGTGATCGGATGGTCTGATGAACGGCGGTCGGATCGGAAATATCAAAGGGCAGGGTCGTCGAATTGCCCATTCCTTTGGCTTCGATGGTTCCTTCCTGGTTTACCGGTGAGGCATCATTGCCCCATGCAAAATTCCAAATGATCATACCGATCTTACCGAATTGATCCGCCAAAAATTTGCGATCACAGCGGGCCAGGTCTCGGATGGTTTTAATGTTTATATTGCGAAGTTTACGAGCGATGGCAGGCCCCACCATAAATAGATCATCGATGGGCAGGGGATGCAGTTTCTCGGGGATCTCTTCAGGATAGAGGGTATGGACCAAATTGGGCTTTTTAAAATCGGAGGCCATTTTGGCACACAATTTATTGGTGCCGATGCCGACGTTTACGGTAAAGCCAAGTTCGCGGTAAATAACGGTTCGGATCGTCTGGGCCAATTCCATTGCTTCGGCTCGACTCAAAGCCCCCATATCTAAAAAACATTCATCGATGGAATAACGTTCCAAGATCGGACTATAGCGGGTCAAGATCGCCACCATGGCTTCGCTGGCCATCATATAGACCTTGTAGCGGGGCGGTACGATCACAAGGGAAGGACACTTTGCCAAGGCAGAGAAGAGGGACTCCCCGGTGAGGATGCCATAGTCTTTGGCCGGTGTGGATTTGGCCAGAACGATGCCATGACGGTTACTGGGATCACCCCCCACGATGGAGGGGACAGCTCTTAAGTCCAAGGCTGCGCCGTGAGAGAGATCCCAGACGGCATTCCAGGCTAAATAGGCCGAGTTAACATCAACATGAAAAATAATATGCTCCATTGCACACCTCAAAACTACCTTTGTAAGTACAGTATATAGAACATATGTACTAAAGTAAAGGCGAGACAGGGTCAAAAAATGGATCCTTTTATTAATTAAAAGGATCCATCAAGGGGCGATATTATCGAAGGGAATTCGTGTCAGCATATTTTTTTTAGTTTTTCCAGGTATAAATTTAAGGAAGAACAGGCATTATTTAATATAGGTTTTGCCAAATTGCCGGTAGACCGCCTCGGTGTTTTCAAGAAAAGATTTGACGCGCCGTTCATATTCACTACGATGTTGATAGTAACCCAATAAATGAGGCGAATTCGGTGCAATATAGATCTCATTGTACCCGGATTTAAAGCTGGCCAGAATCTTCGTCATTTTAGGGGGGATCATCTCATCGGCTCCGGAATGAATGAACAAAACCGGGACTTCCAGAGCTTGGATCTCCATTAAAGGGGAAACACTGGCTAACGAGAATCCGGCGCGGCGTTTGACGATTTGATTGATCAAGATCAGGAGTTTCTTGGAGCGAGTTCGCAGCACTCGATCTTCCAAGTTGCGCAACACTTCCAATAGCTCGGAGAACGAGGAATCGGCAATGGTAAACCCGATGCGATCATCTTGATAGAGTGTCATTAAAGCAGTGGCGGCGCCGCCTGATTCACCGTGGAAACCGACGAGAGAGTCTTTACCATAGCGGGTGAATAAAAAATCGGCTTCATTTTTAAGATCCCACCGTTCAAAATAGCCGTAGGTGTAACTTTCACCCCCGGTGAATCCGTGGTAGCGGGCATCACAAATTAGGATATTATAGTTGAGGTCCAGGTACATTTGCAAAAATTTATAGGATGCAACCATATTGCGGCCTTCACGATGGAGGAGGATCACTGATTTATCCGAGGCTTGGTCAAATAACCGACCTTTAATAAAATAGCCGTAGTTGGACTGAATCGTGATTTCTTCAAAGGGGGTATCAATTAATTGTTTAAACTCAGCATCCGAATAGGCCAATCTGGTTTTTAAGTCATTTTCAATGGTCTGGTAGCTGTCCTTGGGGGGGTGGATGATTCGATCGGCGATCAGCCAGGCTGCAACACTTACTCCCAGGATAAACAGGACCAAAAACACCAAGAGGGATGTTAGAATAAAGTCTATGGGCATAGTCGTCTCCTTTGCCGAATGGGGGGTGGCAGCTAGGGCCACTCATTGGATGATTAATCTAGCTTAGTCTTTATATTTTAACGCAAATTCATGAATATAATAAGACGAATTTCTGGTTCCTGGCCGGAATTTGCGGGAAAGGGTATGAAAAAAATATAGATTTTCCAAAATCTTAGTTAACAAATCGTTTAAAACGTCAGACTGTCTCTTTTATGACTTATAATATGTTTAGATAGTTAAACACCGATCTAATCCCAAGGAGGATATGAATTATGAAAGAAGAAGGAATTGTAAAAAAGACACAGGAAGCCATAAATGAAAAAGTAGTACCTGCCGCCAAAGAGGGCTTTGAAACCGCCCAGGAATTACTTGGCAAAGGGGCTAATTTTGTGGGTGATCTTTTGAAGGAAGCCGGTAAAAAGACGGAGCAAGTCGTAGAAACTGCCGGAGAAAGAACAAAGTCCATTCGCGAAGAAGCCGGTAAGACGTTTGAAAAAACCCAGGAAAAGCTCATTGACAATAAAAACGATGCATTTAATTATTTCAAGAAAAATGTAGATGCTAAGAAAAATCAGGCGAGCAATGTCGTGGAAGAACTCAAAGCAAAAGCTGAGAAGCACAAAGGCGAAGCCGTCGAATTCGCAAAAAACACTCAGGATCAGACTTCTGGAATTGTAAAAGCTAAAAAAGGTAAAAAAGTGGTCAAAACCGCAGCCGGTTTTGCCGTATTAGCCGCAGCTGCAGCCGGTGCGTATGCTTTCTATAAAAAGAGATTAGAGCACGATGAGGCCGTAAAAGCGGAGTTCTCAGAAAAAATGAAGAAATGGAATGAGCTGGAAGGGGACGATCTGGTCTTAGCTGCCAAGGAAAATCCAGTGAAGATGCACGTACGTCCCACCAAAGTATATCCCATCGGGAAAAATGCTTTATTAGGTGAGGATATTGTAGTCAATATTTCAGGACCCGGCGCTCAAATCCCTGAATTCAACCCCGATGATATTTCCGAACCCATCAATCCCATGGAAGAACTCCGTAAAAAAGCCGAAAAAGTGGCTGAGAACCTTGGCGACAAAGCCAAAGAAGCTTACCAAATGGCTTCAGAAAAAGCCGGAGAATTAAAGGAAAAGGCCGAAGAAAAAGCCGGAGATTTAAAGGAAAAGGCGGAAGAAAAACGCAATGAAATCAAGCAAAAAGCCGATGACATGATGAATGATCCCAAATTAGACGATGTCATTGAAGACGCAGCCGATCATTTCGAAGAAGCCAAAGCTGAAGTGACAGAAAAAGTTGCTGATGTTGCGGATAAAGCCGAAGATATCATTGAGAACAAGATGGAATCAGACCCTTCCCATGGCATCGATACCGAATCTCTATCGGAAAAACCAGACTATCTAACATCCCCGGACAATGCCGGAGAGGAAATCACCTGGCAGGAAGATGAATCCGTCCTTATGCAAAGAACGGAAGAACTCAGAAATAAGACATCAGAAGGGTTCAACGTCATAAAAGAAAAAGTGGCCAATGCCAAAGATTTCGTTGTAGATAAAGTAAATCAGCTGAAACCAGAAGAAATGGAAGAGATCCCGGAAGAATTCTATACGGAAGAATATAATGTAATCATTCATAACCGTGGCAACAAGGATTACTTCTTCAGCCCGATGCTGATCCAACGCTATAATTCGAAAAAACGGGTGACCACACCGGTACCGGCTCATGCAGAGGGAACCACCCTAGAACAACGAATCATTAAGCCGGGTGAAACTTATTCAGGAACCATCGTACTATGTAAAACGATCTTTGACGATGCAGTGATCATGTTTGAAGATATGCTGATGAAAAATTCAGTAGCCATCCTCCTAGCAGATGAACTCGATGAGCAGTTCCTAATGGATGAATCCTTGGAATTAAGAGATGATCTTCTCTTTGAAGGCATCGATGACGATATGGAGGATTATGAGTTTAATCAAGATGAAGCAACTCAACTCGATGATCTTGAAATCGAAGAAGCGGAAGAATTGGACTTTGATTTCTCAGAGGATGAATCCCAGAAATAAAAGACCAAAGAAATAAAAGCCTAGGAAAGTAAAGGTAAACTAGTATCACTTGACCATTACAGCTTTAAGCAATTAAGCCAACAACCTTACACCATTACAGCATTACAGCATCAAGGGTTGTTAAATGGGTGATACAATGAAACACTGGGGGACTCATCATATGGGTCTCCCTTTTATTGGAGGATAAAATGATAAAAGAATTAATGACGACCCACCGAGCCTATTATAATTCAGGGGTCACACGGCAGTTACCGGTTCGATTGAACGCTTTGCGGCGCTTTGGCAAGGAGCTTGCCCTCATGGAAGAAGAAATCTTAAAGGCACTGGTGGATGATTTTGGAAAGCCTAATTTTGAAGCCTATCTCTCTGAATTTGCCACGGCGACCTTGGAGTTGAATCACACCATAAAACATTTGGAGGAATGGGCGAAACCTGAAGAAATTCAGCGCTCTGTCGGAACCATGATGTCCAAGGCCATCATCCAAAAAGAGCCGCTGGGAGTGATCCTGGTCATTTCCCCATTTAATTATCCCGTCCTATTGACCCTGGCACCCATTATCGCAGCCGTGGCAGCCGGCAATACTGCCATTGTGAAAATGAGCAGTTTAGCACCACATACATCGGCAGCGTTGGATAAATTGATCCGGCGATCATTCCGTCCGGGACATGTCAGTATTATAGCCGGTGCAGAGGGCATCAACCAGGCCATCCTCGAGGAGCGCTATGACAAGATCATGTTTACCGGCAGCTCCCAGACCGGCAAAGAAATTATGGCAAAGGCTGCTCAAACCCTAACGCCGGTCCTATTGGAATTAGCCGGTAGGAACCCGGCGATCATCTTGCGCGATGCCGATGTGTTCGTCGCAGCTAAAAAAATTGCCTGGGGAAAGTTCATCAATGCTGGCCAATCCTGCATTGCCCCCGACCACGTCTATGTTCACCGTGAAGTAAAGACGGCTTTTTTAGAAGAACTTAAACTATGGATCTATCGTTTTTACGGAGAAGATCCAGCCAAAAGTGACAGCTTTGGACGAATTGCATCCCTTAGTAAGGTTCAATCCATTCATCAGAAGATGACGTCGGATCTCAATATCGTGGCCGGTGGCGTGGTTGATGAAACAAACCTCTATATTGCGCCCACTGTGGTCACCGATGTACCATTGGATCACCCTTTGATGCAAGGGGAGATATTCGGACCAATTCTCCCAGTGAATGAATACAGCGACATCAATGAAGTGATCTCAAGCATTCGCCAACAGGAAAAGCCCTTGGCAGCCTACGTATTTGGACAGGATCTAGACTTTGCACTGAGCGTTTTGGAACGGATCCCTGCTGGTGGCGGTGGTATCAATGAAACCATGCTCCAGGCCGCTTCAGCTACATTGCCCTTTGGCGGAGTCGGGAATTCCGGGATGGGTTCCTATCATGGGAAATATGGCTTTGATGCCTTTTCCCATACCCGATCCACCGTCATTGCATCGCCTAACATTACCTTGCCGTTTATTTATCCACCCTATGACGAATATAAAATTAGATTAGTGAAGGCATTTCTAAAAAAGTTGATTTGATCAAAGGGCCTCCCATTTATGAAAAAAACTCTTTTAAATAAGTCACCTAAGAAGACACTGAAAGGGTTATCTAGGAAGGCATTGAAACAGTCACAGAAGCTGTTGAAGGATCCTAAACGGGTATTTCGATAGGTTCTGTAAAAATGATTAAGGGATGAAGATCAGATCCTAGGATCCTAGGATGATTAAAGATCAGATCCTGGGAATTGACAGAGCATAGGATCAATGTTAATATAAGGATAGACCCCACCCCAGGGGGGAGGAGGAATATCATGGAAAACACACATGAAATTAAAATGAATCAGGATCGAAAGAAGGCACTCACTCAATTGAAGACCGCCAAGGGTCAGCTCGACGGGATCATTCGCATGATCGAAGAGGGTCGCTACTGCATTGATATATCCAATCAGATATTAGCTGCCTCAGCCTTACTAAAAAAAGCTCAAAAACATATTTTAGTTCAACATATGGAACATTGCGTTATGACAGCGATCAATAGCGATGACCAGGAGCTAAGGGTGGCTAAGACCAAAGAAATTGAAGATATTATGCAAAAACTCCTCGAGGGTAGGTAAAAATATGAAAAAGACATTTGATGTCGGTGGAATGGACTGCGTTGCCTGTGCCCAATCCATTGAACGAGTTTTAAAAAAACAAGAAGGCGTCGATCAGGCAGTGGTCAATTATGGCAATAATAAGCTTTATATTGACTTTCAGGAAGATCACGTCACAGACGATCTCATCCGTCAGAAAGTCGGGAAACTTGGATTTAGTTTAACCGAAGATGCTGCCAGTGCAGCCCTTGCCGCCAACCAAGATGTGCGTAAAAAACAATTTACGGTGGAGGGGATGGATTGCGTGGCTTGTGCTCAATCCATTGAACGATCCCTTGGTAAAAAAAGCGGAGTGGATTCAGCGGTGGTCAATTATGCCAGCGGAAAACTTTATTTATCCTATAATCCGGCAGTGATCAAAACCGATGAAGTTGAAGCTGCGGTTAAAAAATTAGGTTTTGAATTGACGGAAGATCAGGGGACCCTAACTGAAGTTAAAATTGTGAACCCCTATCAAAACCGTCTCATTATTAGTTCAATCTTTGCCATTCCGCTGTTGGTCATTGCCATGGGACCCATGCTGGGAATGATGCTGCCGGATTGGATGGGACCTGATACAAGTCCGTTGACTTTTGTCATGATCCAGTTGATTTTGGCCATTCCCGTGGTCTATATGGGCCGACGGTTCTATACCACCGGATTTTCCAATTTGTTCCGGGGCAATCCCAGTATGGATACGCTCATCGCATTAGGAACATCAGCGGCATTCCTTTTCTCCACTTATCAGTTGATCTTAGTATTCCAAGGACAATATCATGCGGTCCATAGCATGTATTTTGAATCAGCGGCAGTAATTTTGACCTTGATCACGTTGGGAAAATACCTCGAACATATTTCAAAAGGCAAGACCAGCCAAGCCATTAAGAAACTCATGGGTCTACGCCCGGATAAAGCGACAATTATCCGTAACGGCGTGGAAGTCATTATTCCCATTGATGATCTGACCCAGAATGATATTGTCGTATTAAAACCAGGATCCTCGGCACCGGCCGACGGTGTCGTCCTCCAAGGCTCCAACTACATGGATGAATCCATGCTCACCGGAGAATCCTTGCCCCTTGCAAAAACCATCGATTCGTCCATTTATGCCGCTTCGATTTCCAGTGGCGGAACCATCCAATACAAGGCAACCAAAGTCGGCAATGAAACAGCATTAGCCTCTATAATTCGCTTGGTGGAGGATGCCCAGGCAACGAAGGCCCCCATTGCGAAACTAGCCGATATTATTTCCGGCTATTTTGTGCCGGTGGTGATCGTATTGGCCATCCTTTCCGCTGTGTTCTGGATGATCAATGGCAAAGATGCTGAGTTTGCCATTACGGTCTTAGTCTCCATTCTGGTCATTGCCTGCCCTTGTGCGCTGGGATTGGCAACACCTACCGCGATCATGGTGGGGACCGGTAAAGGTGCTGAAAATGGAATTTTGATCAAATCCGGTGAAGCACTGGAACAGGCCCACAATATCAATGCCATCGTGTTGGACAAAACGGGGACTCTCACCAAAGGGAAACCCGTCGTAACAGATCTCTTTACTGATAGTACCGCCGCCGATGCCAAGGATCATCTCCTGAAACTGGCAGCTTCCTTGGAAGTCAACTCGGAACATCCCTTAGGACGTGCCATGGTCGACTCGGCTAAGCTACGGGGCATTGAGCTCTATCCCACCACTGAGTTTAAATCAGTCACGGGAATGGGAATTAGTGCCGTCATCCAAGGCCAAACCTATGGAATTGGCAACGAGAAGTTGATGAAGTCCTTCGGTGCCCAATTACCGAAAAGTTATGCCGATGAAGCGGGGAAACTGGCTGAAGACGGTAAAACACCCATGTTTGTAAACCAAGCCGGGCAAATCGTCGGGATCATTGCGGTGGCCGATACCATTAAAGAAACCTCCAAAGCTGCTGTGGCACTACTTAAGAGCATGGGGATACGGACTATTATGTTAACCGGAGACAACGAAAAAACCGCTCGAGCCATCGGTCGTCAATTAGACATTGATGAAGTGGTTGCAGAAGTTTTGCCCGAAGATAAGATCCGCCAAGTGGAAGAACTCAAAGCGGCCGGTTATATCACCGCAATGGTGGGGGACGGGATCAATGATGCTCCGGCTCTGGCAGCGGCACACGTAGGAATTGCCATTGGCAACGGAACAGATGTAGCGATGGAATCAGCCGATATTGTGTTGATGCATGATGACATTATGGACGTTCCAACCGCCATTGATCTATCCCGAAAAACCATTCGCAATATCAAGCAAAACCTGTTTTGGGCCTTTATTTACAATGTGGTCGGGATCCCCATCGCAATGGGTATTCCCTACCTGATCACCAATGATCCAAATTGGCTACTAAACCCTGTATTTGCCGCTCTGGCCATGAGCATGTCATCAGTTAGTGTACTGACCAATGCCTTGCGTCTAAGAGGCTACAAGGCCCCGTCAAGCTATAAAAGACCCAATGCTACGGTAACGGACAACTCAGGCAAACTGGCCATGAACAATTGATCGCCGGCAGCCAGGTAACAAATAATGGATCTAAACCAATTTAAATAAATTTAAACAGATCAAACCGATAAACAGATCAAACCGATAAACAGATCAAAACCGATCAAAACAGATCAACAAAGATTAAAGATTATAGATTAAAGATTAAAGATATATATCTTATAATACGAGGAGGATTAAGAATGAAAGTTAGAATTGAAGGAATGTCATGTATGGGTTGTTCCGCTCGAGTTGAAAAAGCCTTAAATGCAGTGGATGGGATCCAGTCCGTTAAGGTTGACTTAGCTGATAATAGTGCAAGCTATGGCGGAAATGTCCCTGATGCCGTGATCAAAGAAGCCATTGAAGAAATTGGCTACGATGTAAAAGGCTTCGAACAGTAAACCAACAGTTCAAAAAGACCTGCAACCCTATGGGAAGCAGGTCTTTTATTATCTAAAGCGTCAGTTAAATTCGGTCGGGTAGTTCTATTTTATAACCTTTGCCCCAAATGGTAATGATGATATTACGATAGGGTCCAAGTTTATTGCGCAAGCTTTTGATGTGAGTGTCAATGGTTCTGGAATCACCGAGGAATTCATAGCCCCATACTTTCTCCAGGAGAGTCTCCCGGCTAAAATGTTCACCGGTTCGGGTCAATAAAAAAACCAATAGATCAAATTCCTTTGGGGTCAATTTTATTTCAGTTTGATCCAGTTTGACTTTTTTGAGGAAATAATCGATCTCCAGCCCAAGGTAGCGGAAGTATCTTGCATCCGTGCTGGTTCCATAGTGATGGAATTTCATCAGATCCACCATTTTACGAATGGTTTTGAGATCTTCAGTGTACTCAAAAAAATGAATGAATGGATAAACATTCATTAGATTCAATTCTTCAAGGGTCCCATAGAGCAGTAAGGGTTGAATGGTTACATTGGTAAATCGATTTAGAAAGTCTTTTTCTGAAATGAAGGGCATCTTACAATTGATCAGATAAATTGAAATATTCTCTCGTTCACTGATTTCAATGGCTTCGATTCCATTATCGGCTTCATAGACTTTATAAGAATCTGCCAATAAATTGGAAATCTTTTGCCGGAATTCAGCGTTTTTTTCTGCGACTAAAACACTCAGCACATTATCACCGCCTGTCATTGATGTCTTAATTGGATGTTTATAAGTCAGCTTTTGTTAAATGGTCTCATAATTAATGGTGGGAAAACTCCTAACGGAATGTTAAAAGTTTCTACATCAACGTATGTTATAATAATTTTAAAGTATAAAAAAGGTATAAAGAGCATACTTGTTCATAAATGAAAAAAGTGGGAGGTTCTCAATGAAACTAAAAAATAAGTTGGTGTTTCTACTTGGAGTCGCAGCAATTGGAGCTGCCGCGCATAAGTATGTAACGGATCACCGCGCCGAATTGGATCGATTTTTAGCTGAATATGGCGAAATAATGGAAAATGAATTTGTGGAAGAAGATCTGATCGAGCCTAAGGCTTATTAACCAGTCCCGAAAAAAAGACACAGGATCAAGCCTGTGCCTTTTTTTTTCGGGGAAAAGGCATCTTTAGAGCCTGCTCTGAGCTGAATTTCGGTAGTTTTTCAAATCCGTGGCAATGGTTTCATTAAATTGTTTCATTAGCGCTGTGATCAGGGGAAGATGAGACGAATCGAAGGGAATAGTGCCGATGGATGATATGGGCAAAATTTTCGGGGAAGTCCCACTCATAAAGGCCCCTTCATAAGTGTGTAAATCATCAGATTTTATATTCGTTTCAATTACATTAATATTTATATTCTTTGCGGTATCAATGATTTTTTGGCGAGTGACCCCAGGTAAAACCGATACAAGGGGAGGGGTTAGCAATTCATCATTTTTCACAAAAAATAAATTGGATTTAGATCCTTCGGTAATGGATCCGCCTTGATCCACCAGGAGGACTTCATAGGCTCCACTGGCCGTTTTCTTCTGGGCGGCCAGCTCACCTAATTCCAAATTGATGATCTTGGAGTTGGGATCCGGGCGCATATAGTGCAACAGCTCAGTATGGATGCCCCTCTCATAAAGGGCTGGGGGAGGATAGGACACCGGGTTCGTTTGGATGTATAGATCGCCAGACTGGGGCTGGAACACTATTTTGATATTATAGTCGCCGTTCAATTTTGGCCTGTGCGCCAAGAAATCATCGGTCATCTGCCGAAAGGACTCATAGCTCGAAACCGGGCGGCCGCCACTGGAAGCAGCGGAGTTGACCAGACGAGCATAATGTTCGTCAAAAAATAAAGGGATCCCGTCGATGATCCGGATGACTTCATAGACCAGACCGGACCCAGCGGGAACCGCCTGAGGATCGAAATCCAGCATAATCCCATTTTTCATGAATCCATTATTGAATGCTTCCATTGCTGTTTACTCCTACTATTTATTTCCAGTCCAATACTTGAAATTGGTCATTGGGTTTGTGATTGATCAAAAATGCCTGGCCCATACAATCCATTAGGGGCTGATCACTTAGGGAATCCGAATACATGACAGAATACTCCCAATCAATGGGGGTGTCGCCCAAATATTCCATAAGTCGGGCGACTTTTTCCGTGCCTTTATTATTGGCACCGATCATTTTTCCGGTGAAGCGGCCATCTTTGATCTCAAAGCGACTGCCCATGGCTTTTTCAATAAAAGGGGATCGCTCAAATTGACTGATGTAGAATTCCGGGGAGGCAGAACTTAAAATGACCCTCATCCCATCCCGCTGATGGTGACGAATGGCCTTAAGTCCGTCCACATAAAGCATGGGCTTAATGGTCTCATCAAAAAAATCATGGGCCAGTTGATTTAATTCCTCGATGGAGAGTCCTCGCAGGATCTTAAGGTTTTGTTCCTTGGATGCTTTTTCATCGTGGAGTTTGAGCACATAAAGCAGTCCAGCCATCATACTGTTGGGTAAATATCTCAAATAAGCCGGTTTTCGTTTGATCAGAAACCGGAGTAGTTCCACTTGGGTCTCACGCTTGGTCAAGGTGAAATCTACATCAAATACTGCAATACGATCCATCGTCACACCTTCTTTAATAAAAATAAAAGATAAATCAACGGACAATGGGGCTGAGGCAATTCGCCGCAGCCCCATTGAAGCAGAGTAAGGATCAAATCACTGTGGATTATTTATCTTCTTCACTGATTTCAGTAACTTCGATTAGTTCTTCGTCTTCATCTTCGTCGTCTTCGTCTTCATCGCCATATTCGTCCATGAATTCGTTATACGCATTGGCCACTTCGTCGAATTCCTCTTCAGTTAAGAATTCCAATTCGCCTTCTTCACCTGCTTGGCGAAGGGGGGTCACGGTACCGTCCGCATTCTCAACGAGAATGTATACAGCATCGTTGTATTCAAATTCATCAACTACCGGATATTCATCAGAAGTTCCATCTTCATTTTCCATGACGACTGTGGTTCCATGGTCGTGTTCATGGTCGTGCTCATGATCATGATCATGGTTGCATCCTTCATGATGGACATGGTCGTGGTGCTCGTGGTCATGGTGTTCATGATCATGAACTTCTTCCTCGACACCCTCTACTGGATTTTTTTCTTTGAATTCATCAGACATGTTTGTAATCCTCCATTAGATCTAGTAGTAATAGTATAGCCTAAAACAGGCCAGGCATAAAGTTAATAAAGTAAGAATAGATCCCTCTGGGTTAACAGAAGGTCCAATTAACTGCGCTTTCGGTCTAAGACCACCGAAGACAACACCGGAATTACTTGTTTTTTTCGAGAGAGCACGCCAGGTAATTCAATGGAGTTGTTCTCCAGTTTTTTCCCGAAGGCTTTTTCGATCAGGTCTTTATTGGGACCGGTAACCACGAGTTCTGAGGATTCCTTGAAGATATCGGTGATGAGAAGTCCGTAGATGGTATAGCCGGCTTCTTTGGCCCGGTAATCCATTAACTTGAGCAATTCAGCCTTCATCTGGGTCAATGCAGCAGAGTTTAAGGAATACACTTGAGAGATTCCGATTTTCTGATCATCCACCGTAAAAATTTTAAAATCTTGGGACAGAAGATCTTGGGGCGTGCGGCCTTCTAAGGAAGTTCCGGCCCGGAACATGTCCATGGCAAAGGGGTGGGGATCAAGATCTGCAATTTTAGTGAGGCGATTTAGCGTCATCCGGTCTGTTTGAGTGGACGTGGGGGACTTGAAAAATAAGGTATCGGAAATGATCGCCGCACAAAGTAACCCGGCCATTTTACGCGAGGGTCGAATGCCGTTTTCAAAGAAGATATTGGCGATGATGGTGGAAGTAGACCCCACCGGTTCATTTCGAAAATAAATGGGGGACCCCGTCGCTACATCGGCCACCCGATGATGATCGATAATTTCCAGGATCTCGGCATTCTCTAAGCCGTCGACACTTTGACTGCGTTCATTGTGGTCCACCAGGATGACTTTTTTCTTACGGGAAGAAATCAAATGATACCGGGAGAGGGTTCCTTTGACGTGCAGGTCGGAGGTCACGATGGGATAGGTCCTAAATCTTGTTTCGGTCATCACCGGGGTGACTTCTTCAATGAAATCATCCGGTGTGAAATAGATCAGTTTATCCTTGGACATGACATGATCGATGGGCACTGCCTGAGGCAAGAGGCGCGCAGCCGTAAAGGTATCAAAGGGTGTCTGGAACACCGTGATCTGATTGTCCTTGGCCAATTGCAGCATTTCATCATTTAAAGTGCTATTGGCAGTAATGATGACCATGGCGGCACCACTTAAGACCGCAGCTTTTTGAAGCTCCGGCAGATTGCCGGTAATGGCCACATCGCCATCTTCAATAAAGCTTTGGGCATCTTCAGGCTGAAGATTTACCACCACCATTTTCCCGGTGATGGCTTTTGGCTGATCGGGCAGATGAAGGGGAACGGCCGAGAGCGTATCAATGATGTTTTCAAACGGAGTCCGGGATGTCGCCAAAACCATGGTATCCCACACATCCATATAACTGCGGGTGACATTGGAGATGGAGACGATGCCTTTTAAAAGCTCGTTTTCATCCACCACCACCAAGCTGTTCACGCCGTTTCGATTCATTAAGGACCAGGCCATTTTAAGGGAGATATCAGGTTCCACAGGTTGCGTTGTATCATAGGACAGATCACTGATCCTAAGTTTCATGGTCTCCATATACTGGGGCTCGTCCACACCAAAATAGTCCAAAATAAATTTGGTTTCTCGGTTGATCTGACCTAGTCGGATCGGGATCGCAGTATAATTACCTTGCTTATTTTTATATTCAGCATAGGCAATGGCTGCAATGATGGAGTCAGTATCGGGATTTTTATGACCGGTAATATAGACGATTTCTTTCATAGAACCCTCCTGCTAAATTGATCGTATTTAAAAAAGTACCTTGCTTAGAAGGTACTTTTGTCTAAACTCGTTGTCTTTTTACATTGCCCTTGATGCTCTTAATGATTTCGTCAACGGATAAGTCACCTGCAACCAGCTGAGTCCGGTCGGTGATATTAATGACGTTCATAATGGTGATGGTATCGGAAGTTTCTTTGGTTTTATCGGCTTTTAAGCCTTGCACCAATACTTCATTGCCCTGTTTGATCTCAATAAAGGGGGCCAGTTTAAACCCGGATTTTTTATATTGGCAGCGCTGAACATTTCGTGAACCAACCGGTTTTATGACTAAACTTACATTTAATACATGCCAAACGAAAAACTTCTTTGTCCGTTCGATTTTTGCAGAAAGGACGTGTCCATAAACAGGAGTCAGACGGTCTCCATATTGCTCCATGAAGGTTTCCATCTGGTACTCTTCAAATTTATTTTTAATTCCCATAGTATTTTTGATTATCCTTTCCTTGTGTTGTTAATATATCCATAAAATTATAACATAAAAGAGCTGCTTTCAAGTAATCTGTTTAAGATTAATTAAGCATTAATTAATCTTAAATTGACCTTTATTGACCTTAACTTGACCTTAAGTCCGATCATCCGGCTGCCTGGATTTAATATAAACGGTTCAGATGAGGGCAACTAAGCCACGGAGCCTTACCCTAGCGCAGGCATCCAGCTGTGGTTGTTACGGCGGAGTCTAAACGGAAGTGGTCATTTATCGGGAAATTTGAATGATCTGGATCATCGGAGGCAAACAGTTACGTTGCGGTTGACCCACGCAAGCTAAATTGTTGGGAAGTGGTTTGATTTACTTTTTGTATACACTTTCTTGGTATAATAGAACTAATAAATGCGGTAAAAGAAAAGAGGTAAATTTTTATGAATTATTCAAAGTATGACTTGGCACAATATATGGACCATACCCTCTTAAAAGCCGAGGCAACCAAACAGGATCTTACCAAACTGTGCGAGGAAGCAAAAAAATACCATACGTACTCGGTTTGCATCAATCCCTGTAATTTGACTTCTGCCAGTGAATTGCTGGAGGGGACCGATGTTAAACTCTGTACGGTGGTGGGATTCCCATTGGGTCAGATGACTAGTGAAGCCAAAGCATTTGAAACATCCGAGGCTGTTTTTAATGGTGCCGATGAGATCGATATGGTGATCAATGTGGGCAGAGCGAAAGATCATGATTATGATTATGTCCGAGAAGACATTCAGGCAGTTGTCAATGCCGCCCAAGGAAAACTGACAAAAGTGATCCTGGAGATCTGTCTGTTGGATGAAGACGAGATTGTGGAAGTTTGTAAAATCGCAAAAGCCGCCGGTGCTGATTTTGTGAAAACCAGCACCGGGTTCTCAACTGGCGGTGCTACGCTCGAGGCTGTTCGCTTGATGCGCCAGACCGTTGGAGTAGACATGGGTGTGAAAGCATCCGGTGGAATTCGGACGTTGGCACAAGCCATGGCCATGATCGACGCCGGTGCGACAAGGCTTGGAGTTTCTGCCAGTGTTAAGATAATCGAGGAATTGGAACATGATAATAAAAAAGAAAATTAAAGCCGGTCTACTAAAAACAGTGATCAAGTTACCGGAGGAAATAACCGATGATATGCTCCTTAATCTGACCATTGAGGAATCAGCCCCATCGACGCAGACCGCTGGACAAGATGAGCACTTGAAGTGCTTTACGGATATTAAAATATTATTACAGAGCCGAATTAGAGCCGCCGGGAGTGACCAAAATTTCGTGGAAGAAGTATTTTCATTGGATCAAATTGCCTGGCAAGATCTCAATGAGATCAAGGCAAGTTTTGAAGAGGAAGGCTACGGCGTTAAGATCAACCAGCAGGACACTTTTGTCCGAGTAAAAATCCTCTGGCGGTATGCATAGAATAACCGACCGTAATTTCTTTGCGCAAGACGCAGTGGCACTCTCGAGAGCCTTGTTGGGCAAACTTATTGTCCATGACGTCAATGGTCAGCGCCTGGTGCTTCGAATTACGGAAACGGAAGCTTATATGGGCGTGGCGGATCAAGCCAGTCATTCCAAAGGGGGCAGGCTGTCTCACCGGAATCGCATCATGTTTGGCGCCCCTGGCTTTGTCTACGTCTTTATGATCTATGGCCTGTATTATTGCTTTAACATTACCTGCAATGAACCGGGCCAGCATGAAGCAGTGCTGATCCGGGCCGGCGAACCCGTGGTCGGGACCCAGGTCATGCTGTGCAATCGAGGACTGGATCAACCGTCTAAGTCGCAAGCGGCTAAGCTGCGTTCCATTGCAGATGGCCCAGGGAAGGTCGCCATGGCCCTGGGTCTTACCATGGATCAATATGGGCAGGACTTAACCGATCCGTCGCCTTCGAGTCGTCTTTTCATTGCCCAAGATGAGTTTGCGGTAGATGATGCGGACATCGTAGTCGATGGCCGCATCGGCATCGATTATGCGGGCCAAGATCGGGATCGGCCTTGGCGGTTTTACCTGAAAGACCATGTGGTCAGCGTAAGCAAAGCGAAGAGGCTTAAACAACAACAGAAAAAAATTACAAGGAATGCAGTTGAATCATAAGGGAGTCACACAAATGGATGACAATTTACTATTAATGATGGAAGGGCGCTGGCATCTACAGTTTTCCGGATGTCCCATCTGGTTAAAAAATGATGTTAACACCGTGACCTTCCATTTCGGAGCCATGCATCAGGGGGAAGAACTGGTGTTGGAAGACCGAGTTGAATACATCAGAAATGGAAAGATGAGATTTCGATTAGGCATCGACCACCCGGTGGATGGGATCCCCCGTACTTTTCAGTGGAAAGGCAAGGGGGTCAACAGAACCTTTCGCAATCATTTCGAAGTAGCCATTATCAATGAAAACTACTTGGTTTTGTTTTTTGAAAAAACCATAACCAGTCCCACGGCCATCGATGTCCTAACCAGAGCCAGGATCATCACCGAATCTCAAAAAGAAACCATCTTCCAGGCAGTACGAGAAAATATCACCATCCGTGATTATCTCGATGCGGTTCGCCCGGTGACGTTGATCTAAGAAAACAGAGGCTGGATGTCAAAGATCTGGGGGTCACCAAAGTAGTTTACCCGATCTTGATGGGAAAAGATCCTTAAAATTAGAGATGACGAGGATGGGCGACGGTAAATATCGCTTAAGTCATGCAGCTGCAGCCGCCTAGAGGGCAATCCTTAAGGCCTTGGGGCTGGATGCTGCAAATATCAAGAACAAGACAAACCAAAGCAATAAACGATTGGTAGGCGACCCAAAATGGCCAGAGCACCCAAGATCCGGATCGATGAAGCCGGAGGAGGACTAGGGAGTTTCGTCACGGAAATGTAACGATTTGAAAACGGTCAGCAACTTGAGTTCTACGCCAATTCAAGGTAAAATAGAGTTACCAAATAAATAACCAAAAGAGGTGACAGTTATGAACGTATCAGTATACTTCAAGGACATGAAAAATTCCGATGCACTGGAAGATCTCGTGGAAAAGAAGCTGTCAAGGCTTGATAAATACTTCAGGTCAGAAGCTGAATCCAAGGTCACAATGTCCACAAACAAAAAAACTAACTTCAAGGTGGAAGTATTGATACCCTTCAATGGTTTATTCCTGAGAGCTGAAGAAACAACCGACGATATGCACAAATCAATTGACCGTGTCGTTGAAAAAATGGAGCGTCAGCTGCAGAAATATAAAACCAAAATTGAAAAACGTCACACCAAAGATTCCGTTCGCTTCCCGGAATTCAATCAAGTGGCTTTCGCAGATCCAAATGCACAAGAGGCACCAGGATCGGAAGAACCCACCATTGTCCGAACCAAGAGTTTTGAATTTAAACCAATGACAGAAGATGAAGCAATTCTCCAGATGGAGATGTTGGGTCATGATTTCTACATTTTTGAAGATGTGAGTGGTATAACCAGTGTCATCTACAAACGCAAGGACGGCAATTATGGATTAATTGAACGGAGCAGAGAAGATTAGAGTTCATTTTGAACATTTGAATACTAAGCTTTGCGTCCCCGGATAAAACCGGGGACTACTTTTTTTTATGTTCACAAATTATATGGGCTAGAATCTTAGGTTCATTATTTAAAGGAACTAGAACCAGTGCCGTGGTTGTTGATAGCAGGTAACTCCACGGAACATTCAACAAAGGGACTTCGATCTAATTGGGCTTAGCGAACCTAGATGAGCTATTGATCTTTTCAGGTTGCCTTAATCAAACCATGGAATACTAAAATGATGGATCAGACAATCGATGGATCAAGAAAAATCAATCAACGCCTGAAATACGAAAGCAGAGATATGTCCAGGCTTAAGGGATGTATCGGCATCGTGTCGTTTAATGCTTTGTTTCATTGGCCTGTCTTTGATGCTATAATATGGAGTGAGTAAAAATGCGTCAAGCACGACTCATTAACGGAGGAAAAAATGGGAATACTAGATAAAATCTTCGGAACCTACTCGGATAAGGAAGTTAAGCGGATCATGCCGCAGGTTGATAAAATCAACGCCCTTGAGAGTGAATTTCAACAATTATCCGATGATGAATTAAAACAAAAAACAGTTGAATTTAAAGAAAGATTAGCCAATGGCCAAACCATGGAAGACATTCTGCCAGAAGCATTCGCCACCGTTCGAGAGGCATCCACCCGAGTATTGGGGATGCGTCATTTTGATGTTCAGCTCATTGGTGGGATCGTACTTCACCAAGGCCGAATTGCCGAAATGAAAACGGGTGAAGGAAAAACATTGGTGGCCACGCTGCCTTGCTACTTAAACGGACTCACCGGCAACGGCGTCCACGTAGTTACCGTCAATGATTACCTGGCAAAACTCCAGGGTGAATGGATGGGCCAACTCTATAACTTCCTGGGACTTTCCACGGGGATCATTCTCCATGGCCTGACCAATGCCGAACGCCGGGAAGCCTATGGCTCAGACATTACCTATGGAACCAACAATGAATTCGGCTTTGATTACCTAAGAGACAACATGGTGGTTTATGAGCAGGAAATGGTTCAGCGCAAAATGAACTTTGCCATCGTCGATGAAGTGGATTCTATTTTGATCGATGAAGCCAGAACCCCGCTGATCATTTCAGGGGAAGGCGATAAGAGTACGGAAATGTACAAAGTAGCCGATATTTTTGTGAAGCGGCTGCACGTTGACGTTGATTTTACGGTGGACGAGAAGGCCAATTCAGTTATTCTTACGGAAGACGGCATAACCCGGGTTGAAAAATATTTTAATTTGGAAAACTTTGGTGATACCGCTCATATGGAGCTGCAGCATCATGTGACCCAGGCATTGAAGGCCAATTATTTATTTAAAGCCGATAAAGACTATATGGTAAAAGACGGGGAAATCATTATTGTAGATGAATTTACCGGTCGACTCATGGAAGGCCGTAGGTATTCCGACGGATTGCATCAGGCCATTGAAGCCAAAGAAAATGTCGATGTCTTAAAAGAGTCCAAGACATTAGCCACCATTACGTTCCAGAATTACTTTAGAATGTATCAAAAACTATCCGGTATGACCGGTACTGCTCAGACTGAAGAAAATGAATTCCGGTCCACCTATGGATTGGACGTTATTGTAATTCCGACGAATATGCCGGTATTGCGGCTGGATCGCCCTGATATCATCTATAAGACAGCCGCCGGCAAATACCGGGGACTCCTGCAAGAAATTGTGGAAACGTATGAAAAAGGTCAGCCGGTTTTAGTTGGTACTACTTCCGTGGAGAAATCAGAACTGGTTTCTGAAATGCTCAAAAAAGTTCAAGTTCCTCATCAAGTGCTCAATGCAAAGTACCATGATCGAGAGGCTGAAATTGTATCCCATGCCGGTGAACCCGGAATGGTCACCATTGCCACCAATATGGCCGGCCGTGGAACGGATATTAAACTGGGTGAAGGAGTCGTTGAATTAGGCGGCTTGAAGATATTGGGAACCGAACGCCATGAAGCCAGACGAATCGATAACCAGTTGCGTGGTCGGTCCGGACGGCAGGGCGACCCGGGTGAATCCAGGTTCTATATTTCCTTGGAAGATGATCTGATGCGGATCTTTGGCGGTGATATGCTCAAAGACCGGGTATCCAAATTGGGATTGGGCGACGATGATGCCATTGAATCCAAAATGGTGTCCGGTGCCATTGAAAACGCCCAGAAAAAAGTCGAAGGAAATAACTTCGATTCCAGAAAAACTCTCCTGGGGTATGATGATGTCATGAATCAGCAGCGGGAAATCATTTATGGTCAGCGCAAGGAAGTCATGACTGGGGAAGATATTTCCGACAACATCAAGAATTTGATTACATCAGCCATCGACAATGCCGTTGCCAAATTTATCCAGGAAGGCCAGACCACCGATGAAGATTACGCAAGTTTGGCTCGCTTTATGCAAATCATGGTGGGTCAAGCCAAAGCCACTTCAGTGGATGAATTAAAAGGCATGGATGAAGCTGGAATCAAAGCTCATTATTTAGAGGCAGCCAAAGCCAAGTACCATGAAAAAGAACTGAAATATCCTGACCAGATCCGGGAGTTGGAACGAGTCGTTCTATTAAGAGTCGTTGACAGCAAATGGATGGAACACATAGACAATATGGATCGCCTCAAACGAGGAATTGGTCTACGCGCTTATAAACAGCAGGATCCGGTCCAGGCCTATCAGTTCGAAGGAACGGATATGTTCAATGAAATGATCGACGCGGTCAATGAAGACACCACCAGGTTCCTGATGAATGTTGAAATCAGGACTCAAGAGGATGTTGAACGCGAACAGGTCGCCAAAGAAACCGGCACAAATCAGGATGACTCCATCGCCAACGAACCCGTCATCAACAAAGAGAAAAAAGTCGGACGCAACGATCCGTGTCCATGTGGCTCGGGTAAAAAATATAAGAACTGTCACGGGAAAAATGACCGGAAGTAGACACTTCGTCAGGTCGGAATTTTGCACTGACCTAGGTTAAGAACCTATGGTTTTGTAACTGATATGGCGTAGGTATTGAAATGGCTTAATCATTGATTTGGCGTAGATATTGATTTGGCTTAGCCATTGATCGGGCTAGTCAGTGATATTCGGAAGAGACTTAATTTAACTTGATTTAGGTTTAGGAACTCCGAGTTTGGAGTTCCTCTTATTTTACGCAGTGTTTCTGTGTAGTGTATAATATAAACATGATTTTTAGTAAACAGACCATCAATAGGGATGAAATAAAGGCAAAAAAAATTAGACGAATTCGACGGAAGCGTCTGGAAAATTGGATGAGGTGAAACAATGTATTTAAAACTGGCAGAAGCTCTGCAGAAGATCAACGAACAGCAAGAGAAGATCATTGCGATAAAGGAGAGTCTTTGACACCCCTCGAATCACATCCTACTTATCGGAGCTGAATATGAAAATGGCCGAACCCGGCTTCTGGGATGATCCGGACAAAGCCCGGGCGATCAGCCAGGAGGCCTCAGTTATTGACGGCAAACTCAAGAGTTTAAAATCCTTTGAGGAACGGCTAAGCGACATCATGATCCTTGCAGAATTAAGTGAGGAAGATGAAGAAGTTCAAAAAGAGCTCTATAAAGATTTTCAGGCATTGGACAAGGATCTGGACGACTATTTGTTGAAACTTCATCTGGTGGGTGAATATGACAGCAACAATGCCATTTTAAACCTCCATGTCGGTGTCGGCGGGACGGATGCTCAGGATTTCACTCAATTGTTGATGAGGATGTATTTGCGCTGGGCTGAACAAAAAGGCTATAAAACGGAAATCATGAATCTACTGGATGGGGAAGAAGCGGGGATCAGGGAAGCTGTGATCAAAATCTCTGGAGAATATGCCTATGGCTATTTAAAGAGTGAAAAGGGGATCCACCGCCTGGTCAGGATCTCGCCGTTTAATACCAATGGCAAACGGCAAACTTCATTTGCCTCCGTGGAAGTATTACCCGAGCTTCGCCAGGATCAGGATGTAACGATCAACCCCGATGATCTTAAAGTGGATACTTACCGGTCCAGTGGTGCCGGCGGCCAGCACGTCAATAAAACGGAATCGGCGGTCCGGATCACACATCTGCCCACGGGGATCGTGGTTCAGTGTCAAAATGAGCGGAGCCAGCATTTTAACCGAGAAGTGGCCATGGAACTTTTAAAATCAAAATTAGTGGAGCTCAAGGAACGAGCTCATTTAGATAAAATAGAAGAACTATCCGGTGAGATGAAGGATATGAGCTGGGGATCCCAGATCCGTTCCTATGTCTTTAACCCCTACCAAATGGTCAAGGACCATCGGACCTTGACGGAAACGGGGGATGTCTACGGCGTACTCGATGGAGATATCGATAACTTCATCCAGTCTTACTTAACAGCAAATGTACAGGGAGAACTAAAATCATGATCAGTATTGAGCAAAAACTAGCCGAAGAACTGGGCGTTAAAAAAGAACAGGTAGAGGCCACGGTGGCCCTCCTGGATGAAGGGAATACCGTTCCCTTCATTGCTCGTTACCGTAAAGAAGTGACCGGCTCCCTGGATGATGAAGTGCTGCGAAAACTAGCCGAACGACTGACTTATCTTCGAACCCTCAATGGGAAGAAAAGTGATATTGAACGCTATATCACTGATCAGGGAAAAATGACCGATGAACTAAAAGCAGCCATTGACGATGCCACAACGGTGACTGAACTAGATGATATCTATCGGCCATTTCGGCCAAAGAAGCGCACCCGAGCCATTATTGCGCAGGAAAAGGGCTTGCAGCCCTTGGCCGATTTCATTTTGGCAGGCCAAGGCGACATTTCAACAGAGGCGATACGCTATGTCAGCGAAGACCAGGATATTAAATCCGCTGATGCGGCCATCGATTATGCCCTGGATATCATTGCTGAGAAATTCTCCGATGATGCGGACAACCGGAAATGGATCCGGGAATATGTACTAAAGCTCGGAATGATCCTAACGACGGGAAAAGGTGAAAACTCACCGTATGAAATGTACTTTGATTTTAAAGAACAGGTCAAAACCTTGCCGGGTCATCGTATTTTAGCCATAAACCGGGGCGAGAAGGAAGGCATCTTAAAAGTCGTCGTAGAAGTCGACCAACAGATTATCGAAGACCATATGATGGATCACTTGATCGGCGTCACCACTATTAACCGGCCTTATATCTTTAAGGTAGTGAAAGATGCGCTCAAGCGATTGATCTGGCCATCCATCGAACGGGAGATCCGAAATTCCCTGACTGAGCGCGCAGAAACCGGTGCCATTGATGTGTTCTCTAAAAATCTGGAAGCGCTGCTGCTGCAGCCTCCCGTAAAAGGGAAGCGAGTCATGGGGTATGACCCGGGTTTTCGGACCGGCTGCAAAATTGCCGTATTGGATGAAAACGGCCGATACTTGGAATCCACTGCAGTATTTCCAACCGTTCCCCGCAATGATGTGACTGGGACGATCCGAACCCTGAAAGCCTTGATCAAAAAGCACAACGTTGAGATCATATCCTTAGGGAATGGAACGGCCTCCCGAGAATCTGAGGAAGTCATCGCCCGATTAATCGCAGAATTAAAAAAAGAAGATAGCATCGACGTGAAATACGTTGTCACAAGCGAAGCCGGGGCATCGGTCTATTCTGCCTCAGACCTTGCGACCAAAGAATACCCGGACCTTGATGTCACCGTGCGAGGTGCTATTTCCATCGGCCGCCGCCTTCAGGATCCATTGGCGGAACTCGTTAAGATCGACCCCAAAAGCATCGGCGTCGGCCAGTATCAGCATGACATTGACCAAAAGAAACTCGACGAGTCTTTGACGGGAGTCGTCGAAGGGGCCGTAAACCGAGTGGGGGTAGATTTAAATACAGCGACGCCAAGCCTCTTGACCTACATTTCCGGCATCAATAAAACCATTGCGGAAAACATTGTCAATTATCGGGATGAAGTGGCTGGCTTTAAATCCAGAAAAGAGCTCAAAAAAGTTAAACGCTTGGGCGACAAAGCCTACGAGCAATGCGCTGGATTCCTGCGAGTACCGGAATCCAAAGAGATTTTAGATAATACCGGAGTACATCCGGAATCCTATGACGTTGCCAAACAGATCTTAGAGCGCCTAGGTTATGCCAAAGCCGATATTAAATCTGGTGAGATGAAAGATCTCTTAGATCGGGCCAACAAATATAAGATCAAAACCTTAAGTGAAGAAACTGGATCGGGCGAACCCACCATTCGCGATATCCTCAATGAATTGATGAAACCAGGCCGCGACCCCAGAGAAGATCTGCCGCTGCCGATCTTTAAAACCGGTGTCCTGGATCTCAAAGATTTGGAAGAGGGCATGCTGTTAACCGGAACCGTTCGAAATGTATCGGATTTTGGCGCATTCGTCGATATCGGAGTTCATCAGGATGGACTGGTACACATCAGTCAATTGGCAGATCGGTTTGTTAAAAACCCAATGGACGTCGTCAAAGTCGGAGATATTGTCGAAGTGCGAGTCATTGGTGTAGATCGAGGTAGAAAACGGATCTCATTGTCCATGAAAGGGTTAGGCAAGGAAGCTGGACCAAGAGATCACAACAAGAAAATGTAGCCAAATCAGAGTTAAGCCGAAAGTGCCTTTAGTAAGAGATTTCTAACCCAAGATGATTTCCACCACTGAAGGCTTTGGAACACAAGCTGTAATTTTGGCTGATTTGATAAAAACCATCGCCCTTGGACTTCCAAATGAGGAAGATCAAGGGCGATGGTTTTATTTCGATCAGGGCATCGGTAGTTTAGAGGCGAGGGTTTCGGTGGTCCGGATGTCGATTTTGCCTCATCAAATTAAGCCGCGATTTATTAGCTTTATAGAGGACGATTGATGAACAGTGGGTATCGGTTAGGAAAGGCATAAAGGCTAGCACGGGTGGTCTTGGATCGATCAATCGGTCCAGGCGGTGACACAATGACACGAAGTAGGCTATACTTTAATTAAAACTAGAATATCCGGTGGAACTCCTTTAAGTTGTAGGGGTGGTCCAAGTTCTAGTCAAGAACCGGTTGAGGCTAAAATAAAAGCCTGGAGGAAAACATGGGATCTGAATCAGTGCAAGAAATTTTTGAAAAGTATAACCCGGCTCAAGATGCAGTCCGGTGTCCAAATGGCAAGGCAAAGTTGCGAGATCTCCTGGATTCCTATGCTAAGGCGGCTGTGAACTTGTATGGGATCATCAGTCGGAAGAGCTTTGTTGAACTGTTTAACAAGCAAAATGCCGAGCAGACAACAGAAGAAGAGATTTATCGCCTGCTGTTACCGCGGGTATTAAAACGTGCTCCCTATGGTTTTTATAACAACTATCTGGTTAATGCGTCTTTTTATGAGGATTTTAGCAAAGTTGATGATTTGGCTAAAATCCAATTGGGAAAACCCACTTATATCCCCGATAAAAATGAATTTCTCCAGTTCGGCCAGTTGGATTACATCGAAAGTTGCTACCTGATGGATTTTCAATATTTTTTCTGGAGTGAGTTTAGGTACGGCCCGAAAACCAAAGCCGCATTGGATAAAATAATAAAATTCGTGATTTTGGGAGATCAGTTCTATGAATTGAGTCCCATTATGAGTCAGTATGATCTGATCCTTAGCAGCGAAAAAAAACTGCGCCAATTCATCGAGCTTCTCACAAACGCAAAAAATTATACACGAATTTGGGAACACAAAGGGCATACACCAGATGAGATTTTCAAAATGCACAGCCAATCCATGATAGGTCAACCGGCTGCGGTGCCCAAGCCAAGAACGAAAGTTGGTCGCAACGATCCTTGTCCCTGCGGCAGTGGTAAAAAATTTAAGAAATGCTGCGGTTTATATGATGATACCAAAACTGCCCAGTTAAGCCCAAAGGAGTGCCGAGAATTCTATGAACTTTGGTACGGCTTGATGGGCTATGTCAATGAACGGGAGCACATGATCCGGGAGAAAATCAAGCCGGAATATCCCAATGCCGTCAGTGATAGTAAAATATATGACGTTCGACAAGTATTGTGGGAAAAACCAGAACTCATCGATGAATACATCAGTGAAGGGAAGCTCTCTCAAGACAAGATCGAGATATTGAAACTATGGCGAACGAACCATAAAAAAGGGATCCTGTTCCTCGTCGATTATCAGCCGGAGTTTGCCGTTGCCCTGACCTCCAATGCTCAGGGCGAGGATACCTTGTATGGTGTAAAAGGCATCAGTACTTCATTGGCAAATTCGATTCGCCGGGTCCTGCCGACCTCAATTGAAACGGTCCTCTTACCCTTCAAAGGAAAAATCGTCTATGACAGTTTTATTCATTCCCTGGAGATCGGATTTGGAGAGGGCGCTCAAAAGAATATTCGAGAGATGTATGAACGGGTAAATGAACATGGAATTATTACCAACCTGGAATAGACCAATTTAAATTTTGATCTTAATTTAATTCAGCTAGTGGAAAACATGGTCAATCTCAAGTGGATGATAACATGGTCAATCTCGATGATATACAAAGAAGAAAGGTCATAACGCTACCATGCACAGGGCGACAGATTGAGCTGGAACATTGCCATTTAGACAGTGTAGAAAGAACTGACTTTGACCTAGGTTAATAGCTCCATTCAGAACCAGGCGAAGAGTCTGAAAAAAGAGTCCAAAAACAGAACCCTTGAAACCACTCTAGAGCAGTGGTTTCAAGGGTTCTGTTCATTTCCCGTCTCAAACTTCGGACAATCAATTTAGAATAGGAGAGAATGGATCCGCCTCGATCAACCGGGTCATTATTTTTCTGGCTTTTAGTAGACCAACTTCTTCTAGTTGGGAGATGAAATGGTAAGAAGGATTGCTGAAGCCATCGAGGGGATGCGTCAGATCGGTGTGAACCGGCAGTCAAAAGTTGATTCATTTGCTTAGGAAGATAAGTTAAAGCATTTCAATGAAGGCGGCGATCCGGTTTTCGATCTGCCCGGAATCGGCGGGGGAGTAATCGGTCTCTAGCTTCATATAGGGTACGCCTTGACCGCGAACTGCTGAGGCCATTCGGGTGGATTCGACGTTGAAAGTGTGACAGGCTAATAGGACCAGGTCAATGACGCCGTCGACTTTGTACTGCTCCAGCATCTGGGCGGTGTTTGCTGTGCGCTGGTCATTGGGGGTCATTACGGAGCAATGGATCCCCAAATAATGGTCAGAGATGGCCCGGAGAATATCATCAGCTGACTCATCGATCATGGAGCGGTTGGTTCTTTCACCGGAGCAGTCATCAAGGCAAACGATGACACCGCCGTTTCGTTCGATGACTTCACCGATCTTCTTGATAACGCCTCCGGTGGGACAGCCTGTTAAAAGTATTCGTTTAGCGCCGGTGGGAACGGGGGAGGAACCATTGGTCAGTGAACGTCTCTTATCGGTGACAAGGGTTAGGATACCTTGGGTATATTGATCCAGATCAAAAGAAAACCCACCGCTGTGCAACGCGACCATGATTTCAGTGCCCCAAGCAGCCGGGGGAACACTGGATTGAAGGTTAAACAGGTCGAGCTTGGCCCGACGGAGCTCATTGCGTTTTTTTACTGCCTGACGCAAGGCTTCTTCTGTGATCGGTGAGGAGAATTTCTCTTCCAAAACTTGTTTCAACAACTGAACTTCCTCATACCAGTTATTGCCGGAATAGCTGCGAGCTTGGCTTTGCGGGAGATGGAGAATATGAGTGTCTTTGATTTCACCAAGGAGTTCATACATTTTTTTCTTACCGTCGCAGGTGGTCTCTCCGATGATTATGTCAGAAAAATAGGTATAGGGGCATTTGTCGGTGACAGCAAATCCGTAGGTTGATTTGATCAAGGGACAAAGATTTTTAGGGAGGACCTGTTCCGCGGCAGGGATCGTCTCTTCACTTGTCCCGCAGAGGCTGATCGGTGCGATCCCGGCAGCGTCTAACACTTCCAGTGGCGTATAGGTGCACAAGCACCCAGCGATCTTTCCGCCAGCTTCTTTGAAATTCTTGGCTTTGATAAAACCATCCCGGCGGGCTTGTTCATAGGATTCAAATTCAGTAGGTAATCCAAACATTAGGCTCTCCTTTCTTCAGAATCGAGGATTGATTCCTCATTAGCCGGTGCCAGGCGATTAAGATGTTCCAGTTCCTTTAAAAGCGCTTGGTTGAGCTTGGCATAGGTTGGGTCGGATCGGTCACGGATCCGGGGCATGTCAATGCGGATATCATGCTCAATGGAACCGTTACGCCGGCTCATCAAAAGGATCCGATCGGCAAGATAGATCGCCTCATCGACGCTATGAGTCACAAAGATAATGGTTTTTTTGTGGTTTTCCCAGATGCGCAAGAGCTCTTGCTGGAGCTGGATCCGGGTATAGGCATCCAAAGCGCCAAAAGGTTCGTCCATTAAAACTACATCCGGGTCATTGGCGAGGGAACGCGCAATGGCGACTCGTTGCTGCATACCGCCGGAGAGTTCGTGGGGGTAGGCTTTGCGGAATTTCTCAAGACCGATGATCTTAAGATAGTGATCAACGATGGCGGTCTGCTTCGGGTGGTCCATGCGCTTAAAGTTTAGTCCCAACCCGATGTTCCCTTCCACGCTTAGCCAGGGCATCAGGGAATAATTCTGGAATACCATGCCAATGGCTTGGGTCGGTTTGACAAGAGGTTCGCCCCGGTAGAGGACGGTCCCGGAAGTTACCGGCTCAAGTCCCGAAATGATCCTAAGTAAGGTGGACTTGCCGCATCCGGAGGGGCCAACGATACAGACGAACTCATTCTCGCGGATATCCAGATTGATGCCTTGCAAGACAGAGAGCTCAGAGGAGTCCCGGTTGCTGGCTAATACTTTGCTGATTTGTCTCAGCTCGAAAATTGAATCATTCATGATAGCCTCCTACTTAACTTTGTTTTCCCAGGAAAAATAACGACGGGCAATGGTCCGGAAGACACCGTCTAGGAATGCGCCGATGAGTCCGATGCAGATGATTCCTGTAATGACTAGATCCATCCGGGTCAATTCATACGCATGGGTGATCAGATAACCCACACCGCTCATACTGCCCGGGAGCATCTCAGCTGCCACAAGGCAAGCCCAGGAAGCGGTGAGTCCCATTCTAAGACCGTTGAGTATTGTCGGCCCTGCAGCCGGGAGCAGGACTTTAAGGAAAATATCCTTGGAAGAACCCCCCAGTACTTTCGCACTTTCGATCAGGACTTGGCGAACGTTACTGACTCCAAACATGGTGGAACCCCAAATCGGGAAAAACGCACCCAGGGCAATGAGGAAGATCATGGACAACTTGAAGTTGTCCAACAGGGCAAAGCTCTGACCATAGGGAATCTGGAGTACCCGAGCCAAACTACTGATACCGAACCACCCCAAGACTAACGGCATCCAGGCAATGGAGGGGATGGGCTTGAATAGTGAAATGAAATTCTCGAAAAAAACTCGGATGATCGGGAAGTAACCCATGACTAGACCCAAAGGCAAGGCGATCACCGCGCCCAATAGATATCCCAAAAGGACTCGAACGAGACTAAATCCAATGTTTTTTGGAATGCTGCCGATCCCGATAAAGTTATCAAAAGCATGGATAAAGTTTAAAAACACTGTTGAGACCCGGGGTAGGATGGCATTATTATCAATGGAGCGGGCACCCAGTTCCCAAAAGATGAGGAACAAAACCGGCAGGATCAGTGATACCCCAAGATGGGTTATTTGTTTGAGATGTTTGGGTTTCATAGCAATGAACGGCGCTTTCCCGGTGGAAAGCGCCGTATTTCCTTTCACAGATTTTGTTTTTATTTAGTCTTATTCACGAATGTAAAGTCAAACACGCTAGCCATTACTTCATCGATGGATTTTTCTTTGAGTCTACCCGTGAATTTCCCCATTTCGGTCATGGCTTGATAATAGGTTGCCATACCATTTGTGAAATGCTCGGTAATTTCTGTAGTGTAAGTTGTGTCATTTTCAAGGAGGACAGCTTTATCCAGGCCGATGAATTCGGTCATGAGTTCGGCGGTCTCTTCCCGGTTGTTCTGCGCATATGCACTGATGTCGGTGGTTACCTGAACCAATGCTTCGATGACTTCTGGGTTTTTGTCTTTAACTGATTTAACGACGCTCATGGTGCAGCAGGGGAAGTCGATCCACTTGTTGTCGGGAAGCTGATCCAATGTTGCAATGATCTTACCGATGTTTTGAGCCACTGCATTCTGTGGATTTGGAACTGGCCCGGCCCAAAGTTCAACTTGGCCTGAGCTAAGGGAAGGGATTAAGTTGCTGATCCCCTTTAAATCAGTTAGAACAACATCGGCTTCAAAATCAGAGGTGTCTTCAGTGACTTTTAGGCCGGCATCCCGCAGTGCATATTCAAGAACGATGCGGGGGCTGCTGATCGCAGAATGATAACCGCCACGGATCGGCTCTTTGGCTGTTTTAGCGTAAGCGACCAGTTCATCGAAGGTATTGTAAGGAGCATCCTTCGCCGTAACGATGGCTACACCACCGCTTTGGATCGGAGCTAAAATACTAACATCAACACCGGAGTCATAGGCAGTGAGGATCGCCGTACTGGAGCAGTAGGCCAGGTCCATGTGTCCCTGAGTCATCAGCGTAACGCTCTCGGCGGCGCCCTTGGTGTGGATGAAGTTTAGGATCGCGATTCGTTTGCCGTCTTTGATCAATTCCAGTTGATTATCACTGATCGGTTTTAAATGAGTTGGATTATTTGCGAATAATTCTGGTTTTAAAAAGCTTAAGTGCATGTTACCGGTATGGAGTTCATTGCTCCAACCCACGTTAATGGTTGGGATTTCGGTTGCAGTCGTTGTAGCTGCAGAAGTGCTGGATGCACCGGCTGTGGTGGCGGTAACAGCCCCAGTGGAACAACCCATTAACAGGACCATGGATAGGCTTAACGCCGTGAAGAGTTTTGTCTTTTTCATATTTTCCCCTTTGTGAATGTTATATTCAATAGTTCAAAATATAACATTGATTAAGTTATTAGTCAATATTCATACAATGTTTAAGTTTAAAATAAGCACATGTAAAGAAACAATTTAACATAATAATAATAATAATGGGGTATTGAGATAACTTTTTATTCTTAATTCCGTTTATAACTATTAAATTTTAAATGAAAATTTTGAAGATTGGTGAGTTTGATTAGTTTTATGGAATTTATAGGGATAAAAAGAAAAAGGTCTCCAACTGCAAACTGATAAAGTTGCAGTTGGAGACCTCCAATTTGGTTTGTTATTTGAAGGAATGCTTTTGATTTGATGTTTACTTGGTTTCATCGGCAGATTCTTCCAAATCTCCAGCCAAGGGCTCAATGGGTTCAAAACTTCCCGGTATGTGGTGTCCATTTTTCTTTCGTGAGCGGACACAGGCAGTTAGGAGGTATTCGATTTGCCCATTGAGGGAGCGGAAATCATCCTTGGCCCAATTATTTAATTGGTCATAGAGTTCTTTTGAAAGCCGCAGAGGAACCTGTTTTTTATCGTTGCTCATTGATCGGTCGCTTTAATATAGACTGCCGCTGTTTATGACCGGCTGAGCATCCCGATTTCCACATAGGATGACCAAAAGGTTTGAAACCATGGCAGCTTTTCGTTCATCGTCCAATTCTACGATTTTATTTTCACTGAGTTTATTTAAGGCCATTTCGACCATACCGACAGCCCCCTCAACGATCATGGTCCGGGCATCGATGATGGCACTGGCTTGTTGGCGCTGGAGCATAACAGATGCAATTTCAGTGGCGTAGGCGAGGTATGTGATCCGAGCTTCCAATATTTCCATTCCAGCCATGGTGACCTTTTCCTGGATCTCCTGTTGGATCCGCTCTGCAACGACGTTAGTAGAACCCCGTAAGCTGCCGTCATCATAAAGTCCGTCACCGGTGGTGTCGATATTGGGCACAACATCGTAGGGGTAAATTTTGACGATACTGCGTACGGCTGCATCGCACTGTAAAGACAGGAATTCTTTGTAATTATCCACCAAAAAGACAGCTTTTGCGGTATCAGCCACTCGCCAGATCACAGCAACACCGACTTCAATTGGATTACCCAACGCATCATTGACCTTTTGTCTTGAGTTATTCAAGGTCATGACTTTAAGGGAAACTTTTTTGGATGGCTTTTGCACCGTCCGGGCATTGGTGCCATTGATTTCATTGTGTTGATGGGCATTTTCATCATTAACGTCTCGACTTTGGCCTAACCGAGTCCCGGCCGCTGGATTTACGGCTGACGAGAATGGATTGACAAAGAAGAATCCATCGCCTTTGAGTGTTCCGCTGTAATTTCCAAACAACGTCAAAACTAATGCTTCCTGCGGCTGGAGGACCTTAAGCCCGAAAAAAGGGATATAGCCCACCAGGATCCAAATTGCGCTTAGGACCAATAGCGGCCATTTCAAAAGACTTTCCATGTTAAGGCTAACAATAAACACAACGATGGACAGTAGGTACAACCCAATAAAGAGGACGAGATACAACATCCCTGATCGAGCTTTCAACATTTTTTCTTCCATAAAACAACACCCCCTAATTAATATCTTGATTATATCACTTTGATATCATTTATGAAAGAGGGATCTGATGGATTCGGAAAAATTACTTTTTTAATAAACCACAGCTGAATTGAAAGCCAACTTAATCAATAGCTCTTAAGAGGTTAATTGTCGATGTGTTCGGTTTCCTCGAACTTTTCAATGTTAAAATTCTAAGGAATACTTGTAGGCAGTTTCAATAGGATCAATATAACCAGCCTCTATTTGGTGGCTGAGTTTATAATCGAAATCTTGAAATAATTTCTGCATGTTTATATTTGATTCTCTGGTTTCGCCTTTGAATTGATGCATGCCGTCTTTACGCATTTCATCGATGACATATTGCATCAATGAATGAGACAATCCTTGGCATCGATACCCGGGGTGAGTTCCGATGCTCATCAGTTTGATATAATCTTTTTCACCCTTCCAATTATAAATTGCAATGTAGGCTATTAAAACACTGTGCTCTTTGATGGCAAAAATCAAACTTTTTTCATCCTCAAAGAGGTCAAGCCAGATCTCTCGCTCTGACTCGTCGTTGGGAAAGCAAAGTGCTTTTAATTCAAGAAATTGGTTAAAATCCTTCATTGATAGTCGTACTAGATTATTCATAAAAACTCCTCCTGGACGGCTCTACCACCTAGTGTATCATGTAAATGTGAACTTCCCATGATTTCTCCTACTCAACACTAATTGATGCTGTAATGAACCTATTTAAAGCAAGGAATAGAGCCTGTTCCCTCGCGTTTTCAGTTGCAGAAATGCGGGGTTTTTGCTATACTTAATTGAGTATGATATCATTCTCAAAAAGGAGTAAAAATGTACTACGATTTTCTCGTAAAGATTCCGGAAAATACAGGCAAAATTACGGTGAACCGGCGCGGTGAAACCACTTATATTGAATACACCTATGCCCGTCATTACAACGCCGAAAAGAAGTATAACGTTCCCCAGCGAACTACGATTGGAAAACAGTCCAGGGTGGATCCAGCGATGATACAGCCAAACCAAAATTTTATTAAGTTTTTCCCGGAAATCGCCCTGCCTGATGAACGAAATCATTCCGATCGCAGCAGTTGCCTTCGGGTCGGAGCTTTTCTTGTCATTCGGAAGATCATGGAAGAATACAAACTCCCCGAAACTCTTTCCAACTACTGGGACAGCCGAGGTGTCGGGCTCTTTCTCGATTTGGCTGCTTATTCCATTATCTGTGAAAATAATGCCGGGCAATACTATCCGGATTACGCATACAACCATCCGCTCCTAACAGAGGACATGACGATCTACAGTGACTCCACGGTATCTCGGTTTCTGTCATCGATAACAAGCGACGACAAAGTGGGATTCCTCAATCAATGGAATGCATCCCGGAATCACCGGGAGCAGATTTATATTTCCTACGATTCAACCAACAAAAACTGTCAGGCCGGCGACATCGAGATG
>JBAQDU010000042.1:0-3332 GCA_049294805.1 Clostridiaceae bacterium
GCTAATTTCGGTTAGTTCTATTTACTGACCCTGAAAATCTTATATTCTGAAGACTTCTCAAAAAATCTCAGTAAATATGGAGAAGAAATAGAAAACGATGAAAGAATTTGAGCGGAAATGAATTTCCTCTCAAATTAAACCCTTAAAACCTATCGAAAATTAACTCGGTGAATAATTTGGGTTTAGTGTAATAAATGCGCAATATTTTTGTTGTTTTGCTTATTTCAAAACGTAAGGATTCTTTTGATGCACTAAAGCTGAAAGAGCTTCTGTGAAAATATCGGGAATACCGTCCTCTATAGGTGGGTGATGAATGCCTCCGGTGTGGGGGGTACCGTTGGTAATTCGAAAACCGATATGCTGGGAGGATCTTACAAATGAAAAGTTATAAAAGTGTTTTAACTATGTTTCTAATCATCATGTTAGTATCTACATCTACTACATCTTTTGGATCAGGGCTGATAACTTCAATGAACTTGTTTTAAAAACAATTAGCGCAGTCTTATTAGCACCTATGCTAGAAGAGTTGCTATATAGGGGGCTTTTACTTATTGGCGAATAATGATAGTATTTAATAAAATAATCACCACGGATTTTAGCGACTGATTTGGAGGTGTTAACAGGTAGGTATTATTCTAGTGCCGATTAAATATCTCATTCAGGGGTATAGAATTGACATTTAGCGGAGATTGTATTACAAGATAAATTTAAGAAGTTTTCGAAGAAAATAAGGTTTTATATTTTTTAAAAATACAAATTCTATTAATCTAAAAGGAGAAAAAGTTTGAACACTTGGCTGTCTCATGTAATCGTTTTATCTTTAATCATTATGTCTTTTTACTTTTCAATAAAGCAATTAAAACACACGAGGACTCTACAGAAGAGAGTAAAAAATAAAGAATTTAAATCGTTGGTTATGAGAAATTATTTATTAACCTTTGCATTATGGGGATTTTTAATTTCCTACATATTAAATTTTCTGGTTTATCTAGGATTATTTACATCCAAAATATTTACTAGTAACAATACTTCTTTACTTTGCTTTATGTTTCTCATAATTATTTTTGTTTTACAATATATCATTAAAGAAAGAAATATTTTTTAACCAAACTTCGGATATAAAAATTTTGATTGTTAACAAATAAATGAATACTTTGTATTAAAAAAGGAGTTTAAAGATGAAGAAAATTATGGCTACTTTGCTAGTTGTTTTATTGACGTTAGGTTTCGTTAACCCTGTAGCGGCAGCAACTAAGGAATTATCTTATAAAATAAATACTATTGAAGAACTCAAAAGCTCTGTAGCAGTTGCAGAAAAATCTAATCTAGATAATGAAGCTTCAAGAATCTATATTTTAAAAAACACTAACCCTGAAGTGTTGGAAACTTATACAAAAGCTTTTTTTTTAGAAGCGGCACAAGCAATTAATAAGCTCTCAAGTGAACAGACAATAATAAATGTAAATTTACCTATCGATCTTAAAAAAGATCATATTTCTTTACCTATTGGGGGAAGTGTTGAAGCTTTGATGGTAGACCAAATACAACAAGATACATTATCAAACCTCAATTCTCAAATAAATCCACTTACAAGATATAGTATTGTTGGAACGATATTTGGAGATAGACAATATACAGCAGCATTTGATATTTATCATTTCTTATATCCAGATACAAGATTGCGGTTGGTAAATAGATATTCAGTATCTCCCAAAGGTTTAATTATGACCTCTGTTTCAACAGCTGGAACATGGTCTATATTTCCAGTAACAGTCAAAGTTAGAAGTGCAGAAATTACTGATAAATATGCTACTGCTGTAGGTAATGATATAAATGGGTTTGCTGAATTTAATGTAACAATTGGCGGATATAACGGAATTGGCCTAGTTTCTTTTAATACAGCAATTATAAGTACAATGGAACTAATACACCTTAGTTCACAATCGGCAACAATCAAGCAAAGCAGAATAGTTGATCATTTAGGTCAAATCATAACGGATTGAACATGCGACCTCAATGTTTTTATCAATTATGTAATAGTTCTTTAGATTTAAATTATAATTAGGTAAAATTATACTAAGCCTGCATTATTCACCAATAAGTATTTAACCTCTATAAGTCCTTATATTACAAAGGTTTTGTAATATCACCCGTTGCACCCATTGGGTGAAAAAAACAAAATGAAAAGAGCCTCAATTTATGGTAAAGTTAATCTGTAAAAACAACAAAAACCACAAAAAGGAGCTCTTTTCATGTCTAGTTTAAAACAAATTCCACTTCAGTTCAACCCTAATATTTCTTTTGATTTTAGCGGTGGTAATCTTTCGTCAGATTCCGGTTTGATTTTGGTCAAAGAATTCATCGATAAACTGGGGATCAATCTTCTTTTGAAGGAACAATTTGATGATGACTCGAAACGCACTCATACAATTTCTTCCGTTATCGAACAAATAATTTACCAGAGTATAGCCGGTTATCATAAAGATGATGCCGCCGATGACTTAAGATATGATCCGGTATTCACTTCTATTTTAGGCAAGGAATCCCTCGCTTCTCAACCAACTCTTTCCAGAGTCTTACAATCTTTTTCTAGAGAAGGTGCTGAACAGTTCAATGGGATTCTGGAACATTTATACAAGAAAGTTCATCCTGAAAATGAGACCTATCAGATTGTCCTTGACCTTGATTCCACCAACGTTCAAACCTATGGAAAGCAAGAAGAAAGCACGTATATTCATCACTATAATACCAAGGGATATCATCCTTTGGTTCTTTATGATGGCTTATCAGGCGACCTGATGAAATTCCAGTTACGAAAAGGCAGTGTTTATACTTCTAATGGCGTCGTAGATTTTCTTGAACCCGTCCTTGTTTCTCTGAGAGAACACTATCCCCAGGCTACCATTTTAGTGAGAGGAGATAGTGGCTTTGCTCTTCCTGGACTCTATGATCTTTGTGATGCATATGGGGTCCACTACATCATTAAACTCAAAGCAAATGCAATACTCGATAAGCTCTCAAATGACGCGGAAGATTACTTTACTGCCTGCTACAAAATGGATTACGCTTCCTACCATTGTCACTATGATGAGTTTTTATACCAGGCTAATTCTTGGAATAAAAGCCACCGAGTTGTTATGAAAATCGAACGCTCCAGTGGCGAACTCGTACCAAGAAAAAGCTATATTATTACGTCACTTGAGTCGAACTGTGCAGATATTTTAAAAGTTTACAATAAGCGTGGCAACATGGAAAACTTCATTAAAGAAACCAAATTAGATTTCGGATTAGACTCATTGAGTCATTCCACTTTTTCTGCAAATCAGACCAAA
>JBAQDU010000043.1:0-2831 GCA_049294805.1 Clostridiaceae bacterium
TTACCATCGCCGGATATCGTTTTCACAACACTCCCGTTGTATTATTAGTATTGTCTTTAAATATTGACACAGTATTTAGTAAATGTTAATATTCAAACATCATCACCCAACAAAGTGATAATCGAAAAAGGCACTGACGAAAAACTGGTCCCGCCCAACCACCTACAGAGAACCGGACAACGCTGAGAACCGGAAAGTGGAACGACAGGACATCAGATCAATTCCGAGCCGTGCAGCTGAACATTCGAACCGTAAGCTGCAACGTTCGCCCCCGTTACCGGGCAAGGGTTTTTACGAACCCGATGAGTCGACTGCCGCAATGCAGTTGAAAAAAAAGAGTGGTACCGTGCTTAAGCACCTCTATTTTGGATCTAATTCCAGATAGAGGTTTTTTAATACCATAAATTGGACATCATAATAAAATTATTGGAGGAAACAACAAATGAAGAATGGACTACTGAAACTCACCGCAGGCATCTTGTCTGCACTCACCCTGGCCGGCTGTGCGGCCGGAACCACCGCAACAACCGCGGGATCAGGAACAACTGCTGGATCAGGCACAACAACGGCCGGTTCGACCAATGCATCGACACCTGCTGCCGGCAACATCAAGATCGGACTTAACTACGAACTGTCCGGTAACGTCTCAACTTACGGTACGAGCTTAGTCCAGGGTATTGAACTGGCCTTCAAGGAGATCAATGCCGCCGGCGGAGTCCTTGGCCAGCAAGTTGAACTCGTCAAGGTGGACAACAAGTCCTTGACCGATGAAGCTGCCAACGTCTCCTCGAGATTAGCCACTCGGGATAAAGTTGTCGCCATCTTAGGACCCGCCACTTCAGGCAACGTTAAGGCCGCTCTGCCTCCAGCCACCCAGAATAAAGTTCCATTGATCTCCGCCTCAGCGACAGCTGATGATGTTACATTGGATTCAAACGGCAAAGTCCGTGAGTATGTTTTTAAGACTTGCTTCAGCGATTCCTTCCAGGGGATCACCATGGCGAACTTCGCTTCCAAAGAGCTTAAGTTCACCAAGGCTGCCATCTTAAGAGATAATTCGTCCGATTACTCCAAGGGTCTGACCAAGGCATTTAGTGAGACTTTCCTGGCCCTAGGTGGTACCGTTGTTAAAGAAGAAGCCTACCAGGCGAAAGATACCGATTTTAAAACACTGCTGACTTCCATCAAAGCTTCAAACCCTGAAGTCTTGTTCGTTCCCGGCTACTATGAAGAAGTCGGACTGATCGTCAAACAGGCCAGAGAACTAGGCTTGAACGTACCGGTGTTAGGTGCTGACGGCTTTGACTCCCCAAAACTCCTTGAGATCGCCGGCAAGGAAGCTTTAGAGAATGTCTATTATTCCAACCACTATACCTCCAGTGATTCATCACCTGATGTTGTCAAGTTCAAAACAGACTATAACAAAGCTAACGGTGCCGATCCTGATGCGTTTAATGCCTTAGGTTATGACATGGCTTATCTTGTCGCTGATGCACTAAAAAGAGCCGGCTCCGCCGATCGGGAAGCATTGAAAACCGCATTGGCTGCCACCAAGGACTTTAAGGGGATCACCGGAACACTTTCCATGGATGAATTCCACAACCCCATCAAGGCCGTTACCATCCTTAAGGTCACCGATGGTGTCCCAACCTACTTCATGAAGCAAGAACCCTAACATTAAAAATTCAAACTGATGGAGGCTGTCTGCATACGACAGCCTATCGTCACTTTACTGGAGGTATTTATTTTGGAGCAAATCGTACAGCAATTGATCAACGGCATCTCCTTGGGCAGTATTTATGCACTGATCGCCCTTGGCTATACCATGGTCTACGGAATCATCAATCTCATTAACTTCGCCCACGGGGAAGTCTTGATGGTCGGGTCTTATATCGGATTCGCCCTCACCGGAATTTTAGGTTTTTCGTTTTTCCCGGCTTTGGTCATATCCATGGCAGTCTGCGGCCTGCTTGGTGTCATCATTGAAAAAATAGCCTATAAGCCCCTGCGCGGTGGATCCAGGATATCTGCCTTAATTACGGCCATTGCCGTATCCCTCTTTTTACAGTATGGCATGATGTATTTTGTTGGCCCCGAATCCCGTACTTATAAAAATGTCCTGCCCTCGACCCAGATCCCGGTGTTTAACACCGGTGCCGTCATCGATATTAAGAGTCTTTATATCATCGGCATCACGGCCCTGTTGATGGTGGCCTTAATGTACATCACCGGACGGACCAAAATCGGTAAATCCATGCGGGCCCTGTCCCAGGATAAAGATGCTGCTGAACTCATGGGGATCAATGTCAACCGGACCATCTCCTACACATTCTTTATCGGCTCAGCTTTAGCCGGTGCCGCCGGTGTCTTGATCGGTGTCTACTACAGTACCCTAAACCCATTGATGGGGGCAGCTCCGGGCTTAAAAGCCTTCGTATCGGCAGTCATCGGCGGGATTGGGATCATTCCCGGCGCCGTTTTCGGCGGGTTTTTCCTGGCCTTTGTCGAAACCATCGTCTCCGCCGCCGGCTATTCCCTGTTTAAAGATGCTGTGGCCTTTCTGATCCTGATCCTGGTGCTTCTCATCAAGCCCACAGGCTTACTGGGCTTCAACACCAGTGAAAAGGTATAGGTGATCGCATGAAGAAAATGCTGAATTTAGAAAATCTCATTAAAGTCATCGCCATCATCGCCCTCTACGTCATCGGACAGCTGTTGATCAACGCCGATATCATCGACTCCTACTTGTTTTTAAACATCGTCAGTATCGGCATCAACATCATCCTGGCCGTCAGTTTGAACTTGATCACTGGCTTTACCGGCCAGTTTTC
>JBAQDU010000044.1:0-58804 GCA_049294805.1 Clostridiaceae bacterium
GACTGGGTGATCTGCTCTAAGGCCAAAATATCCGAGGCTTTTAAATTGGGGTTTTCATTTTCCTTTAAGAAGCCCATAAAGTCCTGGGCGATTCGGGTACCCACATTGCCCTTGATAAAATGATAAAGGGCTTCTTTGGAAAAGCCGGGATTTTTATCCAGCACTTTCATTGCATCAGAGATCCGCTCCCAACTGCGGGGGGTGGCTTCAATAAACTCTTCATCGGAGGAGGCATGGAGGTATTCATCAAAGGATGAAATAAACTCAATGACCCAAGGATGAATATCGCCGTTGTCCAGTCCCCAGACGATCCATTCCCGGGTATCTGAATCCATGGAAAACCAAACAAATCGATTTTCCTGAGCCGGATCCATTTCCACCACCTGGTATTGAGTATTACGAAAATCTTCCATTCGAGAAGTGGGGTTCATGGCCGAGGCCACGGTGACCCGCTGATCCAAGCGATACCCGTTGATCTCCCGATTTAGAATCAGGTTCATCAGTTCCTGTTGGACCGCATGGTCACACCGATTGATTTCATCAATAAACAAGAGGCAACCGCGATCATCGGACTTTAAAAAATCATTGATCTCAGATAATTTATGATGGGTCGCATAATAGGTCCGTCCATTTTCAACGGTTGGCAAGCCACCAATTTCTCCCTCTTTCAGGAGGTTGGCATCAATATTGACCAGGTGTAGATTCTTTTCTTTGCAATAGCGGCGGATCAATGCTGTCTTGCCGATACCGGATTCCCCAATTATTAAAGGGACCGCCCCCGCAGCTAAAGTTAGCTCCACAGCTTCATAGGTTTCTGAAAAATTCATAGTTCTCTACCTCCCCAACACATAATCCACCAGCATCTCCTTCGTAGACTTAGAGCCCACGCCATCGATGAAAGGGATCTTATCAATATCAAGAATTTGCAGCTCCATAAAGGCTCGAATATAGTCCATGGTGGTTTCCCCGGCGAAAACCTCTGTGAGGACCCGGGTCAATTCATCCATATCCAGGGAGTCGTAGACATATTTGACGATGTTAATATTTTCTTTGAGATACCCCGCCATTTCTTCGGGCGTGTAGTCCTTTATGTAAGCAATCGCCTGTTCATTCTTTTGAATGGCAACTCGCTTCGCCTCGGCGCAGGGATCCTTGATCAATTTGATCGCATTCCAAGCCGAATCCACCGCTGCCATCTGAACTTGGCAACTGGGTGATTCAATATACTGAATGGCATCGGCATCCCGCCCAACGGCAATGAGTTTTTCCTCCTCCGTAGGGTTTTTTAAATATTGAATGGCCCAGCCTTTATTTTCTAAAGCTGCCCGTCGAACTTGGGCGGACGGATCTTTAAAGTATTTTAAATTGTTCCAGGCATTTCCCACTGCATAGAGCATAAGCTCTTCATCCGGATTTTGCTCATCCTTGAGGAACGTCGGGCTTTTCCTGATTTTTTCTTTGGTCAATTCTTCCAGCATCTTTATTCTCCTTCGGTCAGTGCATCAAGTTTTAATCACACATCAAGTTTTAATCACACATCAAGTTTCAGTCAGCTCATCAATCTTCGATCATTCCATCGGTGGTCAACTGATGAATGCTAAAAAGCACCAGTCGTAGCTGGTGCTCCCTTTTATAAATTACGGAATCGGCGAACGTCTCTGGTGACATCCTCCAGCAATAACTGGAGCTCATTGACATTCCCGGTCTCAGCCAGTCGGTTCAATAGTAGTTGATAATTGGAAGCTTCCCGTCCACGGTCCATGGACGTCAAATTCAAAATTTGATCCATGATATTTGAAACCAAATCTGATTTAACTTCAAATAATAACTGGGCATCTTTGATCTCATCTTTAATTTCCATCATTACTTCATCGAGCTGATATGCTGATTCGGCTGATTCTTTGAGCTTTTGACGGATGATTTCCGGGATCTGTTGCTTATACTTATAATTTAAGGAATGCTCGGCAGTGGCCCAGAAATTCATGGCCAAGGTCCGGATCTGGATTTCCACCAAAATATCTACCACATCTTCCGCCATATAGACCGGATACTTCAGTACCATATGATAGGACCGGTAACCCGACGGTTTCACATTCGTGACGTAGTCTTTTTCGTACATGACTGTCATATCTTTGCGCTTGCGGATTAAATCCACAACCGTCCAAATGTCATCAACAAACTGGACCATGATGCGGATACCGGCAATATCTTCCAGTTCAAACCGCAGACGGTCTTGGGGAATATTAAATTTATTGGCTTTCTCCAGCATACTGGAGAGTTCTTTCACTCGCCCGGTGATAAATTCGATGGGCGAATATTCATTTCTCTTCCGATATTCCTTCCGGATCCCCCTGAGCTTGATCTTAAGTTCTTCGATCGCCTGCTCATAAGGTACATAAAAAGAACCCCAATCATTTCTTGCCATAGATCCCCATCCCGATTTCGATTAACTTACTTTATTTAGATTCACACAATTTAAATTTTTAGCTTCTCCACTTTATTTGTGGTCATTACCTGTTTATTATAGCAGATTCCCGGGACAAATTTTCTCCATTTATTGACAGTTTAAGCCGTGTCTAATCCCCGTTAAAATCCAGGTTAATTTAATTATCCGGTTATTCCACTCGAAAAAACTAGCTGCTCCGGACGGTTTTTATCGTCAGGAGCAGCCAGGGGTTTAAATATTGCATTAATTTGATAAAGAGATTGACGGCTCTATCTTCGGCCGCAAAGTGCCGATGCTGCCGTTTTAGACGCCAATCAGGAGTTCCAAAGTTTCGAGCAAGATTAGATAGAAATCATCTGGAACTGATTCTCTCGATCCTAAATATTCAGCATCTGGGAGCAACAAAGGCTATTCGGGTTTGATTCAGTTCATAATCAGTGAAGAAAACAGGTGTTGCCCTTTGCAGATGCCCTGTAGTGAAACCATCTGGCTGAATTCCCAGTTTATAATAGTCATTATTTTTGGCTCACTCTAAAACAGAGTGCGCATAGTTTGGATTCATTTGGGCTAATGATACAACACGCCAGATGAGGGAGTTGTCAGGGATGCAAAGCGAAGCGGTTCCTTGACCACTCTTGAGACTGGTGTGTAGTGATAGCCCTAAATGAGCACTGCCATGATCCATAGTACGATGACAAGGGCACCTATGAAGGTGCCCTTGTCGGGTATACAGCTAATATCTGCCCATCAAATATCTGGATGATCCGGGATAAAATATTGTGAAGAATATGCAGGCGAGGCAGATATTCAACATCATTCAAAGTGAAGAATGAGCCAACCGGCTACTCCTTTTTTTCTAGTTTTGTTTTTAAAATTCTCTTGATAAAAAACATAACTAAATTTGATATCAACACAACTATTACTATGTCAGGTATCGGCCAAGTCCTCTCCCCTACGAGAAAAATAAAAAATAAAAACAGATACAAAAATAGAATAACTTGAATTAGACTAATGATTACAATTGAAATTAATTTCATTTTATTATTCATATTTATTGTGGTTCGGGACTAGTTCCCGTTCTGTAGAATTTGTATAAATATTGCCTAAATCCGTCTCCGATTGCCTCTGTGTCTTCTGGCTGGTCAAAATATGGCGTTAGGTATTTAATTTGCTGATCCGAATAAATTTGATATGCACCAGCGGCAAACTTAAGTGAAAATTCACCATATCCTATGTGACGTCCCATAAAACCATAATGATGGTTCCCAATGTATTCTCCAGTCCTACTTGTTCCCATCAACTTATACCTATTATTGTTTCCTAAAATTAGTTTAATATCCCAATCACCACCATTTTTTACCAATGAATAAAACATGCTTGAACGATACGATTCTGCGGCAGTTGGATATCCCATAAGGCCTAAATACTTATTATAAATCTTCTTTGCTGTTACTAAATTATTTGTATAAATATTTGCTACAGTTGCTGAGTTCCCTGGCACTAAGTACTCTGATGCTTGCATCTCTTCTTCTGTTATTTGTGTAAATTCTTCTAGGTCATTCGAAATTACTTTAGTTAATTTAATCTGCACCAATAAAGGAAGCTTATCCTTGTACTTTAAGCTGGTAAAAATTCCCATTTCCTTCTCAGATAAATCCTCAACTGTACTACTTATTGGAACTTCTTCAAATTCCATAGCACTCGCAAAAGTTCCATTTCCTAAAAAAACTCCAATTGCTATAACCCCTACAATGAATTTCTTCATACAAACCCCCTGAAATTTTATTATCCTTATTGTAAAGGTTTTAACTTAAAATTATATTGCAAATTGAATACATAATTTCACTTTCACTCAAAAATTTTCTTTAAATTCTGGTCACTCTAAAATTTTGTGAGATTAACCCCGGACCACTTACAAATAACTATTGAATAAAGATGTTGACCTTCGCTAAAATTGAGATGCATCTTGCTGATGTAACAACTCAATCATGGAGGATCCACAAATGAATTCTATACAAACCGAAGCCGATGGGCAAATGATGTTTTCCACCGAAAGATGCAAATTTCTTATGGTCCCTTCCTTCCTTGATGGATTTAATAATTCCTGCACAACTGTTGAGTCCTCCAAATCAGGACGGGAGGTATTTTGCTTTAACGGAACTTTGGATGATAACGTCGACCGTAACTGCCCTGTATGCGGGGGAAAGATCGTTACTAAGCCGGATTGGGGAGTTCCGTCAATGTAACTGCCCTGTATGCGGGGGAAAGATGCATGTTAACAATCATGAATGTAATGCTTCGCCATCTTTGCTTTGGCAGTACACTCACGGCTGTTAAGTGCACCAAACTTCAGTTGCGCTGTCCTCACTGTGGTGTAACAAAGATATAATATAAGGCGTTCCATTAAAAGCGGATCATCATCGCATTACAAAAGAGTTATTCAATTACACCAGAGATCTTTTAGCTCACCGCACATATACAAACAGACAGGTAGCTGAAATAACCGGTCTGGATGAAAACACGATAAAAGCCATAGACAAACAGCGTCTTTAGGAAAAATATACTGTCAATGGACAGACACTGATCAAGCCGGAGGAATATGCTGAATATCTTGGTATAGATGAATTAAAGCTCCATGACGATCACAAATATGCCACTCATATCATTGATATGAAGACCGGACACATTCTTTGGATTTCTCACGGCAAGAAGAAGCGGGTCGTATATGAATTCATTGATCATGTCGGGCTCGAATGGATGGATCATGTTGAAGCGATCGCCTGTGATATGAACTCTGATTTTCAGGAAGCTTTTGAAGCGAAGTGTCCCCACATCCAATCCGTGTTTGACTATTTTCATATCGTTAAGAGCTTTAACGATAAAGTCGTCAGCCAGATCCGTAAAGACGAACAGCAGCGACTTGCCAACGAGGGTAACGCAGCAGCCGCCAGGGCCCTGAAACGGACAAAGTATATACTCACGTCATCCAGGGCAACTCTGGAGCGAAAGGACCAGGAAGCCCGGGATGGCAAGGTGACTTCCAGAGCAAGCCAGCACTTCAACAAAGACGAGACTACGCGCAAGGAAGGCTATATTGCAAAGTATGAAGATCTCCTTCAGCAGAGCTCCTGTTTACAGTTGACCTGGTGAAGTAAAAGCTAACGGAAGCCTATCAGGCTACAAGTGAGCCGGTAATGGCAAAAATCATTAGTGATGTTATGGACATCTGCAAAGTAACGGACAACAAACATTTTAACTGGTTTCAGCGGTTGCTTGACTCTCATTTTGAGGGCATCATAGCGCAGGCAACATCCAACATATCCGCAGGTAAGATTGAAGGTATCAACAACAAAATCAAGACTCTGAGGAGGCAAGGCTACGGATATCCGGACGATGAATACTTCTTCCTGAAGCTATTCGACATCAGTAGAAAAAGCTATATGCGAAATATGCCATCCCACAAAATTTTAGAGTGAGCCTTATTTTTACCAAATCAGGCTTGTTAGTTAAACAGATTTTTAAACCCGAATACCGTCCATAACACTATGATTGTAATGATAATAGTTGCTATGATGACAGTTTTTTCATAGATTCGTTTTTGATTAGGTGACACTTTACCCTTCAAAAATCGCCATTGAAAAACAGTTGAAATTATAATTAATACGATGAGAATGTAATCAGAAGGATTTTTGCTAAACGTCTCCATTATATCTCCTTATATTGCATAGATAGTATAGATCAGCACCCATGATATATCTAAAGCGAAACTATCTAAATATGAGGCGTTCGCCTTCACATCATTGGAGAGTGTGAGTAAATAAGCACTAGTGACACTGGTTGCAAGTTTTGCTGCTGCAGAAGCTGACCCCATGACTATTATTGCCGCCGATGCAGAACCGGGGTAAATCCTAACATAGTCAAGGTCATTAGCGTATTGAAGCGCCTGGCTTTTAGAAAAAAATTTATATCCAATTCCCCACCAATAAGTGGTCCAATAATAATTAGCTGTGGCGCGATCTATGTTTTCAGCGTTATCTTTATCAAACCCATATATCCTACCAGCGATTTCATTGAAAATTTCAGTTTCTGTACGACCACTAAATAAATCGATTTGATTTAATTTATTATAGTAAGAACTTATTAGAGATTTAACTTCATCAGTATCAGAAATGAATAGTTGCCCTTCATAATCTTCTACATACTGATCTATTTTTTTTAAAAATTCCACAAAATTAAAATCATTTCTTTTTTCAATACCCGGGTTACTATAGATTGAACCAAGCGTTGTTGTGGGTGGTATGATTGAAAAAGTCAGTAAACCAATTAACAACTTAGCAATAAGTTTTTTAAAAATTCTCATTATAATCACTCTGTTTCGTTTTTTTAAGATTACCACGTAATGTAAACATTGTCGACCGAGAAAATTTAATTCGATCATTTATTTAAGAATTTTTTAAATATAATTTTTTAATTTGAAAAGTTTCATATTACAATTTTTTAAGATATTAGTTCTTCGAGCCTTTCCAGAAAAAAATTTCAAGTAGCTATAACCTCAGCTTATTTTTCATCACAAGAATACTCTGCCTTTTGGATCAATACCCTAAAAGATAGCGGTCGAGTTGGACGCCCTTGCCATCGCCTTACGCTTCCTGTACCGAGCGTAGTGGATTTTCATCAAAAATTATCACCCAGAAGAGCGCACGAGAAAAGGTGACGCACTCTGTTTTACTTGAGTTCGTCACCTTAAATTGCTTATTTTTTACTTAGATGAACAGATTAACGGCTGCTTCTTCAGCTTCCCCTAAGTAGTAACCCACTCCACCGATTTTGATTCCGTCGATGAGTTCTTCCTGCTTAATGCCCAGAAGATCCATGGACATCTGGCAAGCGACCAGCTCCACTCCACTCTTTTGGGCGGACTGGATGAGGGATTCCAAGGAATCTACATTTTTATCTTTCATGATTTTACGGATCATCTTGGGTCCCATGCCCGCCATATTCATTTGCGATAATTTGAGCTTGCCAGTGCCTCGTGGCATCATTTTGCCAAACATGTTCTCGATAAAACTTTTTTTGACCGAGATCGGTTCTGGTTTACGCAGAATATTGATGCCCCAGAAGGTAAAGAACATTGTCACTTTGCCTCCCATGGCGGCAGCGCCGTTGGAAATGATAAAGGAGGCAATGGCTTTGTCTAGATCTCCGGAGAAGACAACGATGGTCTTATTCTTCGTATCACAGGTATTGACCGGAGTCACGACACAAGGTTCGGCCACTCCAGGTTTACGTAAGCTGGCTTCCACTAAGCCTTTTTCTTTATGGATCGATATGATCTCAGTACCAGTGCGCCGGGCCCATGCTTTAACGTCCTCATAGAAGCCCGGATCCGATGCCTTGATGTGAAGGATCTCGCCGGGGTTAATGGCATCCATGCCATCACGCATTTTAAGCAAGGGACCGGGGCAGGACATGCCACAGGCATTGACTTCGATGATTTTATCTGGTCCCGTTGCCATGGTGGCCAAGGGTGCAACTGCGGTCGTTGGTGCCGCGGCCTGGACCGGAACGATCAATGTCCCGTCTTCGCGAGTTGCCGAGGCACTCTTGCCGAGACCTCCACTGGTTCGGTCTTTGGTAGTTTCGTTCACTTTACCTAGGGCCTTTAACCGATAACCACCGGCTAAATTGAAGTTTTCATACCCATTAGCAGACAGGATCCGGGAAGCGATATAACCTTTTAAGCCGATCTGACAATAGGACCAGATCCGTTTGTCCTTGGGCAGTTCACTTAACCGGTCCCGCAGAGAATCGATGGGAATATTGACGCACCCATCCAATGCACCGTTTTCTACTTCAATGTCTTCGCGAACATCTAAGAGAATATCGGTATCTTTATTAAACTCCTGTTCAAACTGTTGGTATGTCTTAAATTCCACTAAGTTTTCCAACTGATTCTGCGCTGTAAAGCCGATCATATTGGCCGGAGATTTGGCCGAGAGGAAGGGTGGTGCGTAGGCCAGATCCAATTCAGCCAGATCATCGACGGTACCGCCAAACTTAATAACCGTAGCTAGAACATCAATGAGTTTATCGATGCCTTCATATCCCACGACCTGACCGCCCAAGAGTTTTCCGGTTGGGTCCACCAGGACTTTGATGGTCATTTGCATGGCGCCGGGATAATAAGCTGCATGGGACTGGGGATGAACATAGATCGCTTTATAGTCAACGCCGCTCCGTTGGATCTGGCGTTCGTTATTACCGGTGGAAGCCGCCACCAGATCAAAGATCTTTAAGATCGAGGTCCCCTGGGAGCCTTTATAGATCCGGTCGATGCCGCAAATATTATCCGCAATGATCCTGGCCTGGCGATTAGCAGGTCCTGCCAACGCAATGGAAGCTGGTGCTCCGGTCACATAATCGGTCGTCTCAATGGCGTCACCGGCTGCCCAGATCGAAGGCTGGGAAGTGTGCAACCGATTATCGACTTTAATATAACCACGCTCATTAAGTTCTATACCCGATTCCTTTAAGAAGGCCGTATCGGGTTTGACGCCAATGGCAGCTACCACAAAATCGGCATCGATGATGCGGCCTGATCCCGTTTCAGTCCGGATCCCGCCATTATGTTCCGTAAACGTCTTAACCCCATCGCCTAAGATCAGTTCGATGCCGTTATCGCGCATTTCCTTTTCACAGATCATGCTCATCTCGGTATCTAATGGTGCCAAAATATGAGGAGCCGCTTCGATCAAAGTCACTTCAATGCCACGTTCTACCAGGTTTTCAGCAACTTCTATTCCGATGAAGCCACCCCCTATGACTGCACAGGATTTTTTACCCTGATCAGCCAGTGCCTTGATCCCATCCATATCGGGAATGGTCCGCAGGCTCTTGACCAACGGCAAATTGATGCCCGGGATCGGTGGTTTCATCGGCATAGAGCCAGGTGATAGGACCAGTTCATCATAGCTTTGTGCGTAGACTACGCCATCTTTGCCTTTGACTTGAACGGTCTTAGCTTGGGGCTCCACCGATAATACTTCGTTTTCCATCCGAACTTCAATGCGGAAGCGATTCCAGAGGATCTCTTTGGTCGTAACCAATAGACTCTGCCGCTCCTGGATCACATTTCCGATGTGGTATGGCAGACCGCAATTTGCAAAAGACACATATTGGCCTTTTTCAAAAATCAAGATCTCTGCCGATTCATCCAAACGTCTGAGTCTGGTTGCAACGGTTGCACCACCAGCTACTCCACCGATAATTACAATTTTTTTACCCATTAATCATTCACCCCTATGTCATTTAACATTTTAATTATTTTATCGTCCTTGAGCTGATAATATATTTCAGTTCCCTTACGCACTGTTTCAACGATGTCCATATCCCTCAAAATTGATAGATGAGTTGATACCGTGGACTGCGGCAGATCCATGCCACATTTCATATCGGTCACATTGCAAAGCCCCTTCCGGTGAAGACCCCTAATAATACAGATCCTGACAGGATGCGCAATACTTTTGAGCAATGTTGCTGCTGTTTCATATTTTTGATAATTACCTTCCATGATTCACCTTCCTATATCGTAATAATACGATATACAAGTTAAAAAGTAAACAGCCAGATCATCCGGCTGTTAAAAATAGTATTCATTTAGTTTGTCGGGAGTTTTTTGCTCTTAAGTGTATTTTCTCGACCCTATTATCACAAATTGTATCGAAAGAACTCAAAAATATCGAAGGTATACTGTATCGAAGGTATACTGTATCGAAGGTATCGAAGGAACTCTCTAGGAAGATTGTCTGTCAGTCTCTTCTTCCCTTGTGTCAGCGAGGTCCGCTTCAATTAGGATCGGATCAAAGTTTAAGAAATCACCGGAAGTCATAATGTATTCTACCCCGTTCCGGTCACCCTGCAGAACATTCTTTAGGGCAGCTCCGTGGAGGTGCCCATATATCACTTTTCGGACTTTATACTTTTCCAGAAGATCGGTGAAGACGGAGTCCTGATTGTATTCATTGACCGGTGGATAATGGATCATCACAATGAGATCGGTATAGCCGGCAGAGGTTGCTTTGGACAGGCTGTTTTCTAGGCGAATGCCCTCCCGGCGATAAATCGCCGCATCAGTGGCCGTGAACTTTTCTGATCCTTCACAGACCCATCCGCGAGTGCCGCAGATCGCGGTATTGTTCCACAGAAAATAATTGTTTTGGATAAAATGAAAGTTGTCATAGAGTGAATTGAGGTTTTTGATCGAAGCCCACCAATAGTCATGATTGCCTTTGATGGCAATTTTTCGCCCCGGCAGTGAATTGATGAAATCCAACTCTTTCATGGCCATCTCCATTGTCATGGACCAAGATAAGTCTCCGCCTAATAGGACGGTATCTTCCGGTTTGATCTTCGCCAGCCAGTTTCGCTCTATTTTTTTATCATGATCTTCCCAGACTGAACCGAAGATCCCCATGGGTTTATCATCGGTAAAGGACAGGTGAAGGTCGCTTAATGCATAGAGTGCCACAATTTATTCCTCAACTAGTATCATGCGATAGTATTTTTTCTTACCCCGGCGCACCATGGCCGCTCCATCGGTAATATCGGTGGATTCTAAGGTTTTGGTCAGATCCTCCACTTTCTCATCATTTAGAGTAACGCCACCTTGGGTGATGTTGCGCCGTGCCTCTGATTTACTGGGGAACACTTGCGCCTCCACTAAGATGTCCATCAGGGATCTGCCTAGATCACTGGCTTTGATCTGGATCTTCGGTACATCCGAAAGATCCGTGCCGCTTTCAAACAATGCTTCTGCCGCTATTTTAGCGGATTCTGCCGCTGCCTCGCCGTGGATCAGTTTCGTTACTTCATAAGCCAAAATTTTCTTGGCTTCATTTAACTGTTGACCCGTCCACTCGGCTTCCATCCGTTCAATCTCTTCGATGGGGTAGAAGGTCACAAGTTTTAAACATTTGATGACGTCTTTGTCGTCCACGTTTCTCCAGTACTGGTAGAACTCGTGGATCGGAGTCTTTTCTTTATCGAGCCACAGAGCCCCGTTGACGGTCTTGCCCATCTTCTGACCTTCGGAGTTGGTCAAGAGCGTACAGGTCATGGCGTAGGCTGGGGTTCCTTCTTTGCGGCGGATCAAGTCCATTCCGCCCAACATATTGGACCACTGATCGTCTCCACCTAACTGCATGATGCAGTTGTATTTTTGATTTAAGACTAAAAAGTCATAACTTTGCATCAGCATATAGTTGAATTCCAAAAAGGACAGCCCCTTCTCCAAGCGCAGCTTAATGGATTCCGCCCGGAGCATATTGTTGACTGAGAAATAAATGCCAATGTCTCTTAGGAAGTTGACATAGTTTAAATCCATCAGCCAGTTGGCATTGTTGTCCATGATGGCCTTGTTGTCTGAGAAATCGATCAACAGCTCCATTTGCTTTTTCATACACTCGGCATTGTAGTCGATTTTCTCTTTGGTCATCATCGAGCGCATATCGGTCTTACCGGACGGGTCGCCGATCATGGCTGTGGCGGCCCCTAATAAGGCGATGGGAATATGGCCGCCTCTCTGCATGTGAGCCATAAACATCAAGGCAATAAAATGACCCACATGGAGTGAATCAGCAGTGGGATCAAACCCTATATAAAAGACGATTTTTTCATTTTCAATGAGGTTTTTAATTTCCTCTGGGTGAGTCAATTGTTTAATATAACCTCTTCTGGTTAATTCTTCAAATACGGTCATGGTCTGCATCCTCCTAGGCCCGAACAATCTTTGTTGATCGGGTTTTCAATATGAGTATTTTAACACAGCTCAGGAGAAAATTAAAACAGCCGGACCGATTTTGTCCCCCTTCTCTGGTCACACTTGTCTTTAATTTAGACTTTCCGCTTAAAAAACATGTTTTTGCAACTTCTTTTTACAGTAAGGGGTTATAATAATGGTTAGATTTTAAAAAATTTATCAAGGTATAAGCGCTATGAAACAAAACAACGCATTTTCACATAAACTCCGCCATAAAATTAAACATTTATTGGGAAATAATGATAACTTTAGATTCTACACCATGAATGGGATCCTCTTTACCATCGTTACCATCTTCACCCGGACATATGCACCTAAGTTCATGGATCGGTTAGGGGCAACCTCCCTCCATTATTCCCTGCTCAATTCATTGCCGGGCTTAGTGGCTGTTTTGACGACCATTCCGGGGATCATTTATATTCAGAATTCGAAAGATAAAGAAAAGCTGATGAGTCGGTTTTTTTATATATCCCGGTTTTTTCCACTGCTTTTAGTTGCTACACCCTACTTGCCGCTGAACATCCGGGGCTACGTTTTTGTCATCCTGTTTAGTTTGATGAATCTACCCGAGAGCATCGGCCAAACTGCCCTGCAAAGCTGGACTGGTAATATCTTTCGGCCCCATGAGGTCGCTGATGCCTTGAGTATTCGAAACAAGCTCTCCCAAGTCACCATGATCGTATTCTCAATCTTGGTCGGAGTCCTTTTATCGATCTCAAATTCCGGGGACAATACCACCGTGATCTTGATCTACCAAGGTCTTTTTATCGCATCCCTCCTATTTGGAATTTTTGAAATTCGGTCACTGCGTAAAATTAAAATCGTCCGACCGGACCTTGCCACAAAAAAGCTGGATCTTCCAAAATCCTTGGGTAGCATCTTTAAACATAAACAATATGTCATCTTCCTCGTCTGTTCTTTGCTGTTCCATTTTGGCTGGCAAATGGGCTGGCCCCTATTTAGTTATTTTCAGATCTCAATCCTCCATGCCGATGAAAAATGGCTGACCATTATCAATGTCGTCAATGCCCTCGCCATGGTCTTCTCCTATAATTTTTGGTCCAGCTTCATCCGTAAAAGAGGCTCGAAAATTGCAACGGCCTTTGCTTGCTTAGGTATGGCAACTAGTCCCATCCTGGCGGTATTATCCCCGAACCTGCCGATCTATACCTTAATTGGGATCACCATGGGTTTCTTCACCTCCGGGATCACCGTTGTTATCCTAGGCTCCCTCCTGGAATCGGCCGCACCCGATGAAACCCTGCTTTCCATCGCAGTGCATCAAACCTTGATCAACGTCACCTTATTCACATCACCTTTTGTTGGAGAGATTATCCTGCAGTTAAGTGACATCAATGTCGCCATGTTCGTTTCGGCTCTACTTCGAGCCATCGGAGCCCTCGCCTTCTTCCTGCGCTGGTATTTCCTGGATATAAAACCAACCAAGCTCAAAAAGGTCAAATCCGGACCAAAATGAAGGCCAATTCTAGTTAGAATCAATTAGATTTAAACGAAATTTTACAATGAAACGTAGCCTAAGTTCGTTGAAAAAACACTTCTTACGAGGTGTTTTTTTTTGGATTTTTTATGTTTTTTTATATGAACTGTCGTAAATTGCGTAAAAAATTAAAGTTTAAAATCAAACCATGGACAAGATAGTCTTCTAAGACATCTTTATTTCATCCAAAAGCATACAGGCGTCATCTTCCCGGACCTGCCAAAAAATGCAATTCTCTGGATGGAACGGTTCCAGAATTTTAATACGATCAATAATTATTTCAAAGATAGAGAAGGTGGTAATCTCCAACTTCTCTAATGAGCGTAAGCCATCTTAGTTGTTACGAAAGACCTGCAAGCAATCACATTACCAAATCCACATCCTTATTTTCGAGTTCCTGAATGATATGGAGATATGTCTTCTGAGTGGTGTTAATGCTTGAATGGCCTAATCGCCTTGCCACGCTGGCAGTAGAAACGCCAGTAAATAACATTAGTGATGCATGAGTATGTCTCAAGCCATGCATGGATATCACCGGTATCTTACAATGTTTGCATAAGTGACCTAATTTACCATTGACGGTTGAATTATAAACTTTCCCACTTACAAATATGGGTTTATCTTGAGGCAGACTTTTTATTAGTTCTGAAAACTGAATCACGGTTTGCCAATCGATTTGTATTTTTCGATCAGAAGAATTATTTTTTGTTGGCAAAAATCCTCCCTTACCTTTATAATCCCATGTTTTACTAATCGATACAGATTGGTTTTTTAAGTCAAAATCTGCTGGGGTCAATGCAAGTTCTTCTGAAAACCTCATACCTGTCTTTGCCGCCAGTAAAATAAAGTAATCCCAGTTTATTTTCTCTTTTAGTTCCAGCTTGGATATCAAAGTTTGAAGCTGAAACTGATTAAGATATTTAATTTTCTTGACTCGTGGTGACCTTCCTTTTATGATAGCCTTTCGAGTTGGATCACGGTCGATCAGTCCTTCATCTACAGCGTCAAGGATTGCTCCTTTAAGTTGATGGTGAAAATCCATTACCGTCTGTTTTTCATGCTGTTCGGCATAATCATTGAGTAATTGTTGATATCGACTCCTATCCAAATCAACTGTTTTCATATTTGGAACAAGCATGACAAGCCATTTGTGTGTCATTAAGTATTTATCCATAGTCACTTTTCTGACAGCACCATTTTTGTATACTTCTATCCATATTGCATAGTAATTACAGAACATTTCTGTATCATTAATATTTTCCGACATATTAATAGCCTCCTTTTTCGCAAAATGGCTTACGCAGATGAAGGGTGATAAGGTTATCGATCCCCTGAAAATACTCACCAATTTTAGCTTGCTCTTTCTTGTTTGGAAGAACAACTGGAAAATCCACAAGTATATTTTGATTAAGGTGTTTTATTGTTCCGCCAGTCGCTTTTTGACCAACATAATCCATCAAGTATGGTGCTTTTAAATACTGAAAAAGATGTTTGCCATCTACTTCGTTTCCATCTTTTATTTCCACATTAAAGACCCCAGTATTTAACGTCGTAGGCATTGTCAAACCCCGTACATAAGCGACTTTTCCCAATGTTCCGTCCTTTGTAATTAATATGCTTCCATTATTGATCTGAATATGTTTATCCTGTTCATATCTTTCTTTTTCAACATAATGGCAAGTCAAATAATTTATAGCACCATCTTCGAAGTCAGTTCCTGTAATTAGCATGTAATCACCACTATCCAAGAACTCCGATGTTCTTAAATTCTGCCAACCAATTCTGGCATGCATAGTGGCTATCTCAGACAACTTACGCTGTTCCCAAGTGAGATTATGCTTAATAGGGTTAATTTTTTTTCGAAGGACAAATTTAACTTAGGACGATTGGGAACAGCGTAAGGTTGGGGAATTGGCTGCCGACTCATTTGGTGGTGGCACACCAGCTACCTCAAATGATGAGTTTTGGAACGGCACAATTCCGTGGATTCAATCCTCGGTTTTGACCGAACATCAAGTGTGTGGTGTGATTCCCAGAAAGTACATTACTAAGGTAGCGGTTATGAGTTCTGCAACGAAAGTAGTGCCCAAAAACTCTCTTGCAAGGAAGTGCTAAAGAGGGATTAATCAGAGGTGTTCAAGAAAAACTTGATGAAGAGAGATCTATAGGCATTGAAAATGCAACTTTAGCATTGATTGAAGGCGGAGTGAAAGAACAGAAGATTGTAGATCTTCTGACTAAGTATTGGAATTTACGTCCATCTGAAGCAAAGTGGTATTATGAAGAAATGAAAAATAAATAATAATCGTCAAGGAGCTGTTGCAAAATTAGGTAACTAGACGAGGGACTGCTCCTTTTTCTATAGTTGACACATTGCCTTGACCAACGAAAGGCTGCTCTTTTCAGGTAGTTTCAGACGAGAAATCAAACGTTCGGCAAGTTTCGCCTGATTCTTTTCAACTCTTTTTCGCCACCCGAACGGATATCTTCCGGCTCCGGATTCGATTATGGTCCGGTCGATGCAGATATTCTTGAGGTCAATATGACCGTCTTCGAGCAAAAGTTTTAACAAACAAAAATGGGCTATCAAAAATCCACATCGGATCTTCGATAGTCCATTTTCATTAGATCTTATTTAGGCGCTATTTTGTAGTAGCCTTATATATTTATTCTCTGGAAAAGAACTTAATAATTGTTAAAATTGATATTTTAACGCTTTTATTGTAACGAACTGCCAAATGTAAATCTTTACCCTTTTATACTTAATATACGCTACAATATGTTCCAAGAAGCATTACTAATATTAAGGGGTGCTGTTAATTCAATTGTAGTAAGAAACCATTCGGTAAGTTCATTCTGTTGCTAGTTCTTTCAGTGCTAATCATCTTATCTAACTCGACTTCTGCCGTTGCTTATACATTCTCATCTATTAATCCAAAATTCTAAGATCCTCTAAACGTCTCATTTTATATTAGGACTTCGATACCGTATTTGAGTGATGTAACAGGTTCTTACGATAATTGGGATTATCTTGGCGAAGTGGATACATATCGGAGTTACGATGAAGAATATGCAGAGGTGTATATTTTATACTCCACATACGTAACTGATGCATATGCAGGAACAAGCAGAGTCGGGACCTCAGATTGGAAACAGATTACCTTGTGGCCACTATGGAATGGATTAACTAGTTCTACAGTAAGACGTGAAATAGTAGCTCATGAAATGGGACATGCCTGGGGGCTGGGACACAGTAGCGCTAACCCTTCAATAATGACACCATATGATTTTATATTCAGCGCCTATCCACAGGCAGATGATGAAAACGGCATTCGTGCTCTTTATTAATTAAAATGGAATGAGGGGTAATAAAATGAAAAAATCGGTATTAAGTTTTTGTTTGTCTGGATTGATGGTCATTTCCACCTTGGCTGGTTGTGTGCAGGCTCAATGTACCCAGACCAAGCCGGATTCGGCAAGTGAGGATTCCATTACTCACGTTGTGGATTCTGCTAAGATCGTTGCATATGACAATGCAGATCAGGTGATCGAAAAAAGTAAGTTGATTGTCGAAGCAACAAAAATTAGCGAGGAAGCTATATCATACTCGCTTGGAGGTGGGCGCTCGGATAATTTTACGATGTCCCAAGTTAAAATTGATAAGTTGATTAAGAGCCATCCAAAACATGACCTTCAAACAGGAGATACGATTAAGATACTCGAGAGTGAATGGATTGATCCTGTTGCTAAAAATATTGTTCATCACACCGAAGGTTATCTAAAGATGAAACAAAACAAAGGTTATCTTCTCTATTTGGGATATGATGAAGTCAATGATCATTACTATCCATTAGGTCTCTTCCTCGGTAAAATCCCAAAGGATAACTCTGGAGAAATGGTATTGGGAGGGACACTGGATAAAAGAATTGACGTAGTTGTCAAAGAACTTCGATCAAGACAAAATTGATTTTATTGACTCACTTTATTTGCTGTAGCCGAATTTCATCCAGCACACCACTCCTGGAACATGAAGTGACATTTAAAAGCTAGATGTTTTATTACTTATTTACCCAAGGGATCTGTTGCAAATCTAGGTAACTAGATGAGGGACAGCCTTTTTCTATGGTTGGCACATTGCCTTGACCAGCAACGAAAGGCTGCTCTTTTCAGGAAGTTTCGACTGAGTCTTTGACATGCTTTCTTAAGAGGTTTAAGAGTAGTTCATGATTGATGGTGTCAAAGTAGTTCGATAAATCTACTTCTACTACGTAGATATAGCCTTCGTCTGCATACTTCTTCACCCTTTGCATGGCTTGTTGTCCACTTCTTCCCGGACGATATCCGTAGCTCCCGTCCGAAAATAGTGGTTCAAAGATTGGCTGAAGCTTTTGAGCGATTGCCTGTTGCATCATCCGGTCAATGACCGTTGGAATCCCAAGCATTCTCTCTCCGCCATCTGGGTTAGGAATTGCTTTTCGTCGCACTGGACTTGGCTTGAAGCTTTCATCCAGGAGACTCTGTACTAGCTCATCCTTATGTTCCTTCAACCACGGAAGCACTTCCTCAATGGTCATCCCGTCGATTCCGGGTGCTCCGTGATTGCTTTTGACCCGCTTATAGACTTTGTTTAGGTTATCCCTATCCAGAATCTGTTCGAGCAGGTCGGTTGCATCGTCTCTTTCTTTACTTTCCCGAGTGTCGGTGCTCTGCACTCCCACATACTCTTCACGTTCCACGTTATCCCTTTGCGTCCAGTCCTTCCCGAAAATAGAAACTTCGGTACTACGACCTCGGCTGACTTCTCACAACAAGCTTTACTCCGTCATTCGGATTAATTTCCTAGCAGACGTCTGTGAGACCTCTCCGGGAAAGAACGATAACCTTCCTTCCATGTGACCGCCTCATTTACCGTATGGGATTCGGGTAGCATTGGACTTTCTCTTGTTTTGCAGAGTTATCCTTCCCAATTCGGCATTCTATGAGATTTCTGTTCGTCGGTCCGGAATTTTGCCCGCCAAAACTCCTCGCCCTGACATCTAGCTTCCTTCAGATTCCACCTCACGGTGGACACCCTTGCCTTCGGCTAACGCTTCCTGCTACCGAGCGTGTAGTGGACTTTCACCACCAAGTTACCGCCCATGCCGGGCGCACAAAACCAAGCGGCCAGCATTCAAAAAATGTTGGCCGCTTGGTTTTGGTCATCTGTCGAGTAGTCTTTTGCCTGATCATTAGGAGTAGTGTCGGATCAATCTAACGGCAACTTGTCTTTCTTCTTCTCATTGTGATGGATCTCATCCATGGCATCCACCACAAATTGAACTTTTGGTCCGACGATGACTTGTACGTTGTGTTTGCCATTGATGAGGACATTCGTGATCCCGGCTTCCATGATCTTCTGTTTATTTACAAGATCCGAATCTTTTAGTTCAACTCGGACTCTGGTGGCACAGTAGTCGAAATTGATGAGATTATCTTGCCCGCCTAAGCCATCATAGATTTTACGGGCCATTTTATCATAAGCTGTCAGCCCGGCTCCTTCGTTACTGATCGCTGACCGTTTCGGATCGCGGCCAGCAATATCTGTATATTCGACAAATTCATCTTCCCGGCCAGGTGTCTTCAAATTTAATTTTAGGATAAAAAACCGGAAGACAAAGTAGTAAATCGCGAAAAATACCAGTCCCTGGACCAGGAGCATGGCGGGATGATTAGCCAAAGGCATACGCGAGGAGAATACCCAATCGATGAGTCCCGCCGAAAAATTAAAGCCTGCCGTCCATTGGAAGCATGCAGCGATAAAGAGGGATAATCCTGTTAACAGGGCATGGATCAAATAGAGGAATGGTGACAGGAACATAAATAAAAATTCAATGGGTTCGGTCAGTCCAGTAACAAAAGCCGACACAGAAGCCGCTAAAAGCATGGACCCCACAACTTTTTTACGATCAGGTTTGGCTGTGTGATACATGGCAAGGGCAGCTCCGGGCAGACCAAACATCATAATTGGGAAATAGCCTCCCATATACCGGCCGGTTTGCCCTAATACGCCGGTATTTCTCCAGAAGTTCCCTAAGTCATTGATGTTGATGGTATCAAACCAGAATACTGCGTTTAAAGCGTGATGGAGTCCCGTTGGAATAAGCAAGCGGTTGAGGAAGCCATAGATCCCTGCTCCAGCTGCTCCCAATTTTTGAATGGATTCACCTACATTGACTAAGGCACCATACACCACCGGCCAGACGACATAAAGGACACCGGCAAGGACCACACAGGATAAGACCGTTAAGATCGGGACCAATCGCCTACCGGAGAAGAAGGACAACGCTGAAGGCAGTTCCAGTCGGCTAAACCGGTCATACAACAAGGCCGCTATAATTCCCACAATAATTCCCATAAAGACGTTATCCGTCTTCCCAAAAGCCGAATTGACCGCCTCTGGCTTGATGTGCTGATATAATGCGACGGATTCCTTCGACAAGAGGTTTCGGAGCACTAGAAATCCCGCAAGTCCCGACAATGCAGCCGAACCATCCCGTTCTTTCGAGAGACCCACTGGGATCCCCACTGCAAATAAAATCGGGATATTATCGATCAATGCCAAGCCTGCTTTAATAAGGATGGCCGCAATAAAACTATTTTCACCCCAGCCTCTATAGTCAATGGTGAAGCCAAGTCCAAATAAAATCGAAACCACGGGTAAAATTGCAACTGGAAGCATAAAGGACTTTCCAAGCTTTTGCAAAAAGCTCTTCATGTAGTAACCCCCTGTATCTAAATAATAATTAGTGTTTAAAAAACAAGATCATGTAAATTATAGACCAATCTTAGATACCATTATAACGTATTCATTATGCAGTGGTATTGTCTCCCGTAAATTTCATGGATTAATGGATTAATCCTCCCACGAACATCGACTTCACCGGGTTTGTTGTTCGAAGTTCCTTTCTTGGTTTGACCAAAAATACCGAATTCTACTACTCCATAGAATTCGGTATACTTAAGCTGTATCAATTAATCCATCGTTAGATTAGGTGGCGCCGCGATGGACTGACGTTTCCCACGGGGGGAGCCTTGGCTTAGGATCACCGCCATTAGGACTACTGGTATCAAGGCCGATAGACTTGCCCTGAAGTCCCTATTGAGTAAGGCCATCAGTGCATTGGCGGTTGGAATGGTCGCAAAGGGAATGAAACCCCACCGTTGATTTAGGATCAGCATCACCAGACCAACAATCACGACCCCGCTAATAACCAGCTGCATGGGTATTTCAGCCAAGATGCTCTGGATCTGTTCTTCTGACATCTGGAGGCTCATATTATCGGAGACTGTCCTTAATACGTCTGGTGTTTGTAAAATATTGTAATAGGATATCAGCGTCATTGTATTATAGACGAGCAACAGCGCTGCATAAATTCTAGCTCCGATATTAACTTTGCTTTTCATCTGGTTACTTAAGAAATTCAAACTGATTCTCCCTTATGGCAAAAAATTGATCACTTATTCATATACCCCATTGTAATTCTTCTAACCAACTGAATCAAAGGAACCATCAAAATCATAGCTCGCTCACTTTGATAGTAGTCTAACTTTAAAGTCGATCTTTGGTATAGATCGATCTTGAATTTTCAGGGATCTAGTAGCCTCTTCGTAAAATAACGGGGCCGTAAGTTGACCACCCATATGTGGTACTTCACTTACGGCCCAGGGTTGAGAGATCGAAAAAGGACGGATTGAATCCGTCCGCTAAAGTTATTCTATCTCAACCTTATACTTTTTGAGGTAATCAGGAGTGGTTTCAGTGTCATTTAATGCAAATAAAACAGTGATTTTATTGTCGTCAGAAAGCTTATCCAGTTTTTCAAACTGTGCTTGAGCCCCTTCTTTGTTAAAATCCATTTTGCCCATAAGTCCGTCTACATAGACCCGGTCAAGGTCATAGTCTTGAGCCAATAATCCACAAACAAAGCCATAAAGGGAATTTAGGTCTTCGATCTCGAAACTTTCGGTGTTAATAAATCTGATTTCTCGGTCCAATTCATGCATTGCCCTGTTGTCATCGTCAATGAACACAATACGTCCATCGGTTTCTTTCATCTGTTGATTTGCATGGGAGATCATATACTTGCTTTTGCCGGAACCCCGTTTGCTCATAAATACCTGTATCATGATAATCACACCCTTTTATATATTTTTATTAAGTTGTTTCTTTTATTATAGTATTGGATGGCATGGAATACAAACGTTTCAAGAGTTATTAATCAAACTTTTAAGAACATCATGGGTTTGATAAAAAAGCCTGTAATTATTTTCATTTATTCTTCAAAAAAGTTGTATCTTTTAATTTCCAGGTGTGGTATTATAAGTTTGAGCCAAAAAAGCTTTAATCTACAGTTTAAAAAACCCCGGTCGGTCCTCCAAAAAGGCAACCATATGAAGTTTTTTAAGATCTGTTGCCACAGGAGGAAATACCATGGAAGATAGAAACCTAATTTGCAAAGACTGCAACAACGAGTTTGTGTTCTCAACAGGAGAACAGGAATTCTACAAGGAAAAAGGATTTGAAAATGATCCAGTTAGATGTCCTGACTGCAGAAGAGCAAGAAAAATGCAGAAAAATAACAGAGACAGATAAGACCATCAGGGAAAGCCTAGCTTTCCCTGATTTATTTTTTTGTCCCTTCCCTTTCCTTTCCCTTTCCCTTCCCTTTCCCTAATTGGACTCCATCTCCAGCATAGCATCGTGTATCTTGCTTATGGCTGCTTGCGGCTTCTTTTGCCAGGGCTTCTTGGGCCAGCGATTCGTCTTGAAGTTTCCCAAGCCTTGATTTATACTTGTATAAAGACGCTACAGAAGAGAGTAAGTAATAAGGATCATCCGATTCAAAGAGAGTCTCCGCAGGTGAAATGGAGACAACTGGACCCTTGTGAATGGGCTCTTCAAAGTCCCCGGTAGGAAATTATAGTATGACTGGGCGGGTTGGTTTTCCGTTATGATTTAAACCGGGATATCTACGTATCTTATGAAAGAAAGGCAAGTCCTTTAAAAACAGGTGGTACCGCGTTTATAACGCCCTGTGTGCATTGCACACGGGGCCTTTTTATTTTTAAGAGCAATCCACCACCCCCACCCTAGGAAAGCGCACTATTAAAAGCCAAGCTAACAGGAGGAATCTATCATGAGTGAACTCACCCTTAAACAAGCGAAAAAGAAAATCGTCTTTTCCGGCATTCAACCCAGTGGAAATTTGACGATTGGTAATTATTTAGGAGCCATTAAAAATTGGGTCAATAACCAGGATCTCTATGAAAATGTATTTTGCATCGTTGACATGCACGCCATTACCGTGCGCCAGACCCCTGCCGATTTGAGACGGCGAAGTCTTGAAGTTGCTGCCATTTATTTGGCCTCTGGCATCGATCCCTTAAAAAGCTCTGTGTTCATCCAATCCCATGTCCCGGCACATGCCCAGGCCGGTTGGATTTTAACGTGCTTTGCTTATATGGGTGAATTGTCCCGTATGACTCAATACAAAATGAAAACCCAAAATAAAGAAGGCGAAGCCATTGAAGCCGGTCTCTTTACCTACCCCGTTTTAATGGCTGCAGATATCCTTTTATATCAGGCGAACTATGTTCCCGTCGGGATCGATCAGAAGCAGCATGTCGAACTCACCCGTGATCTGGCAATGCGCTTCAACAACCTTTATTCCGAAACCTTTACGATCCCCGAAGTATTGTTGATGAAAGCCGGTGCTAAGATCATGGATCTGCAAAGCCCGGATAAAAAAATGAGTAAATCCAGCGAAAATCCAAATTCCTTTATTATGATCATGGATCAGCCCGAGGATATTCGTCGGAAGGTTTCCAGGGCCGTCACCGATTCCATCGGCATCGTGAATTATACTCCGGAGCAACCCGGTATTATGAACCTTATAAATATCATGACAGCCATCAACGGGAAGAGCCCTGAGGAGATCGTCCGTGAATTTGATGGGTTGGGTTACAAAGAATTCAAAGAAGCAGTTGCCGAAACCATCATTGCTGAACTTAGCCCGGTTCGTGAAAAGGTCCAAGATTTATTAGGCAACCAAAAACATGAATTGGAGTTGATCTTAAAAGAAGGCGCTGAAAAAGCCGACTATATGGCTCAAAAAACCCTGCGTAAAATGTATAAAAAGGTCGGGTTTGTACCGTCCTTTCGCTAACATCCCCTAAGACAAAGCAATTAGACCTTTCGTGGATCCCCTATTCCAATATTAAATGCCCGGACTTTCCTTAACCATCCTTAATCGTTCCACTGGGTTCTTAAGAGTTCTTAAGAGTTCTTAAGCGTTCTCAAGCATTCCTAAACACTCGTAAAACCAAAACACGACGATGACTTATTAGTCACTGCCGTGTTTTGGTTTTATATTTCTATTCTTATTCCGTTTTTGCTTCCGTTAATTCGTCAGGACGATCCTTCATGCGCAAGAATTCAGCCAACTCAGCCGGTTCCATCCGAAATGGGGATCCGGTGCCCTGGAAGAACCCATGGTCTTTGATCAAATGGATCCCGATATCAGTCCAGCTCATGTGAGCGCCGGTTGCAAGGTCGAAGACATCCGTGATCCGTTTTCCGGCCTTGCGGTTGTCTTTGAAGGGACAGAGCATATAACCCATGTATTCGGTCACTTCCACTTCATACCCATCATACACCACCGGTTCCCCTTGAGCTTCCATTCCTGCCCGGGTGATCCTGCGCATGACTCTTCCCATGGCGTAAGCGGAGAAGTTTAGATCCTTCAATACGATCTGATCGGCATTGATGATCGCTTCCAAAGATCTTGTATCAGTTCCCAGATAGCCTTCCAACGTCAGTCGGCCGGGTTGCATGTCTCGTTCAATGTTTGTCATTTCAGGTCTGACTTTCATTAATCCACCCCCTAGAATTCGTCGTAGTAAATTTGAGTATCTTTATTAAAGCCTTTCTTTGCTAATGTTTCATTCACGGATTTTAAGAAGCCGGGTGATCCGCATAGATAAGCTTCTTTGTTTTCCCCACCGGTACCATCTGCCAAATCCGCTTCCAATAGATCCGTGACTCGTCCGGTTTTGCCGGTCCAGCCTTCTTTTGGTCTGGATAAGGTCGGGTAGAACGTAAAGTTTTCATTTTCTTCGGCCAACTTTGTAAATTCCTCAGTGTAGTACAGGTCTTCCTGGCTTCTGGCGCCGAAGTAGAATACCATCTTGACCGGTATCTTCTTGGCCAAGTTATCGTAGACCAGAGCTCTCATAGGAGCCAGTCCAGAACCGGCGGCTACCATGACCATAGTGTCGCAATTGCCTCTGTAATAGAAGTCTCCATAGGGTCCGGATAAACGGACCTCATCCCCCACGTTAAGATGTTTGTGAACATAGGTGGTGCAGAGTCCTTCAGGCACTTGCCGGATGACAAATTCAATGTGTTCCTCATCCTGAGGGGGCGAGGAGATGGAGTAGGCTCTAAAGACCTCTTCCTGGACTTTGTCATAGGGCTTGGTATAGAACTGCATAAATTGACCGGCCTTAAAGTTAACTAACTCACCGGGCTTTAATTTCAAGCGAACTTCCTTGATGTCATAGGTCATATCCTTTAAGGATTCGACGGTTGTTATGTATTCTTTGATATTGAACAGTTCTTCGGGGATCCCCAGTTTCATGTCCGTTTTAACTTTGATCTGGCAAGCCAGGCGGTAATGATTGTCCCGCTCGTGCTGAGTCAGATAGGGCTCCTCTGTGGGCAATAATGGCCCCGCCCCTTCAAAAACTTGAACTTTACATAGTCCGCAAGTGGCTTTACCGCCGCAGGCGGATGGGATAAAGAGCTTGTTGTTGGATAAGGTGATCAAAAGATTCGTTCCACCATCCACCACCATTTCTTTGGCTCCGTCATTGATGCTGATCTTGCACTCCCCATAGTTGTTCAAATAGCGTTCTGCAATTGAAATGATAACAGCAAGGGCAGCGGCGATGGCCGTTAAACTAAGCGTTCCAGTTAGTATTTCCTGAATCATATACTTCTACTCCCCCTTACTGAATTTGGAAAATTCCGGAGAAGCCGATAAATGCCAAGGCCATGATTCCGGTAATGATGAAAGAAATTCCGATTCCCTGTAGTCCACGCGGCATTTTGTTTTTCGAGATCTTTTCCTTAATGGCAGCCAACATACAGATCGCCATCCACCAACCTAAGCCAGAGCCAAGGTTAAATAAAACGGTCTGCAGGAAGCTGTAGTTACGGATGTCCTGAAATAGCGTTGCACCGAGAACCGCACAGTTTACGGTGATCAATGGCAGGAATATGCCAAGTTTAGCATGGAGGTCGGGTAAATAGCGATCCAAAAACATTTCCAGGATCTGGACGATGGCAGCTATGACCATGATGTAGACGATGAAGGATAAATACTCAATATGCAGCGGCATTATGACAAATTTGTTCAATGCCCAGTTCACTGTATTGGTGATGACTAAAACTAAGACAACGGCCTTACCCAATCCGTTTGCAGTTTTAAATTCGCTGGAGACGGAGAGGTAGGAACACATGCCCAGGAAGTTCGCCAGGATCATGTTAGAAGTGAACACCGAAGCGAAGAATATGACAATTGGGCTGATGTTTGGTGCTATTTCCATTAGTCAGCTCCTCCTTCTTGTTTTTTCTGAATGGTCAAAGAACCGGACCGGACAACGCCCTTCTTTTCTTCCTGCTTGGCCTGGTAGTTATTCACTGCCCAGATAAAGGTTCCGATGATAAAGAAAGCGGCCGGTGGCATGACCATGATGGTCCACTTCGTGAATTCAAAAGGCAGCGGAACGCCAAAGAACGTACCGAAACCAAGTGTTTCCCGAATAACGGCTATCAGCAATAGAACGATGGTATATCCGATACCGGCAAAGAGTCCGTCAAGTAGGGATACAAACGGAGGGTTCTTAGCGGCATAGGCTTCGGCCCGGCCCATGATGATACAGTTAGTGATGATCAGACCAACGTAGGGTCCGAGCTGCTTTGATATATCCGGCATAAAGGCTTGCAGGAAAATATTGACGATGATGACATAGAAAGAAATGACCAAGACCTGGATGATCATCCGGATCCGTTGCGGAATGTAATTTCGAAGCGACGACAACGTCAGACTGGACAGCGCAGTGGCAAAAATAACACCGAGCCCCATGACCAATGAATTCTGCATTCGGTTGGTAACCGCCAGAGACGAACAGATTCCAAGAATTTGTCTAAGCACCTGATTGTCGGTCCAGATATTTCGAATCGCGACTTGTTTTGGGGTTTCTGTGGCCATTTACTGCACCTCCCATTTGGATAGTATCGTATTCTTAACTTCATTTAAAGCTTTGGTAACCGCATTGGAGGACTGAGTGGCCCCGGATATGGCATCGAGTTGTTTGTCCCCCACCGGACCGTATTTGATGTCGCCGGTTGGCATTGGTACGTCTCTCCACTGTTCTTTAAAGGGAGCCTCATCAATTCGGCCACCCAAGCCCGGTGTTTCATTCTGAGCCGTAAAGGTCAAGCCCTTGATGGTGGTCAAGTCCGAAGACGTAGACAGGTATCCGCTGATCGTTCCCCAAAGGGCCGGTCCTGAGAATGGGAAGGCATAGCCCTGGGTCGCACCCGCATCATCGACGAGCTTAAAGGCCTCGACTGTTTTGCCGTCAATGGTTCGGGTCTCAGGCTGGATATATTTTGTATAAGCGGCCTTCACTTCGTCATTGGTCGTGCCCGTAGGGATGTTAAAAGCATACAGTAAATTTCTCTGACGGCCAATTTCCTGATTTTCTTTGATCTGGGGATTAACCGTGGTTTGAGCCGTAGCCAGCAGCGCTGTAAATAAGCTGGCCATGATGATCATAAAGATTACCGTATATAGATATCCTTTTTTCATTTACTTCGCCTCCTTTTGCCCTTGAACAGGGACTGAGACCGCAGCCGCCTTTTCTTTTTGCTTTGCCTGCCAATTTTTGACCGAGCGGTCGATCAATGGGGCAAAGGAATTCGCAATTAATATGGCAAACATCATTCCTTCTGTAAATAAGGAGTAGGAACGAATGACGGCCGTACAAAGTCCAATGAGTACACCGTAGATAATTTTTGCCGGGTCCTTCATTGGTGCTGAAATGGGGTCTGTGGCCATAAAGACGGTTCCGAACAAGAATCCGCCGGATAATAAAGCAGACAGTGGATCATGGTTATTCGCTCCCAATGCACTAAACAACATGGAGAAAGCCAGACCGGATGCTGCCACTGAGGCCATGATCTTCCAGGACGCTGTCTTGGTATAGATCAGGTAGGCAGCTGCTAATAGAATCAGCAGAGCCGAGGTTTCACCGGCTGATCCGGGAATATTTCCAAAGAACAGATTCAACGGACTGGTGGTTATATTGTTAACTTTCATATCAATTAACGGGGTCACTGAAGTGATCATATCCGTGTCGCCGGTCCATTTAAGGAATCCGCCGGGGAAGCCGGTGAAGGGCTTTAACCACTTAACTGTCATGGGGATCGGGAATGAAACATAGATAAATGCACGACCAACTAAAGCAGGGTTAAAGACATTTTTTCCAAAACCGCCGAAAATAGCTTTTCCAAAAATTATGCCGAATAAGCTACCCACCACAGCGATCCAGATCGGAATAGTCGGTGGCAGGGTTAATGTTAATAAGGCCGCAGTAACTAACGCCGCTTCAGAGACTTTGGCTTTGTCGCCGTTGATCATCCGCATGATGAAAAACTCACCGGCCGATGCTGCGATCAAGGTTGCCAAGAGTATCAACAGGACTCTCCAGCCAAACAGATAAATCGAAAACAAGTATATCGGGACCAAACTCCAAAGGACTGTTCTCATCATTTTCTGCTTGGTAAAATACTTAGAAATTTGCATAATGAACCTCACAGTAATTATTTTTTATAAATCTAATTATACCCCGTGGCACTTTACATTTCAGGCTTTTTAAAATTTATTCATGATTCTTCTGCTTAAATCCGGCCTAATTTCTGGTTTTTCGAGTTCATTCGAATAGAAGAGAGGGCAGTATCCCAAATTTGGAATACTGCCCTTAAGTGATGCCGTGGATTACTGGTTGTTTTTCAGGTCATCCAGGCTCTGTGGTTTTTCCGCCTGGGGTGCTTTTTGAGCATAGGCATCATTTTTATTGTAATTTGCATCATACATTCCAGAGAAATCGACTTTGGGCGCTTGACGCTCTGATTCAGTGATTTCAAAGAAGCGTTCCTGACGGAATCCGAACATACCGGCAATGATGTTGGATGGGAAGACCTCGATCTTGGTATTGTACTTCTGGACGGTATCATTGTAGAACTGTCTGGAGTATCTGATCTTTTCTTCCGCATCTTTTAATTCTGCCATAAGCTGCTGGAAATTGGAATTGGCTTTTAATTCAGGATAGCTTTCAACCAAGAGCATCAAGCGATTCAATGCGCCACTCATCTGGTTGTTTGCTTCCATGGATTGTTCCGGGGTGGTCGCATTCATGACAGCTGACCTCGCCTGGATCACCGCTTCAAGGGTTCCCCGCTCATGGCCGGCTGCACCTTTTACAGTTTCAACCAAACCAGGGATCAGATCTGCCCGGTTCTTCATCTGCACATCCATCTGAGCATATGCATTTTTGACGGTATTCCTTAAGGAAACCAGTCCGTTGTACATGGTCATGACAATCAAAGCCAAGACAACCACAATAATTAATAAGATCCAAAATAGTGGCGGCATAAAATCTCTCCTTTTCTGTTTGAATTATTTTTTTAGTGTTTTAAATAGTATTTTGTAAGGGTGTAGATCAAAGGATCCCTCCGGGGGACTTATGACTTGCATTGATCAAAACCTGCGGTCCAAGACGATCACCTAGAAGGTTCCGCCTCCGCCGCCTCCACCGCCTCCACCGGAGGATCCACCTGAGAAACCACCGCCTCCACCCGACGAGGAGGAGCTGCGGGAAGCTGCGACTTGTTCGGCTTTTTGAATGGTCCGAGTTGCCGTGGTAATGGCATTGTTAATGGATCGATCCATGGCATAGAAGCCTCTGCCGTAATAGAAATCCGGATAGAACGTTCCGGTAAACCGGGGGTCCTTCATTTCTTCCATGGTGTAGACCTTGGGCAATTGATCGATGACCTCTTTGGCTACCCCTAACGAAGTGGCATATACCAAGTAATGGTTCCAGATCGCAAGGGCCGGGATCTCGGCCTTATCCATGTTGGAGAAGGTCAAAAGGAACTTCTTGAAGGCTTTCCACATGGCGGTCTGCTCGACGCCATAGGTCGTGAGCTTTTTTGTAAACTTCATGACGATATTGGCAACAAAAATCAGTCCGGCTCCAATGATCGGAATTACGCCTAAAATATTGCCATAGTAGACGATCACAAATATGCCAAATCCCAGTAGGGCCAAGGCAAAGAGATAAAATACTCCAGACCCGGCCGTATTGTTGGGTTCTGTAAACTCTTCTGACTGAGCCATTGACTGGACAAAGTTTTTAAATGTATCGTAATCCCGGTTGAACTGATAGGCATTGCTGGTTTTTTTAAGCATTACCTCCAAATCATCCATGGCTAACGTCGTCCCGTTACCCAAGTCATTGATAAACCAGTCATATAAGTACTGTTCATGGTTGGTCAGCCCGGTCAGCTGTGAATCATCCACTACTTTGCTGATCAACCGATAGTCGGTTTCATCTTTTGCCCCAAAGAGGGATCTCTTCTGTACTGAATACGGTTCTATTGAAATGACTTTTTTGCGGGCCAAGTCCATTAACGTTGCCATTATGTCCTTGGACTCGATCCGCCCATTGTATAAGAGGCTGCTCATTACGGCCGGTGTATAGTCACCGGGCAGTTCCCGGTAATAGTCTCCCGTGAAAGTCGGTTTCTTTTGTTTGCCGTATCGGGCGAAGATAAATCCCACCACCGCCAGGCTAAGTGCCCCGGCTCCAAAAATAAAGGGGTTCATTCGCTTGCCCGCAGCTTCCCTAGCCAGTTCAGCTTCTCGCTGTTTGCGGTATTCTTCGACTTGCTGCTTGGCAGCTTCCCGCTCTAGATTGGCTGCTTCTGCGGCAGCGGCCTCCCGGGTCAATATGGTTTGAAGTTCCGTCCGATCGATAAGTTTTTTAGAATCCGGAACCAGACTAAGTGGAAAAATAACTAGATTTTCAACGGTTTCGCCTGGATTAACGATGGCGATCTCGACGTTAAACGTCTTATTATCAATGATCTCATTAAAACCGGTGAGATCTCCATGACTGAATATTCTCAAGTCCGATTGCTTCGCTCCATCGGGAATCGTGATGGTCATTTTAATATTTTCCAAAGGAACGGTCCAATTTCGGTCGATCATGATCCAGTTTAATGTGGCAATATCATTATACTTTACAATGACATTGGTCAAGGTATATCTAAATCGGATTGTTTTACGCTCATTATTGGAGGTTTCATATACTTTGAAGCGATAGAGATTGGAACTTTGTTTAAAAAATTCAAATTTCCCGTCGCTGCCCAATCCCTGATCGATCATATAGACCGGACGTTCGACGCCATTTTCAAGAACTGCCACACTGACATTATCAATGCCAACCTGATTGGCCGGTGTATTTGGAATATCCGAGCCCAATCTGACATCGACATCTCGAAATAAACCATTGATATCACCATTGATGTCAAATTCAATGGTTTCAGTGACTTTGACATTACCATTGGGTTGGACCTCCCAAGTCGAGTCGTATTTCCCCACCCGGTAGCTACCGGCAGCATATACCCTTTGACCAGGTAGAAAAGCCAGAAGACAAACCAGCACTACAAGAAGTCCGGTCATCTTTTTAAATTTTATGAACATACCATTTATCCCACCCTTTCATGCTAACGATCCATTGTCATTCTTATCTTAATATAGGCACAGCCAATTGAACCAATCTCAATAAAAGTTAAAATTCTGTCTACATTTCTTTACAACATGTACTTACTCTCATACTAAAGGAAAACAATTAAGTGGATGTTACTCAAGTATTAAGCAACTATGAAATTCCCGGTAATTCGTTTAAAATTCCTTAACACACTGTCGACAAATTCGCTAAACTCCTGTGTTAAACTGACAGCATAGAGACGTTTGCACAAAGATCCATATTTAGCCTTTGAGTTTAGGACCAGCCTTTATGATGAAGTTGTCCTGATGAAGCCTTTTGTGAATTCAAGAGCATCATTTATCATCCATTCGTTTTGCAGCTGATAGAATAAGAAATTACTTTTATATTAATTTGGAAAGGGAGTGAACGTATGAATAACGAGAAACCTGAACAGAACCTGCCAAAGGACGCCTCCAAAACCACTGGAATGGAGCATTCCGAATTCGACAGCGAACTCACCCCAGAATCTGACCAGAGCAAGGATCACCCAAAAAAGACATCTCCTGAGGTTGAACCCTTGCCCATGGGTACTGGCTATCAAGTAAACGATTTGCCGGTCGAAGTGGCAGCACCCCCTATAATATTGACTGAAGCAGTGATTCCGGACTTAGTTAAAGAAGCTCAAATGATCGAAACACTAGATGAACCCATCCCCGCCCCCGAAGATGAGTTCTATGACTTTGAGAAAGATATATATGGGGATGAAACGGAATTTAAGCCGTAAATTATCATCGGCGGAACCGAAAACAGCACAAAATACCTGGGTATTGGCAATGAATGCCTCCCTTTGTATTTTGTGCTGTTTGATTTCCCATCTCTTGAAGTAGTCAAGAGAAAGGGAGCCTATGAAATTTTTTTGTTTTTGATATTTTGCATTTTTGTTATTTCTAGTTCGTCCGGATGGTTTATGAGTTTAGGATTTACCCTGTAAACCGTAACTTAAAGTAAGGAACCACGAAATGGATCACCCCACAATATGATTGTTTTTATGGGTTCAAAGCCCTTTGAAGATAGAACACGAAATTCGGGACAAAGAAATGAACTAAGAACAATGCGACAACGACCAAGGCCATAACCTTGTGGACGTTTAAGAGTTCTTTCTTTTTCCTCTTGTAGAATCCATACCCCACAATGACAGTTAAAACAATACTTGCGAATAAGATCGTTCCAGTATGTAATCGGATGACCCCAAATAATGCCATGTAGCCATGTATTAAACTGGAGATCACAAATAAAACGGCCGTATGTTTGTGATATTTTCTCAATCCCTTGATAATTGTTCGGTAAGTTTCGTTTTTAGTGTGAAAGACATGTTTATTCAATAGAACCAACAAATAGGGCAATAACTGTATTCCTAGCAGGAACACATTCAGCCATCCGAAAACTTTGTAACTCATAACAATACTCCGTTATTTTTTAATTGTTCCAACCTGAGGGACCCCTTCAAATACTCCCATCCCATGAGAAACTGATTTGATTTCAACGCTAAGGTCTTTGCCTGCCATAAAGCCTTTATGCTGGCCATCTACCCATTGGCTATCATTGGTTACATCATAAATTATCCCATCGATTGCGACATATGCAGGTTGACCATTCTTCCCATTAAATTTTGCCAGTTCAGCCACCGTTAATTCAAGCTTGGCAGCTGTCGTCGTAGTTGGTGTGGTCGTCATAGCTGTTGTTGTCGTTGGCATCGTTGCGGCAGCTGTCGTCATCGCCGCTGTCGTTGCACCACTTGTAGTTACTGTTGTGCCCGTTGAGCATCCAGTTACTACGAGTGCGCTGAGCATAAATATCGATAAAATTTTAGTTATATTCTTTTTCATGATTTTTTCGCTCCTTTTATTTTACAAAATCGTATTTTTCGGGTTTTAAACTAGTTAAAATCGCTACGTCACCTTCATTTTAATTTAAAATTCAGAATATTACAAACAAACAAATTGTAGCTATTTTGAATCATCGCGTCATATTTGACCTGTGATTAGACATAATTTGGTTATAGTAAATTCTTTACTTTTTTAGTTATCCGAGAGCGACGGCCCTTTTGGTGGATCTTTTTGATCCGATTGGTATGAGGTTTCCCTTATTGGCTAATCCGGCTTAATGAAAATAGCATCCGGCGTATTTTTCTCTAACGCTGCAATTGGCTGGACTCACTTTTTTACTAAACTGATCATTCCTATTTGAATTTCTGGATCAAAGATCTCATTTAAGGGTCTTGTCGGATAACCGTTTCAAAGCGCAGTTGAAGGTCGTCGACGGGTTTTCCGAAGGTTTGGTCGACGCTAAAGGCGAGGTTAAGGCGAGTTTAAGAAGAACAGCCTTTTTTTTTCGGCTGTTTTAGTCTATACTAGAAATGTTTGATTTTTTTAACAATTTAAATTTTATGGGAGGGTTCCCTTGGAAGACCTAAATAAAGAAATAGCAAAGAGACGTACATTCGCCATTATATCCCACCCCGATGCTGGTAAAACGACATTGACAGAAAAACTGCTTCTGTACGGAGGAGCCATTCGGGAAGCCGGATCGGTCAAAGCCAGAAAAGCAGCTCGTCACGCCACCAGTGACTGGATGGAAATCGAAAAACAAAGAGGTATTTCTGTTACATCTTCTGTCATGCAGTTCAACTATGAAGGCTACTGCATCAACATTTTAGATACACCCGGACATCAGGATTTCTCAGAAGATACCTACCGGACGTTAATTGCAGCAGATTCTGCTGTCATGGTCATTGACGGAGCCAAAGGTGTCGAGGAGCAGACGAAGAAACTATTCCAGGTCTGTTCCCTGCGAGGCATTCCCGTGTTTACTTTTGTCAATAAAATGGACCGGGAAGCCCGCGATCCGTTTGAACTGATGCAGGAGATTGAAGAAGTTCTGGGGATCCGGACTTATCCGATGAACTGGCCCTTAGGCTCGGGCAAAGAATTCTCCGGAGTTTACGAGCGGGCCACCCAACATACGCTGTTATTTTCAGGCGGACAGCACGGTTCAAAAGAAGCCGCTACGGAAATCATCGATATGACTGATCCCGTTCAAATACAAAAAATCTTGCCCCATCAGTATGCTCAACTCCAAGAAGATATTGAACTAATGGATATTGCCGGTGATGATTTTGATCTGGAAGCCGTCTTAAAGGGCGAGCTATCCCCCGTCTTCTTTGGATCCGCCTTGACAAATTTCGGCGTTGAACCATTCCTGGAACACTTCTTAGAAATGACCCAGTCTCCCCTCCCCCGCCACGCAGACAAAGGCGAGATCAGTCCCTTTGATCCCTTCTTCTCTGCCTTCGTCTTTAAGATCCAGGCAAATATGAACCCGGCGCACCGCGACCGCATCGCTTTTATGCGGATCGTCTCCGGTAAGTTTGAACGGGGAATGGAAACCTACCACATGGAGGGCAAATCTAAGATCAAGTTAGCGCAGCCCCAGCAGTTTCTGGCCCAAGACCGGGAAATTGTGGAAGAAGCTTATGCCGGCGATATTATTGGTGTCTTTGATCCAGGCATCTTCTCTATCGGTGATACGTTGTGCCCCGCTTCGGATAAATTTAAGTTTGACCCGATTCCGATCTTTGCTCCGGAACATTATGCCCGGATTCGACCCATTGATACCATGCGTCGCAAGCAGTTTGTAAAGGGGATCACTCAGATCGCTCAAGAAGGCGTTATCCAGGTATACAAAGAAGATTATGCCGGTATGGAAGAGATCATTGCCGGTGTCGTCGGCGTCCTCCAGTTCGAAGTGCTGGAGTTCCGTCTCCGCTATGAGTATGGTGTTGAGATTCGGATGGATCGCCTGACCTATCGTCACGTACGCCGCATCGAGACTTGGGATAAAAAACTAGAACAGTTGTCTTTGACCTCAGATTCCAAACGTCTTGTCGATCCCAAGGGTCGTAATGTCATCATTTTCTCGAATGAATGGGGCATCTCCTGGGCATTGGATCACAATAAAGGGCTTGTCCTATCCGCCTTGGAAGGCTAATTGCCCCTTGTTCTATAAAGCATAAAAACCTGAAACGAATCAACGTTTCAGGTTTTTATGCTTTTCATTTAATGGTTGAATTTCAGTTTGTTTTAAAATTGTTAATGGGTAGAATTTAGCGATCAATGGATTGAGCGTCCTTCACCCATTTTCGCTGATCGGCATGCTGTTGGCTAATATGTTGCTCGAATTCCATATTAATGTTATGCATTCTTCCCAAATTATCATGCCAGAGCGCCATTGACTCTTGAATTTCATCGCGTAGGGCAGCACTGGATTCGGTATGATTATTGTAGGTGGATTTGCGCATTGCATTATTGCCACTTCTCATGTTCCTCGGGATGGTTCGATTAACAGTCGTCGAATTGGTATAGTTTCTGGATCTTGATTGAGCCGGCTCAGCACTGATGGATCTAAGCGATTTAGCTAAGCGCTCTTCAAGGGCCCGCAGATTATCGTTGCGATTGGTAACTTTTTGATAATCCACCTGCTCTTGAGTCTTGGCCATGGTATTTTGATCATAGGATCCCTTCGCTTGCCAGGGGGTGTCCTGATCGGCACGATTACCGGTCCTGGTGTACCCTTGATTGGTATTGCCTCGGGTGGTCCGGTTTGAGTTATTGGGGCTTTGCGCACCAATGCCCTTCACCCAGCTGGATATCGCAAAAATAATCAATACTAAAATTATAATTTCCATTATTTTCCCTCCGGGGTGAATCATCCCCTACCTTTAAATCATTCGGTCTAATGCCTGTTTATCAGAAGCTGTTAAATGCCGTTAAGCGGCTAGGATCTTAGAAAACGCTCGGTAAAAAGATAAAAAAGCCATGCCATCTACCTAAATTATAGCAGATTGTCACAATTGTATGCTTGTCTGTTATTACCATAACGGAATTATATGAAAACTGGATTAAAGCCAGTTGAATCCCATCCCCATTAGTATAAAATTCAGAATAAAATCAGATTAATGCTTCAGATGACTTCAGATAATTTCATTATTTCAGATGGTTTCTAACTTTAGGTAAGTTAATGATTATAAAAAATAGCGCTGAGTCTACCTCAATTTGAGGCTGGCTCAGCGTATTTTAGGGCTGGGTATTGTTTTAAAACACGGCTATTTCACTTTATGCTACTTTGCGAGCCATAATCCATGAAGATTACAGTATTCCCGAACAACTTCAACTTCGTCAATATTGACCTTAAAAGTTGCCTCTGGAGCCATGCCTGGTTTTAAGTTCTGTCTTAACACTAAGCCGGTCTTGGTCAGTACTTCAATAGTTGTGATATAGTGAGCCTCTTCCATAGGATGAGGAACTGATCCGACAACAACATGAACGCCACCGTCGACGGCCGTTACTACTGGAACGTGTTTCTCCAAGGATGCATCCACTGTGTTGCCCTCTAAAAGGACCATATCTTCTCCGCAGCAGACTAAGGCAGCTCCACCAACAAAAAGTACTTCTACCACATTGCCGCATACTTTACATTTCCAAATTTCATTTACAACATTTACCATTTTGTTTTAATTCCCCCTTTAATTATTACCTTGTGATTAGTGACAACTTCATTATAATCCTAAATAGAATAAAAAACTTTGAACGCCTGGTAAACAAAATAATGGTCTTCTACCCCACCCAGTTCCCGGATGGAGTGCATTGCAAGGATGGGTGTTCCAATATCCACCGATCGGATGGGCAGCATCGATGAGGAGATGGGTCCAATGGTGGAACCACCGGCTTTATCCGATCGATTGACAAACACCTGACAGGGAATTTCGGCTTTTTCACAGATGCCTTTGAATACAGCTGTGGATTGAGCATCCGAGGTGTAGCTTTGGTTGGCTGCGATTTTAATAACAGGGCCCTGATTGATCCTAGGCTTATTGGTCGGATCAGCAAACTCCTGAAAATTCGGGTGGACTGCATGAGCTAAGTCCGCTGAAATCAGGAAGGATTTTTCCAGTGCTTCCAAAAAATCCGCTCTGGAGCCCCCCAGGGCAAACACAATTCGTTCCAACAGGTTTGCCAGCATCGGCGATCCTGCCCCCTGCTTAGTTTTAGATCCCACTTCTTCATTGTCAAAGACAGCCGCTACTCGGATCCCTTTGCCTTTGGTTTGGGTTAAGGCTCTCATGGAAGCATGGGCCATGGCCAAATTATCCATTCGTTTGGAGGAGATGAATTCATCATTTAAACCAATAATTTGACCTTTGGCAGTTTCATATAAGTATAGTTCAAAATCCAGGATATCATCAGCTAAAACGTCCAGCTCTGCGGCCACCAGATTCAAGAAGATCTTGTCTTCTCCCGGTGTTTCCTCCAAGGCTATGATCGGTAGTACTTGGGTCTGTTTATTGAGTTCGACGCCCTTATTAACATCCCGATTCATATGAATGGCGGGATTGGGAATGTACAGAATGGGGCGTTGGATATTTATGTTTTTCAAGATCGGCTTCATGATATCCTCTGACTTTAGAGCGACTCGACCAGCAACGGACAGGGGCCGATCAAACCAAGTATTTAGGATCGGCCCGCCATAAACCTCTGTATTGAGTTTAACGAAGCCTTCGGAGCGCATTTCGCTGTTGGGCTTTATCCGAAAGGACGGGGAATCGGAGTGGGAGCCGATGAGGCGGAAGCCATTTTGGTAAGTCCCTTCTCCAAGATCCACTGCAATGATGGATGAGCCGTTCTTAATATAGTACACTTTATCGCCTTGGGCCAGCGTCCAGGGTTCTTCACTCTTTATCTCCCGGTAGCCGGCCGCTTCCAATTCCTCTACCATCACATCAACGGCCTGGTAGGCACTGGCTCCCTTATGCAAAAACTCAATTAGATCCTGTGCTAATTCTTTACTTGTCATCGTATTATCCTCCAGATTTTTCTTTGATCAATCAACTAAATTTTTCGATAAAATTTCCTTTAAATTATAACTAAATTCAAACTCTCCTATTAGTATAACAAAGTCTCAAGGGGGGTGTGAGATTGATTATCTGCCTCAGCGGCGTAAACAATCTTTTAAATTCTGAGCTTTGCCAAAGTTTAAAATGTTTCTATGTTATATTATAGTGATTAGTCCCAAATCACTTACCTTTTTCTCATTCCTGCCAGGCTGCTTTAGAGAGCCAAGGAGACCAAAATGACTGAATTTCTGATCAAGCACTTTGTTAAAAATGATAATCCACAGGATCCCTTGATCCGCGAACGCTATGGCTATCTGGGTTCCTTTGTTGGGATCCTCATAAACGCCATGCTCTTTGGCATCAAATTAATTGTCGGGATCCTCATAAATAGTATTTCCGTCACAGCCGATGCATTCAACAACCTATCCGATACCGCCTCGTCCCTGATCACCATGATCGGATTTAAACTGGGCAACCAGCCGGCTGATGAGAACCACCCCTTTGGGCATGGTCGGATCGAATATTTCTCGGGCCTGGTGGTATCCATCTTGGTCCTATATGTGGGGATCCAGTTCCTGGTTTCTTCGTTTGAACGAATCATGAATCCAACTCCCTTGGAATTTCAATGGGTGCCAGTGATCCTGTTTATTATATCCATTTTTTCTAAAATTTGGATCTCTGGTTTCAACCAAACCCTTGGAATAAAAATCAATTCCTCCGCATTAAAAGCATCGGCTTTGGATGCCAAGGGCGATGTGTTGATTTCCTCAACGGTGGTAGTTGGATTATTGTTTTCCAAGTTCACCGGTTTTGAAATCGATGGTTTCATCGGGATCTTTGTTGCCGGTATGATCATTAAAAACGCCTTTGACTTGATTCGAGATACGTTAAATCCTCTATTGGGCACTCAGCAGGACGGGGAAGTCATAAAAGAAATGGAGCAGATCTTGCTCTCCAGCGACGAAATATTCGGCGTCCACGATACGGTTGCCCATAATTATGGACCCAACACCATTATTGCCACGACCCATGTTGAAGTTCGGGAAGACATCCTCTTGACTCAAATCCACGATATTGTCGATGCTTTGGAAAACCGGGTCAAAACTGAACTGGGCATTGACCTGGTGATCCACATGGATCCGATCCATTTGGCCGATGAAGGCCGGGTGGCAGTTATTAAGCACCTGCAGCAAGAACTCAATGAAGTCAACGGGGTCCAGTCTCTCCATGATATCCGCCTGCGTGATGAAGGCAATCGGTTTATTGCAGAAATTGTCTTAAGCTCCAGTTCCAATGGCCATTCGATTTTAAGTGAAGCAGAGCAGATCGTTCGTGATCACGGCCTGATTCCTCAACTGACCATTGAAACTGATAAAATCGTCGTGGGTGGAGATTTCTGATTATGACCAAATCATTTAGGCTAGTCCAAGAATTCGATATAGTGGATGATTATTTTGGCGGCGACCAAATGTGGTTTAAGAGCCAGTATGATGTGAAAACCGGCTGTGGACCCGTTGCATTAGCCAATACTTATGCTTGGTTTACCCAAAAGCCGTTAAGCCTTGCGGATATGAAACAGCTCCAGGAAGAGACCCTATCCTATCTCCAAGGACCTGTCCTAACTCCAGGAAAATACATTCGAGGCGCGCGCAAACTCTTTCAAAGCAAAGGTCAAAAGATCGAATCGGACTCAATTATCATTTTAGGCTCAGGTTCAGTCAAACGCAAAGAGATGATCCTCTTTATTTCAAAATCGTTGGAGGATAATCGTCCCGTTGCCCTTTTGCTGGGTCCCAATAATCCCCGTCAAGAGCTGCCCCATGAAGAAATTTACCGAAAGGACTTCAGCAGTCACTGGGTCTTAGTGACCGGTCTTGATGTAACTGGGGATGATGCCGTTCTCTATGTCAGTTCTTGGGGTAAAGAGTTCACCCTGGAACTTAGCCGGCTGATGAAATCCAAATTGATTCTCTCCTGTGTTTCAATAAAGCCGTTGGGTAAACTTTAAGAGACCCAAGTTTAATAAAGCGAGATACGGTTCTAAAAGAAGAAAATTTAATCGCAATGCAACGAGAAATCTCCCATCCCATCGTGATCGATCTTGATCACAAAGGGGTAGGAGATTTTCTTAATTTTAGGTCATTCAATTGAGTTGGGTTGCTTCAGTTAGGCCAATTATTAAGTTATTTATTAAGTCATTGAGTTATTTATTAAGTCATTGAGTTATTTAAAGACCTTTAAATACCACAAAATGCCTTTCAATGGTTGGTGTTAAAGGATCTGGATTTCCTGCTTAATATACTGGCTTCGCAACTGACCACAAGCTCCGTCGATCTCAGCGCCTAATTCTTTTCGGACGATGCAATTGACGCCGCTTTGCATCAATTCATCCAAGAATTTATTGATGGTGGGCCGCTCGCTGCGCAAGAACGAGTTTTCTTCAACCGGATTATAGGGGATCAAATTGACATAGGCATATTTGCCCAAAGGCAACAGCAATTCTGCCAGTTCAATTGCATGGGATTTTTGATCGTTGAGGTCCTTGATCATGATGTATTCGAAGAAAACCCGATGTTTGGTTTTGGCAATATACTCTTTAATGGCATCAAACAGTTCCGCCATGGGATAGGCATCATTGATTCGCATCAATTGGGACCTGATTTGGTCATTGGGAGCATGCAGTGATACGGCCAAATTGACCGGCAGACTTTCTGTAGCAAACCGGCGAATCTTTGGAGCCAGCCCGCTGGTGGACACTGTAATGCGTCGGGGAGCAATGGACATCCCCTTTTGATCCGTAACGATGGACAAAAACCGGATCACTTCATCATAGTTGTCAAAGGGTTCGCCGATCCCCATGACTGTAATATGAGTTACTTGGTTGCTTGAAGATCGCTCTTTTAGGTAGCGTTTGACGAAAACGACCTGGGCAACAATTTCACCGGCTTCTAAGTCCGCTTGTTTTGTCAATAGACCTGATGCACAAAAGCGACAGCCGATATTACAACCGATCTGAGTTGTAACACACACCGAGGACCCGTAGGTTTGGTGCATTAAAACCGTCTCGATCAGGGCATTACTGGCGAGGCGGAACAAAAACTTAGTGGTTTTATCCCCCCCTTCCTGAATTTCAACGATGGTTAGCGGATTGATCAAAAATTGATCTTGAAGCTTCCTTAGAAGTTGTTCTGATAGGGCGGTCATTTCCTCAAAATTAGTGGACAGGTCTTGATACAATGATTCCCAGATCAGATCAGCTCGGGACTTTTTTTCGTCGTTATCCAAGAGCCACTGTTGCAGCTGTGGTTTAGTCATGCTATATATCGATTTTCTCATTTTTTTGAATCTCCAGTTTCTGTAATGTAAAGGTCCCCTTGTTTTAAGTTTAGAATTCTTCATCCAATCATTTTTAAAATCTAAACTCATAGTCCTTAGCTTAGATTCTACCATTTAATCTCAGTTGATTGAATCCGCTATCTTTCGGCGAGATCAAGTTGGTTGGACTTTTATTACTTCTGACTTATTTTTTCGCTTTATTTTTTGTTGGATCTTTTTCTTAACTTATAGTCCGTATGTTTGTTACTTGGTCCAGCGCCTGGCTAACTCCCTGGTTATTGAGCCTTGATTTAAGGAAATTGACCCCATGTCACAGATTATCCATCCATAACATGGGGTCATCATAGATTCGTTCGGTTGGTTTAGACCGTATCCATGAAATTTCGTTTTACTGGTCTGTTTCAATGACATAAAGCTGGTGTAAGGCTCGGGTACTCATAATATATTTCACGAGATCTGGTTTTGGCCGATCCGGCTTCGTGTCCACTAGGATCACTCCGTCAAACTCTAAGCCTTTGGCCAAAAATGCAGATAGGAGCAATGTATTGCTGGAATAGACACCATCTTGAGTACGGATGAACTTATAGTAGATCTCATTTCTCAACAGATTGTTTAAGTCGGTGGCCGTATCAATATCCCGAGTGATAATGGCAATGGATTCCATGCCGTCTGCCTTCATTTTGGTGTACTGCTCTTTGATCAGCGCTACACTGCTAGGTAGGTCCTTGGTCGAAACCACAGTGACCGGATCACCATGGCGCAGGGATTCGGAGCTGCCATGTTGCAAGAAGGTATCGGAATATTTGACGATTTCATCGGTGGAACGGTAACTTTTATTGAGGTTAAAGTGCACAACGTGATCATATACTTGATCGACCTCTAAAAAGCCCGGATCATTCCAGCTGATCAGCCGTTGATTTAGATCCCCTACAATGGTGGCATTGCTGCAACCGGTAATTTCCTGGAGGATCTTAAAGTGATTTAAGGATAGATCTTGGGCTTCATCGATGACCAGGTAACGGACTTCAAAGGGTAGCCGGATCCCTTCCAATTTGTACTTAAGGTACAGCATGGGGATCAGATCTTCATGGGTCAGGATCCGCATGGTGTTTTGGCGCATGTAGAGTTCCCGAATGTTGCCTTTTCCAAGGTAGGTGATCTCACTGCGGAAATCAATGACTTGGTTGACCAGGTTTCTGATTTCCTGCCAGCGGGAGATCGTTGTGTCTTCCATAAACGTCTGGCCGGTTTCCAATTTTTTCATGGTATCTTTATAGCGCCGTTCAATTTGACGGAGTCGTTCATTCCGAACTGCCCTCATCCGATTGATAATAATGCGCTTGATCCGAAGGGCTCGATGCATCAATGACATATGGGCAAAATCTTTGGTCAGGGCTTCGGTCATTTCCCGGCCGGTCATTAGGGTCTCCCCTAAAAATTTGATGTCTTCGGTCCGATACATGTCTTTTTCCAGACTCTTGATGTAACGATCCAGTGAAGCCAATGCCTCAGGGGAACGTTTATACTCGGCGTCATTGAATAGTTCCTGGTCGCCCTGGGCGATGGCCTCTAGGAAATCTTCCTGAGGAAGAATGTCCAGATTGCGCTCATCCAAAAGGTCTGTAACAAAATCCGTCAAGGTATTCTGACGTACTCCGGTTTCCCCTAAGGTCGGTAGAACTTGAGAAATATATTCCATGAAGATGTTATTGGGTCCTAAGATCAAGACTTTATCTTCGAGTTTTTTACGATAGTTGTACAATAACCAAGCTACCCGGTGCAAGGCAATGGTAGTTTTTCCGGAACCAGCCACTCCATTGACGACTGCAACCCCTTGGGGCTGGTAGCGAATGATCTCATCCTGCTCATGCTGGATGGTCATAATAATGTCTTTGAGTTTTTCATTGGCGTTGGATGAGAGGACGTATTGCAGGATCTCATCGCGAACTTCCACTTCCGCATCAAACATCCCTAAAAGCTTAGAGGCGCGGATGATGAATTGTCGGCGGTTTTTGATCTGAGCAATGGATTTTCCATTGGGTGTATTATAGGTTGCCTGACCTAACCCACCATGATAAAACAATGTAGCAATGGGTGCTCGCCAATCAATAATGAGTGGCTCATAGTTGGCCTCATCAATGAATCCATACTTTCCAATATAAATTTCATCGGTGATTTCATCTTCGGAGAACGTGATCTTTCCAAAATAAGGGGTATCGATGAGATCCTGGAGTTCATTGATGCGCCGCAGAACTGTTTTATAGTTCTCTTCTTTGGCAAACATTTCATGATCAAATGCATCCAGCGGTTTATCCTCATCGAATTTATTTTCCTCGATCATCTGTTTCCGGTATTCCACCAGATAGTCCGACAGATTCTTTTTTTGGCCTGCCAATTCCCTGATCGATCGATCAAGGGTGTTTGTCACGGAGGCCAGATGATCGATTTCTTCAATCACCGCCGGCCGTGACCGATCGAGTTCCAAATGTTCTTTTGACAAATTTATTTTCCTCCCCAAAAGGGGCTTAGTGCCCTAAAGTTTGCTTTGTTCGGTTGGTTCGATTTGTTTAGTTGGTTCGAGTGGATCGATTGGATCGATTGGTTCGATTGGATCGATTGGATCGACTGGATCCATTGGTTGGATTGGATCCATTGGTTGAATTGGATCCATTGGATCAGTTTGAACGATTGGGATGGATGGATTTTCAGTTTCAGGGGCTGCTAATTGATCTTCGCCGCCTAAATTACTGATCCCTTCTGATAATCGTCCCTGTGTGTCCAGTGGTTTTTCATCTTTAATAAAAGCGTCGCCTTTAAATTCTTTAATGATGGCAACGAGTTCTGCCCCACTTAGGGTTTCCTTCTCCAGAAGCCTCTCAGCTGCCGCGGTCAATAACTCCCGGTTTTCAGCTAAAAGATTTCGAGCCACATCATGACATTGTTTAATAATGGCATGGGTCTCCATGTCCAATTTCGTCTGAGTCTCCGGGCTGACATTTGATATGGGCCGGCCGTCTAGGTAGACATTGGTATTGGATTCCAGCGCCATCATGTCAAAGGTATCACTCATGCCGTACATGGAGATCATCCGTCTGGCCATGGCGGTCGCCCGTTCAATATCATTGGAGGCTCCCGTGGTGATGCTTCCAAATTCAACTTCTTCGGCAGACCGGCCACCTAATAGAATTGAAATTTCCTGCAGGATCTCATGTTTGCTCATCAGATATTTATCTTCCATGGGGACCTGCATGGTATAGCCTAAGGATCCCATGGTTCTTGGGATGATGGTGATCTTTACGACGGGGTCCGTATTTTTTTGTAAGGCTGCGACCAAGGCATGACCGATTTCATGGAAGGATACGATGCGTTTTTCATTGGGGGACATGATCCGGTCTTTTTTCTGTTGACCGGCAATGACCACTTCAATGGCTTCCATCAGATCTTCCTGCTTAACAAACTGGCGTCCGTTTTTAACGGCGCGCAACGCACCTTCATTGATGATATTGGCAAGGTCTGCGCCAACTGCACCCGGGGTTGACTGGGCAAGCTCCAGGAGGTTAACGTCATCGCCCATTTTAACATCTTTGGAATGGACTTTAAGAATTGCCTCACGGCCTCTAAGATCCGGGGCATCGACAATGATTCGGCGGTCGAACCGGCCGGGCCGAAGCAGCGCCTTATCCAAGACTTCCGGCCGGTTGGTGGCGGCTAGAATAACGACTCCTTTGGTGGAATCAAACCCGTCCATTTCAGCTAAGAGTTGATTTAAGGTCTGTTCCCGCTCATCATTTCCACCGGGCATACCGGTTTCCCGGCTTTTTCCGATGGCGTCGATTTCGTCGATAAAAATGATACAAGGGGCTTTGGCTTCGGCTTCTTTAAAAATATCCCGGACTCTGGCTGCGCCCATTCCGACAAACATTTCTACAAACGCCGAACCGGACTGGGAGAAGAACGGTACATTGGCTTCGCCGGCTACGGCTTTGGCCAAGAGAGTTTTTCCGGTTCCGGGAGGTCCTACTAAAAGGGCACCCTTGGGCAATCTTGCACCGATGGCCGCATACTTTTGAGGATTGTGCAGGAAATCAACAATTTCCGTCAAAGATTCCTTAGCTTCCTCCTGGGCTGCTACGTCCTTGAAGGATATGCCCGTGTTTTGTTCATAGAGCTTGGCGGTACTTTTACCAAGACCCATGATGCCACCGCCTTTTGAACTCATCGACCGGGAGAACATCCGGAAGATCATAACGAAAAATACAACCATGAGGATGATCGGTACAATATTTAAGATCATGGTCAGAAAATCAGTACTGGATACCAATTTGGCCGGAATGTTCTTGGCTGCAGCCTGGCCGACAATATCGGCAGCCAGGGTCTCTGATACCACGGTACGATAGCGGGCATCCCCGGTTTTCAATTGATAGATTATTTCATCGGTCCCTTTGTCATAATCCAAAGTTTTGATGGTATCAGCGGTCAAGGCCTGTGAGAGATCGGTGTAGCCCGCCTCAACGGTCTGGGGTGTTCCGATGTTATTGATATTCCAGAACATGAACACCATGCTTATTAACAAGACCATCATCAGTCCGAGGTTTTTTATATTTGGTTTTGGCGGTTCCGGCCCACCCGGTTTCCGGTTCCTTTTATCTTCACTCATTTTTCTCCTCCTGTATCAGGGCTTTATTTTATATGGGACAAAGCCAAAATGGCTTCTGCGTATAGATTGGTCCACGTCATCAGATCTTCGATGAAGATATATTCATCGGCAATGTGATCCACGTCCTGGCGTCCGGGCAAGCCCGGTCCAAATGCCACTACATTATCCATGGCTTTGGCATAGGTGCCGCCGCCGATCGCCATGGGTTTGGCTTCTTGATCTCCGGTCACCCGGCGATAAACCTCCATGAGAGAATTGATCATGGGCAAGTCTTCGGGGTAATAGAGGGGTTCTGTGAATTCACCAAACGTAATGTCAAATCCACTGCCGGCAAATTTGAGGCGCAGCCTGTCCTTGACATCCTGGTCGGTAAAGGTCACCGGGATCCTTAAATTCACTTCCAGAGTCATCACTCCTTCTGAAAAACGCAAGACGCCGGGATTAATCGTCAATTGACCCGATGCTTCATCTACTAGGCCAATCCCAAGATGTTCACCGTTTGAATCCGCAAAGGCTTCCAAGAGAAAATCCAGGTCCTTGGCCAGTCTTTTATCCAATTGTCTCATTCTGCGGAATAATTTAAAAATGGCATTTTTTCCGAGTTCAGGGGTCGAACCATGGGCCGAGAGGCCCTTTAGAACCATCTGACTTTCCGTTTCACCTATTAAATAAACTACTTTGGCTTTATCCGGGACCATATTGGAGGCATTGCCACCTGCTAATTCCAGGATCTTGATCTCACTGGTTTTAAGTTTCTTGGTCAAGGTAAAATTCAGGATGCCCTTCTCCGCGTTGATTACCGGGAAGGAAGCATCCGGTGTAAAACCGGCCTTGGGCTGTTCATTGGTTTTGAGGTAGTGTTCGATGTCCGGTCCACCCGTTTCCTCACAGGTCCCCATGATGATTTTAACCGTCGAGCCCAATTGGACTTGTTCGTCTTTTAAGGCTTTTAAGGCGTATAGAGCGGCCAAAAGCGGTCCTTTATCGTCATTGGTCCCCCGACCATACAGTTTGCCGTCGTCCACTTCCCCTTTAAAGGGGTCGTATGTCCAGTCATTGCCCGCCGGGACAATATCCAGATGACCTAAGACGGCGACATACTCCGGTGAATCGCCAAAGCTTACTTCGCCGGCCCAACCGTCAATGTTTTGGGTGGCAAAACCCATACCTTGGGCAATATCGATGGCTTCCTCCAGGCACTGGGCAACTGCCAGCCCATTTGGTGCACCCGGCGCCGGTTCGCCTTGAATGGAGTTATGAGCGATCAGCCGCTGCAAATCTTTAATCATTTCCTCTTTATAGCTTTCAATTCTAGTTTGTAAATTCATGGTATGACCCTTTCGTTTATGTCTGGTCTGTTGAGCTTAATTTTTGCTGTAGTATCAATAGCGGATGCCGAAGGATCTTTATGATCCATGTCTTCCTACGTATTGACATCATTTTATTGTACTAACTAATTATTAAAAATTACTGAATAAATCCAAACCGCCGAACCGGCCAAATTCGAAGGCCGGCCCGGGCAATAATTTCTTTTTCCCGGACCCAAGGCACGTCCCAGTATCTGGCATCGTGAGAAGCAGGCCGGTTGTCCCCTAAAAATAAATAACAGCCTCCGGGAACGAGATACTTGCCATCAAATGTATGTTGAAATTCAATATATTGTTCCGGGGTTACTTGGCCATTGACCAACAGATCACCTTTTCTTAACTCGATGGTTTCTCCGGGGAGTCCAATGAGTCGTTTGATCATCAGGACACTGCCGTCTCCTTTTTGGTGCTGGGTGGAGCGAAACACTAACAAGGCGCCGCGTTGGGCCCGGTCGATGCCTGTTTGGTGACGGACCAAAATATGATCCCCCGGCTGAATGGTCGGGGCCATGGAAGAGGTGGGCACAATGATTCGAAAACACACATACTGCCGGACAAGTGCCTTAAGCATTAGAACCATCAAGGTCGTTCCGACGAAGTATAAAAACCATTGCTGCATCGCTCGTTGAGCTCCTTTCCGTTTTCGGCAAAAATGCCGTTCTCCTTAGTATATAACAAAATCAACATACCTTCAAAAAATAGAAATTTTATATTGATCAAACCATCTAAAATTAAATCCATTACGAGTTTCTAAGTGTTTCTAAAGTTAACTATATTACTTAATTTATAAAGTTCTAATGAAAACTAAAGGCTCTTGAGAACTATCGGCCCATTGAAAACTCATCGGTTAAATCGGCTAATTCGACCAAATGATTTAAAATCACCCGAAATCCTCCCAATTCTTGAAACATTTAATTCAAAGTTAATCCACCGATTGTATTGTTGTTATAATATATGCAATCGATCACCAGTATGAAAGGGGAAATTATGCTTAGTTTTAAGAATGTCACCAAAATTTATAACGGCAACCACTTGGCAGTTGATGACCTGACCTTAGATATCAAAGAAGGGGAAATCTTCGGTTTTTTAGGGCCCAACGGTGCCGGCAAGACCACCACGATCAAAATGCTCATTGGAATCACTCCACCCACCAAAGGAGAGCTCTTCGTCAATAACATCGATATCCTGTCCGATCCCATTCGGGCCAAAATGGAATTCGGGTACGTACCGGATAACCCAGATATCTACATCCGGCTCAAGGGCATTGAATACTTGAATTTCATGGGCGATATCTATGAAGTCCCGACCAATGTCCGCAAGGGCCGCATTGAAGAAATGGCCCATGATTTTGAAATGGGTTCGGCTTTGGGGGATAAGATCCAAAGTTATTCCCATGGTATGCGTCAGAAAATTGTGATTATGGGGGCCTTGCTCCATGATCCCAACGCTTGGATCTTAGATGAACCCATGACGGGCTTAGATCCAAAATCTTCATTTATCCTGAAAGACAAAATGCGCAAACATGCCGATAAAGGCAATGTGGTCTTTTTCTCGACCCATGTCCTGGATGTCGCCGAAAAGATCTGCGACCGAGTGGGTATCATTAATAAAGGGCGGCTGCTCTATGTCGGGAAGGTCGAGACTATGCGGGATGAGTTAGGCCAGCACGGCACGTTGGAGGAAATGTTCCTGGAGCTGACTGAAAATGAGTAAAACACTAATGCTTTTTAAAACCATGTTTAAGTCCGAGGATATTATGGAACTCGGCGCAGGCCGAACCGGTGGGAAAATCAAAGGGATCTTTAAGGTCTTGGGACTGATGCTCGTCCTTTTGTTAGCAGGTATTTCCTTCACGCCCATCATCATCGAACTGTATAAACCCCTGCAGAGTTTGGGCATGGCGGACTTACTCCTACGTTTGCTCTTATTCGGGGCATCCATGCTGGTGTTATTTTTTGCCTTCTTCTATATCATGAGTGTATTTTATTTTTCCAGTGACATCGAAAATTACCTCTATCTTCCCATTAAGCCGGGTTCGATTGTCCTGTCCAAATTTTTTGTTGTCATGTTTTATGAGATCATCACTACGTTCGTATTGTTTTATCCGTCCATTGTCGCCTTTGGCTACATGGATGGTCAGAACTTTGGATTTTACATCAAAGCTCTCGTGGCGATCATCTTGTTGCCCATTGTTCCATTGGTCATTATGGCGATCCTATGCATGATCCTGATGAGATTTTCCAAATTGTTCCGCAATAAGGATCGTTTTACCATGGTTTCCACCCTCATTGCCATTGGTGCTGCCTTATCGGTCAACGGTTTAATGCAGCGATTGGGCACCACGATAGACGGGAGTCTGCCTGCCCTAGTGCAAAGCTCGGGACCACTGTTCAATGTGTTATCGATCATTTTCCCAACGGTCACTTTGATGAATCAGGCCCTGGTTGGTGGGTTGAAAGAATTAGTCATCTACCTGCCATTGACCCTTCTGATCTCAGGTGTTGCGATTTTTCTGTTTTACCAGGTTGGCAACGTCTTGTTTATCGATGGGGCTAAGGGACTTACCGAATCCGGTATGCGCCGAAAAGAGCTTTCCACCAAAGAGTGGTCGACTTCGACCAAAGCCAACCATGCGGTGTTGGCAATTGCCGGGAAAGAATTGAAACTCCTTCTGCGGACACCGGTTTATTTTTTAAACTGCATCCTCTTGAGTCTGATCCTTCCCTTGTTCATCATCTTCCCAATGTTACTCAGCGGCTCAATCAATGAGATTTTAGCGGAGCTAAAAATATTAAATCTCGATGAGATCAGAGGGTTGATCCCACCTGACCTCATCGTCATTGCCATTGTCGCCGTTATGGTCTTTTACTCCGGCCTTAATTTGATCTCGGCAACCGCCATCTCCCGAGAAGGCTCCAATTTCTCTTTTATGAAATATATACCGGTGCCCTATCGGACCCAGCTTCTGGCTAAAATGCTCCCGGCGTTCCTCGTTCAATTCATTGGACTTTCGATTATTTTGATCCCATTAAGCATTTTGGTGCAGCCTCCCCTTTATTCCATCGGCCTTGGTTTGATTCTTGGTGGTTTGTTCTCCCTGTTGATGAACTTGCTCATGATCTCAATTGATGTCATGAAGCCCGTCCTTAATTGGACGTCAGAACAACGGGCCGTCAAGCAGAACTTTAACGGGGTGATCTCCTCCATGCTGTCCATTGCTTTTGCAGCGGTGCCTGTCCTGCTCTTCTTCTTTGTGAAGATCGATGCCAAGCTCCTCTTTGGCGGGATGTTTATTATCCTACTCGCCGCGACATTGGGTATGATCGTTGTCCTTCCGGCCATTGCTGAAAAATCCTTCCGGAAGCGGCCATGACCAAAAACCCATCACCCATTCAATATTTTAACTACGGTCCACGGGAATTAGAGTATTTAACAAAACAAGATCCAATCCTAGGCGAGGCGATCGCCTCCATTGGAATCATCCAACGGCCTTTGACCCCTGACCTGTTTGAAGCTTTGGTTTCATCCATCGTCAGTCAACAGATCGCCAAAAAAGCCTATTTTACTGTGTGGTCAAGGATCAAGGAACTAACCGGTGAAATCACCCCACAGACGATTTGTGCCCTGGACCGAGAAACGCTCAAAGCCTGCGGTCTGTCCTACAAGAAAACGGATTGGATCCAGACTGCTGCGGCCATGGTCTCCACTGGAGAACTGTGTTTAGCTGAACTTGAAACCATGACCAATGACGAGTTGATCAAAACCCTCACCAAACTTCCCGGGATCGGGGTCTGGACGGCACAAATGCTGATGATCTTTGCCCTGGAGCGACCTGATGTATTAAGCTATGGTGATTTAGCCATTCGCCGGGGCATCATGAATCTCTATGGGTTAACTGAACTCAGTAAAACTCAATTTGAAGTGATTCGCCAACGACTCTCTCCCTATAATTCCATTGCTTCCCTCTACTTCTGGGAGCTTTCCCATGAAGCCAAGGAGCTAGGCTCAAAACCAAATTCAGAGTAACTCTAATTGGTTGAACTTAAAAAATCTCCACCTAAAAAGTGAAATCCACCAGGTACCATCACCTGGTGGATTTCGCTTTTGGTTCATGGATGGCTACCGCGCTTGATCAAGGGTTTCGCCTTGTAGCTTTAAGAACATCAGGGCTGCGATGGTCTTAGAATCCTGGATTTGGTTGTGTCGGATCAAGTCCAGCACCTCATTTCGGGGAACAAAATGCCATTCCAGGAATTCATCCTCATCGAGTTTAGCCCGTCCGGGGATGAGTTCAGTGGCTAAATAGATCGATATTTTCTCATCCGAATAACCGGCCGCTAAAATCACATCGCCTAAGAAATTCAGTTGGTTTGATCGAAACCCGGTTTCTTCTTCCAGTTCTCGGGCAGCGGCCAATCCTCGATCCTCACCGGGATCGATTTTTCCGGCCGGAATTTCCAGGATCACTTCATCCAAAGCCGTTCGATACTGCCGCTCCAGAAGAATGTCGCCTTGATCGTTTAATGCCAATACGGCCACTGCACCAGGGTGGCGGACCACATCGCGGTATGCTCTGCGCCCATCCGGCAGCTCCACCATGACCCGGTCAATCGTTAGGTAGTCTCCTGCAAAAATGGGTTCACTATTCAGAATGATCTCATTGATATTTTTAGGTTCATTCATTTTTTTATTTCCTTTTCACTCAGTTGATCTGACCGATCACGTTAACTCATCTAAAATTGGATCTTGGAATCTGCCCAAAGACCAAGGAAATGTATCTTTGAGCAACCTACCCCAATCCCAGACTAGCCCGGCCCGTGTTATACTATTGTTCTCTAACTATAGATCCGCTTTTGCAGCGAAAGTTTGCGATTCATAGACCATCCCGCTTTAAAATGCCCCAGGTTTACTGATCTCGTTTTAAGAGAGGATCCCTGATGTCACTATATGGGTCAACCCTTTCTCCTGTCAATGGGATGGCCTAAGCGATAACGATGGAGGGTCTGCCAAAATGAAATAAACCGCAAAAAATTGCCCCGTTGGATTTTAGGTCAAGGGTAAGTTCAAATGATTCTAAATCACCGGCAAATCAATCAATATTCAGGGTAAGCGGCACCAAACATCGATTAACTCATTGATGTTTATGAATATAAACGTTAAAATAATAAACAGAGTAGACCGATTCACTCTGATAGGTGGTACACACGATGAAATCGAATCAGGCAGAGACGGTTTATATCATCGGCGAATCCAGAACCAATTTGGATAATGCCATAACCGTGATCTATAATTCTTTCTATCTGGCGTTTGAAGTAGACGTCAAAACCGATGTTATTATTGATGCAGGCTGCTCTCATACCATACAAATCACAGAAGATTTTATCAAGAAGCTTTTTGTCGGGAAAAAATTAACGGAATTTGAGCCCTTGGGCCAGGAGATCCTTCGCCGCTATCATGGCACGTCCCAAAAGGCCATCATCGTTTCCTACAAGGATGCCATTAAAAAGTATCAAGAAGTGAAAACTAAATTCTTCGACTGATCCAATCCATTGATCTGCCAAAGCTGCTTTGTTTATAGGATGCAATCCAACCCTTGTATTAGAGTAAATGAAACCCAGCAAAAAAACAGTGCTTGTTTTTTTGCTGGGTTTTTTGTCATTTATATCAACGATCCATTCCTAAGGAGGGAAATATGAAAATCACAGACATTCGAATCGGGGAAATTTCGGTCCCCTTGAAAACGCCTTTCAAGACGGCCCTAAGGACCGTTTACAGCGTGGAGGACATCATTGTCGAAATCCATACCGATACCGGAAATATCGGCTATGGCGAAGCGCCCCCTACCGGTGTAATCACCGGTGATACCAAAGGAGCCATCATCGGCGCTCTAAAAGACCATATCATCAAGAGTATTATTGGGATGGACCTGGATAATTTTGAAGACATCCTGAAAAAACTGGATAAATCAGTACTTCATAACAACAGCGCCAAGGCTGCAGTGGACATCGCATTGTATGATCTGTATGGTCAGCTCTATAATTCACCGGTTTATAAGCTCCTGGGCGGCCATCGCAAAGAGATTCTCACGGACATCACAATTAGTGTCAACGATCCTGAAGAAATGTCCAGAGACAGCCTAGACGCTGTGAAGCGCGGCTTTAAAACCCTCAAGATCAAAGTCGGAAAAGATCCCGCCATGGATATCCAACGAATGAAAGCGATCCGCCAGGCGGTTGGCTATGATGTCAATCTGCGGATTGATGCCAACCAAGGTTGGAAAGCCAAGGAAGCCGTCAAAGTTCTCCGTAAAATGGAAGATGAAGGACTTAATATCGAATTTGTCGAACAACCGGTCATCGCCCATGATATTGACGGCTTACAGTATGTTACCAACAATGTATCCATTCCGGTTCTGGCGGATGAGTCCGCCTTTTCGCCCCGGGATGTATTGACGATTCTGCAAAACCGTGCGGCTGACCTGATCAATATTAAACTGATGAAAACCGGTGGAATTTATCATGCATTAAAAATCTGCTCCATTGCTGAAGTCTATGATGTGGAGTGTATGGTCGGATGTATGCTGGAAGCCAAAGTCAGTGTCAATGCCGCCGTCCATTTAGCCTGTGCAAAATCCATTATTACAAAAATCGACCTGGATGGTCCGGTACTTTGCAGTGAAGATCCCATTGACGGTGGATCCATCTTCGAGGAAGACCGCATTACAGTCAGTGAGACGCCCGGGTTTGGAATTCAAAAGGTCAATGGACTGAGATATCTGGACTAGACCTTCAATTGAAAGATGGCCGTCTAATGGATTGACCGGATCGGTTCGGGTCATTCACCATTCTGGTCTTTCATCGCCCCCTTTTTTACGCCTAGTTGTCAAAAACAAAGGGTTATTCATATTCATAATAAAAAAAAGAAGAGGAGAAATTTTTATGGAATTAGCATTTGGAAGTTGGGCAATTATTAAAGAGCCGTCTCTATTGGCTTTGATCCCACTGGTGGCCTACCTGATCATGGTGTTCAAAAACAAATCGAACTTGTCGGGATTAGTGGTGGGTGTTATCGTCGCCGCGATTCTTACGGGGCAAAATCTGCAGAACCTTGCCGGCATCTTCAATGCCGCTCTGGGATCCTTCCTGGGGACTATCGGTCTTATCATCATGTTTGGTAGTGGTCTTGGTTTCCTAATGAACAAGGCTAAAGTCAGCCATACTTTGGTCTATTGGATCGTTAAACAGATCGGTGTCGACTCGGAAAAGAAAGGGATGTTAGCAACCATCGTATCCTCCGTTGTCATTTGCGGCCTGTTAGGCACTCTAGCCGGTGGAAATGCGGTCATAGCACCGGTCATTATCCCACTGGTGGCAGCCGTCGGTCTGACCCCCACAGCGGTGGCCGCATTACTGAGAGTTTCTGGTGAAGTGGGTCTGATCATGGGGCCCCTAACCGGCGTTACCATTGCGACAATGGCAGTCACCGGACTATCCTATGGAAAGCTCATGATTTGGGCAGTTATTCCTTTTAGTCTGGTATGGCTGGGAGCTACCTGGTATGCCGTTCTGAAGATCCAAAAGAAGTATCGCGGAATTGAAGTTTATGAAATTACCGATGATATGATCGACATGAAGAGCATCGTAATTTCCCCAAAAGAAAAGCGGGCGACTCTATTCTTTGTAATATCCTTCATCCTACTGGTCGCTTATGGTATTTATGCCAAATTGGGAACCAGCTACGCAATCATCGTCATGCTCGTCCTATCCTTAGTCGTCACACTCAGCAGCCAAATGCCCATTGATGATGCGGTTGAGGAGTTTGTCAGCGGTGCTGCTAAAATGACTGGGATGTTCCTGGTCTTTATCTTCTTCGAAGCAATGTTTAGTATGATCAATTTGGGCGGTGGTTTCCAAGCATTAGGCAGCCTATTGTCCAACCTGGTATCCGGCGGGGGCAAAGCAATCGTTGTTATCGTCGCCTCTTTAGTCGGCGGATTTGGAATTGAAGCAGCGGCTGTTGCCGAAATTAATATCGTAAATGAAATGTTCAGCACGGTGGTTAAAACCGTCAACTTACCAATGGAAATCTGGGCAACTGCTATTTTGGCAGCAACTCGGATCACAGGCTCCATGTATCCCACCGCTAACCTGGCTGGACAGTTGGGCATTGCCCGTTCGAATAATATGAAAGAAGTCCTGAAGGCGAGTTGGATCGGTGCAGCCGCTCTGTGGGCTTGGGTCATCCTCTGGTCTTTGGTCGGACCCCTGCTGTTCAACTAAATAGTTTTTTATTATTGAACCACAAAAAACCACACTCCAGACGGATTGTGGTTTTCTTTTCTCATTTTTTTGTAGGTCATCTGTAAAATCATAAATTATAGAACGTTTAAACTCGATTTCGTGTCTAGATTTTCTTCCTTGATTTACCTATAGATTTCCTTCGCCTGGTTTTCGTCGCCATCTTGAGTTTCTACATTCTGGTTTTCTTCACCTTGGTTTTCTTCGCCATGTTGGGTTGAATCCGTTACTTACTTTGCATTGGATCTTCTGGCGTGATCTGCCAGTTCACCTCGCCCAAGCCATGGTCCTTTAAGAATTCGTTGGCCAAGCGGAAATGACCGCACCCCAGAAACCCTCGATAAGCCGACAGCGGTGACGGATGGGTTGTTTTTAAAACTAAATGTTTGGCGGCGTCTATGAGTTCGGCTTTTTTCTGGGCGGATGCGCCCCATAGGAGAAACACCATGGGTTCTGACCGCTCGTTGAGTTTTTTGATGATTTGATCGGTCAACCTTTCCCAGCCAATGCCTTTATGACTCAGCGGCAGGCCGTCCCGAACGGTCAAAATTGTATTGAGGAGAAGCACTCCTTCCTTGGCCCAATCACTGAGGTTTCCATGGCTGGGCATGGGATAGCCATATTCTAAATGGAGTTCCTTCTGAATGTTGATCAGGGACGGCGGCACTTTTACACCCGACTGCACGGAAAAGCATAGACCGTGGGATTGACCCGGTCCATGATACGGATCCTGCCCCAGGATCACAACTCGAACACGGTGATACGGAGTCGCTTTTAAAGCATTGAACACATTGTGGATCGGCGGGTAAACCGATTGGGTTTGATATTCCGTCCTTATATATTCATTGAGTTTTTTATAATAATCGGATTCAAATTCACTAGATAAAATTTCATCCCAGTCATTCCCAATGGGTAACATATATAGCCCTCCAGATCCTTCCAATGATTACGTTGATCATATCCTTCATTGTACAATACTTTCTAAATTATTTAACCACCTTGGACTTCTACTAATAACAATTATCAGCAATTTTAAGTGGTCTGATATACAATAGAATCAATACCTAGAAAGGAATGATTCAACATGCATGAGCAGATCGTCGTGATTTCACTGGATGCCATGGGTACGAAGGATTTTCAAAAACTTAAAGATACTCCCGGTTTTTCCCAGCTTATCGAAAACGGAACTTATTGTGATGAGGTCGTCAGTGTCTGCCCTTCACTCACTTATCCGGCGCATGTTTCCATTGCAACCGGAAAGACACCGCGAAACCATGGGGTCATTAACAATACAAAAATCCAACCAGATCACAACCAGCCCGAGTGGTATTGGTACCGCAAAGACATCCATGGCGAGACCATCTGGGATGTGGCCCATAATATGAAAAAGAAAGTTGCTGCTTTGCTCTGGCCAGTTACCGGACGCAGTAACATCACCTATAATCTGCCTGAGATCTTCCCGGTTCGAGGTTATCAGACTCAAGTTTCGCAAATTTTAAATGCCGGTACGCCAGCTTACTGTCTGGAATTGGATCGTAAATTTGGCCATTTGCGTCAAGGCATCCAAGAGCCCTGGTTGGATCATTTTGTTCATGCCAGCGCCAAATATACGTTTGAAAAATATCAGCCCTACCTGACCCTAGTCCATTATGTCGATTTGGATTCCATGCGCCATCACCATGGGTATGATTCCAAGGAAGCCAACCATGCGATCCTGCGCCATGGCGAGCGCATTACGGACTGGGTGGATTTTCTCAAAGAATCTGGTAAGTTGGACAAAACCGTGGTAATTATCTTGGGCGATCACGATCAAAAGCCTGTATCCAAGGTCATTCGCCCCAATGTTTTTCTCCATAAGCTGGGTCTTTTAAAAATGATCGAACATGACATACTGGATTGGAAAGCCTACTTTAAAAGTTGTGATGGATCGGGCTATATTTATGTTGATAAAAATCATCCCGAAGTGGTCCAACTCCTCCGTGATAATCTCACGGTGCTGTCGGCCTATGATAAAAACGGCATTTTGAACTTTATGGATGGTCCAACCGCCGCATCCAAGGGAGCTGATCCAAATTGCACCTTTATGCTAAACGCCCGGCCCGGCTATTATTTTGATGAATCCCCGGTGGGTGACTTCATCGAAGAAGTTTCCGAGAATAATAGCCTCCATAAATCCTGTCATGGTTATGAGCCCCATATCCCGGACTATAATACGGTGTTCCTCATGTCCGGACCCGGCATCCAAAAGGGGCAGCGCTTAAATGCCATGAACCTCATCGACGAAGGACCAACCATCGCGAAATTAATGGGTTCCTCCCTTTGGGGCGTCGATGGCCGAATTCGCTATGAGTTCTTCAGTGACATTCTTCCCTAGTGAGTCCGAGGGATTCCCGGTCTAAATGAATTGAACCTGTCCCACTGGACGGGAATCGAGTAGGAGGTAGCTGATTACTTCAGCTACCGACCTCTCACACCACCGTGCATACCGTTCGGTACACGGCGGTTCAGACCGCTTAAGTGCAACGTATCTGCTCGTACCGGGCCTGGATGTCAT
>JBAQDU010000045.1:0-208648 GCA_049294805.1 Clostridiaceae bacterium
TGACTAAGATCCGGACAACCTTTTTTAGCCAGCCCTCGGGCTCACCTACGAAGAAGAATATCCTGTCGAGTATGGACTGAGGCAGATCGGAAAAGTCGACCCCATAGTCCTGAGTGACTGTAGCATATGTACTGAGCAGAGCTCCGACTAAGACGTGGGCTCTGGCGTGGAACCAGGCCCTGACCCGCCGAATGGTCGAATTCTCAACGGGCACCGCTTCGTGATGACCGGTGATGATCTGCTCAAGGATCGTTGTGGTCTGCCGCTTATAAGGAGTTAAAAGATCCGGAAGCTCGTGATGGATTTTCCCGCAACCGGAGTCAGTACAGCGCAGGCGCCGAAGCACCAGGACCATGGCGTCCCCATTCTCGTCTGTCGCGGATCTCCTGCGTGAGCCAATGACCTTAAGCGACTGATGACAGATAGGGCATATGCTTTTCTCCATACTCCGAACGAAAAACACCCTGATCGGGATTCCATTCTAAAACATATTTTGATATACTGATCATGCTAATAACTTAGTAAGGACCCTCCCTGATGACTCGGCGGTAACCATAGAGTCAGGGAGGGTCTCTTTTTGTCCTCCACAATATAATTATGGACATTATATCCAACTATTTACGGACAGACAATGCCGGCTATTTTAAGACGATAGACTCCAGCTTAAACAGCTTACAACTGAGCGTGATATCCAGATGTTAATATTAACGGCTTACAGACCAGATCCAGTCAAACCATAATAATTTAAGCCTGGGTCCTCCTATTATGAGAACCCAGGCTTAACGGCCTACTTATGTGTATCTTTATAGTTCGATGCCCTTAAAGAGTTTCTTTGACTTCGGCATTTTCCTTATTTTTAAAAAGACTATCTACGTATTGATGGTGGATGGCTTGGGGATTAAATTTAAGGACTGAAAAGGCAAACTTAACAAAATAGCCCATGGTCAGGAAAGTGAGCACTGTCCCCAAACCGACTGGTCCGCCTAAAAGGTAGCCCAAGACCGTCACGATGAGTTCAATGGCATTTCGGACCAAGGCGATGTCTTTTTTAGTGAGCTTGGTCAAGACCAGCATCAATCCATCGCGGGGCCCGGCTCCCAAAGCGGCTGATAAATAGATCGGGGTTGCAAACCCAATAACAAATAAGCCGCCCAACATCATAAAAGCTCCAGAAAAAAGTCCATCGTTTTTCGGGATGACATTGGAATTGATGATCAGATCCATAAACGTTCCGATGAATAGTACGTTCAAGATCGTAGCAACCCCGACTTTTTCCTTTAACAGCCAATTGACGGCCAGGATCGCCATTCCTACTAAAATACTCATGTTCCCGATGGTCAAGCCGACTCGAGTGGCGATGCCCTGATGAAAAATATCCCAGGGTGAATAGCCGATATTGGCTCTAACGGTCAGCACGATGCCAAAAGAATACACAAAAAGTCCTGCAAATAAAATTACCAACCGCAGCGGCAATGGCTTGTTTCTAAAGTTCATCTATTTCACCCTTTGATTTGATTTTTAAAACGAGTCGAGTCGACCTGCCTGTTGTAATGCTGGTCACCATTCCCTAGTTATGCTTCCCTGGACGTGAAGATCGATTGGGATGATCCTTGTTATGATCGATTGGGACTTTTTAGGTAATATTAAAACCCGCTCGTGCGGGTTTTAATATTTTGCATTTGCTATTTTAGAGCATTATTTCATGTTGGATAATTCCTGGATGTTCTCACGAACCGTTTGAGTGGTCGAATCAATGGATTTACGATACCCCGTGACAAAATCTTCCATGTCCTTTTTAAAAGCCACCATGGAGTCATTGGACCGTAGCTGCAGTTCTTTTTCAAGGTCCGATAATAATCCGTAGGCATAGTCTCTGGCGGCCAGGCGCATGTTCTTGGCTTCAGTCTGAGCTTTGGATACCATATCCCGCGCTTTGTCCTCGGCGGCCCGAACGATGGTATGCTCATTGACCTGGCTGCGCATGATTTCTTCCGCTTCCATTTTGATCCGGTTGTATTCCGAATTGGCTTCTTCTAAGATCCGATCTTTCTCGGCCAAGACAAACTGAGCCGTGTTGAAATCAGTTGGAACACTTTGAATAATTTCATTGATAATATCTGTGATGATTTCCTGATTCACCATTACCTTATTGGAAAAAGGCACCTTACCGGACTGATCGATTTCATCCTGGAGAATCTCCACCAGTCTGACCAGTTCAATTTTACTTTTACCTAAATCATTTCTTTCGAATTCCATTATTTCTCCACCTTATTAAAAGATTGATCTTAAGACCCCGCAAATTCAAAGAGCCCCGATCCTGTTGTTCTATTTATAATAATTTTGTTTTAACCGTTCAATGATCGCTTCCGGTACAAATCCTGACAGGTTTCCACCAAAGTGCATCACTTGTCGGACAAGTGATGAGGACAAATACGAGTATTGTGGGCTGGTCATCATCATCAATGTTTCGATATCCGGCTCCAACGCCCGATTGGCATTTGCCATCTGCAATTCAAAATCAAAGTCGGAGACGACCCGAAGTCCTCTTATTATAACCCGTGCATCCACTTCTTTCAAGAAATTGACGGTAAGACCTGAGAATCCACGCACTTCAACGTTAGGAATGTGCTCGGTAGTTAACTTGACCATCTCGATCCGCTCGGCAATTGGGAAAAATCCCTTTTTCTCGGTATTGATCAGAACTGCCACGATGATCTTGTCAAAAATTTTAGAAGCCCGCTCAATGATATCAATGTGCCCTAGACTGACTGGATCAAAGGATCCGGGATAAACTGCAATATTAACCATTTACTCTTCCTCAGTTTCGTATTGGTAGAACACCAATGTGGTATTTCCATAGCGACGGTCTAGGACAACTTTTAAATTATCAATTCCTTGGAAAAACTCTTCCCGGGAATCGACCTTTGTCACGATCACTCCCGTTTTAGACAACATGGATTGTTTGTGAATTTGTTTTACCGCCACTGGGATCATGTCATTTAAATAAGGGGGATCAATGAAGATCAGATCAAAGACCTCTTCTTTGGCGGCGAGTTTTTTAAGAGCTTCCCGATAGTCCATAAATAGACTCGTACACTCCTTATTAAACCCCATGTGCGTGATGTTTTCAACTAACAAATCATAGGTTTCCCGGAAACTGTCCACAAGTACTACGTGCTGGGCTCCCCGGGAGGCGGCCTCTAAACCCAACGAGCCCGTGCCTGCAAACAAGTCCAAGGTGTTGGCCCCTTCGATTTTATGGAAAATGATACTGAACATGGCTTCTTTGACCCGGTCTAAAGTCGGCCGGGTGGCTTTGACTTCACCGGTTTTGGTGTCTTTCCCCTCATTGATGGGTGATAATATTTTTTTACCTTTGGCACTGCCGGCAATAATTCGCATAACACTTCTCCTTCTAATTTAAACAGACGAGATAAAACGATTCATCCAGCCTGGTCAATATTTCATTTTTAACGGCCTGATGGCCAGGGTCGGTTGATTTGAAAATAATGCCGGCCCACTTACTGGCTTCGATGAATAGATGGTAGTCCTGAATAAAATCAGCCAAGGTGAGGCCGGAATCCCCGCTTTGGTTGGTTCCAAAAATAGCGCCGGCCCCACGCATTTTAAGGTCAGCTTCGGCTATTTTAAACCCGTCATTGGTTGAGGTCATGATTTGAAGGCGCTGGCGGGTCGTATCACTCATGGAAGAGGAGATCAACAGACAATAGGATTTATATTGACCGCGCCCGACCCGGCCCCGCAATTGATGCAATTGGGACAATCCAAAGCGCTCTGAGTTCTCGATGATCATCACTGAGGCATTGGCAACATTAACCCCCACTTCAATGACGGTGGTCGAAACCAATACATCGATACTGCCGGCTTTAAACGCTGCCATGATCTCATTTTTTTGCGAAGATTTCATCTGGCCATGGATCATACAGACTGTACAGCCCTTGAAATAGCCGGCCGTGAGCTCCTGCGTCAATTTATCCACTGAGGACAGGTCACCATTGTCATTGTCTTCAATCAAGGGACAGACGACATAGACCTGCCGGCCTTGGTCGACTTCAATTCGGGCAAATTCATAAGCCTGACCTCGGTTTTGACCCATAAAGCTTTTGGTCTCGATGATCTCTCGCCCCGGTGGCAATTCGTCGATGATGGATAGGTCTAAGTCAGAGTATAGATGGAGTGCCAGCGTCCGCGGGATGGGCGTTGCGCTCATGACCAAAACATCGGCATTGCGTCGTTTCTCAATTAGTTTGAGCCGTTGATTGACCCCAAACCGATGTTGTTCATCGGTGACTACTAACCCCAATTGGGGGAAATTCACATCCTCTTCCAAAAGTGCATGGGTGCCGATGACAATCATCGGTCGGCCCGTTGCAATGGTTTCTTTGATCTGCTGTTTTTCCTTGGCTTTCAGCGATCCCGTCAAAAGTCGGATCTCAATGCCAAAGGGCTCTAAAATCCTGAGGAAATCGTGATAATGCTGGACTGCCAGAATTTCCGTTGGCACCATCAGCGCTCCCTGGTAGCCATTTTCGATGATGTTAAAGAGCGCGATCATCGCTACAATGGTCTTGCCTGAGCCGACGTCGCCTTGAAGGAGCCGGTTCATGGGCTGGTCCCGTTTTTGATCCAAGAGGATCTCCCGAACACTGCGTGATTGAGCCTTTGTCAATTCATATGGCAATTTATCCTTAAAGGTTTGAAGTTTCGGACTCATCTTAAAAATTGTTCCCGTATGATTTTGGGCGCGGATCTCCCGAGCGGCTTGGATCTTCATGCAATAGGAAAATAGTTCCTGGAACTTTAGTCGTTCCAAGGCTCGCTCAAACCCCGCTTGATCCGGGTTATGGATGCTTCGGATGGCGTCATCCAAAGCCGGGTAATCATAGGCTTTGAGGATCTCTGGCGGCAGGTTTTCTTTGATCTTGATATCTTGGAGCACCTGATTGATGAGCTTACGCAGTGTATTATCCGTGAGATTTTCTTTTAATGGATAGTGGGCAATCACTTTGCCGCCGCCTGAATTGAGCCCAGCTTCCTCATCCTTTAAGACTTTTGGGTTGGAAGTTGTTAAACTGTTCCCCATTCGTTTGAATTTCCCAAACAGATTCACGCTCTGGCCCGGCTCAAAAGTCTTGCCGATATAGGGCATATTAAAATACATGGCCTTGATCGGACCATAGGCTGAATCAAAATTCAATGTGGTCATGGTCTTGCCCGTTTTCGTTCGAACCGGTCTGGTGGAGCCTAAAAACTCCGCTTGGATCATGAATTTCTCTTCCGTGGAAAAAGCATTGGGATCCATTTCGCTGATCCGCTCATAATCACGGGGAAAATATAAGATTAAGTCCATCAGAGAATAAATCCCGGCGTTATTTAACAACATCGCGGTTTTTCCGCCGACCCCTTTGAGACTCGTGATACGATCTTCCAGCTGCATGGCTTCCCTCCTTTGGTTTGATCTACTGCGATACTTAGCTAGGTAAGTTTGTCGATGCCTGGCTCTGTCCACTCGTCGAATTGGACTCACTCTTTTGGGCACCTTAATTCATCAATTTATTTTCTAAAGTAATTTTTACTAATCAAATGCTTTGATCACTTCTATGGATCACAACTATGGTACTTCTATTGATCAATTCTATTGGTTATTCCCTATAGTAATTTCTACCGGTCATTTTTAATATTTGATCTGATTTACTTTTCTCGATATATTATCAAGAATACTCATTTTATTATACTATAGGTCGGATCCACGAACTAATAAAACCGGGAATCCATTACGATCCCCGGTGTTTGGCTAAATTGTGATGTCGGTGGGTTTATTCAACGGACATGATGAGATAGTAAAGTGGCTGCATACCGGCAAAGCTGATGATGTCAATGTCCGGATATTTTTCTTCCAATTCAGCAACAAATTCATTCACTTCACTTTCTTTGGTATCATTGCCGTGATAAATCGAAATAATCGAAGATTCTTCGGTGACCATCATTTCGATGAGCTCATGAGCCATTGGATAGATATTGCGCTCCACCAGTTTAATTTTATTCTCCAAAAGTCCTAAGTAATCGCCGGCCTCGATCTTTTGACCGTCTATTTCCGTATCCCGGACTGCAAAGGTGATCTGAGCTGATTTGACTGAAGCAATGGCTTCGTCCATTAAGACCAGGTTTTTCTCCACAGATATTTCTGGATTAAAGGCCGCCAGGCAACTGATCCCTTGTGGGATCGTCTTAGTGGGGATGACATGGACACTTTTGTCGGTCAATTCCAAGGTCTGGTTAGCACTTAAAATTATATTTTTATTATTGGGGAAGATGAAGATCTCATCCGCTGAAACCTTATTCACTGCATTGAGGATGTCTTCAGTTGAAGGATTCATGGTTTGACCGCCTTCGATGACGACGTTACAGCCCAGATCTTTAAAGATACTGCGCAGGCCGTCTCCGGCTGAAACTGCAACAAACGCATAGGGTTTGACCGGTCCACCGGCTTCTGGGAACTCGTCCAAATCCACCTCGAGTTTCAACCCTTCTTTTGCAAAATCAGATTCCTCGTGATGATGGAGGGTTCGGTTTTGTTCCCGCATATTTTCTATTTTAATTTTTAGTAACTCACCGTACTTTTGAGCTTCCTGCATCACTTCGCCAGGATGTTCCGTATGAATATGGATCTTAGTGATCTCATCCATGGTGACAAATACGATGGAGTCCCCCCGCATTTCCAAAAAACTTTGGAACGTGGGTTCCGTGATGGCTCCCGCTACGATAAATTCCGTACAGTAGCCGAATGTGATCTCGGTCGGTGCAATGGCAGCACCCCGGTCTGTGACTGCTCCAGACTGCGTCAAGGTCGTACGCAAAGTTACCTTTAGATTGTTCTCCAGCGCTTCCTGCATGCTGTTTAAAATGATCATAAGGCCCATTCCGCCTGAATCTACTACCTTGGCTTCTTTGAGTTGGGGCAAAAGCTCCGGTGTATTGTCAAGGGTGATCTTCCCTACTCGATTGACTTCTCCCAAAAGCTCCAGGATATCATCCGTTTGAAAGTTTACCGCGGCTTCTCCCACTTCACGAATGACGGTGAGAATTGTACCCTCGGTGGGACGCATAACTGCCCGGTAGGCGGCGCTTTGACCCTCATTTAGGGCCAGGGCCAATTCACGGGGAGTGACGACTTCCTTTTGCTCAAAACCACGGGCTATTCCACGGAAGATCTGGGATAAAATAACTCCAGAATTTCCACGTGCGCCCATTAATGCTCCCTTGGCAAGGTCTCTTGAAATTTTCCCAATGGAATTTTCCAAAGAACCCTTTACTGCATCCACAGCAGCACGCAACGTCATGCTCATGTTCGTTCCGGTATCTCCGTCAGGGACCGGAAACACATTTAAGGAATCCACATAAGCTTTTCTTTCTTCCAGCATATTGCTGGCATGCAACATCATATTTAGAAATTGTTGTCCGTTAATTACCGAGTAACCCATATTGCCTCCTAGAACCTCACGCCTTCGATGTTCACGGTAATATCGGTGACTTTCAGACCAGTGAAATTTTCAACGTTATAACGTACTTTTTGAATAATATTATTGGCAATGACCGAAATCTTTGTCCCGTACTCTACCACTACGAAGACCTCGATGCTTAATTCACCGACTTTTTGATGAACTTTAACACCTTTGTTTAAATGTTCGATTTTGATCAATTCCCAGAATTCATCTTTTGTGTTTTTAGAAGCCATTCCCACTACACCATAGCATTCCATTGTAGACATGCCGATAATATTGGCTATAACATCGTCTGAATAGCTGATCTTACCAATTTCAGTTGAGTATCCAATCATATATATCCCTCCGGATCTTTTGATACAGCGGTTTTTGCACCGCTGCTGCATTTTTTACATACTTTTTCATACTACATATCATAGTATAATTCACAGTTTTTATCAATAAAAATGATCGATTTGGTAACTATGGGTTAAAATCCGCTGGTCAGGATCCACGATCCAAACTGTTTTAGCCTCAATTGACCAATAACCAGTCAATTATCGCTAATTCTCGCGAAAATGTACTTGAAGAATTTCCGTTACAGATATATAATAAGCTTTGTTAAAGCAATGAAATTTGAATTCAGGAATCGATCAAACTTGCCAAAGTGCGGTGGTTGAACGATCAAGCGGGTACATTCACATACATTCGATAAATTCAATGATCTTCTGCTTGAATAACAAAGGGCATTTATGATATACTTATTTATGCTGTAAAAAAACACTCATTAAGGAGGTGTTGTAATGTCAAGAAAATGCGATTATTGTGATAAGGGCGTTGTTGCTGGTGTCTCGTACAGCCATTCCCACAGACAGAGCAAGAGAACCTGGGCGCCAAACCTCAAGAAAATAAGAGCAGTAGTCAACGGTACTCCTAAAAGAGTTATGGTTTGTACAAGATGCTTAAGATCCGGTAAAGTTGAAAGAGCAATGTAATTAGAAAGGCCAGAATGCGTGTTCCGGCCTTTTTTTATTTTTTGTTTTACAAAAAACCAGGCTCTCCTAATTGGTTTTGAAGAGGTACCGGCTGAAACTTTGTCATGGCTTGGACTCTTCCTCAAACGTTACCCTAGTGAGTACGCAAAATGGAAAGTTCACCCGGGACAAACCATTCCTGATCAAGATTGGTGGTTTCTTAATCAGTGGATCACTCGTAGCTTTCTCATAAAAAATCGTTATTTGATTCGGCTTAATGACTTATCTGATTTTTCCTTCTCAAGTCTCTAACTTATTCACAAAGTCCATATTATAACGCACAGCACCGTGGTCTCTAAATATTGTGGCTCTTGTGATGTGGATCGCCAAAATAATACAGTTTTCATCCTGTTCATTGTTTGCTTGGTCGTACCAATCCGTAAATACTTTGCGAAGTTTAGTCCTTAGTTCAGCGTTTTGCGGGTCTAAAACACATCCTAGATTTTCGCCAATTCCATTTCCAGAATTCCCTTTGAGGCAAACCGAAAATGCAACCTCTTTATTTTGAGCTATCTGCTGCATCTTATTTGATTTTGCCCAAATATAACATAAAACACGCCATCTTCATAATAAGCATCCACATCACGGACATAAGGACACGGGGCTCCCTCAGCGCCCGGTACCAATGCAATTGTTGAGAGAGCGATGACCTTATCCTTTCCGTTGCCACAGCATTCTTCGATTAATTTTAATCCTTCTTTGTATCTGCTCAATTTTAACTCCTCCCCATAATATTAATAAGTTCTCAGAATATCCAGCTTATATTTTTAAGCATTCCATCCCGGTATTTTAAAAACCACCAACACTTACAGCAAGTCATTGATAAACTTACCAAACGAATAACTCCCTCAAACAGTAGTCTGAGGGAACATATATACACAAGAAATACGTTCACGCTGTTTTTTACATTTTGCTTGTTAAAGGGAATATGTCCACAGTTCGAGGTCTAGTGCTCGTTTGGGACGTTATCCACCTAATGGGATGCCTGGACAATCCAAAAAAGAAGCCGAGAAGACACACTGATTCCTTGGCAAAATTAAGGCAAGCATAACTTTAATTGATTCTTACTTTGATGCTTCTATCCATTTAGCAATAATTTCTTTTAACAGGGTACTATTTTCCAGGATTTCTTCTAGATTATTAAATGTAGCAACTGCTCTATCATTATCCTTCCAAGCCAAAATATCATATTTGCCGCTTAACAATCTTTCTTCCGGTTGCTCCTTTACCTTGGCACCACGATGAAATATTATTTGCAGAGTTTTGGGAGGATTGATTCGCATCGTTATACGATCCTCACCATTTTTACTATAATTCGGTCCATTCCATTTAATTCCTTCATCCAATCCGGAATCCGAATCCAGTATTATATTCCTCAAACACTCAATTTCTTCTCGCCTTGAATGCATCAAGCCATTCAAAAAAATTGTCACTTCATGATTTAAATTCATTTTGCTCATACCCCATTCCCACTATCAATCAAGCCAACCATTAATTTTCCTTACAACAATAATATTAACCAATTATACTTTACAACTTAATCCAAGGCTATCAATTTTAAGGTCCATATTTTTTCACATTCTCTTTCCTAGTATCATTTGACAGCTCGATGTTCCTATTAATTTTGATACAAAAAGAAAAGGTCCTCTTCTGGGCTAAGCTGCTTTCAAAAATATAATTGCACAGCAAAAACACTCAGCCCGACAGTGGAAATTTACACTGCTTTGCTGAGTGTTTCATTATTTTTATCGTTTACGGATTAATGGTTAATCCCGGCTGAGGATGACAAGAACAGTTCCCTTGATAAAGTCCAGACGAGCCGGGCCATCTAGAAATTCATTGGACACCGTCAAGGTCGAAGCCGTGGACAGGTGATGATGTTTTAAAGGGTAGGCTACCTGACTCAATGAAAAATCCGCTACCTCGCCCCCAAAGGAAAAGACTGAGATGTTATATCCGTCTCGTTTTGCGATCTCACAAGACGACTGGACTAAGAACAGCTCGTTGTGTTCATCAATGAGCCGGACGGTCACCCCTTGATTTAAGGCGATTTGCAGCAATGCTAGATTGCCCATGAAGTGATCCATCCGAGTGCCGGTGGCTCCTAAGATCAACACTTCAGTGGCACCGTGGCGGACCGCTTCATGATAGGCCGCTTCGGTATCGGTGAAATCTTTTTTGACTTCATAGGTAATGACTTCAGTGTTTTGCTTGATCTTTGCCAGGGATGATTCATTCAAAGAGTCAAAATCCCCCACCGCCAGATCAAAATCAATGCCGTGGTCAAGCAGCACGTTAGCCCCTGAATCCGCGGCAATGATGTAGGCAACCTCATCGGCCAGAGTCTTATGGAGGAGCTCTGGTGAAGGCGGCCGGCCGCCTGTTACGATAAGGGTTTTCATCTTAGTTCGGCTCGCAGAGCCTCTAGATTCTCGGCAATGGCACGGTTTTTAAAGACGGCGGAGCCGGCAACAAAACAATCCGCACCGGCATCGGCCAGGGCCCGAATATTGGTGGCATCGACACCTCCATCAACTTGGATGATGAGGTTTGGGTTACTGGTTTTGGCCATTCGGCGCAATTCCCTGACTTTATTCATGGTATAGTCGATAAAACTCTGGCCGCCAAAGCCTGGGTTTACACTCATGAGGAGCACATAGTCCAACCGAGGCAAAATGTCCTGAAGAAGCCAGACCGGGGTGGCCGGGTTTAACGTAATGCCGGCGCGTAATCCCAATTCTTTGATCATGGCAACGGCCCGATCAGCGTGAGATGTGGCTTCCCAATGAAATGAGATCAAATCAGCTCCGGCTTTGGCAAAATCAGCAAAGTACTTTTCCGGGTTGACGATCATTAAATGAACATCAAAGGGCAGGTCCGAATAGGGCCGGATCGCCTTGACTACCGGTAATCCAATGCTGATGTTTGGCACAAAGGAACCATCCATTACATCGACATGGATCCAGTCAGCGCCCTCGGCTGTGATCATTTTAATATCTTCGCCCAGTGCGGCGAAATCGGCTGATAAAATTGAAGGTGCGATTAATCCCATTTGTATTTGTCTTCCTCTCTTAATTTCGTTAATAGGGTTTCATAATAGTCATAGCGGGCCGGGGCGATTGAAATGCCCACTTCTTTTTTAACGGCGCAGTTTGGTTCCTTATCATGGAGACAGCCGGTAAACCGGCATTCATCCTGCAATTCTCTAAATTCTGGGAACAGATCCTTTAATTCCCGGTAATTGATCCCCCGCGGTTCTACATTGGAGAACCCCGGAGTATCAGCCAACAGACCACCATGGATCTGGACAAGCTCTGTATGGCGGGTCGTATGTTTGCCTCTTCCGATCCTGACTGAGACGACTCCAGTCTTCATAAAATCCTCTCCTAAGAGTTGATTTAGGAGCGTTGATTTTCCGGCACCGGAGGGACCACACAGGACCGTCACTTCGTCGGTCAGGCGATCCAGTATCACTTGGCGCATTTCGGCTGACCGGGCCGAGATAAACATCATTTCGTAACCGGTCCCCATAAACCGGGCTATGGCATCAGCCTGGGCCGCATCATCGGCCAGATCCCGCTTGTTTAAAAGGATCAGCGGCCGGATCTCCTTTTGTTCCATCACTAATAGAAAATGGTTCAACAGAGTCCAGTTGATATCTGGATCCACCATGGCAAACACTAAAAAAGCCTGGCTGACATTAGCAATGGCTGGGCGGATCAGGTCATTGGTCCGTTCTTTAATTTCTTCAATGCTGCCTTCCGGTACATCCTGCAGATAAACTACATGATCCCCCGGTAAGGGTGAGCCGATCCGTCGGAATTTACCGCGGGCCCGGCAGGGTGTAACTTGGCCAGATTCAAAATCACGGACAAAATAGAGTCCGCCTATACCTTTAATAATAATACCTTCCATGAATCCCCCTTATGGGAAAAGCCCGTTCTTGACGGGCTTTAAATTTGCGGATTATTAGTCGACCTTCACATTGCTCATGACGTTTACCAAAATCTTACTATTTCCGATGGATACTTCATCGATGATTCCGTCCACTTTGCCTGAATTGAGAAGCTTTTGTTTGTTTTGGGTTTTAACGATGGATCCGTTGGGATTATAAAGATTCAAGATTTCGATCTTGTATCCATAATTAGCGGCAATTTCTTTGGCTTTGTAGAAGTCTTGACCTAACAGATCCTTGGCGGTCAATTTTCCTTGGGTCGGCTTCGTTGCCGGGGTCGTTGCCGGGGTCGTTGCCGGGGTCGTGGCTGGTGTTGTCGCAGGTTCCGTCACCGGTGAGGTTGTCCCTGGGATTGTGTCCGGAGTTCCTGCCGGCGTTGTGGCCGGTGTTGTCGCTGGAGTTGTTGCCGTTGGGACATACTTGCCAATTTCCACGTTGATCACAGTATCCTTGGCTACCTGCGTCGACCGGGGCAGGCTCTGACTAACGATCTTGCCTTCCATTTTCTTATCATTGGTAAGACCGGGACTTGTGGTACCCAATAGCAAACCAGCTGCAATGAGCTGTGCATTGCCCTGATCCGAAGTTAAACCGATCAGATCCGGTACTATCAGGTCTTTCACGGCCGGATCCTTTCCTTTTGAGGTGACCAAATTAACGGCGCTGCCTTTTTCAAGGTCCGTTCCGGAAACCGGGTTCGAGGATACAATGACCCCTTTGACGATATAGTCATCAAAACTCTCCGACACAGCCCCCTTTACTAGTCCCACTTGGGTCAAGGCATTTTGGGCCTGGTCCAGTGTCATATTCGTAAAGTCGGGTATTTTGACCAATTCCTTCGGTTTGCTGACGATTGCCGTGACTGTTCCGCCAATTGTAACTACGTCACCGGTTTTAGGGGTTGATTCCAGTACGGTTCCACCAGGGGAATCCGAGACAATATAAGTTGGTTCTAAGTTGATCTGGAATTTCGACAAGTCCAGTCGTGCTTTGGCTTCATCCATTCCAATGATATTGATCATGGTCATGGTCTTGGCCGTATCGGTCTTGGCTTTTTCTATGCGTAGCCCATTGAGATAGGTCGCCCCCAGGACAGCTACCCCGGCTAAGGCAATGATCAAAACCAGCAATAAGGCAATGAGCCCTTTGCTGCGGCGCTTTTCTTTGATTTCGGCTTCATTGAGTTCATCCACATCAAATTCAAATTCATCGTCATCGGGTGGAAGGCTGGCGATCCGATTCTGTGCAGTCAATGGCCGATTGGTACGAACGGGTGCCATGACCTGAGTGGAATCAAGGTGAGCTCTAGGGGTCTCCCCTTGTACGCCGTTGGGTTTGGTATAAACTAAGGAATCCGATCCCTTGATCCGCAAAATGTCCGTTAGCATTTCATCCATATTTTGATAGCGGTCGATGGGGTCTTTGGCCACGGCCTTCATGATCACCGCATTGAGCTTATCGGAGATCCCCGAGTTAATGGTCTTAGGGGGGATCACCGGCTCCTGCATATGTTTTAAGGCAATGGTCACCGGGCTCTCTGAATCAAACGGCACTCGTCCCGTGATCATTTCGTACATGACGATACCCAGGGAATAAATATCCGACCGGGCATCCGTGGTCAGGCCTCTGGCCTGTTCCGGAGAGAAGTAATGAACTGAGCCGATGATCCGGCCGGAATTGGTAATGGTGGAGGATTCGGAATGTTTGGCGATCCCAAAATCAAAGATTTTAACTCGGTCATCATCGGTGATCAGAATGTTTTGAGGTTTGATGTCTCGATGGATGATCCCATTGAGATGAGCATGCTGAAGACCTTTGGCAATTTGCTCGGAATAATTAACGACCTGATCCTGGAACAGTCGACCCTTTTCCTTGATCACTTTCTTTAAGGTTTTGCCCTTAATGTATTCCATTACGATGTATTGAAGACCCCCTTCATTTCCAACGTTATAGATGTTGACGATGTTGGGGTGATTGAGACCGGCAACTGAATTGGCTTCCTGTCGGAACTGATCCAAAAATTCAGAATTCTGAGCGAATTCTTCTTTTAAGATCTTAACAGCATCATACCGTTTCAAGTTCATATCCAGTGCTTTATAGACATTGCTCATTCCGCCAATGGCTATTTTTTCGACGATTTGATATCTTTTTCCTAATATTCTTCCAATCATTTACGGTCTCCTCCGAAAATCAACAGGGAAATGTTATCTTTGCTGCCTCGCGCTTTGGCAAGGTTCACCATCATTTCCACCAACTTTTTCTTATCGGGCTCTATCAGATGAGCCTCCAGCATTTCTTCTTTTGTAACATAATCTGTTAACCCATCCGTACAAAGCATCATAAAATCAAATTGATCTTTGTCTATTTCCAGCACATCGAGCTTTAAGTCGTTATTGGTGCCAAGGGATCGGGTAATAATATTTTTATTGGGGTGGTGGACCATGTCTTCGGCTTTAAGTGTTCCAAGGTCGACCATCTCTTGGACAAGTGAATGATCTCGAGTCAATTTAGCAATGCGGTCGGCTTTAATGAGATAGGCTGAGGAATCCCCGGCATGGGCCAGATACACTTCAGTTCCTACATCCAGCGCACAAGTTATGGTCGTGCCCATCCCATTGAAATTCTGATTTTCATGGGACATTCTCAAAATTTCGTGATTGGCTTTTTGAATGGCTGATTCTAAAATCTGGGGTGCAATGGCCCGATTAAAAAACTCCCGGATATAATTCTTGATCAGTTCCACCGCTTCTTTGGATGCGATTTCGCCGGCTTTATGCCCGCCGATCCCGTCACAGACAATATAAAAACCATAGTCTTTTTGGATATCATAGTCCACAAAATCTTCATTGGTGTCTCGGGAATTTCCGATATCAGTCCACTTCTCTGCCATCAGGCTCACCTCCCTGATCCAAGAAACTTCGTTTTAACTGGCCACAGGCAGCATCAATATCTGCCCCTTTTTCACGACGCGTGGTGGTTTCGATCCCCAACTCTTCCATCTTTTGACGGAAGGCCTCGACTCGTTTTCCATCGGGTTTGTGGTAAATCCCGTCTTTGATCTCATTAAGGGGGATCAGATTAATGTGACTTTTCAATCCCTGTAATAGATTCCGTAACTTTATGGCATCGGCCTCAGAATCATTGACACCATTCATCAAGGCGAATTCAAAGGAGATGCGGCGCTTAGTTTTATCCTGATAGTAATGCAGTGCCGAAAACAGCTCTTTTAGATCATACTGATAGGCGATGGGCATCAATTTACGCCTGGCCACATCATCGGTTTGATGGAGTGAAATAGCTAATGTTACTTGATTATCAAGATCTGCAAACTTCCTGATGTTAGGTGCCACTCCACAGGTGGAGAGCGTGATATGGCGTTGACCGATATTTAAACCCCATGGTTGGCTCACCATGGAAAGGAATTTCTTAACTTGCTCAAAATTATCCAACGGCTCCCCTGACCCCATTAAAACAACGTTGGAGATCCGTTCACCGGCAATTTTCTGCAAAGCCAGGATCTGACCGATCATCTCCCCCGCAGTCAAGTTTCGAATCAGACCTTCTTTGGTGGATGCACAAAAACTACAGCCCATTCGACAACCAACTTGTGTTGAAATGCAAACGGAATAGCCATGCTCATATTTCATCAGCACAGCTTCTATGATATTGGAGTCACTCAGGGACAGGAGTCCTTTTCTTGTACCATCCATGGATTTTAACAACCGGATCATCGGAGGTACTTCGACCACAAACTGTTTTTTTAACAGAGTTTTTGTTTCTTCGCCCAGATTTTTCATCTCATCGAACTCAAACACACCCTGATAGATCCAGTTTAGGATTTGATTTGCCCGAAAGGGCTTATCACCGATTTCCGCCAATGTTTTTTTCAATTCGTCGGGTGTTAAGTCCAATATATTGATCAATGTTTTTTCCCTCCAAATTGCATAATTATCTAGAATATTATAGCATAGATCCCATTGTTTAAAATGACAGTTTAGTCACAAAATAGCGCTTCAAAATAGCGTTTCAGCACATTTCAGTGGATTGATTTAAATAATGAGTCTTACTCAAATAATGTGTCTTACTCAAATAATGTATCCTACTCAAATAGAGTCCTCGCATCCGTTTAAAATAATACTACCCCAAATTACTTTTAACGATCACCCCATTTTGAATTAGGATGAATCCATGGGATCCATCGTCTACCCGTGGGCTCTGATCTAAACAATAGAGCCTGCGAACCAGGTAAGACTTGATATGGTGACGATGGATTACTATGACCATCAGCTTCCTATCAAGGCACTGCAATGGTACTAAGGCACTGCATTGGTACTAAGTCACTGCATTGGTACTAAGTCACTGCCATGGTACCTTGGGGCGCTACGCTCTTAGGCGGCTGGATGGTTGATCTCAAACCGATTTTCCTTACAAAATAAAAAACATAGACTACCGGATCCTGTGGCTCCTTTGTCTATGTTTTAGTATAATAGGGCAGTTTTTTGTTGGCTAACTAACGGTTTGTTCAGCCACCTGGTGTTTTCTAGTTTCTTTTTAATACTGCCAGGAAAAATCCATCCAATCCATTGCCCGGCAGAACTGTAAGCATGCCTTGATCAAGACGTAACTGGTGGATTCCTATATCCGCGGCTAATGTGACCAATTCTTCTACCGGCTCAGTCATCAAGCTAAATTCTGTATGGGTTTTTAAGAATTGCAGTACGTTGTCCTGATTCTCTGCCTGGTTCAAAGTACAAGTGGAATAAATCAAATAGCCGCCTCTTTTTAAATAAGTCGAGCCATTATTGAGGATCGCCCTTTGGAGCTTGGCTAGTTCGGCCATGCCCTTTAAATCCATATTGAGGCGAATATCCGGTTTTCTGCCCATAAGCCCCAGACCGGAACATGGAACATCCAATAGGATCCCGGCTGCCTTATCCACATAGCTCGGCAAAGACTTGGTCGCGTCAGCAACTACAGTTTCAATGGAAAGGCCCAGTCGTTTAAAGTTTTCCTTCATTCGGATCAACTTATGCTCGGATAGATCAAAGGCCGTGACCTTAAGATCGGCGCCGCCCTGCTCTGCCATAAAAGCACTTTTACCGCCGGGGGATGCACAGAGGTCTAAAACGTCGCCGCTTTTTACCAATTTCGACAACAGCAACGGCGGCAATGCAGCCGCTTCATTTTGAACTGAAAAAAGGCCCTGGCTGTAGCCCGGTAAACGCCGGATGGAGCCCGGTCGGATCAAGTTGACAAATAAAGGAGAAAACAAGCCTTTTGAATACTCATAGTCTTTTTCCGTCAGAAGGTCCTGGTATCCCTGGGCTGTTATCTTTTGTTGGTTGATCCGGATGGATACACCTTCTGCCTCCACAAGGTGCTGAAGAAGTTCTTCTGCCTCATCGGGGTATTCCTTCATAAAATGTTTCGTTAATTCCGGCCGAAGCGAATAGTCGAAGGACAGCCGTGCGACTTCATCGGGAAACTTCATTTCTTTTTCTTCTCGCAGGATGCTGCGAAGCATTCCATTGACGAATCCGGCGGCCTTCGGACTTTTTTTGCGCACAATGGTCACTGCCTCATCGACGGCTGCAAAGGGAGGGACTTTGTCTAGATATTTGATCTGATAAATGGCAATTCGAAGGGAGGCTAAAACTTGATCCTCCATCTTACTTAATTTAATTTTTGAGTATGCTTTGATAATTTCATCAATGGAATAGAGTCGAGCCAGGCTTCCGTAGACTAATTCCGTGACAAAGCCTTTGTCCTGATCATTCAGCGAACCGGAAAAAAGAGCTTGATCAAGCTCTGCACCTGAATAAGCCCCTTCTTTTGTTATTTTCAACAAAAGATCTCCGGCAAGTTTTCTTGCCTTATCCATTAGTTTCTTCTCCGGGTGAGTAGTACCAACCGCAGGAAGTTGAGAATTCCGGAAATAGCGGCTGCAACATAAGTCAAAGCTGCTGCATTTAGCACTTTTTTAGCACCTTCTAATTCCCCTGGTGAGAGAATCCCGGTGTTTAAAATACGCAGGGCGCGCTTTGATGCATCAAATTCCACTGGCAGGGTAACCAGCTGAAAAATTACAGTGAAAAGGAACAGAAACATTCCAATTTGAACAAACTGAGTTCCACCCAAAAACAGTCCGAATAAGATCAGAACCATGGATAAATTCCCGCCGATGGCTGCCAAAGGCACAATGGCTCCGCGCAATTTCATCGGTCCGTAGTTTGTCGCATCCTGGATGGCATGGCCCACTTCATGGGAAGCGACACCGATGGCAGCAACCGATTGGCTGCCGAAAACGCCTTCGGATAAACGCAGAACTTTGCCTCTGGGATCATAATGATCGGTGAGTTGACCGCGCACTGGTTCAATGGTTATGTTTTGAAGACCGGCATTATCTAAGATAAAGCGGGCTACCTGAGCGCCCGTTAGGCCTCTTTGATTTCCAACTTTAGAATATTGTTGATAAGTGGATGACACTTTAGATTGCGCCCACCCCGAAAAAATCAGAGCCGGCAATAAAATTAATATAGTCGGATCCAAGTAGGGCATAAATGCACCAATGGCTGAAATTACGCTCATTCTACAGCACTCCTTTTAAATTGATCTGCTTCTATGTGATTTCCATTGAGAAAATCACGGACTTCCATGGGTCGTCGGCCGGGTAGTTGCAGCTTTTTAATGAGGACTGCCCCATCCCCTGTTTTAACGAGGATCCCAGATTTATCTTGGTTAATTATGGTCCCCGGAGCGGTATTGCCAGAATCTTCCCCGGCCGTTGCCTCCAGAATCTTCACCATGGTCTCATCAGCCCAGGTATAGGCCAATGGGATCGGATTCATCCCTCGGATCAAATTGATGATATTGGCCGTATTGTCCGAAAAATCGATTTGGGCATCCTGCTTGGTAAACTTTCGAACATAACTGACCCCTGTGGCGGGCTGGACTCGACCCGTGATCTCCCCCTTGATCAGCCCATCGATGGTCTGACATAGTAGGTTGGGTCCGCGGTCCATTAAAAGGTCGTGAAGTGCGCCATAGGTCATATCTGAACTTATGGCCACTTCATCGGTCAATAATATATCCCCGGTGTCTATGCCTTCATTCATCAGCTGGGTGGTATTGCCTGAAACCAGATCACCCTGGATCACCGCCTGCTGAATCGGAGCAGCCCCGCGTAGGGCCGGCAAAAGGCTGGCATGCAGATTAATGCAGCCAAACTTGGGCAAGTCCAAAATTGCTCTGGGCAACATTTGGCCAAAGGCAACTACAACAATGATATCCGGTGCCGCTTCGGCAATTTTCGCAACGATCAGTTCCTCATTTTTTAAAGACTGGGGGGTCAAGACTGGGATGTTCAATTCCAAGGCCACTGTCTTCACTGGGGAAGGCATTTCTTTTTTGCCACGGCCTTTGGGCCGATCCGGCTGAGTAATACAAAGTTTTACGTTATATTCCGTTGCCAATTGTCTTAAATTTGCGGCTGCAAAATCCGGCGTCCCCATAAATACCAGGGAAACATCCCTCCGGTTATAGTTCAATATCCTCATCGTCCTCCTCGACCGCCTCAGTAAATTCAGGCTTGTCTATGAAAAGGATCCCGTTGAGATGATCTACTTCATGGCAGATCGCTCTGGCAAAATAATCCTCGGCTTCCAGCTCTCTTTGGATACCGGTTTCATCCATGTATTCCAATTTGATTTTCTGGGGCCGGTCTACGGTGCCAAATACACCAGGAACTGACAGGCAGCCTTCGGTTCCATTGCAGCTACCGGATGTTTCGGTGATGACAGGATTGATGAAAACATGTGGTTCCAACTCCTCCACTCCGACATCCACAAGGATGATCCGTTTAAGGATACCTACCTGAGGTGCGGCCAGCCCTACTCCGTTGGCCTCATACATTGTTTCAAACATGTCCTCAATGAGTTCCTTAAGGCGCGGTGTGACTTCTTTGACTTCTTTGCTGATCTTTCTTAAAATGGGATCTTGCTCATCCCGAATATTTCTCAATGCCATATTGATCTCCTGTCTTTCCGTTGGGTTACTAGTTATGTGTATTACTTTTAATTCTTAATTTATTGATTTAGTTTCTTGGTTTTGGTTTTGGTTCTTAGTTTTTGACCTTATCTTCGTGTATTGACTTATATTATTATTATTTTCCTGTTTTATCTTCGAAGTCTGGATCTTACTTCCAGTTGGTTAATTATTTATCGCGGGTAACTTGACTAGATTCGCATCTGGTTCATTCTCTTGCCTAAAATTACACCATAAAGACTTGTACTAATAGTACCAGAGGAATATGAAATAAGTATTAAACCATACTGGCTGGATTGACATCGATGGATACCCGGAGGTTTTTACCACGGACCTCACTGTATACCAGTTCTTTTACTTTTAATGCCAGATCCTGATCAAAATCACCTTTTAAAATGATCTGCTGTCGATACCAGTTTTTAAGTTTCGATATCAGACACGGTCCTGGGCCCATCATGCTAATGTTAGCATGTCCCTTTAACAAATCATTTAATAGCAATGCAATTTTTTGTATATTTTTTATTAAGTCCCCTTCATCGGTTCCCGATAATACCAGGGCCAACAGCTTTCCTGCGGGAGGATAGGCTAATGCTCGGCGCACCGTCATTTCTTGTTCAAAAAATCCTTCATAGTCCGCCTGGGCTGCCATGGTCACCGGATAAATCTGTGGTTGATAGGTTTGCAGTATCACAAGGCCCCCATCGTCGCCTCGACCGGCCCGGCCCGAAACTTGAGTACTGAGCTGAAATGTTTTTTCATAAGCCCGAAAATCCGGCATATTCAAGGATAGATCGGCAGCTAGGATCCCAACGAGATCTACCCCATGGAAATCCAACCCTTTGGTCACCATCTGGGTGCCGATCAGGATATCCGCCTGCATGGTCTGAAATGTCGTATAAATATCTTCAAAGGATTCTTTGTGGCCGGTGGTATCTCGGTCCATCCGTAGGATCCGGGCTTTGGGAAACAGCTTTTGAACGTCTTCTTGGGCTTTTTCGGTCCCGATTCCAAATTCTTTGATCAGGCCGGAGCCACAGGCGGGACAGGCTTTTTTTTGATATTCAGAATGGCCGCAGTGATGGCAGGTCAACTTATCGCCAAAGTGTTTGGTCAAAGACACTGAACAGTTGGGGCATTTATAAACATAACCACAGGCTCGGCAGGATACAAAGCCGGACATCCCCCGTCGGTTTAAAAATAGGATGATCTGACGGCCGCGCCCAAGGCTTTGTTCCATCTCAACTTTTAAGCGTCCTGATAAAATACTGCGGTTACCCAGCCGTAATTCTTTACGCATATCAACGGTGATCACCTTAGGCATCTGACCGGCACCGGCTCGCTTGGTCAACGTCATTAAGTGATACTGACCCCCGCGGGCCCGGTCATAGGCTTCCATGGAAGGTGTGGCCGAGGCTAGCACCACCTTGCCGCCCCGTTGACGCATCATAAATTCTGCGGTATCCCGGGTAATATATTTCGGATTGGTTTCTGATTTATAACTCATTTCATGTTCTTCATCTACTACCACCAGCTTAAGGTCCTGAAATGGAAGAAACAAAGCGGAGCGAGCTCCAATGGCAACTTTGACCCGGCCCTGACGGACCCTCATCCACTCATCGTATTTTTCCCCTTCACTGAGTCTGGAGTGATAAACTGAGATATCACTGCCAAATCGGCCTTTGACTCGTTCGATCATCTGAGGCGTCAATGCAATTTCCGGAACCAGAATGACCGAATCATGACCTTCCTTTAGCATGGTGGAAACCAGGTGAAGAAATACTTCGGTTTTACCAGATCCGGTCACGCCATGAAGGAGATACACACCGGGGTCTCCGGTGGTGATGGCCGTAAAGGCCGCCTGTTGTTCGTCATTTAATTGTTTCTTGTGGGTCTCCTCATAGTCTCGGATCGAATACCTAAGGTCGATTCGTTCCTCTATGCTCAAGTAACCGTGTTTTAGCATCGTATTGACGGCTGAGGCCGAAAACCCGGCTGAGGCAACCTCTGATTTGATGACACCGCCATTTTTGAATTCGCGGCTGATAAAATCATAGATTTTTTGATAGGCGGTGCCATGGCGGCTTCCTTCAGGGGGCATCATGGCCGGTATTAAAATTTGGCGGTATTTATGAGTCATCCCTTTTAGTTCCCCTTTGGGGATCAAAAGGCGCAGGGCATCGAGATAGCCGCACAGATACTCCCGACGCAGATACTCCATCAGCTCAATGCCGGTTTGATCAAAAACAGCCGGGGATATCACTTTTTTGATCGCTTTGATCTTAAGTCTATATCCTTCCGGAGTTTCCACCGGAATCTCTGGTGTTACTTTTAAAACAAAACCTTGTAAACTGCGGTTTCCATTGCCAAAGGGGACCATTACCAGGTCTCCTTGGGATACGGTTTGATCTTCGGGTATTAAATATAAAAAGGGGCGGTCTAAACTTTGCGACGTTGAATTTAAGATAATTTCTGCATATGCCATAGGTGACCTCCTCTTTGTCTTAATTATTCCCGGCGGCGGGATTCTTCAATCAAACCTTTGTCCATCAAACTCTCGTCCAATAACCCTTCTCGTCTAAAAAAACTACTCGTCTAAAAAACCCGCCAGAAGGCGGGTATTATCACATTGGCCTATTTCGTCGGATCTTTTATTGTTTCATACGTGATGAAACCGTCATAAACTTCGTTAATAGCCGTTGCTAACGGCTTATCGTAGTCACCGCCGTCTTCCAAAAGTTCCTGTTTTTCCACCAGCTGGCGGGCCCGCCGTGATGTAACAGTGACAAGGCGATAGCGGTTGTCGACCTTTTCCAGTAAATCCGTAACGGACGGATTAATCATCGTTTTCTTTTCAATCTTTTTTTCCATGTGTTAGCTCCCCTTGCATTTCTTTAACTTTTGAAACCACCCGATCGACCCGGCATTTTTCAGCCTGGACGATGGCCCTGACATTACCAAGGGCTTCCTCAACGGTGGTATTGATCACTGCATAATTATATTTGGAGATATAGTTGATCTCATCAAAGGCCGATTCGAAGCGCCGGATCAATGATTCCGGTGTTTCCGAGCCTCGCTTAATGATGCGTTGCTTCAATTCCTCCATGGACGGTGGCAGTATGAAAATAAAGATTCCTTCTTTGGTATTTTCTTGAACCTTCAGCGCTCCTTGAATATCAATCTCTAATATAACATCATAGCCCTTTTCCAGTTTTTCTTCAACACTGGATTTGGGGGTCCCATAAAAGTTTCCATACACATCGGCATATTCCAGAAAATCACCCTGCTGGAGTTTTTCCGTAAATTCATCTCGGCTTAAAAAGAAATAGGAATTCCCTTCCGTTTCTCCCACTCGGGGGCTTCGGGTCGTTGCCGAAACCGACAGCCAGGTATTTTGAGCTTCTTTGAGATAATCGCTGCAAATGGTGCCTTTACCGGCTCCGGAAGGACCCGAAATAACAAATAAGAGTCCTCTATTCATTGGGACTCTCCTCCGGATCGCCTTCTTTGGCACTGAGCCGGTGGGCAACCGTTTCCGGCTGTACGGCCGATAAGATCACATGATCGGAATCGGTAATGATGACAGCCCTGGTCCGTCGGCCATAGGTCGCATCGATCAACATCCCCCGGTCTCTGGCTTCCTGTATGATCCGCTTGATGGGGGCTGATTCCGGTGATACAATCGCTACAATGCGGTTGGCGGATACGATATTGCCAAATCCGATGTTTATTAATCTAATAGTCATGCATACTCTCCTGTCTAAACTTTACTGTAGTCATCGGTCTTTCGTATTTATTCGATATTTTGTATTTGTTCTCGGATTTTTTCAATTTCACTCTTTATGTCTAGGACAAGTTCGGTGATTTCAAGATCTACTGATTTAGAAGCCATGGTATTGGCTTCCCGATTCATTTCCTGAGCCAGAAAATCAAGTTTACGCCCCACCGGTTCATCTAGGTTTAGAATCTCCTTGAGCTGTTCCATATGGGAATTGAGCCGCGTGATCTCTTCGTCAATGGATGCCCGATCGGCAAATAGCGCAACTTCCTGAGCGATCCGGTCGTCTTCCATATACAGTTGATTTAGTTCATTGAGCCGCTCCGTCAGTTTTTCCCGATATTTTCCGGTCATGCCCACACTGAGTGCTTGGATCTTTTGGGTTTTCGCCAGGATGACATCGCGTTTTTCCAACATATCCCGTTTTAGGTTTTCCCCTTCACTGACCCGCATGGAGTCATGGGTCGCCATGGCCCGACTTAAAACGGCGGACACTAAATTCCAAACCTTCTCTAAGTCTTCGGGTTTGTCTTCCATTACAATAACTCCATCGAGCTTCAATAAAAAGCTCGATGCGATATCATCAATGATTTCCAATTGATTGGTGATCTCCCGAAGTGCACCGACGTATTTTTCAGCAGCCCCTGAATTGACACGGACCACCAGGTCTTCTGTATTGTAATTGCGATAGGTCAAAAACACATCGACTTTGCCTCGAGCGATCCCCGAAGAGAGTTGTTTTTTGATGCGATCTTCTAACGAAAACAATGTTTTGGGCATTCTGATGTTGATATCCAGATACCTGGAATTCACTGATTTAAACTCCAGATCCAGGGATCTGCCATCTGTCTCGTCCGATGCTTTGCCAAAGCCTGTCATACTTCTGACCATTCGTTGATCCTCACTCCCAAATTCGCATTATTATTTCATTATAGTTTAAATTGGTCCGCTAATTCAAGAAATTTGAATAAATTTGAAGAAATTCCCCGAAAAGCGCCCGTTTTCTCCGAATTGGAATTTCCCCAATCATTGTTCCCTGTTGCGATTTTCGCCAACTACTCTATGAACTTTCCCCATTAGAAAAGCTTCAGATCGCACCGTCTGAAGCTTTTCTAAATTTAATTTATCTCGGCTGATAAAGATCCTTTTCAAACCATTCCCGCAAGGTCGTCATATCCTGAGTGGCGGATAAGGCCACCATTAATTTGATCCGGGCTTTTTGGCCATTAAGATTATCCCCTAAGATGACGCCCAAATCTCTGAGGTTTCGACCGCCCCCTGGATATCCATAGGAATCAAATACCCGGCCTTCAAAACACCGGGAAACAATAACTACCGGAATACTGGCCTCAATGGCATGACGAACGCCGGCTACCATTTGAGGCGGAATATTTCCCCGGCCCATGGCTTCAATGACGATCCCCTCGTACCCTTGATCGATGCAAAAATCGATGAAGGAAGAATCCATGCCGGTACAAGTTTTGATCAAGGCTACTTTCGAATTCAACTGATCGATTTCATGGGTTTCATGGCGAACTGTATTCCGGTAGAAAATGACCTGATTGTTATCCACGATGCCCACCGGTCCATAGGTAGGGGTTCGAAATGCATTTAATGCCATGGAATTGGCTTTTGTCACTTCGCTGGCAGTATTAAGTTCCCCGTTGATACAAACCAATACGCCTCGGCCGCGGGAAGCATCAGAGGCTGCGGTACAGATGGAGGCTGCCAAATTCGCCGGACCGTCATAACCCAGTTCTGAACCGGAGCGCATCGATCCTGTAAATACGATGGGCTTATCCGTGGCCACAGTCAAATCAACCAGATAGGCAGTTTCTTCCAATGTATCGGTCCCATGGGTCACCACAATACCGGCGAAATCACGTTGCGCCAGTTCCCGAATGAGTTTGGCTAGGTCCATCATAATTTCCGGAGTCATATGAGGGCTGGGAAACGAAGAAAATTCAAAGGACTCCACAAGGGCATAATCCTCGATCCCCGTCACAAGATTCATTATTTCTTCACCGGTCAGTGAAGGCACCGCTGCCCGCAGCTTTGGATCCACTTTCATGGAAATGGTGCCTCCGTTAAATATTACTGCTACCTTGTTCATCGCGTTCCCCCAAAATTATAACTTATCAAATCTTTTCCATTTCTAACTTTTCTATCTTTTTCTATCTTTTAAGGAATTCGTAGCTATACATCGGTCTTTGCTCCATCTGTTTTTGAGTCGGCTGTTTTATTTTACGGACGGATCTTCCCGTTGCGGAGATTCTGCCGACTTCACTTTGGCTGGTTTGGGATCCGGTGTTTTATAGTACTGGTAGAGATAGCAAAGCAGTCTGCCGTTATAGAGCTTTCGATTTTTATCAGATCTACGACCGAAGTATCGTTCGAAGTCTTTAAGAGCCGTAAACACATTCACATCAAGCTTGGGATATTTTCGGTAGATATCCCCCAACACTTTGGACAGGTCCTGGGCGATTATTTCTTCATCCAATCGTTCGCCATAGGGTGGGTTTGTGATGATGGCAGCTGAGGCATAGTCTTCTTCAAATTCACGGGCATCTCGTTCCGCAAACTGCAGATCGCGATAAACATTGGCCTTTTTCGCATTGGCTTTGGCGGTGCTTAACACCCAGGTATCTTTGTCATATCCGTAAATTGAGAGTTTCTTATCGTGGTCTACGGCCGAGCGTGCACCTTGACGGACCATGGAGAAGGGATCCTCTTCAATGAAATTCGGCCAGGCTTCGCAGGCGAACTTGCGATAAATGCCCGGTGCCATGTTGCGGGCGATCATCGCCGCTTCGATCAGGATGGTTCCAGATCCACAGAATGGGTCATACAATGGGACTTCACCTTTCCAACCCGAGAGCATAACGATTGCTGCCGCCAAAGTCTCTTTTAAAGGTGCCGCTCCTGAATCCTTCCGGTAACCCCGTTTATGGAGGCCGGCTCCCGTGGTATCGATGGTCATGGTCACATGGTCCTTCAACAGGGCCACTTCTATTTTATAGGTCGGTCCGTCTTCTTTGAAGACGACGCCGGGGTATTTTCTGGACATGGCAGATACGATGGCTTTTTTGGTGATGGACTGACAGTCGGGCACCGAATGGAGCAGACTTTTGACGGATTTGCCGTTTACGTGCATAAATGCATCTGGCGGCATCAATTCTTCCCAGGGCAAGGCTAAGACACCCTGGAAGAGTTCTTCAAAGGTCGCGGCATCAAATTCCCCCATATTGATCTGAACCCGGTCCGCACACCGTAGGTAGGTATTGGCAATGGCAACGTCCATTTCATCCCCACTGAATTTGACCCGGCCGTTTTCAGTTTCTAAGTCTTCATAGCCAAGAACTTTTAGTTCTTTAGCAACCAGGGCTTCAAGTCCAAATGTGGCGGTGGCAATTAAATTAAAATCCATATTATTTCACTTCCTCAGTTTGAACAAACACTGCTTTTGGGGCATCCCAATCAAGGGTCAATGAGATGGGGCAATGATCCGAGCCTAAGAATTCATTGTGGATCCCAGTCTCTAGGACCAAGGGGACGGTGGCTTCATCGACCACAAAATAATCGATTCGCCAGCCGATGTTTCGATCTCTGGCTTTAAACCGTTGATCCCACCAGCTGTAGATGATCGTTTCGGGATTTCTGTGCCGGTAGATATCCACAAAGCCGCTATTGAGCAGTTTGCTAAACCAATCCCGTTCAATGGGCAGGAATCCGGATTTCTTTTCATTGGACTTTGGATTGGCCAGGTCTATTTCTTGATGTGCTACATTATAATCACCGCACACCACAACATGACGTCCGGCAGCTTTTAGGGCTTTGAATTCCTCCAAGTAATGCTCATAGAAGCGCATTTTATAGATCATTCGTTCTTCGCCTTGACCACCATTGGGGAAATAAATGCCGTAAACGGATAAATTTCCAAAATCCAGACGGAGCACCCGGCCTTCATCGTCAAATTCAGATTCGGTTCCCTGATAGATCCGATCCGGCTCAACTCGAGTATATACGGCCACACCGGAGTATCCTTTTCGCTGGGCTGGGTGCATCCGTAAATGATAACCCAGGGAAGCCAGGTCCATTTCCGCGGTCTTTTGATCTTCCTGCATCTTGATCTCCTGCAGAAATAAGATGTCCGGATCAAGCTCTTTTAGGCTCTCGAGGAACCCCTTTTTCATCACTGCTCTTAAGCCATTGATATTCCAGGATACAATTTTCATTCTTCGGTTTCCTCCAGTTGATATAACGACACACCTTCGATCCCGTCAATTTCTATAATTTCCACTTTGATCAATTCATTTTTTGAAGTCGGCACATTTTTCCCGACATAGTCCGCCCGAATCGGCAGTTCCCGGTGGCCCCGATCAATTAAGACGGCCAGCTGAATGCCTTTGGGCCGGCCATAGTGAATCACTGCGTCAATGGCAGCCCGAACGGTACGGCCGGTATATAGGACATCATCGACGAGGATGATTTTTTTGCCGTTAACATCGAAGGGTGTGCCTTGGTCGCCCATTTGAGGATATTCGCCCAGTTCAGATAAGTCATCCCGGTAGAGAGTAATATCCACTGTTCTCACAGGGACTTTGACCCCTTCAATTTCCTCAATAAATTTGGCAATTCGCTCTGACAGCGGTATTCCGCGCCGGCGGATCCCCACTAAAAGTAAATCATCAATTCCTTTATTTTTTTCAATGATCTCATGCGAAATTCGTTTTAAAGCTCTTCTCATGGCCATTTCATCCATTAACTGTGATTTTAACTGCATCTCTTATTTTCCTCCTACTTCACGGGCCAATTTTTTAAGTACGTCCAGAAATTCACTGGGTACGGGGCTAGAAAACTCCATGTACTGATCATCCTTTGGATGTCTAAACCCTAACAGCCGGGCATGAAGCATCTGACCGTCATGCTGAATTTTCGTCTTTTTAAACCCATAAACAGGATCGGCTGATACCGGATGGTGGATACTGGCCATATGAACTCTGATCTGATGAGTCCGGCCGGTCTCCAGGCGAACTTTGACCAACGTAGTGTTTTTGTAGCATTTTTGGACCAGATAATGAGTCACCGCCCGCCGACCATCTTTCACAATGGCCATTCGCAGGCGGTTTTTAGGGTCTCTGCCCAGGGGGGCATCCACTGTACCACCTTCGGTTTTAATGATCCCCTCACATAAGGCCAGGTATTCCCTTGTCATGGAATGATCCGCCAATTGGGCCGACAGATGCCGGTGGGCTTCATCATTTTTAGCAACAACCAATAGGCCTGACGTATCTTTGTCAATTCGATGGACAATTCCCGGCCGGATGACGCCGTTGACTGATGATAGATCCTTAAGATGGAACAACAATGCATTGACCATGGTTCCTGACTCATTGCCCGGGGCTGGATGAACCACCATCCCCGATGGTTTATTAACAACTGCCAGATACTCATCCTGATATAGGATCGGCAGATCGATGTCCTCGGCCGTTACTTCCAGTTCCTTGGCTTCAGGTAATTCAAATTCTACTTCATCCCCGGCTTTTAACCGGTAAGCGGCTTTGACTTTGCGGCCCGCCACTAAGAGATGATCTTCATCAATGAGTTTTTGAACATGGGACCTTGAGATCCCCGGCATTTGGTTGGTCAAAAATACATCGACCCGACTGCCAGCCGCTTCTTCAGCTACTTTAAAATAATATTCTTCACTCACGGCTAAGTCTCGCTTTCGTCTTTGTCCAAAAACAGGACATAGATCATCATAAGACCAGCTCCCACCACCACGCACATATCCGCTACATTAAACGTCGGGAAGTGCCACATCTCATTGAGGTGAAAATGGATGAAATCTACTACAAAGCCGTAGTTCAATCGATCATAAACATTACCCAGGGCACCTGCCACAATCAAGCTCAACGAAGCTTTCATCAGAAAATGCTGATTTTTATTCTTAATAAGATAAACCAAAATAGCCAACGCGATCCCCACCGAAATAATGGAGAGAACTTGTACCTGTCCTTGAAAGATCCCAAAGGCAGCTCCACGATTCTCGACATACGAAAAATCCAAATAACCCGGGATAAGGTCCACTACTTTGCCTGTTTTTAATGTTTCCAATGCCCACTGCTTGCTGAAGAAATCTCCAACCAGCCCTACTATAATAATAATCCAGATCATCTTAAACCCATCCTTTGTTGATTCACCTATTGATTCACCTTGGCTGAATTTAACATTCAACGATAAGGTGCTTAATTAATTTCTTTGCCACTTTCCATCAAACATTGATCCAGGCTATTAGCCGCTTCTTTAAGGTATGGCTAATTTTTCTGGTCCTGTCTAGTTTGAACATTATTTTATTGGGACACTGACTTACGGGGATACTGACTTATGGAGACAATGACCTTCGGGGACACTGTCTTATTGAGAAATTGTCATATTATCAAGTTACCCCAACTAACACTTTTTTAATTTTACGGATGGATCAGTTGAGTTGCCCCAAAAATCCCCCTAATTTCTTTCATCTATTAATTTAACATAGTGCGTTGCTGATTGCCACAGAAAAGCAGTGCCTCCAAAAACAAGTATTTGATCTTACAATCGGCTTTCCTGACTTTAATTGTTGCATTGCCCTCTTATCCGTTTAAGGGCATACTTTCCCCTCCCACTAGCACAAGTTTTTTTGTGTTTTAAGTTTAGGTTTGTGTTGATGATTTTTGAAATTTAGAAAGCAGGTATCTCTTTTTGTATTTGATTGCAGCATATTGGCTTATTTTTCGGATAATATTGTAGTTGACTACTCCACCCACTGTTCCGACCACTGGAATTCCCTGAATAAACTTGGCCACCAACATTGCATCAGCTAAGGTTTTAGCCGTGATGTCCATTTGCCGTTTCATGTCGAATTTTAAAGGCCGGCCCTCATCCAGATATCCACCTAAGACATCGAGTCGTTCATTGTGCCTGACTTTACGCACACCTTGCGACATGGCAGCATCAATTAATCCCAAGATGTAGAATTTTTCCTCAGCTGAGTCAAAGTCATAGCCATAACTTAAGGCGACCTCATAGACGTTTCGAAGGACAACACCAATAAACACCGGAATATCTGGCAGTCCAATACCCAGAAAACCCAGCACCCCGCCTTCTAGGACGGAGAACGAGGTATTGAGAAGTTTGGACTGCTGAACCTGCTTATCCATTTGTTTGATATAGCGGCGATTGGAATCCTGGTCCAGCGCATAATTTAAAATCTTATGGTCCATTTGCCGTTGATCTTTATTAAAGGTCCGGCCGATCAGTCCATCCCCTTTTTCATAGAGTAGCTGAAAGCTCTTCACAAATGCGCTTTCCAATGTATAAGTCAACTTTTTCGGTATTTTCTGGAGTAATTGATCGGTCAGGGGATCGATCCGGTTTTTCATGAATCGATTCTCTTTTTTATTGAGAAATTTCGCTTCTTCTTTCTCTACGTTTTTTAACTGACGTACGAGTTCCTTATTCATTATTTCACCTCACGTATTTAAATAGTAATCAAGTAAACCTCATGCTCTCATTTGACGGTCCAGTCTGATTGAATGGTTTAATCGAAAGATTTGCCTAGGACTTGTTTAATTTGAGTGACATTGAACTTTTATCGAATTTGAATCTCCCCTTAGTTTTACTACCTGACCATGAATTTGATATTAACTCCGTTTCCCATTGCGCTGCGATGGTCCGGATGCTCGGGATGGTCTTAATGGTCCTGCTGATTCCTTAGAACCATCCGAATTCGTAGGAAAAATGAAAGTCGGCTTTTAATCAGTTGATTAAAAAACCGGCTTTCATTTTTTGCACACATCGGCTGGATCCGTCGAGGCGGCTATACGTCAAATTCCAACTAAGTTTTGATCCTAGTTTGCCTGCTTTAACAGAGCTTCCCGATACGCTTCAATGGGCTGCGCGCCAATGAGGATGTGTTGATCGTCGATGATAAAGGTCGGTATATACTCGACCCCGTAGGCCTCCCCCGCTTGAATGGATTGAGTGAGTCTGGCTTCGTAGGTATGATCCTCAACTTTTTGCATCATTTCATCAGCATCTAGGCCAACTCTTGTTGCAATTTCTTTCAAAACCTGGGTATCTGAGATGTTGATACTATCTGTAAAATAAGCTTTGAATACTTCGCTGTGGAATTCTGCCAGTTTTCCGTTGTCTCTGGCATATTCTGTGGCCAAAAGAGCTTTGTGGGAATTGAACATGGCATCTTTCCCTGAGTAATAGACCCCGTACTGGTTGCCCTTGGCATTAAAACTGCCCAGCATCTCCTCTGCCGTGGAGTCCGGAAATGCATCCGTTATCTTCATACCCAGAAGTGGAACTTCAGGATGGATCTCAAAAGGCATCCAGTTTACCTCGATCTCGAACTCTTTCTTTAACTGGTCGACCATGCCTTTGCCTAAAAAACAAAATGGGCAGGTATAATCCGCAAAAATCTTCATCGTGTGTTTCAAATTAAATCTTCTCCTCTTTATCATTCATCATTGGTTCCATTTGAACCGCCCCTCCTACAAAAGAAGTGGACTATTATGGTAATAATTATATCACTTAAAATGATAGAGTTACGTTTGATAACTAATTGTACACAAATTCAATTGCACTCAATTTAACTTAGGTTGAATCAGAGGATGCCCTGACCTTAAGGACTTGGCTTAGAATGTATTGTTAGACGTATTTTTCCACTCTTAGCCGGATCCGGCCTTTTTTGGTCTCTCCGGAGAGTTCAGCCAGACGAAACTTTCCGAAGCCTCGAATGGTCAGAATATCGCCGGTCTTAACGGCCTCGGATCGGTTCTTGGTTTCTAAGTAATTGATCAGGACCTGTCCGGATTTTACCAATTCTTCCGATTGGCTTCGAGATTTATTCGTGAGCTCTGCTACCACTGCATCAAGCCGCAACGACGGAACTAAGACCATCAGTTCCTGAAATTGCCGGCTGATTTGTGACAGCTCTGTCCAATTTGCTTCTCGCAGGACCACTCCATTGTTGGCCACTTTAACTAAGTTTTCCAACACGTAATCGAAAATCTCCGCTACCATGGGAATGTAGCATTGTTCGTCCTTTAGAAACAGATCCGCGAATTTTTCCCGGCGGACTCCTAAATTCATCAGCGCCCCCAAATAGTCTCGGTGGGTCAATTGGCGAGCTGGATAGGAGTTTGTGACTTCAAGGATCCGAATCTTATCAGTTGCCAGATCAACGGGGGAAGCAAACAATCGCCGGTCACAATCTAGGAGATCATAAAATCCGGCACCGGCCGGCAATGCCCCCGTTTGTTGGCTCAAGACTGACCAGATGCCCGGTGTATAAAACTCGTTGGAAACAACAGGCCGCCCTGAAAAGGCGGCCTCAATAATTTCCCAGAGTCGGGCTATTTCCGAGGGATCTTCCCCCTGGAACATCGCTTGGAAACTCTTTTTATTCATGCTAACGCAACCCAAACAGGCCGCGGACCGCTGTTTCATTTCTGGCACTGTTTTTCATGGACACGCCATGGGGTGAAACCACATAAATGGATTCCATGACTTCCTGGATATCTCCATTTAATGCAAAGGATGCCCCGGATACAAAATCAAGAAGCCGCTGAGCTTGTCTGACTTCCATTTGATTGGTGTTAATGACGATGATCTTGCCCTCTTTGAGATCATTGACGATGGCCATCGAGTCTTCAAAGCGTTCGGGTTTGACAATGTTTAATGTCTGGCCGGCCTCTTCCTGCGGGAGACTGGGCTTGGGCAAAACTTTTAAGCCGTCTTTTTCTTTTCGTTTGAAAAATGACGGTTTGATGACATTGCTTTTTTCGTCCAGTTCGTCCTCGCCATCGATCTCGTCCTGATATCCCTCATAATCTTCTTCAAAACTAAAGGTTTTCTTGATGCTCTCAATTACACTCATTTTAATTCCTCCTGATTGACCCCATGTCATAATTTCTATTTTTTTACCCGTCGCTATTTGGAATGGTTTGTGATCCTACTTGGAATAATCCCTGGCTCCGAAAATGGCTGAACCGATTCGAACCATGGTGCTGCCACAGGCCATGGCTGATTGATAATCGCCGCTCATTCCCATGGACAAAATTTTCATTTCAAAGCGCTCCCCCCGAACGAGTTGATATTGATCAAATAGTTCCTTCATGGCTTTAAAGTAATGGGCTTGCTTCTCTTTATCACTCGTATCAGGGATCACTGCCATGAGTCCCCGCACATGAAGTGCCGACAATTGTCCAATGGTGTTGATCAAAGATGGCAGATCCTCGGTCAGACAGCCGCCCTTGTTATCTTCCCGGCCAATGTTGATCTCCAATAGGACGTTCTGCACATAGCCTTTCTTCAACGCATTCTTATTGAGTTCAATGGCCAAACTCTCCCGATCCAGAGAATGAACAAGATACACTCGATCATCCAGGTATTTGACTTTGTTTCGCTGCAGATTCCCAATGAAGTGCCAATGAATATCACCCGGTAGCTCTTCCATTTTTAAAACCATTTCCTGGATCTTGTTTTCGCCGAAATTTCGTTGGCCGGCTTCATAGGCCTCTACCAGCGCCTCAATGGGTTTGGTTTTTGAAACGGCAATGAGAGTAACACCCTGGGGTATTGTCTCGGTTATTTCCTGTAGATTTTCTCGAATTCCCATTATGCGCCTCCCTTGGGACGAATGACCGGTGGTGCATCGAATTTCATATCAATGATCTCACCTTCGTCCTGCAGATCCACCGATTTTAATATGTTGATCGCCTGATTTATTTTTCGTTGAAAGTCCTCACCGGACCCCACTTCCACTGTCCACCCCTGATATTCCAAGGTAATGTCAGCTGGATCTTGGATGTTTAATTGTTCAAATTCAATGGTTGACGTGTTTTGATCCATTAATTTCCGGAACGTGGCCATGACGGTTTTTTTGGGGCCATCGCCATACATGGTGTTGCCCGGGGGCAAGACCGATGTATCATCGATCAGATCCGTGGTCCCGGCAAGTTTTGATTGACCGATCCCTAAGACTTTTCCGTTGCGGTTTAAGGTATAGATCACACCGTTATGCACCAGCGTATAATCGGCGGTAAATTCATGGACTTGAATTTCCATCTCGCCGTTGATATGGGCCTGGACTTCGACACTTTCCACGTAAGGGTTCTTAACAAGCGCTGCCATGATCTCATTTTTACCATAGAACAGGTAATGGTCTCCTACTTGTTCCTGGGCTTTTTGTTCCACCGCTTTGAGGTCCCCGTTATAAACGCCACGGATGGTCACCGTTTTGATCTTAAACAAAGGGGAGAAGAAAAACAAACCGATCACTAGAAGAAGGGTCAAGATGAGGATCCCTTGATTTCTGCGGATCTTCTTTTTGCGGCGGCGCTTTTGGCGAAGCTTTGATTCGAAGCCTTTGTCAATTTGCGACCGGGCTGCTTCAGTTTGGTCAGGTAGTGGTCCCGTTTGGTTGTTTTTAAACTTTGAATTGGGTGATCCATTCATTTGATCACCTCTTTTGCTTGGAAATATTCAACAATATTCCCATAGCGGCCAGGTTTACGACCAAGGACGTACCACCGGCGGAGATGAATGGAAGCGGAACTCCAGTAACCGGAAAGGCGCCCATTACTACTGCCATATTGATGGCTGCTTGAATTCCAATGACGGAGATAATCCCCACTGCCAGCAAACGTCCATATAGATCCATCGCTTGGCGAGCGATTTTAAAGCCGGTAAACACCAAAAAGCCAAGTGCGCCTAAAATGGTTAGTCCGCCAATTAATCCCAGTTCTTCACAGATAATGGCAAAAATAAAATCATTTTCGGCAAAAGGCAACCAAAAGGCTTTGAACCTGGAATTGCCCAGCCCCCTGCCTAGCAGGCCCCCCATGGACAGAGCATACAGTGATTGGACCACCTGCAAGGTGTTGCCAGTGGGATCTGAGAAGGGATTTAAAAATCCCATCACTCGTTCCAAGCGGTATCCGGTTTTAAGAACCATTAAGACCCCGGCTGCAATCCCCATTGAAATGGGCACTACATTCCAAAGCAATGGAATATTGGATACTACAATGACCACAAATGAGGCCATGATCATGATGGCCCCCGTTGACAGGTTACTTTGGGGAACTACAATGATAAAGCCAAACAATATAACGGCCCCTAATAAAAGGAGATATCGTTTGAATTTGGCCCGTTTGGTAAACTTAAGGGGCATGGCCAAAAGACAAGCCGCCAAAATCACCACATAGTATTTGGCCAATTCCGACGGTTGAAAATTAATGGGACCGATTTGAAGCCAACGGTAAGCCCCGTTGATCTGATCCCCCAACAGTCGGGGCAGAATGTTTAAGAGTAACACCACCGGTCCAAAACCAAAGATCAGTTTCCAATTTAAGCGATGATAATCAAAGGCCGCCATAAAGAACATGGTGATAAACCCAATCAAGGCAAAGGAGATTTGACGCAGGACGTACCCAATGATGCTTTCCTGGCCACGCCGGATGATGCCATAGGAGGCCGTGGACGTTACCATGACGACCCCAAAAATCACTAAGAAGACCAAGAGAAAGACTAGGGTTTTATCCATGTCTTCCATCGAAAAGTCGAAGGATTGTTTCACTTTATTCAAGAGGGAGTTTTCTGTGACAAGCTCTTTGCGACGATTCTTCCAAAGGATCGCCCGGTCATCTGGTAATGAGTCTGTCTCCAGATGATTTATTGCAATGGGTCGGCCCATCTCAGAGCGGCTCTGCCCGTCTTTATTCTGTTCAGCCACAAGTCTCCCTCCTTTCCAGTTGATTGGTCTTCTTCTGTACTATGCAGTATGCATTTTTTACGTTGCAGTTCTTACTATGTATTTTAATTTTTATTTTTACTTTGACTTTGACTTTGACTTTTATTTTTTACTTTGTACTTTGCAGCTGGACTTTATAACTAGCTGATCAAATAAGCCGCTGCAACTGAAATTACTGTGACAAGAGCAAAGGATCCAACAATTTTCGTTTCAGACCAGCCCTTTTTCTCAAAGTGATGATGAATGGGAGCCATCAAGAACATTCGCTTACCACGAAGTTTAATGGATGATATCTGGAGTATATCCGATACTGCCTCTATGACGTAGATGCTTCCGATGAGAATAAAGAGGATCTCCGTTTTAGTCAATACGGCCATGGTTGCTAGGGCTCCGCCTAAAGCAAAGGATCCTGTATCCCCCATGAAGACTCTGGCCGGATGCCAGTTAAAGAACAGGTAGGCTGCTAAAGCCCCGGTCATGGCACCTGCAAAGAGTGTGACCACCGGATTGGCGGTTTTGATCCCATAAAAGATATAGAACACTGCAACGATCAAGGTCACCGTACCGCACAGCCCGTCAATTCCATCGGCCAGATTCACCGAGTTTGAAACGGCGGTATAGAAAATGATCATGAAGAGGAAATAGAAAACGGGTGTCAAGGCCACAGTGGTCCCTAGGACGGGAATAGCCAATTGATAGTTCGCTAAGTTCTGGTTTAAAACAAACGCCATGACCACACCAAACACAATATTCAATGCAATTTTTTGTTTGCTGTCAAGGCCTAAGGACTGCTGTTTCCTAATTTTAGCTGTATCGTCGATAAAGCCGATCAGGCCAAAGAGCATCATCCCCAATAAAAGATAGAGGTTTTGGATGGCCAGGCGGTTCATGATCAAGGCTGACACTGTGATCCCCACCATAAAAATGAGTCCCCCCATGGTCGGGGTGCCTTGTTTTTTCTGATGTTGCGGACCGGTTTTACGGATCTGCTGACCCAGCTTGTATTCTTTTAATTTCTTAATGATGAGGGGGCCAAAGGCCAAACCGACTGCTAAAGCAATTACGATGCTAATGATGATGTCCATACTTAAATCCTCTCCAAAACACTTAAGAACCGTTCAAATTGTAGGGCCCGAGATGCCTTTAGATAAATCAAGTCACCTGGATCCAACAGATTGGGAAGTGCGATCACGGCATCCTCATAGGTTGGGTAGCCATGGAAATCCTGACTGCCGAAGCCTTCGCCAATATCTTTGGCAAAGTCTCCTACGGCGATCATTACGTCAACTCTGGTTCGGGCATAGGCTCCCACTTCACTATGAGCCGCTTTGCTAAACTCACCCAGTTCCAGCATATCTCCGAAAATAGCCACTTTACGGCCGTCCCGCAACACCAAGGTGTCTAATCCGGCTTTGGCCGATTCGGGACTGGAGTTATAGGCATCATTGATGACTGTGAAATGTTCGAAACTTGTGGTTTCTAGGCGCATGGCGGTACGGTCTAATATCATATCCACCAGATCCGCTGTTCCGATGCCCAACTGATGGGCACAGGCAAAACAAAGAATTCCATTGGCAACATTGTGCATGCCGGGGATCTCGAGTTTGATGCGGCCCAGATTCTCGTCATGCAAAGTCACATCGAATTCACTGGAACTAGGTTCAAGGCTGATATTTTTGGCCCGATATTCCCCCACTGCGATTCCGGCTGTGATGACCTGATATTCTTGTTCGGGGATCCCTTGCAACAAGAGATCATCCCCATTGATGTACAGAACATTTTCTTTGGTGAAAAAGTCCGTGATTTCCAGCTTGGCTTTTAAAATATTGGCTTGAGTTTTAAGGATCTCAATATGGGAACTGCCAATATTTGTGATCAACGCCATGTCCGGATGAACGATATCAGCCAGTAGGTGGATCTCTCCAAAAGAGGACATGCCCATTTCTAATACGGCAAAATCAAAGGATGAGTCCATGGAGAATATCATGAGGGGCAAACCCAGTTCATTGTTGTAATTGCCCCGGGTCTTAAACACTTTGTATTTTGACGAGAGCATGCCCGAGAGCATATCCTTAGCCGTGGTTTTACCCACTGAACCGGTTATGGCAATGAACTTGATCTTCTCAAGGGTACGGTTCTTATAATATTTGGCAAGTTCGGCAATCGCATCCTTGGTGGATTCGACCTTGACCAGACCTTTATGGCCGGTGGGGATCACATCAACTTCTTTTTCAACCAAAACGATGGAAGCACCCTGTTCAAACGCCGTCAGAAAATAATCGTTGCCGTCCACTTTTTCACCGGCGATTCCGATAAATAAAGAGTTTTCGGTTACTTTCCGAGAATCGATCACTACGGATTCCGCGTACACATCTTCGTTACCAAAGAGGATCTGTCCGCCCGTCGCCTTTGCAATTTCATGTAAATATAATTTTTCCAATTTTTAACACCCTCAATTCTTGTTATCTAACCCAAATATTATAACATTGATTACTGAATTAGTTTTGAGGTGAATTCAAGTAACTGATGGATTGCTCAATTATTTCCTTTGCAATTGGAGCTGCCACGTAGCTACCATAGGTAGAACCTTGGGTTGGTTCATCCACTGCTACAAAGATCGAGATCTTGGGATCTTCCTTAGGGGCCGCTCCGACAAATGATGAAACATAAAATTCATACTTTCCGTTGGCCGGATTAACTTTCTGAGCAGTTCCGGTCTTGCCGATGACAGCTAGGCCGGGGATTTTAGCCAGTTGTCCGCCGCCTTTATTGACGGAATTCTCCAGCATATCCAGCATCAGATCCGCGACCTGATCGTCTAAAATATCCTCGCTTTGGGTTTCCACATAGGTCGATACGGTGGTAAACCCGCCCTGATTATTCTTTTTTCTAATTTCCTTCATCAAATGAGGTGTGGTCCTCTTGCCCTTGTTGATAACGGTGTTGAGGTCATTGATCAATTGAAGCGATGTGGTCAAGTTCGCCTGACCAATGGATTTATTGGCCAGGGCATAATCGGTTTTTTCAGAAGTGAAGTCGACGATGCCGGGTGCTTCGCCGTAAAGATCGATGCCCAATTCCTCACCAAGACCAAATTTACGGGCCCATTTTTCCATATTATCGGCTCCGACTCGAAGTCCCAATTCAATAAACCCTGGATTACAGGAGTTTGCAAATATATCAAAATAATTCTGTTTGCCATGTCCTTCCCGTTTCGCACAATTGATCCGGATGCCATCCACAATCGTGTAGCCTGGACAGTTGAACACATCCTGCTCATCCACCAGTCCTTCTGATAAGGCGGCGGCCATGGTCACAATTTTAAACGTCGAACCCGGTTCATAAACATCTGCAATGGATTTGTTTTTCCAGGCGTCTAAAAGTTTTTCGCCATCGTTTGAAACATAAGGTTCGTTGAGATCAAAATCCGGACTGTTGACTAAGGCCAGGATCTCTCCATTTTTAGGGTTGGTCACAATGATGTGGACGCCTTTGGCTTTGCTTTTTTCAAGTCCCCCTCGGGCTGCTGCCTCGGCGATGCTTTGGATCTTTTCATCAATGGTCGTCACCAGCTCGTTTCCGTCCACCGGTTGGGTAACAATCGGTTCCGTGAGGAGAATATCCTCTGCCAATTTATCCACTTCTGAAATTTTCAATCCGTCAATTCCTGACAGCACATCTTCATAGTAGGCTTCAATGCCAAACCGGCCACTGTCATCCCCGTTTAAGATCCCTAAGGTTTGAGCCAGCATATTATTATTCGGATAATATCGTTTGGAATCATCGCTGAAGATCAGCCAGTTTAAACTGTTTTCTTTTCGAAAGAGCTTAAATGGTTCTAATTTCGAAATTTCTTCCTTTCGACCCAAAACGCCAAAAGCCAGATAGTTTCCATCACTGTTTTTCGCCGTCAATATACGATAAACGGCTTCTTTGTCCAATTCGATGAAATCCGAGATCTGACCGGCCCACTGATTGACATATTGCTGGATCTTCGTTTCATCCGCCTTGGTTATTTCATCCAGATCAGTTCGCTTTAAGGCTGCCCGCCGCATGCTCACTAGATCTGCATCTACTTGGAAAGAAGCCGCGCTGGAGGCCAACAGATTGCCGTTACGATCGGTAATATTTCCCCGTTTGGCCGGAATGATGGATTCATTGGTCAATTGCGAGGCGGCCCTGGCTTTAATGGTGCCGGCATCATGGAGCATCACGAGAACGAGTTTCACGGAAAGCAACACGAACAATAAAATAAATCCAAGGCCCACCCAGCCTGTGATGTTTTTCAGCTTCCACTTTTTCATGAAACAGTTCCTTTCGGCCCACTCAAATTCCCGGAGCCCTATTCGTACAAGATGCGATCCAACATTGATTTGATTTAACATGGCTTGATTCAAAAATGATGATTTTCAAAAAGACATTTTTTTAAAAGACAATTTTCAAAAAATCAAATTTTAAAAAAGACAGATTTTAAAAAGCCGATTTCCAAACAGGCTGTGTTTCCAATAGATGATTTCAAAAGAAAAACTGAAATCTTCCGGTTTCAGTTTTTAAGGATGTCCGATCTTATTTAAACAAAGCGAAGACTTTACCAAGGAGTGTCTCATCGGTCATAGTCATAATGGTTTCGTCGCCGGTGAAATTGTTGTAGTCTAAGTCCACATTGAGTCCTGCTACGCCTGCTCGAGTGACATATTCCTCGGCCAACGCTTCTTGCTTGGTCGAATCCAGATTTCTGGCTTTTAACACGGTGACCTTGAGGGTTTCATTGGTTCGGTGCAGTTCAAAGATCTGATTGTTGATGGTTGCTAAATTCCGTTGCATGGCATATATCGTAATTGACTGCATCAAGATGCCAACCACCACCACCAGTGCTATTCCAAATGCCATATATTTACGTGCTGCTACAGTGATCCTGCGAGTCCGTCCGGTAATACGCTCTCTTTCCAGTGCCCGTTCCATGGCTGACGACAAATAGTCCGTCTCAGCAATTGAAACAGCTGAATTCATTCTTTTGATTTCTGCCATTTAAGTAGTACCCCATGTTTTTATTTTTTACGATTAGATCTTTTCACATAGTCTTAGTTTTGCACTGCGTGCTCGGGGATTGCCTTCCAATTCTTCTCTGCCTGGTTCAATGGCTTTGCGGGAAACCAGTGTGACCGTTGGTATCTTTCCACAGATACAGGGCAGATGAGGTGGGCAGTCGCAGGGATTGGCCTGCTCACGAAATACAGTTTTTACGATGCGGTCTTCCAATGAATGGAAGGTGATCACAGCGTAGCGTCCGCCGGGATTTAACCGGGCAACGCCTTCTTCAATGGTCCTTTTTAATATACTAAGCTCCCGGTTGACTTCGATCCGAATTGCCTGGAAGGTTCGCTTGGACGGGTGCGGGCCCGTTCTGCGGTCTTTGGCGGGAATTGCTCGTTTGATGATCTCGTTTAGTTGGAAGGTTGTTTTAATAGGCTCATCGGTTCGGGCTTTGACGATCAGTCGGGCGATTCGAGATGAAAACCGTTCTTCGCCGTATTCTTTGATTACTTTGTACAAGTCGGCTTCACTATAACCGTTGACCACATCGTAGGCCGTTAAGTGTGCATCCCGGTCCATTCTCATATCCAGCGGCGCATCGCTCATGTAGGAGAAACCACGCTCCGGATTATCCAATTGGTAGGATGAAACCCCCAGATCCATTAAGATCCCATCGACACCTTGTGGTGCATATTCATCAATAATAGCCGCCAGATTCTCAAAATTGTCATGAACAAATGTGACGTTTGTATATTCACTTAGTTTTTCTCTGGCATAATCCAAGGCATCCGTATCCTGGTCGATGGCAATGAGCTGTCCGCCTTTGAGATTCATTAAAATCTCAGAAGAGTGACCACCGCCGCCGAGGGTACAGTCTACATAGATCCCATTATCTTTAATGTTCAGTCCTCGAATGGACTCTGCCAACAGGACGCTTTTGTGTTTAAATTCAGTTGTCATATGCCTAAGTCCGCCATACTCTCTGCTACTTCATCCATATTGATCTCCTGTTCCTGATATCTGGTCCAATTTTCTTTCGACCAAATTTCCAGTTTAGACTGCATCCCGATAGTAACGACATCGTTGTTGAGGTTTCCGTACTCTACAAGGTTTGCGGGAATCAGTACTCTGCCCTGTTTATCCATTTCCACTTCAACTGCGCCAGATAAGAAGAACCGTTTGAATTTTCGGGCATCCGATCTCGTATCCGGCAAGGCAGCTAACTTTTCTTCGAATTTCAGCCATTCTTCCATGGGATAAGCATAAATACAGTTATCCAGCCCTCTGGTCAGCATGAAGGAATTACCGAGCTCTGTTCTGAGCCGGGCAGGAACCATGATTCTGTTTTTCGGGTCAATTGTATGCCAGTGTTCACCAATTAACATAACCACTCACCACTTCCTTCCACTTTTTACCACTTTATATTCATTTTATAGAAAAGTCTCAAAGAATTCAATAAGAAAAATGTCTTTTCAAGCCATTTCGCGAATATATTTCTTAACATAATAATTTTTCAGCAAACGAAACTCATGGCCACTGACAAAATAATGGAATAGAAGGCGGAAATTCTACCCTTAACCCCCGAATTCTAAATCCATAACTTTTTATTATAATTAATCCTGTCAACTCCAAATCGAAACCTGCTGTGTTTTATTGCCTGTCCTATACCAAATGAGGAGCCTAAACGAAGTAAAAAAATCAGTGGTGCTCATTTCTGATTCCCACTGATTTGAATTTGTTATCGGGTTATTTTTCCGTTATGGTTTATTTCACTTCAGTTGGAACTACAAAAAACCAGAGCCTACCTGACTCTGGTTTTTTTATAGTTTCATTTTTATGAGTGGAGGGTTAACCTAAGTTTCGTTTAATGTCATTAATTGACATTGATCCGGCATAGATCAGACATAGATAATTTCAATGTCCTCTGCGATCAATTCAGCTTCGGCATTGTTATAAATAAAATCACTGATTCGAACTGCTTCATTTTGGGCTACGACTTTGGACGAATTAATTACTGAAATTGAAATTTCAATATCTTGAATCGAATCATTAAACCCAGTTTCAGAGCATGAAACATTGAATTTATTCCGAATTTTATGAATCAACGACTGGGTTACCATTCGTTTATCTTTTAGTGAAAATGCGGAATGGAGTTTTAATCGGAATACTCCGCATGCAATTACCATTGTGTTCACCTCGTTCATGTTGCAATAGGCCTCCCTTGACTGAAGGGAGTGTCCTAATTGAAATAGTACCGGAATGACGCATTGTTATAATTTCAAACAGTAGTTTACTGGGGGGCAACACCGCCTGCCCTAACAGCTCCGATTCATCCCTTAGTATGACCATTCCCTAAAAGGCATCCGGCAGATCATTTGCCACGGTTGAAAATCTTCGGGCGAGTTCATGCTTATACATGGGTGCTCGATCATTGTAAATCGAACGGGGTGAATTGTGTTTCAAATAGATCACTGAGATGATAATAATGATTACGCTGGCAATTACTAAAACCAGGGATAAGATTATTTCACTGGGTTCCCCGGCGACAACGATCCCTTGTTCAATGAGGATCCCCTGGAAAAGGGCGAGTCCATTATTTATTGCATGCCCCAGCATGGCCATCTTAAGGTCACCGGTTGCCTGGTAAACAAACGCGAGGACCAGACCGATGGCAGCTGTTTGGAAGAACGTGGCTCCATGGAGCAGTCCAAATACGATGGACGAAATCAGCGCTGCAGGGAATAACGGGATCCATTTGTTTAAGAGATTATAAAGTACGCCCCGGAACGCAATTTCTTCAACAATGGGTGCAAGTATCACCACGGATACAAACAAGAAAATCAACGAGAGCGGATCCGAACTATTGAGAAAATTTTGAGGCAAATTGGTTGCTTCCAACATTTTCTCGAAAAAATTAGGAAAGAACCGTTCAATAAACAGAACATACACGATATTGATCGGCAAGCTCCATAAAAAGGGAGCCAGGGCAAAGAGTGCGTTTCCTTGGCTTCTGGCCGGCGCTGGAGTCAAGATAAGATGCCGCTCCTGCCGGGTCAGACTTAGATACCAGATCAAAAACAGCATGGCGGCATAAAGCCCCACCGATGTCAGGAAAATAAGCACTGCCGAACTGTAGACACCGGTGATTCCAATGAGGGGAATCGCGATGACCGCTGAGAAAACAAAGCTTAATATCAGAAAAACGGTATATTTAATTAGGCCTAATTTTTGAAAATAATAAACCATACACTCTGCCTATCCAGGCAAAAACTAATTTCCGCTCCCCTATCTGGTGAATCGAAACAGCATTGCCCGCTTTTTATTTTATTGACCTTCCAAGTTTAGTCCTTAGCTTGGAAAAGTGGTCACCTATGGCCTAATTATAGCCCAATCAGTTCAATTAATCCTTAAAAACCCATTAAGTTTACAGCCGTTTAAAGGTCCTAGTCCAAACGCAATTTGCAGCTAAGACCTTTTTTGAACGATCCATGTTTTAGTTTTCGAATTACTTAAGCCGCCGCCACTAGTCGAACCATCGTCCTTTGATCAACTCTTTGGCATCTCGGGTCAATGGGATCAAGTCCGTTTGATCCAAATAACTGATATCAAACTTCCGATTCAATGCCGCAAAGTGTTTTACCCCAAATGCCAGCTTGTTAAGATATGAGAAGACACCGATGGCGCCTGGTGAGAAGTCATTGGCACAAATTCCATACAGTGCTTTTAATTCCGGCAAGTCACTGTAGATCGACGCCACTGTGTCTCCATATTTCTGGAAATTCCGGGGAACATTCCCGCTCTTGATCAACGACCCAATGTGGTTTCCGGTCATAGCTGCCGCCATGGCGGCCCTACCGATACCCACCGCCATAATGTCACCCCTGCCGTAGGCCAGCGCTTTAAAGACCTGGTCCTCTGAGCTAAAGCCGCCGGCTATGGTCAGAGCCGGTATATAGAGGCCCTGTACTTTCATTTCCTCTACGATTTTTAGGACCACTTCTTCTAGGACTACAGTCGGCAATCCCCACTCATTCATCATTTTACAGGGACTATAGCCACTGCCGCCGCCAGCTCCGTCAAAGGTGATCATATCCACTTGCGCCGCACTGCCCAACATCAGAACATGCTTTAAGTCTGCCCGATCATATCCAGCCATCTTAAGGTAAATATTTTTCGCGCCAAGTTGACGCAAGTGCTGGATCCGGGGAACCAAATAATCCTCGTCCCAAATTGGCAGCCGGGAATAAAGATAAAAATTCGGACAAAGGGCTTCGGCATCGGCTTGAATGATGGCCGGATCCATGGGGTCGGGCAAGACCAGGCTGCCCATGGATTGTTTTTGAAGGGCCTCGGCGCGATTTGCCAGACGATTCACCGGTTGGGTCCCCTTGGCCCCTTGGCCAAACTTTAACTCAATGGCTGTGGCGCCCTGGACCGTAATGGCATATTCCGGGACACCCATCATGTCATCCTCACAATTGCACTGCAAAACGATCTGGCCGTAGCCTCGGTCATATCGGCGAAATGCATCCAGCATTTTCTTTAACGCCGGAAACTCGGCGACTTTTCCGTGGTCGAGTTTAAGTTCCGGATCTTTATTCCTGGCATCTTCGCCAATGACACAGCTGACTCCGGCCATAGCTGCTCCCCCAAAATAATCTTCCCAGTTCATTTTGATCAACGCCGGCAATAGGACTGGCATGGTCATTTTCACCGGATGGAATTTTCCATACTGGCGATCCAGTTTTACATTATAGATATTCGTCTGGGCATAGGATAATTCAGCTCCGGTTGCGCCAAAAACTCGGCCATTAATGTTAAAATGCGAATAATCCAGAGGGTAGTCTTTTTCTGAGGCGATTTGGTTGGCCCCGGTATTCGTTGGATAAACCGCTCTGGCGCCCAATACGGCTGCTAAACCAATTTCACAGGTCCCCTCACATTCTTCCGTGCAGAACGCGCACATGCCTGACTGTGGTGAAATGTGTTTGCTGCGATTGAATGTATCATTAAATGCCGAAGATAATTTGGGTGAATAAGTCATACGAACTCCTCCTTGGATGCTCCGATTTCAAAAACCTTTACTCTTTGATTAAATCATTTCACATTTCGATCATAATTCATAGTATCTAATATAAAATACATTTTCAAAAAAATCTTCCCCTACACTCTTCCCTAGACCCTTCACCTAGACTCTTCCTCTAGACTCATCCAGATAAATCGGTTGAGCGAATCGGCTGATCCAGTATCGACATCAAAAAAAATTAGAATAACAAGGCTGCAATTGGCAGACCTGTTATTCTATCGGTTTGATATGAATGATCCAAAAGCTTGGTTTATAATCAAACTGCTGGATCTAAACTATACATTAAAGCGGAAGTTTACTACATCGCCGTCTTTCATGATATAGTCCTTGCCTTCTAATCGGTATAAGCCTTTTTCTTTGGCAGCGGACTCTGAGCCTAATTTCATCAAATCATCATAGGACACAATTTCTGCGCGAATAAAGCCGCGTTCAATATCCGAATGGATCTTTCCGGCCGCTTGGGGGGCTTTGGTCCCTTTTATAATAGTCCAGGCGCGGCATTCCATGGGGCCGGCGGTTAGGAAGCTCATCAGACCCAGTAGGCTATAGCTTTCTTGGACTAACAGATCCAATCCGGTTACCTTTAAGCCATATTCTAAGAGCATTTCATGCTTTTCTTCATTGGATAACCCCGCCATATCTTCTTCTAACTTGGCACAGATCACAATGACACCAGCTTCTTCTTGCTTGGCGTAGTCCTTGATCTGTTTCACCATGTCATTTTCAAGAATGCCTTTTTGGAGTTCTTCTTCTGAAATGTTTGCCACATAAAGAATTTTTTTAGATGTGATCAGAAAAAACTGATGGACCATGTCTTCTTCTTCGGGTGTGAATTCCAGGGTTCGAGCCGGTTTCTCATCCTCTAACTGGACTTTGATCCGCTCCATGAGTTCATATTCGATCTTCGCCTGTTTATCCCCGGAGCGAACTTGCCGCTGGGCTTTGTCCATTCTCTTTTCAAGAACTTCCATATCTGCCAAGATCAGCTCCAGATTGATCGTTTCAATGTCCCGGATCGGATCAACATTGCCGTCCACATGGACGACATTGGGATCTTCAAATGCCCGAACTACATGAACAATGGCTTCGACTTCCCGGATGTGCGAAAGAAACTTATTGCCCAGTCCTTCTCCTTTGGAAGCGCCTTTGACAAGACCGGCAATGTCATAAAATTCAATGGCTGTTTCAACTTTCTTTTTTGATTTATACATATCCACCAGATGGTCTAAGCGCTCATCCGGTACTGACACCACACCGATATTGGGTTCGATGGTACAGAATGGATAATTGGCCGATTCTGCGCCTGCCTGTGTGATGGCATTAAAAAGGGTACTCTTCCCTACATTGGGGAGTCCCACGATTCCTAATTTCATAAGTTTCAACTCCTATCGTTTACCACAAATCATTATAACCCAGTTGGCCAACTTTGAGCAAGGTTCAAGACACCGCCAAGTCGGCAAGTCGGCAAGTTGGCAAGTTGGCAAGTTGGCAAGTTGGCAAGTTGGCAAGTTGGCAAGTCAGATTATGATCCAATATGGCCTACAATTTGGCATTCATTTAAAATATGGATCCACAAAAGTCGGAGACTTCAGTAGATCCAAATTAAAACCCTTTAATCCAACGCTGTGGTGGTCTCCCCTGGTGGTGACGGGGGTGTTGTCAGCAGTGGCTGATTGAGAAAGTTTGCTAATTCCCGGGCTTGGGCCAGGCTCGCTTGGTCATCTTTAGCAGGGATGTTGTCAGTATCCCCGGCGGTGACGGGGAGGAAAATTTCTACAACACCCATGTTATGGAGCAATAAGTCGGCGGTGTGCAAAGGGTATTTCAAGTTGGTGTTTCCGGCATAGGCTAACATTACTCCGCCCTTTTTCGGCTTTTTGATCACCGGGTCATGGCGAATAAATTGACCGCTCCAATACACTTGAGTTTTGCTTAAAATTTTTAATAAGTCACCGGTTATTTCACTAAAATAAATTGGTGAGGCGATCACAATGTTGTCGGCCGATCGAATCATCTGGTCCACTTCCTGGAAATCAGGAAAGGCACACATTGGATTTTTCCAACAATACCGACAATCAACACAGCCTTTGATCTTGCTCTCATAGGCGTTGATCAGATGGACTTCTCCCTCTAGATGGGCTGTAAGCTCCTTGATCAAAACCATGGTGTCTCCGTTTTTTCGCGGAGAACCGTTAAATATAATTGTTTTCATTAGTTTCTCCCCTCCGATTGAGTGGACGCTCTTTTTAAGCTACTCGATTTATAAGGTTACTCATTTTATTAAGCTATTTAGTCGGATCCTTGGTGTCTAGGATTTCTTCGAGATTGGCTTTGTTGAATAAAATTATCTTCTTCAGCAAGTCCTTGGGGATTTCTTCGGTATACGGAATTTGGATGGCCCCTTTACTAGTTTTATAGACCTCCAACTCCTTGGCGAAGGCGACAATGGGAGCCGGGCCCGGGTAGACGCCCAAATGCTGCTTGTTGGCTGCAATATGGAACAGGTTCCTACCCTTCCATTGGAAAGTCGGCATGGACCAGCTGATTTTCTCCGTCACGTTTGGTAGCGTATCATGGATCAATTCTCGAACTTGGTTCAATTTGTCTTGGACCACTTGTGGATACTGACCGATATACTCATCGATGACTGGATTTTTAGGATTCGACGTAACCTTCATTTCTGGATCGTTCATCATGGATCTCCTTTTCGATTTTTTCCAGGAAGAGCAAAGGATCAGGATACAGCAGAGGATCTGGGATTCGAATATCTTTCAGCCGGTGAGGGTAATATTCATAAAGATCCCGTCCCAGTTTTTTCAATTCAGTTTTAATGTACATATCATAGATGGGACTGTTCAGGATCCGGCACAGCCAATCTTTATCGATGTCACTGGTATAGGAATAGACATCCGCCGAATGAAATACTCCCTCACAAATAACAAACCGGGACGCCGGGGCCTTATAGGCAAATAGGATCCGGCGGCTTTCAAACAAGTCCCGCCTCCTGCCCCACTGCAGTTCATAGAAGTCTCGTTTGCCGGTTTTAACTTCCCGGCGTGTCGACAAACGCTCTTTGTGCTGCTGGATGTATTTCATAAACCCTTCAGATTGCCCGGCTTCTTTACCGGCGTAGATCAAGCACTTAGGGGGGCGCATCGTATGCAGGTCACTGGATTTGATCCAAGGCACCAAAAGCTCCCGTTCAATTCCATGGCATGCGGCTTCGGCTAACGTTGTAATAAAAGCCTTATCAAACCCGGTGATGATCCCTTGATGAAATTCACCGGCCAGTCCCAGCGTTTTATCCGTGTTTTTTAAGATCACAGTTCGGATCAGACGCTCATAATTTGTCAGAAGTTTCATGGATTGGGCGGACAAGTCTTTAGAGGAGATCTCAAAACTCCCCTGATCTTGGCGAATCACCGGGATCTTGTAAGGTTCAGCGACTTCCTCTTTTTTTAGAACGATCAGCAGCGGATCCACTCCGGCCCCGAAGGGTCTGTCCCCATACCAGTCATGGAGAAAAAGGATCCGAAACCGGCTCAACAGATACCTGCGCAGACCCGTGGCAGATTCTGATTCCAGCCAATACCGGGAGACAATAAAGGACAAGATCCCCTCCTGATTTAAGGCTTGCCAGGCTTTGGCAAAAAATGCATAGTACAAGTCCGCCTTGTTATCCATGACCTCCCCAAACCGGTGTTTTAGATCGATCTTCTGCTCTAGCGTCATCATTTTATGACCTTGGTAAGGCGGATTACCGATGATGATGTCCCACTTGGTTTGACAGTTTAGAAAATCTTCCTGTAAAATTTGGACCCCTTTATTCTCCAGGGCCGCCACTTTAAGGGCCAATGGATCCGTATCCATTAAAGTCACTGTTAAACCTGCCTGTAGAAACGGCTTGGCTAAATTACCGGTCCCGCCGGAGCAGTCTAAAATCTTCACCTGAGCCATTCGGGGGGTTCGATCAAAGAGTTCCTTTGCCAGGGCCGGGGGAGTATAGACTGAACTTGCTTGGGTCGTTCGAACGAGCACTTCATATAAATCGGAAATGTGTTCAATCTGGGCTTGTTTGGCTTTGGGTAATTGAGACCGATAGAAATCAATGACTTTATCCCTGACTTTTTGATATTCGACGAAGGGAGCCGTCGATGAGAGCTCCCTTAAATCGTCTATATCCTTTTGAAATTCGACCAGATTAAACATCCAGCTTTTGGGAAACTGAGCCGTAGATCTGTGCTACCTTTTGGTTGGATTTTGCTAATATGTCTTCCATGGTCTTAACATACACTGCTTTTTTGTCGGCATCTTTGACCATGGGCAGATTGATCTTAACATTTAAGAAAGCGGCTTTAATGGAGGCATCCAGCATAAGGGCTGCCACGCCGGCATCTGAAACTGCACCAGGATTTCCGTATTGGTTGGCCAATTCAATGGCATCCCAAACCTTGTCCCCTAGTTTGCCAATTTTTTCAGGCGTGTTAGTGATATCCTGCTTTGCCTGATCCAGCACTTTTTTTCTCTCGGCTTTTTCTTCATCAGTCGTTTTAGGAAGCTTTAGAGCTGCCATAAATTCGTTAAAGCTCTTCGTATCTTCTTCCAGTAAATCGATGAAATCGGTCTTGACTTTGAGCATATCAGCCCGAGCGCTCTTCATTTCTTCGATGATCTCTGGTGAGAGGTCTTCTCCGGCTTTATTATCGATGGTCAAGTTAAATACCATACTAGTCAATGCAGCCGCCAAAGAACCAGCCAAAGCTGCGGTAGAGCCGCCGCCTGGTGCCGGTGATACCGAGGAGAGTTCATTGACAAATTGATCGACGTTTAATTCTCTTAACATATTAAATCCTCCGAAATATTTTGTTTATCGTTTAGTTGAATTATATCAGGAAGAAGTCATTCTTGGGAATGTTTCACAGACAATTCAACAAATGATGTCTGCCAAAGGGACGAAGTATCCACTCTTTCGACTTGTCTCTTAGCGCATTCGCATTTCTTTCGTCTAATTTCTTCTCATCCGCTATACCGAGTCCACTCCATTGAATGAATATTGAATGGGTATTGGATGGATCTTGGTGGTGTTTCATATTGTCTGTCCTTTCGATCCCCTGCCAAACCTAGAATCAACCAAAATAGGACAAAGTGCCTCAGCACTCTGTCCTATTTATCACCGTATTACAGTTCGTTCGAGTTCTTTTATGAGTATCTTTTGAACTTATGACTGTTTGGATTCCTTGGTTTTTACGGTAACTTGTTCCTTAGCCAACTCCTTGGCTTTTAACTTTTTCTGAGCTTCAATGAGTTTTACAGGTTTGGCTCGTTTAAGATCCGCAGATTTTAAACCGGGTTCCGGTTTTTTCTTTAATAGGTCACTGGTTTTGCGGGAACCGGCTTTTTGCTTTTCAACCAGGGAAGATGACAGCATGCTCTTGGAAATTTTGAGACGGTCTGCCAAAAGATCAATGAAATAATCCTGAGCTCGTTCAGAGACAATAATTAATTCATGCTTGGGTTCGCCGGCCCCTTCAATGATGATGGAGTCTTTGGAACGGTGCATTTTATCGATCTTCTCATAAGGGATCGCATCTAAACCGATGACTAGGCCATCGCGGTATTCACCGATCAATGAACCCAGGATTTCAAATCCGCCTAAGGAACCGCCGGCTCTTTCAAGACGCCAAGCCTGTTTTTTAACGGACAAAAATTTGCCGGGAAAAGAACCGCCCAGTTGTGCCAAGATGAGAGTCACAACTCCGGCCATGATCACTCCGGCCAAGACCGGAGCCGGCACAAATAAATCAGCCAGACGAACCATAACGACGAGGAATCCGGCATAGGCGATCAACAGAGCCACCGGGTATAAATGATATGCATAGGATTTAAGTTTCACCCCGGGCAACCGGATCACTCTGAATAAATGGACCCAGGCCGTTAGGATAAATGCTACCACCATATAATTTAGGATGAGGAACAATAACCCACCCACTATTTTAGTGGTAAGGTCGACTTTGTTCTGATTCATCAAGATTTCCATTGCCACTGTCATGATCACTGTAAGTGCCAGAGCTGGGACGTTTATGAATTTTTTCATGGTTTATTCCTCCGCCGTTATAATTTCTTTGGATGGTTCATCGGTGATTTGGATGCCCAATTCAACGAGCTGTTGATCGTCCACCAGATTCGGCGCCTCGGTTAATGGACAGTAGGCATTCTGATTTTTCGGGAACGCAATGACATCCTTGATATTATCGGTACCGGATAAGAACATGATCAGCCGGTCAAAGCCAAAGGCTAAACCGCCATGAGGGGGTGGTCCAAACTTAAAGGCTTCCAATAGGAACCCAAAGCGTGCCCAGGCTTGTTCTGTGGTAAAGCCTAAGAGCTTGAACATCTTCTCCTGAAGTTCCTGACGATGGATTCGGATGGACCCGCCACCGAGCTCCTCGCCGTTTAAGACCATATCATAGGCTTTGGCCCGAACTTTGCCTGGATCCGTCTCTAAGAGCGCCAGATCCTCATCCATGGGTGAGGTAAAGGGATGGTGAGCTGCCACATAGCGGTTTGCTTCGGCATCAAAATCTAACAGTGGGAATTCAGTGACCCATAGGAAACTATATAATCCTTGGGGGATCAAGTCATGTTTTTTAGCCAGGTCCAGGCGCAATGCACCCAGTGATTGGAACACCACGGAATCCTGATCAGCTACAATGAGGATCAAGTCCCCCGTTTGAGCTCCGGCTGCCTGAATGATCCGGTCTAAGCCCTCTTCATCAAAGAATTTGGCAATGGAAGCTTTGACGCCTTCTGCTTTTAGTGCGATGGTGGCCAAGCCTTTGGCTTTATAGGTTTTGACGAATTCGCCCAAGCGATCGATATCCTTGCGACCGGTCTCTGCGCCGCCTTTTAAAACAATGCCGCGAACCGATCCACCCTGGTCGATGGCTGATCTAAATACTACAAATCCCGTATCTTTGACTGACTCGGTGAGATCAACGATCTCCATGCCAAACCGAACATCCGGTTTGTCTGAACCATATCGGTCCATGGCCTCCCGCCAGGTGATCCGTTTAAAGGGCGCTTGAACTTCCACATTGAGCACATCTTTGAATACTTTTTGGATCAAGCCTTCGTTGATGGTCTGGATCTCTTCTTCCCCCAGGAAAGAGGTTTCAATATCGATCTGGGTAAATTCCGGTTGCCGATTGGCTCTGAGATCCTCATCTCGGAAACACTTGACGATCTGAAAATAGCGGTCAAACCCCGATACCATCAGCAGCTGTTTGAAGAGCTGGGGTGACTGGGGCAATGCATAAAAAGTTCCGGGGTAGTTGCGTGAAGGCACTAAATAATCTCGGGCCCCTTCTGGTGTGCTCTTGGTCAACATCGGAGTTTCAACTTCAATAAAGCCAAGGTCATTGAAATATTCTCGAACTGACAGAGCCGCTTTGGAGCGCAGGATCATGATCTTTTGCATATCCGGGCGCCGTAAATCAAGGTACCGGTATTTTAATCGAATATCTTCACGGGCATCCAGGTTTTCTTTAATTTCAATGGGTGGTGTATCTGATTCAGACAGGATCTTAAGTTCCAGGGCATTTATTTCAATGTCGCCGGTGGGCAGGTTGTCGTTCTTGGCTTCCCGCTCTACAACGGTGCCTTGAACGGCTACACAAAATTCCCGACGCAGGGCTTTGGCTTTGTCAAGAGCTTCTTTTGAAATTTCATCCCGGAAAACAATCTGGACTAGGCCGGTACGGTCTCTTAAGTCGCAAAAAATCAAGGATCCTTTGTCTCGGTTGGTTTGGACCCAACCCATCACCGTCACCGTCTCTCCGATGTTTTCGCGTCTGAGTTCGCCGCACATATTGGTACGTTTTAAGTTGCCTAATGCTTCTCCCATAAATTTCTTCCCCTTTATATCAATAAATTCGTTTCTTTTTAAGGTCGTGGTCCTCACTAAGTGAAGAATCACCGTCACCTCTTATTATATATGCATCCCTGTCTTTTATACAAACTTTAATCGCCTGAGTTCCCTATGACCCGAAAGCTTTTAACATCGCTTTTGACGTCGCTTTTAGCGTCAGTTTTAACATCGCTTTTGACGTCACCTGACACATGACTTGTAACACCAGTTTTTACGTCTCCTGAAAAATGACTTGTAACAGCCCTCTTACCTGTATTTATCTCCGATTGAGTTTTTTTAATCCAACCGATTCCCCAACTTATTGGGGTAAAACGACCCTCATAAAGAAGTTTCCACCGCCGCCTTACCGGGAAGTAAACACTTCGTCGTAAGGTAACTGTGGAAAATACTGAGCTAATTCGGATTCAAAGCACAAAGATCAGAGATCAAAGATCAGAGATCAGAGATCACTGCGGCTTAAGCTTCTATTCATCTATTTAGTTGTTTTTTTGTCTAGTTCATCGGTTTCGTCTATTTCGCCTTAATGGGACAAATGGTTGGATCCATTGGATAAGGTAGCCCTGGGTTTTAAGATCCTGTGATGGATCCCCACTGGGTTTGTGCCAAACCCTGTCCTTTATTATCCTTTGACGAAGTTATTGTATTTTTTCTCATGTCCAATGTCGGTATCACTTTCATGACCGGAGTAGACGATGGTTTCATCCGGCAGCTTATAGAGCTTGGCTGAAATGGAATCGACCAGTTCGTCAAAGTCACCGCCGGGCAAGTCCGACCGACCGATGGAATGGTGAAATAAGGTATCGCCGGCAAACAAATTGCCGTCCACATAGTAGCTAACGCCGCCTTTGGTATGGCCGGGGGTTTCAATTACCCGGATCTCATGACCGGCAAAGGGGATCACCATTTGGTCATAAACGGGGATCGACTCCGTTTCCATGGTCCCAAAAATTCTCGTATGCTCATCGATGGCCAGTTTATCAGCCGGATGAAGGTATACCGGAACCCGATGGGCTTTCATTATCCCATCCACGCCATTGACATGATCGACATGGCCATGGGTCAGAAGGATCAATTCAAGTTTGAGTCCGTTAAGTGCCAAATAATTTAAAACTTCTTCCGGGCGATCGCCGGGATCGACCAATAAAGCCTGGGCACCTTCTGAAACAACATAACAATTTGCCTGGAACATCCCCAGGGGTAATTTTTGGATCGTCATTGTCTGCCTCCTAAAAAAGTTTCGTTGAATCCAAGAGTATGGTAACCGGGCCGTCATTGACGATGGTCACTTCCATGTCAGCACCGAATTCTCCGGTTTCTACCTTAAATCCTTTGTTTCTTAAGTTTTCCACCAGTCTCTCATAAAAGACCACCGCCTCGGTGCCTTTTTGAGCATGAATGTAGGAAGGCCGCCGCCCTTTGCGAGCGTCACCGTAGAGGGTAAATTGTGAGATCAATAAGATCTCGCCGTTTCGGTCCTCCAGTGAAACGTTCATAATACCCGCAGCATCATCGAACAGTCTCAGTCCGGTAATTTTCTCTTCAATATATTTTAGATCCTTCTCTGTATCTTCAGTGGAGACTCCTAAGAGGACATTAAAACCGGCATTGATTTGGCCGATCACTTCTCCGTCAACGGATACGCTGGATCGTTTTACTCGTTGTACAACTGCGCGCATGTCAATTACTCCTATGAATTTCCGACCCGGAACACATCGATGACCGATGGAATTTTCCGGATCCGTTTGATCACTTCATTCAGCAAGCTGATGTTGGACACCAGCAAGGACAGATTCACAACGGCTTCCCCATTGTTCTTATTCTCAGCATTGACTGAATTGATGGCCACTTTTAAATCATTTAACACCAGCATCACATCTGTGAGTAGGCTTGGCCGATCACTGGCTTCGATTTTAAGGCGGGCGGAGTATAATTCTTCCGTCTGGGATTCCCACTCGACCTGAACAAAGCGGGACGCTTCTTCTTTGCCTGCCAGTGTCTTCAAATTGGTACAATCCGTCCGATGGACGGAGATCCCTCTAAAGTTTGTGATATAGCCGACGATATCGTCGCCCGGCAAGGGATTACAGCATTTAGAAAACCGGACTTCAACGTTATCCATTCCAGTGACGGTGACGCCAAAGAAGTTTTTGGATTTTTTCTTCTTTTTCTCTTCGGCTTTGCGTTTGGAATCCTCAACCAGGGCATTGGCATTAACAAGCTCTTCTTCCAGTGTGATCTTCTTTTCCTGTTTTTCTTTTTCTTCCAATCCATCGATGAGAAAACTGACAATGGAAGATGGGGTAACCTGGCCGGTGCCCACGACGACTAAGAGGTCATCAATGGAATTGCCATGATACTTACTGATGATTTTATGGAGCGGAACACCCCGGGCGATGTCGCCGAAGTTGCGGTCGCGGCGCTTGGTTTCTTTTTCTAGAAGTTCGCGGCCTTTGATGATGTGTTCTTCGCGTTTTTCTTTTTTAAACCAGGACCGGATCTTTGATTTGGCTTGGTTGGATTTGACGATATTCAGCCAATGGATCGAAGGTCCTTTATTGGTATTGGAGGTAATGACTTCAACGATTTCCCCGGTCTTTAAATGATAATCCAGGGACACCATATTGCCGTTAACTTTGGCACCAATCATTTTATTACCGATGTCGGTATGGATCCGGTAGGCAAAATCAATGGGGCTGGAATCCGATGGCAAATTGATGACTTCCCCTTTTGGGGTGAAGACGAACACTTCATCGGCAAATAGATCGACTTTGAAGCCTTCCATGAATTCATCGGCATCAGTGGTATCTTTTTGCCACTCCAGCATATCGCGCAGCCAGACAAATCGTTTATCAACGACTGCGTCGCCGCCTTCTTTATAGCTCCAATGAGCCGCAATACCATATTCAGCCGTTTTATGCATTTCAATGGTCCGGATCTGGATCTCAAAGGGCTTGCCCTGAGGTCCGATTACCGTAGTATGCAGACTTTGGTACATATTAGGCTTGGGCATGGCGATATAATCTTTGAAGCGACCCGGGATCGGTTTATAGATGGTATGGACCAACCCCAAGGCTGCGTAGCAATCCTTGACTGAATCCACGATGACCCGGATGGCCGTTAAGTCAAAGATCTGATCTAAGGTCTTACTCTTATTGTTCATTTTCTTATAAATTGAATAGAAATGTTTGGGCCGGCCGTCGATTTCACTGTCAATGCCGGAATCCTTGAGCTTCTCTGAGATCTCATTCATGATCCGGGAAATGTATTCTTCCCGTTCTTTGCGTTTTTCAGCGATCTGGTCCACCAGGTCATAATATTCCGTGGGGTTCAAATACCGAAAAGCCAGATCTTCTAGTTCCCACTTGATCCGGAACATACCAAGGCGATGAGCCAGTGGCGCATAGATATCAAAGACTTCTTTGGCTTTTTCCCGTTGTTTTTCAGGACTCTTAAACCGCAGGGTCCGCATATTATGAAGTCGGTCCGCTAATTTGATCAAGACGACGCGAATGTCTTTTGCCATGGCCAAGACCATTTTTCGGACATTGTCAGCCTGTTCTTCTTCCCGGCTCTTATACTCGATCTTACCTAATTTTGTGACACCTTCGACTAATTCAGCCACTTCTTGGCCAAATTGCTGTTCAATGTCTTCATAGGTATATTCAGAATCCTCCACCACATCGTGCAAAAGCGCAGCGGCTATGGTATTGGTATCCAACCCAATGTCCACCAGGATCGAGGCGACTTCAATGGGATGAATGACGTAGGGCTCTCCGGACAGACGCATTTGTCCCTTGTGAGCTTCATTAGCCAGATTATATGCTTTGATGATAACTTCTTTGTCGATATTACCAGCTTTATCAATTTTGGACAGCAGTCCGTGAATCACCTAAATCACCTCCCGGTTAAACTTAACGATCGATGTTGTTCGATCTTTTTATCATGTTATTCCGTTACTCTCAGTTTGATCCCCTTAAGGTCCAAATCGAAATATCTTCCCCTGCCTAGTTGGCTAATCTAGCCCAGTAATGCGGGTTCCTCATTCTTTTATTCTCATTCCGTTTGATTCTTCGTTGATGTTTCCAGGGAATTCACGGTGTCTAAAAAAGTCCTTTTGCAAGGACTTGCCCTCATTGAAACAATGAGAATATTATAGTTATTTTCTGACGCTTTGTCTATGACCAGGAAATGGCCGACCTTGATCCCGAACTTGACCCCAAACTTAACGAAGAAATCAGGTTCTAGAACTCATACTCGACAAGACTCTGCACATTATAACCCGCCAGCTTTTCCCGGCCTTTGAGTCCGGTCAGTTCAATCACAAAGTCAATGGTGACAATGTTTGCCCCTGCAGTTTCTAAAAGATCCTTACAGGCTGCAATGGTGCCGCCGGTGGCTAATAGATCATCGATCAATGCGATCCGCATACCGGGAACAATCGCATCCTTATGAACTTCCAGTGAATCGGTCCCATACTCCAGATCATAGGTTAAGGCATAGGTTTCAGCCGGTAGTTTTCCCCGTTTACGGATCGGAATAAATCCGATTTCCAAAGCATAGGCAATGGGTACACCAAAAATAAAGCCGCGCGCTTCAGGTCCTGCCACCGCATCGATATTTAAGTCCCGCAAGCGGCTGGCCATATCATCCACTAATTTTTTAAACAGTGGTCCGTCTTTTATGATGGTGGTGATGTCTTTAAAACTGATTCCTTTTTTGGGAAAATCCTCTATTATTCGGATGTGATCTTTATAGTCCATGTTGTACCCCTCATCGCTTCTTTTAGTATGCATTCCAATTATCATTCAATAAAAACTACTTTTATTTTACCACGAGAACGGAAGTTAATTCAGCTATTTCTGTTGATAATCCACTCCCAGTCCATGTTGACACCCTTTTATTGCCATATTTCCCTTAAAAACTCATAGATTCCAGTTGATTCCCTTGTCCATTCCCTACTCGTCCGTGATTTTTGGACAGTTGTATTTCATTTGATCACCAGCCTCTTTCTATCAGTTAGTTCCTTAGATTGTTTGATTAAGTTGGTTGGTTGATTCCTTGGGGTGGTTGCAACCCCTTAAGGCGTGAAAATTTCGGGATCAACTATAATTTATTGTTTATTAATTGTAAAGGAGGGTTTTGCCCATTTAAATGGAGAATATCAGCATTTTCCTTTAAAATATTCATTATAATACGAAATATGCCTTTTTCATTATGAGTTGTTTTCTTAAAGTACTCCAATTTTACATTTTTCTGAAAATATGCTATACTAATAAAAGATAAGTTGCTGACGTGGTACTTGCCACGTTTGTTTTCTGCCACAGGAGGTAATGATGTTTCAAAAAAACGATTTGGTGCTCTACCGCACCGAGGGCATATATAAAGTCGATGATGTATGTGTGCCAGGCATTTCCGGAACCAGTGACAGGCTTTATTATGTGATGCATTCACTTTCTACCAACACAACGGCCTATACGCCGGTTGATGCTGGTGTGAATATGCGCAGGGTTGTTTCAAAACCAGAAGCCATGAAAGCCCTAAGTGAACTTCATTCCATGACCACCGTTGACTTGTCAACCAAGAGCCATAAACACTTAAAAGACTTTTACGCCCTATCCATTAAGGATCAGGATTTCTGCAATCTTCTCTCACTTTATAAAGCCATCATGATTAAGAAGGATGAACTTGAGATCGAGAATAAGAAGCTCTGCCAGACCGACGTCACCTATCTTCGCAAAACTGTTAAGTTGTTGTGTGAAGAAGTTGGGATCAGCCTAAACATGTCAGAGGATGAAGCATTAGTATATCTCGAGCAATCTCTAATGTCGCCTCTTAACTAATTAACTTAATCGGAATATCAAAAATATCCATACTGATAATATCAAGTTAAAACTAAAAGGAGTCTTTACCAATCCAGAAAACTGGATGAGTAACAACTCCTTTTTCTTTTCTCTAAAAATCCACTTCACTCAAAGCTTTAACATTATCACCAGTTAGCTTATTGATCGATCCTTCCCCCTCACGAAATGAATGAATAGACCCTATTGATCAAGAAAACAGCTTATTTCTCCTAGGTTTAAGGATTACCTTTTACCCAGTATTCATCCAAACGAGCAGCCGGAAATAACTTACAAAATCGAAAACTAACTGACGCTAAAATATTGAATTTTCGCTTGTTTATTGTTTATTTTGGACCTTTGGCCCATCCCGTTGAGCTTTGTAAATTGTCGCATCAAAACGAACCAAAGCCGTTTTTTAATCTTTTTCATTTTCCTATTTTTATTTCATGTGTGTTTCGGCATTATTTCACTTATTTTGAATCATGTTCTTTTGACTCTTAGACAAACTTATCACTTGTACTGATTTAAGTTTTGCTGCACATTCCAATCAATTAATTAATTATTCTTGCCTGGCTCGGTGAGGATTCATAAACTTTTATTGTAAAAAATGGACTATCTAAAATCCGGCTTGGATCATCGATAGTCCACCTTTTTTTGATGCTATTTTACAACAGCTTTTTATCATTTTAGGATCTAAACTCTAAAGTTTAATATTCATCCTCATCGAACTTGATCTTCTTTAGAGATTCATGGGTTGATTTACTGAATTTAAAATCATCCGCTAATGGAATTTCCTTGATCACAGTTTCTTCTGTTCCATCCTGAACATCGTGATTTGATCCCGTTGATTGTGTCGAACTTTGATTCGCTGAACCGGTTTTCTTGGTATAGCGGTTGGAGTATTTCGCCTGTTTCTTTGGTAACTCAACGGATTTTTTGGTTGTTTCAGTTTCTTCTTGAGTTTCAGCCTGGGCAAGTTCTGCCCCCTTAGTTACAGTTCCCTTAACGGGAGCCGGTTTAACTAACAAAGCTTTGCTTGAAGATTTATCTCTGCCCAGCCGTTTCTCCAGCATAACAAAAATCGGAGAAGCGATGAAAATAGAGGAATAAACACCCGAGATCGAACCCAACAACAAGGGGAACGTAAAGTCTCTGATTTGTGGTACAAAGAAGTAGACTAAGACCAGAATGATCACTACGGTCAGTGAGGTATTAATGGTTCGCACCATGGTCTGACTGATGGATGCATCCGTCACTTCTTCTAGGCGCTTGGAACCCTTCTGGACGAGGTTTTCTCGGATCCGGTCAAAAATTACCACCGTATCATTGATGGAGTATCCGATGATGGTAAGGATCGCCGCAATCAACGCTGAATTAATGGGGATCTGGAATAGGAAATACATCGACAGGGTAAACATAACGTCATGGAACAGGGCCACGATGGCACCCACACCCAATGTAAAGTTAAAGCGAATTGCAATGTAGGCTAAAATCGCCAAGATGGATAGAATCGATGCAATGATGGATTTTGTAGTTTGTTCGGATCCGATGGCTGCGCCGATCTCATTGATGGAATCTACAAACCCAGGACCGCCGTTGTATTTGGCATCCAATTCATCGATGGCTTTGTTAAATTCAACGGTATCTAAGTTCTGGCTTCTGGCCTGTAACTTCGTACCATCCACCACCACTGTGACAATACCGGCATCATATTGCTTTAAAATCGTATCCACTTCAGCTTTATTGAATCCCCCGGGGAAATTCAAAGTAACTTGAGTTCCACCTACAAAATCAATGCCGACGTTAGGTCCTCGAACGACTCCAACTAATAAACCGACTCCGATGATCAAAATCGATCCAATGAAGAAAATATTCCGTTTTTTGTAAAATGGGAATATAAACGTTTTTTTCTTTTCTTTGTATCCAAATGCAGCCTTGGTATTCAATAGACCTGCTTGGTAGGCCAGCGACATTAAGACACGGGTAACTACAATTGCCGTAAACATCGACAGCAATACACCGATGACCAAGTTCAAGGCAAACCCACGCACGGAACCGGCTCCGAAATAGTAAAGGATAAAACCGGAGATCAACGTGGTGATGTTGGAGTCTAGGATCGAACTCATGGCATGGCGGAAGCCTTCTTGGATCGCCTTTTTGAAATCAATGCCCAAAGCTAATTCTTCTTTGGTTCGTTCAAAGATCAAGACGTTCGCATCCACCGCCATTCCGATGGAGAGCAGGAATCCGGCGATTCCGGCTAAGGACATGGATATCTTAAGTCCGGCAGTGACATAGACCAGGCCCAAACAGAATACTCCTAAAGCCAGGGATGCCATAATACCGGGGATCCGATAGAACCACAGCATCACTAAGAAGATCGCTAAAATACCCAGGATACCGGCTACTTTAACATTGCCCAAGACACTGGATCCCAGTGTGGCTCCGACTTCCTGGACTGACAGAGTCTTGACCGGATAAGGCAGTGCGCCATTGTTGATCATCGACGCCAACAGTTTAGCTTCCTCTTCGGTGGACTGACCGGTAATGGAAGCCTTGCCGTCTTTGATGGGTTCATTGACCATGGGATTGGACAGCATCTCGTCATCCATATTAATGGAGATCTGCTTGCCGACATTGGCTGCCGTTGCATCTGCAAATTTTTGGACGCCGGACTCCTGCATCTCCAGGCTGACCACCACGCGGCCCAATTCATCATAGGCGGCCGATGCCCGTTTGATGTCTTTTCCTTCAAGGACCACTTTTCCCGTGGAATCCTTAAAGGTCAGAACACCGGTTTTGCTTAATTGCTCTACAATACCGGCTGATTCATACTTACCCGGAATATCAACCCGGATCCGGTTGGTTCCTTCTGTGGTAATGGTCGGATCCACCGCACCGGTGGAGTCTACCCGCAGGTTGATCAAGGATCGAACGCGGTCTAAGCCTTCGGCATCAAGGTTCGGTGCCTGAACTTCCAAGAGGACTGAAGTACCGCCCTGTAAGTCAAGGCCTTTCACGATGATCTCGCCAAAGCTTTTAACCCGGTAATCACCGACATTTAGTCCGAATAAACCGGACAAGCTTAAAAAGCCCGCCACTAGAGCAATGATAATCAATGAAATTAAACTGGACGATTTTCTGTTTTTGTTCATTTAGTTATCCACCTGTTCCTCTTCCATAATTTTCGATTTCAACGCAATTGCTGATTCAATTCGCTTTTTTTGCAATTCACAACCCAGTTCATAAGGCATTAAAATATTGCCTGAGAAGTTGATGTTATTGGCCTGACAGCCACCGGAACAGTAAAATCTGGCCCAACAGTCCCGACAGACGGGTTTGTTATAAATATGGGCTTTGCGGAACTTTTCACTGATGTCCGTCCGCAAGATCCCTTCCTCCAGATTCCCCATCACATAATCGGGATTCCCGACAAACTGATGGCAGGGATAGATATCACCAGAGGGTGCCACTGCGATGTATTCAAAGCCGGCTCCACAACCTGAGATCCGCTTGTAGACACAAGGTCCGCCGGACAAATCGATGTTGAAGTGGTAGAATTTAGTTTTCTCCCCCTTGCGGTAGGATTCCAGGAGGTCATGGTACAAGAGATCATATTGTTCTTTGATCTTTGGAACATCTTCCCAGCGCAGTGACAAGTCATGGGCATCGGGCAGGACCACCGGTTCAATGGAGATCTCGTCAAACCCTTCATTTTTCAGGAATTTATAGTCTTCATAAAAGTCTAAATTGTCTCTGGTAAACGTACCGCGGGCATAGTATTGTTTGTTCTTGTCCCGGCGGCTCACCATCTTTTTAATTTTTGGCATGATCTGGTTAAAGGAACCGGATCCGTCAAACCTTATTCTTACTTTGTCATTCACGGCAGGACGGCCATCGATGGATAATACCAGGTTGCCCATGTTTTTATCCAAATAGTCCATCATTTCATCATTGAGCAGGGTGGCATTGGTGGTCATGGTGAATCGAATGTTTTTCCCCGTTTCAAGTTCCCGCAGCCGGGCATAATCTACGATCTCTTTGATGTTGGAAAAAACCATCAACGGCTCCCCGCCAAACAGATCGACTTCAATGTTTCGTCTGGGCCCCGATGAGGCAATGACAAAATCAATGGCCTTCTTACCCACTGCCACGGACATGACCTCGCGTTTGCCGTGGTATTCCCCTTCATCGGCAAAACAGTACTTGCAGCGCAAGTTGCAGTCATGGATCACATTGAGACATAAGGCCTTGATGTAATCCGGGCCGTTGTCACTTTGGGCGATCTCTTCATAAAGATCCTTGGAATAGAGCATTTCCTCTTGCACTAAGGCGAGGATCTCGCCATAGGCTTCTTCTATATCTTCAGGTGAATATTTTTCACCTAGTTTATTCGTTAGGATGGCCAGGTCTTCCAGTGTATCTTCATCTAACATTTCGTAGATGAGTTCATCCACCATATGGACAGACCCGGAGTTGACGTCGAGCACATAACGGTCACCGTCTGTGATAAATTTATGGATAAGTGCCATGGGTCCTCCTCAAAATAAAAGGGCAACTGGAGTTGCCCTGGTTTCATGGTTTTAGTTTTCGCAGGCTAAATTAGCAACTGTGCATGATGTTTTACAAGCGGACTGGCAGGAGTTTGCGCATTCCTTGCATCCTGGTTTTGAAAGACTCTTTTTCAGATTCTTTGCGTTTAAAGTTTTGATTCGTTTCATGATATCCCCCCAATTCAACTGATTATTCAATTAGTTTCCTTTTACATGTCTATTTTAGCTTATTCTAAAATTCAAATCAATACAGCTGGATGAGTCATCCCGGTGGTTGATTAGTTTTCGTTCAACTGAACCGGTTCACTCTTATCGACTTTTCTGAACACAGAATCTCTGGCCATGCGAATTCTGGTACGCTCTGGGCCGGATTCAATGACCATGTAGTTTTCATCGATGCGGATTATTTTACCGACGATGCCGCCCCGTGTGACGATTTCATCGTTAACACCGAGTTCTGAAAGCATTTTACGATAGGTTTCTTTCCGTTTCTTCTCCGGTCTCATCAGCATAAAATACATAATTCCCATCATTGCTACCAATGGTAAAATGGAAACCAGTATTCCCTGCAGGCCTCCGGTGCCTGTTGTTAGTAAAATCATTAAGTGCTACCTCCTGGTATTTTCAGTTTTTCCGCTTAAAAAATTAAGCAGTTTAAATGAATATCAGCCTTTTTATTATATCCTTTTGCCTGGAATATTACCATTATTTATTCGATTTCTTAAATAATATTTTCACGGGTGGACTGGACTTTTCGATTAAATAGTCCAGTCCTTTGATCATTTGAGTTGGCTCCATTCCTTTAATTTTTCCGCTTTATAAACTCCGAAATTCCCCGCTTCAATATGGAGCCGGATCTCTGCCATGAGCTTATTGTAGAACCACAGATTATGCAGGACACACAGTCTCATGGCCAGCATCTCTTTGGCTTTGAACAGATGGCGGATATAGGCTCGTGAGTAATTGCGGCAGGCCGGGCACTCACAGCCGGGGTCAAGGGGTTGGGCATCGCGTTCGAACTGCTTGTTGCCTAAGTTGATTTTGCCCATGGCCGTAAAGACATGGCCATGGCGACCGTTGCGGGCCGGCAGGACACAGTCAAAGAAGTCGACACCACGCTCCACCGCCTCGAGAATATTCTCTGGCAGCCCCACGCCCATGAGATAGATCGGCTTATCCTGGGGCAGGTTTGGAACGACCCCTTCGATGATGCGGTACATATCCGCATGGGATTCGCCCACTGCCAGACCGCCAATGGCATAGCCGGCCAGGTCAAGTTCCGCAATGGCCTTGGCGTGATCGATCCTTAAATCAGCAAAGATCCCCCCCTGGTTGATCCCAAATAACAATTGATCCGGATTGATGGTACCGGGCGCTTCGTTGAGGCGGTCCATTTCGGTGATACACCGTTTGAGCCAACGGGTGGTCCGGTGGACGGAGTCTTCCACATAGTCCCGCGGAGACGGATTTTCAACACACTCATCAAACGCCATGGCGATGGTAGATGCCAGATTACTTTGGATCTGCATGGATTCTTCCGGCCCCATAAAAATCTTGCGGCCATCCACATGACTTTGAAAAGTGACCCCCGCTTCTTTGATTTTTCGCATTTTAGCCAGTGAAAACACCTGGAATCCACCGGAGTCCGTTAAAATGGGCCGATCCCAGTTCATAAACCGGTGTAAGCCGCCCAGTTCATGGATCAAGTCATCGCCAGGCCGCACGTGAAGGTGATAAGTATTGGACAGTTCCACCTGACAGCCGATTGCTTTTAGATCCTGGGCATCGACAGCTCCCTTAATGGCAGCTTGCGTCCCCACATTCATGAAGACCGGTGTCTGGATGGTGCCGTGGACCGTTTCAAATTGCCCGCGGCGGGCTGCCCCATCCTGCTTTAACAGCGTATACTTGTGTTTACCTTTCATGGTGCGCCTCCTTAGGCTGTAGCTTGAGCGGATCCGCTGCATTGGACACTTTGGTGGTGATGAACATGGAATCCCCGAAGCTGAAGAAACGGTATTGGTCTTGGACGGCCGCCCGATAGGCCGTCATCGTCTTTTCATAGCCTAAAAAGGCGCTGACCAACATGATGAGGGTGGATTCCGGCAAGTGGAAATTAGTGATGAGGGCATCCACGATCCGGTATTGAAACCCCGGGTAGATGAAAATATCCGTCCAGCCGGAACACTCACAAATCTCCCCCTTATCCCGCATCACGGATTCCAGGGTCCTGGTGGTGGTGGTGCCGACACTGATGATGCGCCCGCCTGAAACTCTGGCCTGCTCTATGATTTGGGCCGTCTCCTTTGAGATGGTGAAGTATTCAGAATGCATCAGATGTTCGGTGATCTCTGTAACTTTTACCGGACGGAACGTCCCCAACCCGACATGGAGTGTAATAAAGGCGATTTGGGCTCCTTTGGCCCGGATCGCCTCCAGTAGCTCCGGGGTAAAATGCAGTCCGGCCGTAGGGGCTGCCGCAGAACCTTCGGCATTGGAATAAACCGTCTGATAGCGCTCCTTATCCTCGAGTTTTTCATGAATATAAGGTGGCAGCGGCATCTCCCCCAATTGATCTAAGATCTCTTCAAAGATCCCTTTATAGTGGAAGCGGACGATCCGATTCCCGTCGTTGTGGACTTCCAGAATTTCGGCCCGAAGTTTACCCTCCCCAAAGGAAAACCATCGGCCCGGCCGGACCGATTTGCCCGGTTTCGCTAGCGTTTCCCAAGTATCCCGGTCGATCCGGCGTAATAGAAGAAGCTCCACATGGCCCCCCGTATCTTCCCGGACACCCAAGAGCCGAGCCGGCAGGACCCTGGTATCATTCATGACCAGAAGATCACCCGGGTAGATATAGTCCGGCAAGTCCCTAAATATTCGATGGGTGATGTCCCCGGAGTTTTTATCGATGACCATCAGCCGAGAGGAATCTCGGGTTTCTAAGGGGTGTTGAGCAATCAGGCTCTCCGGTAATTCATAATTAAAATCGCTGACTTTCATAATTGTTTCTTCTTTCCATCACAGTATTTTTATTCTGATGAGTTTTAATCTTCTGGTTTTAAGGCAAAGCCACGATCCGATCATAGGATCGGTTTTTTCAAAGCAACCCTGTTTCGGTCTTTTTATCACTTTCCATAACTTTCCATGGCTTGTCAAAAATGGATCTTAACTACCATTCATCAAGGCTGTTCCTTTTGGGTGCCTAAGTCTGTCTTCGACGAACACCTTAATTTTTACACAAAAACGAAGGGACTATCACAGTCCCTTAATCTAGGTAATAATATTATACTATTTTTCCGGTATTTGCACCCCTAGATGGTGGTAGGCTTTGTCAGAGGCCATTCGCCCCCGGGGTGTTCTTAATATAAACCCTTCTTTGATGAGATACGGTTCATAGACATCAACGATGGTGTCCAGATCTTCGCCGATAAAAAAGGATAACGTTTCGACGCCCACCGGGCCCCCTTTGAAATTATGGACCAGCGATTCAAGGATCCGGTTATCGACTCGATCCAATCCCTGTTCATCCACATCGAGCATTTTCAATGCACCCTGGGCTGCTTCCAGATTGACGTGGTCGAAGCGTTTGACCATATAATAGTCCCGGACTCTGCGCAACAGGCGATTGGCAATTCGCGGTGTGCCGCGGCTTCGTTTGGCAATTTCCATGGCACCCTCTTCGGTAATTGGGGTATCCATGATCCTGGCTGAGCGCAAAACGATCTGCTGTAACTCTTCCGCTGTATAGTACTCCATCTGACAGACGACACCAAAACGATCGCGCAGTGCATTCGTGAGCATGCCGGCTCGGGTGGTGGCACCGATCAAGGTGAACCGTTCCAGATCAAGCCGGATGGATTTTGCCTGTGATCCTTTGCCGATCACGATATCCAGGGAATAATCCTCCATGGCCGGATAAAGAACTTCCTCCACGTTGGGATTGAGCCGATGGATCTCATCGATGAATAGGACATCCTGACTGGATAATGAGGTCAAAATCGCGGCAAGATCGCCGGCGCGCTCAATGGCGGGACCGGACGTGATCCGTAAATTGCCGCCCATTTCCAGGGCAATAATGTTTGCCAAGGTGGTCTTTCCTAACCCCGGCGGGCCATATAACAGGACGTGATCCAAGGCTTCATTTCTCATTTTGGCCGCTTCGATGAAAATTTTCATCCGTTCTTTCACGGCCATCTGACCAATATATTCAGTTAATTTTTGAGGCCGCAGAGAATATTCCTGAACATCCTCCTCGGGCAGTTGGCTTTGTGTTAAAAATCGATCGCTCATTTAATTCTCCCACTGCAGTAATTACCGTTACTATGCCGGATTGATTGGTTTCCTAACTCATCAGGAACTGCAAAGCCTGTTTGATGGTTTCCTCGACCGTCAAGTCGGTCTTTACGGTCTTTAATACGGTCTCCGCTTCCTTTTGAGTGTAACCAAGACTAAGCAACGCTTCCAAGGCTTCTGCCTGGGAAATTGTGATCTGCTGGTTTTTATCAGGAGCTGTCAAGTTTTCTTTTTTAAATTTATCTTTTAATTCCAAAATGATGCGTTGGGCTGACTTTTTACCGATCCCCTGCGCTCGCATCAAGAGCACCTCATCTTCAAAAACCATGGCTTTTTTTAGATTCTCAGGGGTTGCAATGGATAGTAGGGATAACGCTGATTTTGCACCAACTCCGGTTACAGTCAAGAGCTTTTCAAACAGCTCCAACTCTTCCCGGTCGCAAAATCCATACAGTCCCAAAAAGTCTTCGCGCACGATCTGTCTTAAATAAACTTTAGTTTTTTCCCCAAAGACCGGCATGCGGGCCATGGTATTTCCAGAGGTGAATATTTTATAGCCGATTCCTTGATGATCAATCACCACGTAGTCTTTGAATATTCCCTTAAACTGACCCTCAATATATTCGTACATATCGGCCTCCCGCAATTTATCTCAGTTTTAACTATAGCATATTTAACTTCTAAATCAAATATACGTTCGCAAAATCACGAACGGGCATCACAGAGCATCCACCCCAACCCCGATTGCACTACCCGCCAAAATCTTCATTTTAAAAAACGTCCGGTTCCAGTTCGTCTTAATGATAAAGAGCCTTCAAGATCATGCTTTTGATTTACAGAATTTCCATTTAAAAAGCACCAAACTCTTCTTAGGCAATGATTCGATTCATTGTCCAAGTTGGGTTGGTGCTTAAATAAACTTTTTAAGAAGCTTTTAAATTAAACTTTTAAAGAAGCTTTTAAAGAAACTTTTTAAGAAACTTTTAAAGTTTCTTAAAATTCTTTTTTCTATCTTCCGGTCAATTACCTTCTGCCACTTGATCCTAGTATTCCATTAAGCCGAATGGATTTCGCTATCGACAACTCCAGTTATGGTATCCGCAATATTTTTGGAATGGTCACCCACTCGTTCCATATTCGATAATAGATCCAGGAATAAAATACTGGCCAACGCCGTGCACTTTCCAGCATTTAAGCGGCGGATGTGCGTTTCCCGATAAATTTTTTGAAGTTCATCAATTTTTTGCTCTAATTGGACGATGGATTGGGCTTTCACCTGATCATTGAGCCGATAACTGTCAATGGCCGTATCAATGGCCATGGTGGTATATCCGTAAATGACCGCCAATTCTTCTTTGGCCGCATCGGAAATAAATACATTCTTTTGGTTACGTTCTTCTGCCAATTCAATGATATTTTCTGCATGATCGCCGATCCGTTCAATGTCATTGATGACATGGTAGGTATTTCCAATTTTAGCAAATTCCTTTATGTCGATCTCACTTTGTGAGAGGCTGACCATAAATTGAGTAATGATCTCAGTGACCTCATTGATGCGCTTTTCATTGGCATAGATCTCATCCATGTGGGACAGATCATTGTTAACAAAACCTTCGATGGCCATCTGATAGTTCTTTTTCGCCAATTCTGCGATTTTAACGGTTTCTTTAATTACCTGCCCCTGAGCAATGATCGGGGTCAACAGCAACCGTTTATCCAGAATCTCGGCTGGTTTCTCTTTTTCCTCACCGACGATAAATTGGGACATTTTGATCAGCACACCGGCAAAGGGCAGCAGGATCAGGGTATTTAATGTGTTGAAAATCAAATGGATAAATGATATCTCAATTTTGACACTGGCCGGTGAGATCACTTTGACAAGCTGGATCAGCAGCGGTCCTAACGGCAGGAAAATCAGGGTACCGATCAAATTAAAGAGAAGATGGACCACCGCTGCTTGTTTGGCTGTCCGATTTGCCGTGATGGACGACAAGAGCGCTGTAATACAAGTTCCGATATTGGCTCCCAAGATAATCGGAAATGCAATTTCAATGGTGATGCTTCCGGTTTGAGTCAAAGCGATCAATATACCGGTAGTTGCCGAGCTTGACTGGATCAGTAAGGTGATACCCAAACCCAGTAACAGTCCTAGGTACCAACGATGACCGACTTCAACGATGAGATTTCTAAACGCCTCAGACTCCCGCAACGGGTACATGGCGTCCCCCATGGTTTTCATTCCCAATAGGAGAATACCAAAACCCAACAGAATCATCGCCAAATTTCGGCGTTTTCTGGCACCGGCAAATAATACAAGTACCGAACCAATAAATATCAAGACGGGAACCAATGCATCAATATTAACCGACACTAAGAACGCAGTGACCGTAGTACCAATGTTTGCTCCCATAATAATTCCGGTTGCCTGAACCAGCGATAAAATCCCTGAATTTACAAAGCCCACCACCATGACAGTGGTCGCCGAACTGGATTGGATGATCGATGTGACCATCGCTCCAACTAAAACCGCCGAAAAAGGGTTACTTGTTACTTTTTCCAATATAAATTTCAGTTTGGATCCGGCTGCACTCTCCAGACCGTCCCCCATCATGTTCATGCCATATAGAAAAAGTCCCAGGCCGCCCATCAGCCAAATGATCATATTAAAATTCATTTACATAAATCCCCCAAATATTTTTCCAAACTTATCATAAGGCAGAATGGAGAAATTTGAAATAGGAAATGGTAAAATAATTAATATTTTCGGATGCTTTTTATTTTTAATTTTTTTTAAGGAGCTGTCCTTCTTTTAAAATAGAATTTTATACTTAATAAAATAACTTTAATTGCAAATAAAATCTAAGACTTTATTAAGAATCAGTAAAACCTCCAACCCGAGTTTGGAGGTTTCGATATTTATTCAATTTGGCGAATCGTAAGAGAACTCGCCCCGTTCTTTGGTTTAAGCAACATCCCTGCCACGGTCTGATTTCGATTTCAGCAAACTAAAAAGGATCTAATTATTAATCATTTTAAGAAGTAAATTAGTCGTTTTCATCTTCTAAAAATTTAGATTCTTAAGAATTTTGAAGTTGACCAATCGAATCGTTTAATTGCTATCGTCCGACTCTTCATCCTCATCCACAGGTGGCGCCTCTTCAAAAGGGACATCATAAACCGTGTGATCCTGCTCCCAGAATTTTTCATCCCGGACACTGGCTGGTTTATTGCGAAGGGGATCTGTGAATTCTTCCTTTTCATAGTTCGAATCGCTCGGGGCATTATCATCCTGCTGGTCAAAGATATTCCTGGTACGGTTTTCCTGGTTAAACCGTTTCACATTGGACTGACTAAACATTCTTCTTAGATTAAGTCCCAGGATGATGATGGTCACAATGGTAAACATCGGCAACAGCAATGGTACCAGTCTCCCAAAAATAAAAAATATCAGCAACAAAATCAATATTTGCATAAAAAAATCTCCTCTTACGTTTTCGATCAAATCGAAAAGCTTGATAGCATTATAAAGCTTTTCGGGCTTACAAACAGTATGAGGAGACATTATTAAATAAACCTTAAAATTTGGCTTTATTTGGCCCTAGTCATTTCGACGGCAATATCAGCTGCCAATGCCACGTTGTTATAGACGAGCTGGATATTGGACTCCAATGACTTGCCCTCGGTCAGATCTTTAATCTTTGACAACAGAAATGGCGTTGTTGCTTTGCCTTGGATCCCTTGACTCTGGGCTTCGATCAAGGCTTTTTGAATAGCTTCATTAATGAAGTCCGCATCCATGGAATAGCTTTCGGGAATCGGATTTGCGACCAGGACTCCCCCATTGATGTTAAGATCCCATTTGGCTAGAGTCAGTTCGGCAATCTCCTTGGCGGTATCTACCCGGTAATCCACCTTAAATTCTGAAGTTCTAGTCCAGAATGCCGGCAGCTGTTCCGTTTGATAACCGATGACCGGAACTCCCTTGGTTTCAAGATATTCAAGGGTCAGACCCAGATCAAGAATGGCCTTTGCTCCGGCACATACGACCAGAACATTGGTTTTGCCCAGTTCTTCTAGATCAGCACTGATGTCCATGGTTGTTTGCGCACCCCGATGAACTCCGCCGATGCCGCCTGTGGCAAATACTTTAATGCCGGCCAGTTCTGCAATGATCATGGTTGCACCAACTGTGGTTCCCCCGTTTTTGCCCTGAGCCACGATATAGGGAATGTCCCGTCGGGAAGCCTTGCTCACATCTTTGGCTTGACCTAAATAATCGATCTCCTGGGGACTTAGTCCCACTTTGAGCTTCCCGTCTAAAATAGCGATGGTGGCCGGAACTGCTCCGTGGTCGCGGACGATCTGTTCCACGGCAATGGCTGTTTCAACATTTGCCGGATAAGGCATGCCATGTGAAATAATAGTGGATTCCAATGCAACCACGGGACGACCTTCCTCCAGTGCCAATTTAACTTCAGGTGCCATTGCTAAGTACTTTAAATATTTTTCCATTCGATTTGATACTCCTTTTTGATTTCATTTATTAATTCCGGGGTCATCGCCCGGTTGATGGTAGATTCGGATAAAACGGCAATGATCGAGGCAGCTACGCCATTTTTGGCCCACTCGCGGATATCATCGGTGTCAAGGGAGGTCATGACCATGGCTGCGATAAATGAATCACCGGCGCCATTGGTATTTACTGGATGGACTGGCTTGGACAGGACTTTCCCCATAAATTGGGCATTGGCGGCAAACGTCCCTTCGCTGCCTAAAGAAATAAATATATTTTTGACCCCTTGATTCAAATACCATTGGGCGGACAACTTAAGACTCGCCTGGTCCGTGATTTTGATCCCGGTTAAAATTTCAGACTCCACTCGATTGGGTTTGATCGTGGTAAATTGTCCAATAAAATCTTTGACGCGCAAGGCCTTTTTACTAGAGACTGTGTCCAGAAAAATCTGGGCATCGGGAAGCCATTTGACGATATGCTCTAGCGCCGGCTTGGATATGTTTGTTTCAACTACGATGCGCGAGGCGGCTGTTAGAACCGGCAGGACCGACTCTGGATAGGATTGGTCCATGTTGTCGTAAATAGAGGTCTGGCTGATTGCCGAGATCATTTCCCCTTCCTCGTTTTGAATGGCCAGATAGATCCCGGTGGGGTATTCGCGCACTCGTTGAATGTAGGATACATCCACGCCCATGGCCTTGGTTTCCTCCAGGAGGAAATCCCCGTTCATATCATCCCCTAACAGAGTCAGAAATCGAACCGGTACTTTAAGCCTGGCCAGGTTTTCAGCAATGTTTCGACCCACTCCCCCCAACGACTGCAGGACCGTGCCTGGACAGGAATCACCCGGCGTTAGTTTTTCAGTGGGAAACCCCAGGATATCAAGATTAGCCCCGCCCAAAACAGCTACAAAACTCTCATCTCGGATCACATAGCCTTTCCCGGCAATAATCTCTTTTTTCATAAGATTGGTAATGTGGACTGCAATGGAGCTTCTGGAAATTCCCAGCCGCCTGGCGAGGTCAATTTGACTGATCATAGGTTCTTTTTTTAATATGTCGATAATTTCTTTTTCCCGTTTGGTCATACATGCCCCTTTCCTATAAATATTTCAAGGTCTGGTCCTCATTGAGTTCAAGTTCAAGTTCAAGTTCAAGTTCAAGTTCAAGTTCAAGTTTTATCTATTAATGTAATTATATTCCTTTCCCATAAATAAGCAATACTTTATTTAAGTAAGCATTTGTTAGCATTATAAGGCTGGATCTTGGAAAAAATCATCCTTTTCACTTAAGATTATTGGCCTTATGGATGGTCCTGCCAACTGACCATCTAAAATCAATTCAGCTACTATAATTTACGAGAAAATAATTTTTAATCCCAAAATAATATGCTCCCCTCCAAATAAAGGGTTATATACACGCATAAAAATTCACAAATACTACTCTTTCTTAAATGAGATCAGAGAATCCTTGGGACTTAGCCTAAGATGCCGTAGGAACCTATTCATCCTACCTTCCTGGCTAGCTTGTTCAACTGGTTAGATTAAGAGTTAATCTGCTGGCTTAATCTCTTGCTTAATCAGTTGACTCGATGGATAGTATGCAACTTTGAAAAGAGAGTGTATAATAATGCAAATAATGTTTTTTGTAGGGCGTTGGGTTTGAAGAACCAGTGGATCGTATCATTACTTCCCAACAATCCTTAATAAACGAATTTTACGACCCTTGATCACGAAATAGTCAGTAACTAAGCATCAAGTTACTAACTATGGACTCTTCAAAATTCAATTAAAGACAGTATCAAGATCAAGATCAAGATCAAGATCAAGATCAAGATCAAGATCAAGATCAAGATCAACATCGACATCGACAACCAGGACCACACGGTTTAGAGCCTAAAAGCCAGAGCCTGGGGCCAACAGACTGCCAATAACCTTTATTACAAATGATAAGAAGTCAGAGGAGCACCATGAAAAAAGTTTTAATCGCCAACCGGGGTGAAATAGCTGTTCGAGCTGCGCGAGCCTGCTATGAACTGGGACTGGAAACAGTCGCTATCTACTCCAAAGAAGATGAAGGGTCTTTGCACCGTTTTAAAACCGATCAATCTTATCTTGTCGGGGCTGGGAAAAAACCAGCCGAGGCCTATTTGGACATTGAAGGCATAATCGCCATCGCTAAAAGCAGTGGTTGTGATGCCGTATATCCCGGCTATGGGTTTTTAGCCGAGAACGGCCATTTTGCAGAACGTTGTGCCCAAGAAGGCTTGACTTTTGTCGGCCCAAAGCCCGAACACCTGCATATGCTGGGCGACAAGATCCAAGCCAAGCAAGCTGCCATTACAGCCGGTCTGCAAACCATCCCGGGTACTGAAAAACCCTTGCAAAATGTCCAGGAAGTCATTGATTTTGCAAACCAGTATGACTATCCGGTCTTGATCAAAGCGTCCATGGGCGGTGGCGGTCGAGGCATGCGAGTCGTGCGCAATGAATCCGAAGTCCGCGATGCCTTTGCCACGGCCGTCAGTGAAGCTCTGACCGCCTTTGGGTGCGGCGATGTCTATGTTGAAAAATTCCTGGAGAATCCAAAACACATCGAAGTACAGATCCTAGCTGATACTCATGGTCACGTCCTGCATTTATTTGAACGGGACTGTTCCGTCCAACGCCGTCATCAGAAAGTCGTTGAATTTGCGCCTTGCATCGCTTTGAGTGAAGCGCAGCGCCAATCCCTTTGCATGAGTACGGTTGCCTTCATGGAGTCCATTGGCTATCAAAATGCCGGTACAGTGGAGTACCTTTATACCGGCGGACAATTTTATTTTATTGAAGTAAATCCACGGATCCAGGTGGAGCATACAGTAACTGAGCTCATTACGGGCATCGATATTGTGGTATCCCAATTGAAAATCGCAGCGGGTCTGGATTTCTACAACGATATGAATATGCCTCACCAGGACGAACTAAAGATTACCAATGTCGCCATCCAATGCCGGGTCACCACTGAAAATCCGGAAAATAACTTTTTGCCCGATACGGGAAAAATTAATACTTACCGCTCACCGGGTGGCCCCGGTATCCGGCTGGACAGTGCCAATGGCTATGCCGGCGCCGTGATCCTGCCCTACTATGATTCCTTGTTATCCAAACTTTGTTCGTTTGCCCCAACTTTTGAAGAAGCCTGCATCAAAATGGAACGAGCCCTGCGAGAATATCGGATCCGCGGAGTCATGACCAATATTCCATTCTTGTTGAACCTGGTACGAAATGACGAATTCCGCACCGGTAATGCCACCACCACACTGATCGATGAAAACCCGGACCTTAGATCCTTTACCCATGCATTAAACCGGGGCAATAAAGTCCTGCAGTATGTTGGCGATATTACCGTTAACGGCTTCCCCGGCATCGGCAAAAGTGAAAAAGAGATCTTACCGGAGGCAACCCTCCCTAAAAAGTTCAATTTAGAAACCGAAAAATTTGATATCCCCAAATTGATTTTAGATACACAAGGGCCGGATGCAGTATCCAAATGGATCCTTGATCAGAAAAAGGTCCTGGTCAGTGACCTGACGTTCCGCGATGCTCACCAGAGTCTCATCGCTACGAGAATGCGGACCACCGACATGGCAAAAATTGCCACACTCACCGAAGAAGCCCTCCCTCATATCTTCAGCTATGAATGCTGGGGTGGCGCTACCTTTGATACGGCCATGCGCTTTTTGACCGAGGACCCTTGGGAACGCCTGCGCATCCTTCGCCAGAAAATGCCCAATAGTCTGCTCCAGATGCTCTTCCGCGGATCCAATGCAGTCGGCTACACCAGCTATCCGGACAATGTCATTCGTGAATTCATTCGTTTGGCAGCAAACAACGGCATTGACCTCTTCCGCGTGTTTGATTCATTGAACTGGTTGCCCCAGATCGAACAAAGTATCCGGGCAGTCCGTGATAACAACAAGATCGCCGAGGCGGCAATTTGTTATACGGGGGATATTATGGATCCCCTTCGTCAAAAGTACAGCCTGAAATATTTTGTCGATTTAGCCAAAGAAATGGAAGCCTTAGGCGCCAACATCATTGCCATCAAAGATATGTCCGGTGTTTTAAAACCTGAAGCCTCCTATGTCTTAGTGAGCGAACTCAAAGAAAAACTCAGCATACCGGTCCATCTGCATTCCCACAATACCACCGGTAATGGGATCAGTACGCTGGTAGAAGCCGTTCGAGCCGGTGTTGACATCGTGGATACCGCTTTTGCGCCGTTTAGTGACGGGACCAGTCACCCCAACCTGTCGACCTTATACTATGCCTTGAACAACCATGAGCGCAGACCTGACGTTGATATTCAAAATGTGGAGAAGATCAATTACTATTGGGAAGGTGTCCGACCATTTTATAAATCCTTTGATGTGGGCATCAGTTTCCCCCAAACCGAAGCCTACTATCACGAAATGCCGGGCGGCCAGTTTACCAATCTCCGGGAACAAGCCAAAGGCTTGGGCATGGAAGATAAGTGGGATGACATTAAGACCATGTATCATGATGTGAATCTACTCTTTGGGGACATCGTCAAAGTAACCCCCTCTTCGAAAGTAGTTGGCGACATGGCCTTGTTTATGGTCCAAAATGGCATCGACATCGATGAATTCTACATCAAAGGACCAAAAATCGATTTTCCGGAATCAGTCATCGATTTCTACCAAGGAAATTTGGGTCAACCCACCGGCAGCTTTGTGCCCAGCGTTCGGGATGTCATCCTAAAAGGACGCCCCTTTAGTACCGAGCGACCCGGTTCTAAAAAGCCCCCCATCGATTTTCTGGCCGTTAAAGCAACCGTTCGAGCCTTCTTACCCTGGGAGCCCACTGAAGAAGATGTAATGAGCTATATCATGTATCCTAAGGTTTATGAGGAATACATCAAGAAACATACTCATTACGGAAAAACTTCCAGCTTTGATACGTTGACCTTCTTCCATGGCATGCGTCAGGGCGAAGCGGTTTCCGTAGAAATTGAGGAAGGCAAGATCCTTTTTATCCGCCTACTCCAGCTAGGTGATGTGGATTCCCAAGGCCGACGGGTCCTCTACTTTGAATTAAACGGGCAGCCCCGGGAAATCATTGTGCAAGATCACAGCTCAGGGAAAAAAGCCACCACCAACCGCAAGTCTGAACCCAGCAACCGCCTGCACATCGGTTCCACCATGCCGGGATCCATTGTTCGCCTGGCCATTAAAGTCGGCGATATTGTCCATAAAGGTGATGTTCTTTTAGTTACTGAATCCATGAAAATGGAAACAACGATCTCAGCCCCCTTTGATGCCCAGATCCATGAGATCTTGGTCAATCAAGGAGACATGGTCGAAACCCATGATTTGTTGGTCGTACTAGAAGACGAACAGGATGAAGACGATCGAGTATTGGAGAGACGAGTTTAAGCTGATCTTTCAAAAAACTATCAATCAACAAGACAAGCCCTTGAACTGGCCATTCGGTCAACTCAAGGGCTTGCTTATTTTTTGCGGTATTTGCAGGAAGGAGCCATTTCTATCCAACCCCATAATTGTATGGCAAATTGTAGAGCCTAATTGTAGAGCCTAATTTTACCGCCTAATTGTAGATCCAAAATAAAGTATTCTACTGAATAGAAACGAATTTATAGATCCACCGGAGTCTACAGGTCGTTTGAAGCCTCCGTCAGATACGTTTCATAGTCGACTAAAAGTCCTTTGATGGAATCCGTTGCCGTCTCATCGAGTTCACCGGTAAATACCTCAGTTATAGCTTGGCCGGTCTTATGCACCATCTGTATTTTTTGGTGAAGTGAAATAAACTCCGCCGGCGGATCATTTAAGCTCCTGATGAGGTCCCCCAGTTTTGCTGATCGATCGATCATGGCCGTATAGGCTTTTGTCCCGATGAACCGGTCGATCATCCCACTAAAAATTCCGTCTAAAAAAATATTCTTAAGCCATCGTCTGGTTTCGATCCTGGCTAGTTCTTGGCGATTGATATCAAAATCTTGAGCTTGAGCCTGGGCGAGGATGATGAATTCCCGGTATTTTTTAAGATACTCTGCGCGTTGGGCTTTTAGTGCCTCTTCCTCTTGAACTTCGACTTGCCGGATCAAATCAGTTTGCCGATCTTGGCGAATTTTGCCCAAGGCATTTATGCCAAAATAGGATAAAGTCACAATTAAAAATAAGAGGCCGATGAGCATTCCATTCACAAAAACTCCCCCCACCGCCCGGGGTTTTAACTTCTGCGGCCAAACTTGAATATCCCGATCCAAAATCGGCTCGTCCGGGTCAATGTCCTGGAGCCAGCGATCGCCTGGATCGTTATCATAATCGGCCACTTCATAATCACCTAAGCTAACGCGCAGCTTAGCAGCGGGTTGGCTCGGTTGTTCTAATTCACTCCCGCAACTAAAACAGTTCTTGGCGGATTGTGGGTTATGGGCGCCACAAATTTGACAATTCAACGCAATCACCTCCAGACTTATACATTTCATGCCCAAACAGGTATTATTGTTATCCTAACAAAAATTAGCTGAAATTTGCATTAAAACCACTGCCCTACTTCAGATCCCTCTGAATTACAGCAGTGGTTTTTTGCAGCTTTGCGTCAAAAACTAGAATGGTATATTTAAACCATTGTTATTTTTTAAAGTATCAACGGATTATCCTTCAAAATCTTCCGGGAATTCGGCGTTATGGTAGATGTCATTGACGTCCTCGTCGATCTCCAACAGATCGATGAGCTTTTGAACTTTCAGCGCTGTCTCCGCATCAACCGCCGTGAATATGTTTGGGATCATTCGGATTCCGGATTCCGCCAAAACAAAGCCTGCCGTTTCCATCGCTTCAACCACCGAATTGAAATCCTCCGGTTCCGTGATGATTTCCACAGTATTGTCTTCCCGTTCGATGTTTTCGGCACCGGCTTCAATGGCCGTCATTTCCAATTCATCCATATCGATTTCTTCATCAATTTCGAGGATGATCTGTCCTTTGCGGTTAAACATAAACGTTACTGAACCCGTTGTTCCCATGTTTCCGCCGGTTTTGTCAAACGCATGTCTGACATTGGCAGCCGTCCGATTTTTATTATCGGTCAGGGTTTCCACTATAAATGCTGGCCCTCCTGGTCCGTAACCTTCATAGGTGATCTCCTCAAAATTCTTTCCTTCTAATTCACCGGCCGCTTTTTTGATCGCCCGCATAATATTATCCGTTGGAAGATTCGCTGCTTTGGCTTTGGCAACCACATCCTTTAATCTGGAATTGGTTTCGATATTGGGATTATCCTTGGCCGCTACCATCAGTTCTTTTCCGATTCTTGTAAATACTCTGGCTCTGGCTGCATCCGTTTTGCCTTTTTTAGCCTGGATGTTATGCCATTTTGAATGTCCTGACATGTTGATTCCCTCCTCGTATCTGTAACAGAGAAATTATAACAAAGCTACGGATGATATTCAAATTTTATACCAAGCTATTTTCATCTATTTTCATTTATTTCCATCCAATGGCGATAGAAAAACCAACCGCAACCAGACCGTCAGCTCAAACTTAACTCCATCTGACTAAATTTTTTATTAATTTTACTCAAGATGCTTCACCTGGCAGACCTCATAAATTATACTAAGATTCAAAGAGTCATTTCTTTCGACGTGGCTGGTCAAATTTAGATCAATTTAGATCCCCCATTCAAGTCTTCATGTTCAAATCATAATACAAGGAGCCAATGTTATGAATACACGGTTTGTAAAGAGAACAAGCTTTCAGGTCGCCGGTTTAGCAGTCCATGATGGAGTCAACTCTAACTTCACCGGGATTTGGGCCGATCTATTCGCAAAATTTACAATGGAGGAGCTATCTGGCCTTGGGTCCGGGGAATGCTTTGGACTTTGCTATGATTTTAAAACTGCGGATCAATTCAGCTATATGGCAGGTTATGATGTGTTGGACATCCCTCGCGCACAGCAACTGGGCTTAGAGATCCTTGCCGTGCCGGAAGCTGAATATCTGGTGCTATCTCTCCAGGGTCCCATGCCGCAATGCATCCAAGCCGGCTGGGATTACCTTCGCGAAACATACTTCCCACAGAATCCACTCCAGCATGACGGCACTCCGGATTTTGAAGTGTATTTTGCCGGTGACCCCACGGCTTTGGACTATCAAATGGAGCTTTGGGTCCCCGTCGTTGAAAAAAAATAAAGTTCACCCTAACGTAAAGGCGAAGCTGGAAGAATCATCCGGCTTCGCCTTTCTTATTGTTAGTTTAGTTTGAACCAAATTCTACAATGACCCACATCCAAAACTCTTTGGCTTACTGAAATCGTCCCTTTGGTAATCAGTCGGAAATTTCTTCCAGGTAACCATCTGCCCGAACAAAGCACTGAACTTGGCGAGGTTCACTAAATTCAACCTGACCTTGACTCAAGTCAGTTAGTTCCGTTACTAGAGCTGCCAGGTTTTCCTTCGTAGTAATGAGTGTGACGGTGACAGCTTGGCCATAATCCACTGCCAAGGCCTGGGACTTATCGAAAAATTGTTTTAACCGGGCATGGACATCATAGGCTAGGGCAACCGAAACGATGGCCCCGGTTTGAGTTTTCCAACGGGTCGTCTGGTCTACTGCCAATGCCGCGGCCTTTGAGTAGGCTCTGGTCAATCCCGGGGCTCCTAAAAGAATTCCTCCGAAAAACCGGGTGACGACCAGGCAAACATCCGTCAGATCATTCTGGGTCAAGACATGGAGTACGGGAAGTCCGCCGGTCCCCTGAGGTTCGCCGTCATCGGAATAACGGATCACCGATTTCGTTTCCCCGATAATATAGGCAAAAACATTGTGGCGGGCGCCTCGTTCCTGTTTTTTTATTTCATCGATAAAGGCTTTGGCTTCTGTCTCCGAGGTGACCCGGGTGACCCGTCCGGTAAAGACGGATTTCTTCTCGATGTATTCCCCACTGCCTGGTTTTCGAATTGTATAACTCATATGTAGTAGACATTCTCTTTGGCAAGAACAGTTCCGGCCTCCGAGAGAAAATCCCGATGCTTGTGCTTCAAGAACCCTCGCTCATAGAGTAACCCAAGGATGGCTTCCACTTCAATATGGTAAGGCTCAAACAAATCGTCGGCCTGGATCTCATTGGCTGAGAGCGGATGACTTTTATCTGCCAGATACTGGAACAATATTTCTGTGATCTGGCGCAGTTCCCGGTCGATTTCAGCTAAGATCCATTCGACGGTGTCAACGACTCGGACATGGAGATCGCCACCGGCTAGAAGGCTTCGAAACACTTCCCGGAAATCCTTGGATAATTCAGTGGCTATATTGATGTTGTCTTTGGATACCATATAGCCGCTGCGGTTAATTAAGAGCATGGCAAACCAATTCATGGTCTCCATCAAGGTGGCATAGGCGGCAAAGTCATTGCCGTTTTTTAAGGATTTACGGACTGAATCGGTGCCTTTGATGGTTTTACCAAAATAAGCCAAGGTCCAGATTTTCCGGGCTTGATCCGAATAACCGCGTCCATTGCTAAATCTTGCGTCAATGTCTTTATCGACGCAATAGACCATGCGGCTGGATGAAAACAGCCGATGCAGAAAACTCCCTTTTAAATCAAACCCTTTGGAATTCATAAATTCTTTTTTTGACATAAATTTATAGTGGACGGACTTGCCGGATTCATCCGAGTAGACATTGGTCATTCCGGGTTTCCATTTTTTTAAAACCACAAAAAAATCAATGTCTGATTTCTCCCATAAGTCTCCACTGACCATACTGCCAAAGACAAACGCTGCCAGGACTTCTTTATTGGTTTTGAGACTCTCCAAAGCCACGCCGTAGGCTCGTTGATATTCTTTGATCCTGTCATCCATCGGCTTTAAGGTTCCTCCCCGGGTAGGATGAATTCCTTCAGCTTGCCGGCAATTGACGTGGCTAGCTGAGCCCTTAGGCGGGTTCCATCTTCTCCGAATTCTTCTTCTAGGACATTGCCCTCCTGGTGAACCAGGCTGACCAGCTTTTGCATGCTATAGGGAATGAGCAGTTCATAAGTATTGTAGTCCTGGGGCAATAGCTCCTGGACTAAGACCAACAGGTGATCCAGATTCAGTCCGGTTTTGGCAGAAATTTCAAGCACCGGCACACTCTCTGGTGCTGCTGCGCGAATGAGATCAGCGGCTGCACTAACCCCAAGATCCGCTTTATTTAAGGCAAGGATCATGGGTTTATTCACAGCGCCCAGTTCCTCTAATACCTGCTCCACCGCCTCGACCTGGCCCGGTGCATCCTGGGAGGAGGCATCCACAACATGGATCAGGATATCGGCGTAGATGACTTCTTCCAAGGTCGATTTAAACGCCTCCACCAAGTCGTGGGGCAGTTTCCGAATAAAGCCGACGGTGTCGGTGACGGTGATGATCCGCTTATCCGGCAGTTCAATGGCCCGGGTCGTCGTATCTAGGGTCGCAAAGAGCATATCGGCTTCATAGACTTTTTCTTTTTTGATGGCATCTTTGGACGATGTTTCAGCCAGGGCATTACGCAGGGTGCTTTTACCGGAGTTGGTATAGCCAACCAGGGCAATTTGGGGCAATTCCTGACGGTAGCGGTTTTCGCGCTGGGTTGCCCGGACCTTGGTGATCCCCTTCAGCTCTTCAGTGAGATCATGATGACGGTTGCGGATCCGGCGCCGATCCGTCTCAAGTTTTGTCTCTCCCGGGCCTCTGGTCCCAATTCCGCCCCCGGTTCGGGACATGACAATACCAAGTCCCAATAGACGGCTCATCCGATATTTAAGCTGCGCCAGTTCGACCTGGAGTTTGGCTTCGCGGGATCTGGCCCGCCGGGAGAAGATTTCAAGGATCAGTGTGGTCCGGTCGATGACTTTGACCCCGGTCAGATCTTCCATATTTTTAATTTGGGTGCCGGATAATTCATCATCGGCGATGATGACATTGCTTCGAGTCAACTGCGCCAAATTGGAGAGTTCTTCCAATTTGCCCGAGCCCATATAATATTGGGTATCAGCTTTTTCCTTGCTTTGCAAAACCAGTTGGGAGACTTCGATGTCGGCCGCATTGGCCAGTTCTTTGAGTTCTTCCAGACTGTCCTGGGATTCAATTCCCACCAAGAGGGCCCGCTCGGTGTCATCGTGTTCGATCTTGGAGTCTTGCAACAGTTCCTGGTTATACTTGATGCGTTCATCAATATTAAAGGCCAAGGCCTCTTCGATGGTCATCTCCCGGGTCACTTCTGCCACCAAAGCTCCCTCTAGCACTGTGGGGAATCCCAATGTGATGCGCGGTATTTCCGTATTGCAGGCCAGGGCGGCCATGCAGTCTAAGCGCATTTTTAAAGTGGCTGATAGATCAAGGGCTGATAATTTTGAAAGACCGTTGGGATGGGTATGAACGATCCTAAAACCCGATAATTTACGCTCGGTGACATCGACAACGGGCAGTGAAACACTGGCTGAATCACCGATGGTCACTTCAGTGACATGACCGCGCCGGTCAATGGTCACGGAGATCTCGCGATTGATCCGCTCTGTGACAACTTTTATAAGATCCAGGATCTCCAAAGCCGCTATTTCATAGCGCTGGCTCCTAATTTCGTAGACTTGATCCAGCTGTTTTAAGACTGAATCCTTAATTCCATCAATATTTCCATGTATCAAAGTATCCACCTGCCTTTCTTGTTTCTTGACGTGGCTTTTTTTATTCTATATCATTAAATAAATTATAACAAATAAACACAGGTCCCGGAGGACGATATCATGGAAGATCGAAATAAGCACATTCTAATTAACAAAGAGCAGATCGAAGTTGAAATTAAACGACTGGGTCAAGAGATCCAGGAAAGTTACAAAGATAAGAACCTGTATGTATTAGCCTTGTTACGGGGTAGTTTTATCTTTGCATCTGATTTAGTCCGGTCCATCGACTTGCCCATTAAAATCGGCTTTATGACCACAGCCTCCTATGGAAATGCTGAGCATTCCACCGGGGATGTCGAAGTCATCAATGATATTCCCGACAACGTCGAGGGATTCGATGTGTTGGTGGTGGATGACATCATCGATACGGGCTATACCATGAAATTCGTCCTAAATCACGTGAAAAATAAAGGGGCCAAATCCGTCCGGTGCTGCACATTGTTGGACAAACCGTCCCGCCGCAAAGTTGCACACCTTAGCCCGGATTTCTGCGGATTCACCATTGACGATGTCTTTGTGGTGGGATACGGCTTAAACTACGGGGATTATTACCGCAATGTACCCTATATCTTTAATTGGGAAGATGCCAAATAATACGGCAAGAAAGTCAATTTAATCAACCGTCTGCCTTTATTTACAAAGGGCCAATCTACGAAAGAATCGGGGTTGGCCCTTTGTCATCAATTTTTAATTTACTCTATCAAACTTTCACATATAATAGTAATGATTTGGATTTATCATGTAATTTGGAACTTATGGTATAATTAACCAGATTTTAAAATAAACTGAACTGCAAATTGGACGAAAGAATTTAGGAAGATAGCTAATATTTAAGCAAAACACTGTAACCCCCGGAGGTAACTACATGGCTCAAAAAGTTAAAAAAACAGCCAAACGAACCTATACTAAGAATTCTGCACTGACCATCTTTGGCAAAGTCCTAAAAGGGCTTGTCATTTTTACCATTGTAGCGGCCCTGGTCGGCTCCATTTTCTTTGGATCCACCCTATTGGCCATCGCCAAAGATTCTCCCGATGCGGACATCGAAAAGTTCTTGTCCTTGTCCTCGCAAAGCATCCTTCTAGATGACGAAGGCAATCAAATGGATCGCATCATCTCAAGTGAAGTTCGCTTACCTGTCAAACTAACCGAGATTAGTCAAAATCTTCAAGATGCCTTCATCGCCACCGAGGATGAACGATTCTATGAACATCATGGGGTGGATTATAAACGGACCATCAGCGTAACGATCCGTTATGCTTTTAGCAAATTAGTCGGTGGTGACTACAATCAAGGCGGCTCCACCTTGACTCAGCAATTGATCAAAAATATCTTCCTGACCTCTGAAAAAGTCTCCTCTCGAAAAGTTCAGGAAATGTATATGGCCCTGCAGATCGAGAAGAAGATCGACAAGGCAACGATCTTAGAGACCTACCTAAACTCCATCTTTTTAGGGGGCCGCGCCTATGGCGTGGAGGCAGCGGCACGGCAGTTTTTCTCCAAATCCGCCAATGATCTTACAATTATTGAGTCGGCTTATTTGGCCGGAGTGACCACCGCCCCGTCCATTTACTATGCCTTTACGGAATCAAATCAGAAAGACCCGACATTCTATGAAAATCGGACGAAAACCGTGCTGGACCAAATGTACCGCAACGGCTTTCTCACCGAGGCCGAACATAAAAAATATCGGGATGAAATTACCAACAACGGAATCAAATTCAATTACACCACGCTAACCAACGGCGGAAAATACAATTACGAATATTTCACCCGACCGGTGGTAAGCCGGGTAGTAGATGATATGGTCGCAAAACTTGGCATCACCCCTGAAAAAGCCGAGGAAAACTTGGCATTAGGCGGTTACAAGATCTATACCACCATGAACCGGGCCTTCCAGGAAAATACCATTAAAGAAGTTGACAACAAAGCCAACTATCAATTTAAAGAATATGTGGATGCCAATGGGATCATTCAGCCTCAAGTCGCTGCCGTCGTTTCAGAGCCTTCCACAGGCTATGTCAAAGCGCTGGTCGGCGGTCGAGGCGAACAGGTCGTTGCCGGGCCTAATCGGGCCGCCTCCAATTACTTCCTTCGGGCCATCGGATCGGCAACCAAACCATTGACGGTCTATTCCGCCGGGATCGATTCAAAGATCTTTGACTCAGCCACTGTGTTTGAAGACTCTCCACTGACCCTGGAACAACGGGAAGCTTATTTCGCCGGTGAGACTGATGTGGATCCAAAAGATCCTACAAAGCCCGGCAATTCCTATGACCGGTGGTGGGGTTATACCAATTCCCGAGATGCCTTAAGGCGATCCAGTAACTTAGTCACGATGAAGGCCCTCTTTGCCATTGGTGAGCCGGTGGCCGAGAGCTATGCTCTAAAGTACGGTCTGGTGCTTCCGCCTGAAAACTACCGCGGTACCTCCATGTATGCCTTAGGGCAATATGCCAACTTAAACGGTAAAGACGGCGCTAACCCGATGATCATGGCCAACGCTTATAGTACCTTTGCCAACAACGGAATCAAAAACGACGCCATCCTCTATACCAAAGTAGTCGATGCTGCCGGTAAAGTCATCCTTGAGAATAAACCCAAGGGCGAACAGATCATTAAGCCAGGCACCGCCTATATTATGTGGGACTTGTTAAAAACCGTGGTGGATTCCAGCACCAATATTTCCAAGGTAAAATTCAGTAATATGCCCGTAGCTGGTAAAACCGGAACCACCCAGGATAATAAAGAATTGTGGTTTGTCGGCACCACCCCCTATTACTCAGCGGCCGTATTTATTGGGTCAGATGATCATCAGGTCATCATTGATAAAGCGACAGGAGCCGGAATGAGTTCCGCCGTGGGTGGCATCAAACTTTGGAACAAGATCATGGCCGTTCCCCATAAAGATCTGCAAGTAAAAGATCTGCCGGTTCCCAATGATATTGTCAAAGTCGCAGTCAGCTACGATTCCGGTACTTTGCCCACGGACCTCACCAGACGTGATCCCCGGGGAGACCGTACCGTTGAGGAATGGTTCTTCCGGGACCGGGTCCCTAAGACCTTTGATTCCGTTCATGTTGAAGTTGATGTCAACAAACTTACCGGAAAACTGGCAAACTTCTGGACCCTGCCTATATTTAAAGAAAAAAGAGTCTATATCACCCGTAACTATGAACCCGAAGTGTTATTAGAAGATCAAAAATATGTTTTGCCCAAGGAATTTGATCAGGGACCGGAAAAAGACGGATATACCGTTCCTGCCACTAAGCCCCCGGTGACCGTGCCACCCGTAACAGAACCACCGGTGACAGCGCCGCCAGCAACCGAACCACCGGCTACAGCACCGCCTGTGACCGCTCCACCAGTCACTAATCCCCCAACTACTAAACCACCGTCGACGCCGCCTCCGACCACAGCCCCACCTGTTACTACTACCCCACCCCCCATAACTGCACCATCTACCAACCCTTAACCGCCAAGCTGGTCTGACCCGCTTGTCATAGCCCGGAAAGGAAGTCATCCAATGAATGAAGCAGTGATTATCAATAGTCCACTCGGCCATATTCGTCTAATAGCTACTAGCGATGCCCTGTGCCACCTGTCTTTTACCAATGATCCCCTTACTAAAGGTACCATTGCCCATCCGGTGCTTCGCCAAGCCAGTAATGAGTTAGCGGAGTACTTCGGGGGCCACCGCAAAGAATTCACTGTAAAATTAAGCCAAAGCGGCACCCCCTTCCAGCAAAAAGTCTGGCAGGAACTTCAAAAGATTCCCTATGGCACCGCGATTTCCTATGGTGAACTGGCTTGTCGAATTGATCGACCCAAAGCCTCTCGAGCAGTTGGCGGTGCAAATGGCCGAAACAATATTGCCATCATTGTGCCCTGTCATCGAGTCATTACCCATGATCAACACTTAGGTGGTTATGCCTCGGGCCCGGACCATAAAATCTTTCTGTTGGACCTGGAGAATGTAGACTATAAAAAGTAACTGATTATAATCAAAACCATTCTTTGCAGTACACAGCGATGCCACCAATTGATTTTAAATGAAAAACAGATCACCACTTATCACAATAATAATGATAAGTGGTGATCTGTTTTTATTAGCTCAAGGACCATCGTCTAAAAGGGATGATCCTTAAGCTCAAGGGAATTTTATTAATGTTTTACTTTATTAAGTCGAACTTTATTTATGACCTAACATGGTTTTGGCTTTTGTGATTACTGCTTCGGGATCTATGCCGAGCTTTTGCATGACAATATCACCAGGGGCAGACGCTCCAAAGTCATGAAGACCGATAAATTCGCCTTTTTTACCTAAATACGGAGCCCACATGACCCCTAATCCAGCCTCCAGGGCAATCCTGTTTTTAACAGATTTGGGTAGGACTGATTCACGATATTTTTCATCCATCTCATCAAAGAGGCGTTTGCAGGGCATTGAAACTACTCTGGCATCAATGTTGACTTTGAGTAGTTCTTCCCGGGCAATGACCAAATGTTGGACTTCAGATCCAGATCCCATCAGGATCAAGTCTGGGGTTTCTTTTGTTTCCTTTACCAGGATATATCCGCCTTTTTCCGCCTCTATGCCGGTACCAGGCAGAATCGGTAGATCTTGTCGGGAAAGTGCCACCACATAAGGTGAGGTCGAAATTTCCAAGGATTTGATCCAGCCAGCAACGGTTTCCCGATAGTCGCATGGCCTAAACAAATAAGTGTTGGGGATGATTTCAATGGAAGCGATCTGCTCAATGGGCTGATGGGTTGGTCCGTCTTCGCCGAGTGCGATGGAGTCATGGGTCATAATGAGCATGGTGCCGATCCCCATTAGAGCCGACAGGCGCAGGGCTGGTCTCAAGTAGTCCGTGAATATGAGGAAGGTCGAGCCGAAGGCTTTGAAGCCGCCATGAAGGGTCAATCCATTGACGATGGACGTCATGGCATGTTCCCTGACACCAAACCGGATATTGCGGCCATCTCTGGTCATGGGGTCATAATCACCTTTTCCATTCATATAGGTCAAATTGGATCCGGCAAGGTCAGCCGAGCCGCCAATGAGGTTTGGAACATGATCAGCCAAAAGATTTAAAATGTTCTGTGAAGCCTTTCGCGTTGAGATTTTTTGCAGATCCGTTTGATAGATCGCCTTGGTGTCGACATCCTTTAACAGTTTGCCTCTCATCCACTGCTCGTATTCCTGATATAACTCCGGTTCCATCTGAGCATACTGCTTCAACATGGTTTCCCACTGCTGATGAACGGTCTTTTTCTGGGATATGATTTGTCTCATATGATCATAAACTTCTTCAGGAACTGTAAATGGCTCGTACTGCCAATTCATTTCCTTCTTCATTGCGGCAATTTCAGCATCACCTAAGGGCGCTCCGTGGACTTTACTGGTTCCTTCCATGGTGGGTGCACCAAAGCCGATGATGGTCTTGACCTTGATCAAAGTTGGTTTGTCCGTCTGGCGCTTGGCTCTGCGAATCGCTGACTTGATGGCCATGGGATCATTTCCGTCTTTAACTTCTAAAACCTGCCAGCCATAGGCCTGGTAGCGTTTTTTAACATCCTCGGTGAACGTGATGTCTGTTCTTCCGTCAATGGTAATATTATTGTCATCGTACAAAACGATAAGTTTGCCCAGTTTTAAATGACCCGCCAGAGAACTTGCCTCTGATGTGACGCCTTCCATGAGATCTCCGTCTCCGGCGATGACATAGGTAAAATGATCCACGACGTCAAAGTCAGGTCGGTTGAACTTCTTGGCAAGCATGGTTTCTGCCATTGCCATCCCCACGGCCGAAGACAAGCCTTGGCCCAGTGGACCGGTGGTCATTTCGACCCCTACGGTATGGCCGAATTCCGGATGACCCGGTGTGTTGGAACCCCACTGACGGAAGTTTTTGATGTCTTCCATGGTCATGGGATAGCCGAACAAATGAAGGATGGAGTACAGGAGCATGGAGCCGTGGCCGGCTGAGAGCACAAATCGATCCCGATTATCCCAGTAAGGAAGGTCCGGATCAAATTTCATGAAATCCTTATATAGCATGTAAGCCATTGGGGCAGCACCCATGGGCATACCAGGGTGTCCTGATTTCGCCTTTTGAACTGCATCTGCCGATAAGACACGAATGGTGTCAATGGTCAGATTATCGACATTTTCTTTATTTATCATTTAGTTCCTCCACAAAATTTAATCTATACACCTTAAAATAGTACCACAAAAATAAAAAAATAGGAGCAATCTGCGTAAAAACAGCTCCCATTCTCGTAAAACTATAGTTCTTCTCTATCGATTAAAAGTCCTGACAATCCTACTGTACTATTTGCGACGCTAAAGTTGATCGGTGCGATAATGGTAACACCTACGAGGCAGGGTTTCGGGGCATGGTTTTTCCCGATCTATTTTGCCCCCACCTAAGTTATCACTTCCCTATAAATTTATCTTTGTTACTAAATAGCCCGTTGGATAGCTCATTGCAGGCTCAATGCAGGCTCATTGCAGGCTCATTGCAGGCTCATTGCAGGCTCATTGCAATTACCCGGCTCATGGTAGGCTGATCAGATTAGTTACCGCAGGGCAGTGTCTATGTTACAATGGGATTTAACATTAAATAATAAAGGAGACCACAATGATTGCCGTTTTGTCACCTTCCAAAACCCTACGCGAACTTAACTTTTCAATAGAACCCACTGAACCTCCTTTTGATAAAGATGCTAAAAAATTAAATAAAGTGTTGCAGAAATACGATGTATCCGAATTGATGAAACTCATGGATATTTCAGAAAAACTGGCGATTTTAAACCATGACCGCTATAAACATTTTCAGAAAGCTCCTGCTTTCCCGGCTGGATGGCTCTTTCACGGTGATGTTTTTAACGGGTTGGCCATTGATGATTTCACTAAAGAAGATATCGCCTACAGCAACCAGCACATCCGAGTATTATCCGGAATGTACGGTGTTCTTCGGCTAACGGATTCCATCAAACCCTACCGTTTGGAAATGGGTACGAAACTGCACACCACCAAAGGGAAAACCCTTTATGACTATTGGGGGGACCGGATCACCAAAGAAATTCTCAAACAGCCTGAGGCTGATATTTTAGTTAATCTGGCTTCCAAGGAGTATGCCAAGGTTTTAAATCTGAAGACCCTTCGCATACCGGTCCTGGAAATTGAATTTATGGAGATTCGAAAGGGCAAACCTGTCGGTATCCCCCTCTTTTCAAAAAAAGCCCGCGGTCTGATGGCCCGTTTTATGGTAAAGACCAAGGCAGTCCATGCAAAGGACTTAAAGGCTTTTGATTACGATGGCTATTCCTTTGCAAAGGAGCTCTCCCATGATTATAAATACGTCTTTACCCGCTGATACGTCTTCATCCGCTGATCAAGGTCTCCTGCCCTGTCAATTTATCCCTTGCACCCAGGAGGATCTAGCCATGATCCTCGAACCGGCATTACAGCTATTACAGGGATTTCAAAAAGATATCACCTTGGACCTATCGACCTTAAAGACTCTACTGACCAATAAAACCCGGACCGAGTTGCCGGAATATTCTAAGGTCGTTGTGGCGGATGTTATCTTGGGTTGGTATCATCTCATTCACCGGACAAACTCCCTTGAACTTGACGATGTCAACATTCGTGAACCCTACCGCTGTCAGGGATTCGGCCGTCTTATTCTGGATCGCGTCAAACAAGAAGCGGACTTTTTAAACATTCCGGTCAGCGCCACCGTTCAAAAAGACAATCTTCGAGCCATCCGTTTCTACCAACACAATAACTTTGTTTTAATGAACGATGCCAATAATAAATATTTAACCTTGGTGTATCTGCCCAATCCCCAAATATCAGACTCCGTTAGTGGTTGACCTGCCGTTGAATCCTTCGCTAGATCCCTCCAGGCCAGCGAATTTTATGCAAAAGACCTTCTTTGGTTTTTGAGGTTTTTTTTCTTTTGGTTAGTCCATGCTTCATGAAAATAGCCCGCCGAATGACCCATTTTATGTCATTCGGCGGGCTGCTGTTTATGGTTAATTAAATTTCCAGCTCTTTTTTAAAACAGGGCTGATATAGTTTTGATCATCGGATCTTGAAAAATCTTTAGCGAGCAAGGCGGATCCAGTCGACACGGCAATCACTCCCTATTTACGCCTAGTTTGTTAGTTCATTGTACTCATTTTGGATTTTATTAAATTCTAATTCTCCAAAACTACGATTCACCACTTTAATAAATAACTCCCTGGCAAATTCATCAATTATTTTACTGTTTTCCTCGGTTGCTTTTGCTTTAATGAATCGCAAGGATTTAAAACCTGCGATCACTACGGTGGCATCGGCTCCCCCATAAAACATAATTTGGGTATACACATCAAAGATCAAAAGTTCAAAATCATAGGTTTCGTATATGACCAAGCCAACTTCCTCTGCCTCTTTTACCACAATGTATCCTTTTTTGATATCTGCTAAATCTCGTAGTAAGACCCCCAGAATGTTTAGGCAATAAGTCGCCGTATTGGGATCATTGATTCCCGGTGAAAGTGCTTTGACTGCAATCTCGACAATTTTTTGAATGGTAAAGCTAAAATCCTGAGTTTCGCTCTTGCGATTTCCGATCATAATGCATTCTTGAATTTCCTGAATGACCGCCTCATCAGTAGACTTAGATTTAAGATTCGCCTCATCATAAAAAATTGTCAGTAATCTGGTTTCCTTTGAGATAAATTGACCGACAACTTTTTTTAAACAAACGATCCATTGATGGTCGATGGTGATTTTCTTTAAATTCGAATACTCGATTTCCTGAATGTAACCATCGGAAGGACTTGATACTTCAATCAGCCGTTTATGACCGATCAATTCCTGAAGTTTTTTTTCTGAAATAATCTCGGTCTGTTTTATGAAATTCCGATATTCCGTAATTGTCTTTAGGGATTCTTCCTGAAGTTTTAAAATTAAATTACTGGCCTGAATTTGATTCGCCACATTATGAATAAAACTCAGAAAATAAATGATCCCGATAATAATATAGATAACACTGACGCTGGCAGCGATCACGAGATTCCCATCTTTAGTTGCATCCACATTGGTATTGATAAAGAGTAGTGATGTAATCGCAAAAATAAAACCACTTAAAAATACACCGAAAGATTTCATGGTGGTTTTGTTATTTAAAAAATTCTCGATCACCCGAGGCGTAAATTGCGAAGAATACATGGTCAGAACGACCATCGTCGTGGAGAAAGTAAAGGTCACGATGGTAATAAATGCCCCTGCCACGATGCTTAGTACCGTTTGTGCTAAGGCCGTTGTTGTATAAAACAAACCTGGGATGTAGTCCGTAATTTGGTCGGCATAGAATTTATTCATAACGGTGATTGCGATGGATAACACGAATGAAAATAAACTATATATTGCCGGATATAACCAGATGCTTGTTCTGATTTTATTGATCGTTTTTTTCATTAGCAGCCCTCCTCTACAGCAAATTCCATAACGAATAGCAGCCCAGCTGCTGTTCGTTTGTCCGAGTTCGTTGGTTCGAGAATTTTGATCTTTTTTAATTTTCCTTAAAAACAACGTGATGGTGCCCCTTCCTTTTTAGCCGGTTTGGGACACACCTATTGTCATTTCGATCATTTCGGTCATTTTTTGTACTTGGTCTGATTTGTACTTGGTCTGATTTGTACTGTGCCTGTATGATTGATCCTTAGTCTCCAACATCACTTAAGATGAAGTCGGACATAATATAGCTCGAGATATCCAGACCTTCGTTGGTCAGGTAGAGCCGGTCGCCAGCCTTAACCAAGAAACCGGCGGATATAAACCGATCTGCCACTCCCGGGTAGACTTCAAAGAAATCTGAGCCGAACCGTCGCCAGAATGTTTCGGTTGAGATCCCTTCAGTTTTTCGCAAACCCATAAACACAAACTCTTCCATGGAATCGTCCATGGAATTGATGTGTTCGTTTTCTCGGACTGAGGTCTGATTTTTGATCCCTTCGATATATTCTTCGATGGATTTTGTATTGGTCCAGCGCACGCCGTCCCTAAAGCCGGCGGCAGCCACGCCACAACCAATGTATTCACCCAGATTCCAATAATTCAAATTATGCTGGCAGGCTCTGCCAGGCAGTGCATAATTTGATATTTCATAGCGGCTGTAGCCGGCCTCTTCCAGATGGACTCGGAAAAGATTTTGAAACAGCCGATCCGTATCATCATCCGGCAAGCTCAGGCTGCCGTCTTCACTTTGCGCATAAAATGGGGTGTCTTCTTCCAAAATCATGCTGTAGACCGATATGTGTTCGGGCTTTAGTGCAATGGCCTGTTCAATGGTTTCCCGAATAACCGCTTCATCTTGGCCGGGCAATGCTGTGATCAGATCAAAGCTTAAATTATCAAAACCATTTTCCCGGAGCAGTTGATAGCTTTTTAGGAACGTATCATAATTGTGGATTCGCCCGATATTTTTAAGGATCAGATCATCCGTTGATTGCAGGCCCATGGAAACTCGGTTGATGCCCGAGGCTTTCATTAGCTGAACTTTTTCAAGGGTCAGTGATTCCGGATTGGCTTCGATGGTGATTTCCTGATGCTCGCCTTTGACCAGGTTTTTAACGATTTCCATTAGCGATGCAAAACTGTCCATATCAAGACTTGTAGGGGTCCCGCCACCGATAAAGATCGTGTCAGGGATCACTCCTTGGGTCGCCTGGACAATTTCCGTTTCAAGGGCCTTCATATAAGCGGGCATGAATTGCTCCATCCCGGCATATGTGGTGAAATCACAATAATAACAACGCGATTTGCAAAATGGGATATGGATGTATAAACCAGCCATTATTCCACCTTAAGGATGGCCATAAAGGCTTCCTGGGGAACTTCCACCGAGCCCACCTGGCGCATTCTCTTCTTACCTTCCTTCTGTTTGTTCAAAAGCTTCTTTTTCCGGGAGATATCGCCACCATAGCACTTGGCCAATACGTCCTTACGCATGGCTTTGACGGTTTCCCGGGCAATAACTTTACTGCCGATGGCAGCCTGGATGGGTACTTCAAACATTTGCCTGGGGATGACTTCCTTAAGCTTCTCCACAATGTTTCTGCCCTTAACATAGGCTCTCTCCTCTGGTACGATCATGGATAAGGCATCGACGATATCACCATTTAAGAGGAGGTCAAGCTTAACCAGCTTGGTTTCCTGATAGCCTTGCAGGTCGTAGTCCAGGGAGGCATACCCTCTGGTTTTCGATTTCAGGGTATCGAAGAAATCATAGATGATCTCATTTAGGGGGAGGATAAAGCTAAGTTGTGCCCGAGTCTGTTCAATGTACTCCATGTCCAGATAAGTGCCGCGCCGGCTCTGACACAGCTCCATGATCGATCCGACATACTCACTGGGGGTAATGATCGATGCCTTGACCACCGGTTCTTCCATATGGTCAATTTCATTGATACTGGGCAGGTTGGTTGGGTTCGTTATTTCAACCATATCGCCATTGTTCTTAAATACTTTATAAATAACAGAGGGCGACGTGGTGATGATATCCAAGTTATACTCTCGTTCAATTCGTTCCTGAATGATTTCCATATGCAATAGCCCCAAGAAACCGCAACGGAAGCCGAAGCCAAGGGCGATGGAAGTTTCCGGTTCAAAATCCAGGGAGGCATCGTTCATCTGCAGTTTTTCAAGGGCGTCGCGCAATTCATCATAATCGGCTCCGTCCACGGGATAGATCCCGGAGAAGACCATGGGGATGGCCCGTTTATACCCCGGTAATGGCTCTTTCGCCGGATTAACTGAAGACGTAATGGTATCGCCGACCCGGGCATCCCGAACATTCTTAATCGATCCGGTAATATATCCGACATCACCGGCTTTGAGTTCCTTTAACGGCAAGTAACCAGGCGTAAAGACCCCCAGTTCAGTCACTTCATACTCAGTTTTAGTGATCATAAAGCGGATCCGGTCGCCGGTTTTAACGGTCCCTTCTTTGATCCGGACATGGGCGACAACACCTCGGTAGGAATCATAATAGGAGTCAAAGATCAATGCCCGCAGGGGTGCATTCTCATCCCCCACCGGTGCCGGGATCTTTTCAACAATGGCTTCTAAAACAGCATTGATATTAAGACCCGTCTTGGCCGAGACCAATGGTGCATCGTGGGCAAAGATCCCGATGATGTCTTCAATTTCGGCAATGGCTTCTTCCGGACGTGCTGAATCCAAGTCGATCTTATTGATGACTGGTACAATTTCCAAGTTATTTTCTAACGCCAGATAGGTGTTGGCCAGTGTCTGGGCTTGAATGCCTTGAGTGGCATCGACGACAAGGATCGCTCCTTCACAAGCTTGCAGAGATCTTGAAACTTCATAGTTAAAATCGACATGGCCTGGTGTATCGATCATGTTGAGGTAATATTCCTCCCCATTGGGCCGTTTATAGATCAGTCGGACAGCTTGGGCTTTGATGGTAATACCACGTTCCCGCTCAAGCTCCATGTTATCCAGAACTTGGTGCTCCATTTCCCGCTCAGTGAGGGTTTCCGTCGCTTCGATCAACCGATCGGCAAGAGTTGATTTGCCATGGTCGATGTGAGCAACGATGGAAAAATTCCTTATATTAGCTTGGCTTCTGCTCATGTTGTGCTCCTATTTCTTCGTTATTTTAGTTATTTTAGTTATTTTAGTTATTTTAGTTATTTTAGATATTTGTACTATCTGTATTAATTTGGTTACTAAGGTCATAATGGTTATTAAGATCATCTTAAATTTTCTTTTATAGGTTTATTTTAAAAAAAATAAATTATATTCCGTTTCCATTCGACTTACGATTCGGCTTGCGATTAGGCTTACCTTTAGGCATACCTCTAAGCATACCTTAATCCTTAACATTAGAATTATATCATATATTGCTATCTTAACCGATTTGTACTATACTAATTTTTGCGATAAGTACGAAAATCCGTTGAAACAGACCTGTCGAAGTGATATAATATGTCTGTTGTCTAAAAAAACGGAAATAATAAACCCAATGTAACGGTTAAGGGGGTGAAAAAGTGGCAAATATTAAATCATCAATCAAGAGAATTGCAACTACTGAAAAGAAGACTCTTCAAAACAAATCCAAGAAGTCTGCATTGAAGACTACCTTGAAGAAGTTTGATGCAGCGCTTACTGAAAACGCTGAAAATACTGCAGAGCTTTTACAGGCTGCTGTTAAGTCCCTGGACAAGGCTGCTTCAAAGGGTATCATACATAAGAATACTGCAGCAAGAAAGAAGTCAAGACTTGTAGCAAGATTACACAAGCTTACTCAAAAAGCTGTTGAAACAGTTTAAGTAAACATAATCCATAAGGGATTCAAACAAAAAGAAGCCGTGATGAGCAGCTTCTTTTTGTTTGTCCTTTTTTATAGACAGAATCATAAAAGTCCCATCATCAGCGGCTCACCGAGCTGTGCATTTGATCGTTGGGAATGAACACCAACTGTCTTTGCACGGTTGGATCAGAGATACGAATAATGATTGCACCGGGCATTTTATAGTTGACGATGAAATCAGCTTCTTGATACTCTTTTCCAGGGTCTAACGGCTCCTTATCAATGGGTTGGCTGGTCATTTCAACACCATATTGAAATGCCTGAATTTTAATATCAAGATCGGTTTTATTGGCCGACAAGGTTGGTTTATAGCGATAGAATATACTCAGATCTCGTCCATAAATGATTTCATTCACCCAAAATTTTATTTCCGTTAGTGTAAATTCAGCATCGGTAAACTGAATTGTTTCATTCACTAGGGCTAGATCCTCTTTGGGTGCATAGGTATTGGTGTAGTCTTCATTTAACTTGAGCCGGTCATCCAATAAAAGTTTTTTCAAATCTTTACTATTCGCAGATTCCGTTGGATACGGAGCAGTCAGTGAATACACCGCGGTTTCATCCGTTAGGCTCTTTACAATGATCTTAAGGTCCTGTTCGGTTTTAGTTTTAAAAAACACTAAATTTTGCAAAGTTCCGCCGGGAAGCATTTCCGGCGACTTGCCGTTTATCATCTCATGACCGGCCGGACTAGGCTCTGGTTTGATTGACAGATCTCTTTGAACCACGTCGATTTGAACGTCCTTCATCTCTTGTTGGGGTGTTTCGGGGCGGTATTTTATTGTATAGTACATTAACAGTCCGTCTTCTCCGATGCGGTCTTTTGATTTAAACAAGGCTTTAAAAATAATGTCCACCGTCGGCAGCTGGTATATTTTCCCCAGTTCAAGCTTTGAAATACCGTCATTGGTTGTAGTTGAAGTCATATTTGAATTCGTTGCAGTTGTTCCCTTAGTCGCCCCACCCGCTGGGTTATAACCTGAACAACTGGTAAAAACTAGTAAAGCAAAGATAGCAGCAATAAATCGTCTTATCATTTACTAGACCTCCTTATCATTCCTTGGTCAATTCTGTATTTCATTTTTTTTATTTCACTTCTGCTCAAGTCTTCGAGTTTAGAGTGCTTATTTATAATCTAATTATAATGAATCCGCCGCGAATATAATGTCAAATCGATGTCAGCTTTCACTGGCTTTCGTCCACCAAAACCCAGTTATCAAGAGATTTTATAATAGTCCCCTAATGTTTACGACTATCATACTTTTTCGCTTCAATATAACGAAATTAGGAAGGGAATGCAGTGGGTCGAATCCGCCACACAAAGTTAAGTTGATCCTAACCGTTTGAACCTTTTTTGACCGGATGAAGTTAATAATTCAAAAAAAGCCTCCAAAAAAAAGACCAGTCTCCATTTTTTTTAAAGGACTGCTCTTTTTTTGATCTGATCCAGGCTTTTTTGTAACGATCTATATTCCAAATGTTCCGGACAATGATAAAATCAACATTTCAATTTCTCGTTCAGAATTAGTCGTGGTCCCTTTCATTCGTTCTTCGGCATCGATGAGAAGACTAAACATTTTACTCAACCGGGCCAAACTGATATTGCGGTATAACGCAATCTTTTTCTCCACAAGCCATGGCATCCGTTCATTCAACTCATCCATTAGCGTTTTTGTCGGGGTCCCTGAAGCGATCCTGATTTTATAATTATAGGCTTCCCGCAGTCGGTAGCCACAGGTCTCAAGAATTTCATGGGGTTCGGTTCGTTTATAGATCAGTTCATTGTAGAGCTCTATGGCATCTTTGGCTTTTCCCTGCATCACCATATCCAGCAGATCATACTTGTGCCGGGTTCCGGATTTCACCATTAAGAGGTCAATGTCCCGCTTTTCAATGTTTCTTCCTTTGGAATAAGCCAGGATTTTATCCATGTCCTGTGCCAGCTGGAGGATATTGCCTTCAAAGTTTTCCCGAATGTACGTTAACAGTGGTTTTGACACCTCTAAATTTCGCTCTTTAAAATACTCATCCAGATATTCGGCCACATTTTCTTTTTTAAGGGCCGGCATTTTCATAACGATGGAATGATCTTTATGGGCCTTTTTTTCCAATGCTTTAATTTTGGTATCTTTCTTCTCCTGGTCGGTAATATAGTACACGATCAGTACGGTATCTTCTGGAGGATCCGATACAAATTCCGAGATCAGCTTGATCTTCTCCTGATAATCTTTGATCGATGCTGCCCCTTGAAAGAAATCAGCCCGGTAGATTTCCACCAATTTACGGGTCCCCAAAAAAGGCAAGGTCAATAATGAATCTTGCAGGTCGGACATTTCAGCTTTTTGTCCATCCAGCCGGATGAAGTTAAACACATCATCTGGTGAGATCCCTGATTTTTTTTCGATTTCTTCTACAATTTCTTTGATAAAACCTTCATCTTCTCCGTAGAGAATATAAGTCCGTCGTAATTTCCCCTGTCCAATTTCCTTTTTTAAATCGTTGTAATACATATGCCTCACTTCAATCTGATCAAATTTCCAAAGATTAAGAGATACTCTTCGTATATTATATCAGATGATGCGCTACTTGATGGCACAACGGACATTCCCTTGGTTCGAACCACAGGGAAATCACCCTGGCTGGGTTCAACGGAGAATCCAATTAAAGAAATCGGGGTTTCCACCGAAACTGCCGTGAGCCGAACCCCCGGTTTATACATTTTGGGGTTAACCAGTTCGTACTGTTTTAAATTTTGTTGGATGATTACTTTGGCTTGACCTCGGTTTTTAACGAAAAATATTTTGCTGGATCCGGGAAGAAAATAAATATTAAAGAGAATGAAATAACTCACCGCCAACACCAAGACTTTTTTTGCTGGGGTCAAATTAAAGCGGTGCATTAAAAGATACAGACAAACCAGTAAAAAAATCATGGAAGCTCCGGTCCAGGCGATCCTTAAACTGAAGTATTCCATCATTAAAAACTCCAACAGATTGATGACTCGAAGGGCACCATCCATAATAAACGCCATTGGACCAAAGACAACTTGAATATTGAGCAAAATAAAAGCAACCAAGAAAAATGATAGAACACAAAAAAGACTATAGAATGGGACGATGATAAAATTGGCTGGAAATAGAGATAGGTTAATATCAGAACTCATTTCCATCAAAAATGGAACACACGGAATTATGGCCGCACAACTTAAGCTCACTGCCCCTTTTAATTTGGTTCCGGGGACTCCCACCAGTAAATCAGCAATCGGCTTTCTGAAAAAAATTAGTCCCAGTGTAGCGGCGTAGGTTAACTGAAAGGATTTGTTGAACAGTAGATACGGTTCTCGGGCTAATTGAACGAAGGCGGCAAATACCAACTGATTTGACGCCTTACTGTCCCGCTGACATACCCCTGCCAGCCCTTTGGATAATTTCATCAACGCTGCCCGCCAGGCCGGAACACTGTTGATCAACAGGGCATAGCCAAGAATTAACGGGGTGCTGATTCTGCGTAGGCTGGTTTGCTTTAGCAGCGCTTCTAATAGATTGACGTGAAAACCCGAAATGGAAAGGATGTGGATCACGCCCAAATATTTTAAAATATCCATGCGTTCTCGAAGGACATCATCCTTTACCCCAAGGACCAAGGACGCCGCCAATGATCCAGCCTCAATTCCGATCACCTCGGTGAATTTTTGAGCCATTCGATGCTTCCAAGTTTCCAAATAAAAGAGTAAATTCTCATTGTCCGATCCGGTCTCATAGGAAACATCCTGACCAAGAAATAGATTCCCATCTGGATCATAGCTTAATTTTTCGAACTTCCCTTTGAGCATAACTTCCTGATTTGGGATCAATGATTCAGTTTCTCCATTTTGCCAGCGACTTTTTTGCTGCTCTTTTGAGTAAGTTGCCACCGCTAAAATTATGCCATCGTATTTAAATCGGTCGGTGATCCCGATTGTTCCAAAATACTTAGCCTTTACATAATATTTATTATTAGGCAGTTCCCGGCCATTGTAAATACAGGAAATCAACATGCCTAAAATCAACCCGGACAGGACATATCTCAACGATTTTTTATTACCAAAATAAACGGCCCAGCATAATAAACTTAAATAAATAAGACTCAAGCTCAGTGCCCCGAAAGAATCCGAATACATCAGTAAGATCCCGCAGACTAACCCTAAAACAACAATTAGTAGATTCCGCAATCTCTTTCTCCGAAGATCAATCGAAGTTGGCTTTTGGCTCTTTTTTCTTCACGGCTTACATCCACTTGATGGATCCCCAGTAGTTTCCCAATATCTGATTGAGTCATATCCAACCCATACCGAAAGATCAGCACCTGGCGTTGTCGAGGTGAGATTTGAGCTAGAACTTTTCGAACCATCTCTCGGTTCATCACTTCTTTTTCCACTTCAAAGGGATTAAAGTCACCAGACATAGAGCGTTGGACAAATTCAGCCACCTCTTCAGACACCATATCAACCTCGCCTCCCCCAAATAAATCTGAATACGTGGCATCGGCATTCATAATCGCATCCGCCAGTCGAACTACTTCCCCATGGATATACCGGTAAGCAAAGGTACTGAATAAAGTGTTAAACCTGAAATCATATCGATTTAGGGCTTTTACCAGACCAAGACAGCCGGCTTGAAATAAATCATCTTTATTTTCCTCGTTTTTCAACAAATAGCCGAACTCCCCCATGATCTTGTAGATCAAGCCCCGATTATTCTCCAATAGATCTGCCTTCTTCCGTTCATCGCCACCCTGTATCATCCGTATCAGTTCTTCATTCGAGACCTTCATAATTAATCCTTTCCTGCATACTTTGTACTGTAATTATCAGCGATTTCCGGATTTTTATGAAACTTTAGAAAGATTCCAAAGAATGAACTGCATGGTTATGCTTTTACCAGTTTTTAGAATAACGTTTGAATTAAAGTGTTAGTTATTTACGAAATATCTCCTTTTGCTTAAAACCCCTAGCTATCCACATTTTCTGTCAATTCAACTTGAATTCCTCTGAAAATGCTGAAATTCTTACGATCCGAATTACTATTTGTAACACAAGTTATATTATTTAGTTACATTTTTGAACCTCTTTTCCACTTTGACTTGTTAATTTTTTATGTATGCATTATGCTGCATAAAAATAGAAAATATGCAGAGCTGCCTCTGCATATTTTCTAGTGATCAATGTCTTTAATTATTCACGAACCAGGTATCCTTTGTTCTTGAGTGCTGCTTCATAAAGCAAAATAGTAGTGGCCACCCCTACATTTAAAGAATCAATGTCTCCCAGCATGGGGATCATTACATCTTGGTGTTCTCTTTTATAAAAATACTCACTGATCCCATATTTTTCAGATCCCATGACCAGGGCCACCCTGCCTTGATAATCCAAATCAAAGTATTGGTTGGGACTGTCCGTATCCGCCAGGATGATCTCATAGCCTCTCATTTTGAGAAAATTGATGAGAAGTTCGCTGTCCGTTGCTTCGATGATGGGGACTTTAAAGACTGAACCCATGCTGCTCCTTAGGAGTTTTGGATGATTGATTCGGACTTTTCGATTCGACAGGATCACGGCGTCAGTTCCGGTGGCTTCCGCTGAGCGCAGAATCGTCCCAACATTACCCGGGATCTCCAACCCGTCTAAAATGAGGATCAAGGAGTTCTCCGTGGGCTCAAAGGACTCTAATTCCTTAAAATCAAGGTAAATAACCCCCATCACACCTTGTCCGTTATCAGTTTCTGCCATGGTGTTATAGACTCGTTCTGAAACGATGTAGGTTTCTTCCGCCCGATCAATAAACCAGTGAATGAGCTGTTGGCTTTCAATGGTCTTGAGCTGTTCCAGACAAATGATTAGGTATTTGATTCGGACGTTATATTTTTGAGCCAAGGTCATTGCCCAAATGCCACTCACTGCCGCCAGGCGCTCCGGATTTGGCTTGCTGTTCTTGTTTAATGCCAGGACCTTCTCCACCACCGGATGGCGCCTGCCCGCAAAATGGAGCCTTCTAGCGTATCGCTCTTTAAAGAGGCTTTCTTTTGCCTCTAAGTCGAGCTCGCCAATATCATAAAAATTTTTATTATCCATCAATTTATACCTACTCCTATGTAATGAAAGGAAAAGCACCTCAGCGAGGTGCTAAATTATCTCTATTTTACAACCTTCCCTGTTTTTATGAAAGGCGTTTGTAATTAATAAGGTCGTCCTGCCCCAATATAGTCCATACTTCCGAACATCTTCACAATGCATACACTTTGGCCCGGTTGCGGTGCGTGAATTTGCATTCCGTTGCCGACGTACATGGCTACATGGGTAATTTCACTGCCATACCCCCAGAAGATTAGATCACCTGGCTGTAAATCCGCTCGGCTAACCCGTTTCGTGGCCCGATACTGAGTCGTTGCAGTGCGGGGAATGGAAACACCTGCCTGAGCATACGCTCTCATGGTAAAGCCTGAACAATCCACTCCACTGTAACTGGCTCCTCCGTAAACATAAGGAACACCCAAATAGGTTTTTGCCTGGGCCAGTGCCGACAGTCCAATGTCAAAGTTTGAATCTGTCCCAGGGTTTATTGAGGGCTGAGTGGTAGTTTCAGGGACGGGTTTCGTCGCCGGCTTTGTTACCGGTTTGGTTTCTGGTTGGGTTTCTGGTTTCGTTACCGGTTTGGGTTTTTGAGCTGCCTGTGCTTTGCGTTGGTCTTCAACTCTTTTTGCTTCGGCTCTCGCCTCCGCCAGTCTTGCCGCTTCAATTGCCGCAACTCTGGTGGCTTCAATCGCCGCTTCTTTTGCTGCTTTTTCAGCCTCAAGGCCTACTAATATTTCACCCGACGTTTTTTCCAACTGGCTTGCCAATCGTTCAGCATCCTTTGTTTCGACAAATTCATCAAGTTGAGCCAATAGGATCCGGGCACTTTTGATTTCAGTTATAGAGCTGTTTGTATCCGTCAAGACGCCTTGAATATCTTCAAAGAGTTCGATTTCTTTGCCCTGGATCAGCTGGGCTAATTCATTTTTCCGGGCTGTTACGTCCGCTTGATTAGCCATTTGGTCAGATAAGGCAGTAGTCAGCGCTTGGTTTTGCTCATTCATCGTAATTAAAAGATTTTGGATGTCAGTCTGTTTTTGGGTAAGTGTATCTCTCGTCTGGTTTAAACTAACATTGATCGCTTCAAGTTCTGCGATCACCGTTTGATCCGACTGAGCAATATCCTTTAATACTTTGGTTGTTAAAAGAAACTCCGCCAAATCATTGGCCTCAAATAAAGCTTTGATCCAGCTGATGTTTCCAGTTTTATACGTGCTGCGCAATCTTTTGCCCAGCTGATCTTGTTTATCATCCCGTTGCTGAGTTTTTAACGTAATTTGTTCAGCCGTTCGCTGTATGTCGCCTTGGGTTTGTTCATAGGAATCTTTTGTTTCGTCGATCACCAAGGACAGTTCGATTAAATCATTGTTCAAGCGACTAATTTTCTCTTCTCCAGTTTGTATGTTCCCGGTTATTGTCTTAATTTCCTGCCTGGCATTGATTATTTCCGTTTTCGAGTCAGCCAATACGAGGGCTGCCTCAGAAAATAGTAGGGAGCTTGTCAATATTACGGCAAGGAATGATTTTTTATATAAGTTCATGGTCGTGTTCCCCCATTTATTACAATTCAGTTACATGAGAAGTATAGTATCGACTTATAAAGTTAATATAAAGGTACGTTAAAGTCCGTATCCGGCTCGGCCGCATAAGAAACTGCCATGCCAAATATCTCGCTCCGAACGACTCGGTAATAACAAGCTCCACGCCAAAATGAAAGAAACCAGGAGAAGGACTCCTGGTTCACTTTAATCTATTGCTTTTATGGTTGTAAATTACTGTAGTTTGTTCTAAACCGGCCTATAACCTAGAGGGCTCTTCCCTTTACCGTTCTTCTACCCATCATGTTGACCCGATAGAGGTACGCACTGTTGGATTCGCCGGATTTTCTGGGGATAAACACATCCAGACGGCTCTTGCTGTAGAATTCTGAACCACCCCGGTCTTTGACCGTCATCGTACCATAGCCTTCAACGTACAGCTTGGTGTAAAGAGGCCACACATTATTCGCGACCACTCCAAACACCAGCTTGTCCCCCGTTGCAGTAACGGTCCAGCCACCATTTTCTGAAGGTAGATCCGTATAGAAGGTTAAATAGAACGTTAGATTATTGGTTGCGGTTGACGCCTTTGGTGTCGTTGTAGAATTTTTGATCGAAGCAGCTTGATCTGCCGAAGCTTTCGCTTTGGCTTCTTCAGCTGCCAGTTTTATGGCAGCAGCGTCCGATGAACTCTGTTGTGCTTCGATTTTATCAGCGGCTGCAACTGCCTTGACGCGTTGGGCTTCTTTTTGGGCTGCCAATTCAGTGGCTTTCTTTTGTTCAGCTGCCAGCTTTTTAGCTTGTTCAGCTTCTTTTAACCGTTCGGCCGCTTTGCGTTTGGCTTCCAGTTCTTTTGCCAACCGTTCGGCTTCCGCTTTTTCTTTGGCCAGCCGTTCCGCTTCGAGTCTGGCTGCTTTTAATTTGCCTGCCAGGTCTTTGCCTTCAATTGTTAATTTACGGCTTAACTTAACCGCTTCTGCCGTGGAGACCTGAGCTTGTATGGTATCTAGAATCGCCATTGCCTCATTCACTTCTGCTTCCGTGCTATTTGATGAGTTTAAGACACGCTTGATCTCATCAAACAAGGCCAATTCCTGGGATGCCAGTAAATCTCTTAATTTAGTTTTTTCTTCATTGAGACCAACTAAGACCGCTTCCTGATCAACTTTATCTTTGGCCAGTTCTGCCTGATTGGTTTTTAAATCAGCGGTTGTTGTTTCAAGTTTTGTTCTGGTTTCCTGTAACAATTTAGTTTTTGCTTCCAAGTCCAGTTTCAATGCTTCGATCTCATCGATCAATTCTTTATCGTGTTTGGAAATATTCTTAACGACCTTGAGTCGCAACATCAAATCAGATAAGTTCTTAGAACTTAAGAGTGTACTGATCACTGATGTATTCCCATTCTTGTATACTTCTCTAAGCCGCTTGGCATAAAGTTCATTTTTATCGTCCAAATTATCTTTGGTTTCTTCAGTTTCAACTAAAGTGTTCGTGATGCTCTCGTTTAAGACGACAATTTCAGTTTCATTGCGTTTGATGTTATCGCCGACAACCACTATTTTCTCTGATAGGTCGCCGATCGATGCTTCTTGTCCCTTAATCTTATCCGTCATTGTGATTATCTGCTGTTTTGTATTCTCTATGGCAGAATTTGGAGAAGCTGCATCTACTTGTCTGGCTGGGATCGCTGACATTGCAATTCCTACTCCTAAGACTAGTGAGACGATCTTTACCTTAATCATCTTCATATGGAAATACCTCTTTTCTAGTTCACTATTTGTATTTTTATCTTGCACAACTACGATCATAACCACCACATATGAATAATATATAAAGTAAAGTTGCATCATTTCATGCATAATCAGCGAATTTTAAAGATAATTTTATGGATTTAAGGGTCATTTACCCAAGTGACAATTCCGATTTAAATTTAAAATGCCTAATCTCCCCCAAATATTCACATCTCATTTTTATATTTGAACACTAAAACGCAAAAGATCTCTGATTCCCATAAGGGATCCATCAGAGATCTTTACTTCATATATCGTTGTGGTCCAGCCAGACGATTCCGGCTATTTCAATCCGTCTTGTGGTAGTTTCAGTCCAATTAACTTAGTCATTCAAATCGATATGACAGTATCCACCCGGATTTTTAACCAGGTAGTCTTGGTGGTATTCTTCAGCGATCCAGAAATTTTCCAGTTTTTTAACTTCGGTGACCACCGGTTTGGCATAATTAGACCGAATCGAATCAATGTAGGCTTCAATTGCAGCCTTCTCTTGTTCGGTTTGGTAATAAATACCTGTTCGATACTGTGAGCCACGGTCATTTCCCTGGCGATTTAACAAGGTGGGATCAATGATATGAAAAAGTGTTTCAAGCACTGCATCCAATTCTCCCTCATATTCCAATTCCACTGCTTCCGTTGCATTGGTGGACCCAGTACAAACTAATTTGTAGCCGGGATCATCAACGGATGAATTCGCATACCCCACCGTGGTGTCAATGATAAATGGTTTCTTTTTGAAATATGCCTCAACTCCCCAGAAACATCCTCCGGCAACTACTATTTTATTCATTATGGTAAATCTCCTTTTTGATTGTTTATAATTGGCGAATTGACCGCCTGTGGTAATTGATTGATTACTCCGTTTCAAGTTTACATATTTATGTATATGTAAACTTAATTTAGGTTTACACTACCTGTCTTTTCCTTGAGGGCATATAGATAAGAAACCATATCTTCATAGGTTTCTATGCCACCGCTCTGTCCATTACTTTTTAAATATTGATCGTTCACAGCCTCGGCTTTTTGCCGCAGCTCCCCTTCAAGATCTTTCCAGTATTTATTATGGGCAGTCAGATCAAGACGCATCCCTTCATTATATAGAGCATTTACTCGATTGAATGCAGTTCGATCAACTTTGCTCAATCGGTTGGTTGTATTGATCAATGCCAGCATGGTACCTGAGTAGCGAAAGGCCGGCTCCTGGGAATACCGAGAAGCCAAGTAGGCAATAAAATTCGCCTCCTCTTCGCGGGCCACCCCTTTTAAATGCGCCAGCTCGTGGAGGACGGAAGATCCTTTTAAGAGATCCTCTTGATCATTGTTGTAATTTGCTTCTGCCGTGAACGGTGAGAAGATCCCGGAGATCCCCATATAGCTGAATAGTTTACTGGAGAGCATCGGCTTGGCTCGGCCAACTGGATTCTTGAACTGAGGGTAATCCACGGACATGCTTGCATAAGTGATTTCTGCTTCCTTACCCAGATCCCCCGTTAAGCGAAAGAGGGTCTTATCATCCAAACCAGCCTGAATTCGTTCCGTTTTGGCTTGAAGGACCAAGTCTTGGGCCATTAACTCAAGTTCTTTGGTGGGAATATTAAGGGGTGAGAGCCCCACCGATTGTTCCAGGCCAATTTGTCGATAATTAAATCCCCAAAACAAGAGAAAACAAATGATTAGCACCGCCCCAAGATCCGTGATCCTAAAAAATGCTCGTAGGATCTCATTGCCTTGAACGACCGCGATTACTAGGTTGAACAATCTACTAAGGGCATAAAGGCCCAATAATAACGCTAGGATCTCTGCCACGGAGAACGGGACTTGGCTTGTTAGTGAGGAAATCCCACTTAAGATCCACTTTGACAATTGCAACGTAAAAATCTGATCCACTTGGGGTGATATCTCCAAATTGTGATAAAACAAAAGGAGGCCTCCCGCCATCACCGGTAAGATGATCCCTCTTAAGATGATCCGGGCAGGTCCTGTCTTAGGCTGGGTCATGAATCAAGACTGCTAAAATCAACAGCTATTGAGTCCTCATAAAGCACTAGGGTTTCAACCCCGGCAAAAAACTCTCGATAGTCATCATAAGCCTGTGCTTCTTTTTTAAATTCCGGCGACTTAATATAGTCTGCAATGGAATACTTCCCGGCTTGATTCTGCAGAGTTTCCATGGAGTCAAATGGAATATCAATCACATCATCTTTTTTGACGAATGACAAATAGTAGTTCCGTTCAAGTTCCGTTCCATCCTGCGCAAAATCCACATATGCGGTATATTTTACCAACATTCTCATCTTTATCACCTCTACGATTAAAATTTCTATCTCTATCTCGTTTTCTATCGCAAACATTTAAGTTCGCTCTATATCCCAACTTTTATTGATTTTAAGCTTCCTTAATATAAATGCTTCCCTGTTTTAATGCCTTGTCTTACCATAGCAAAATCAACTTAAAAATATTGCCATATATCTGTTTGGGTCTGTTTGATAGTTAGAACAGATTGGATATCTTTGTTACTTAGTTAGCGTCAATGGAGGCATCGTACTTGTAATTGGAGGGGTCATATTCGGAGCACCCTTTATTTCAGCTGAGTTTAATAAATTTAATCCCATGACGCTAAGGTAAAGTACAATAACAATAAAAAGACCAATCAGGATATAAAAAAACACCTTACGATCTTGTTCAATTTCTTTTTTCATGGATTTCCCTCTCTGCATACTTCTTGGTTATTCTATTTTACTATATTCTTACCCATTCTGTATTAACGAATTGATGGGGAGTTTTGAATTATTAGTAACATTGGTATTAAAAAAGGACCCGAAGGTCCTTCTTTACTGAGTAAGTCTGTAAGCCGAGTTCTGTATTAGACGATCATCTATCTAGACCTGTAATTTCTTACAGGTTCAAGCGGCACACCCGGGGACGGAACGAGCAGCTCCAAAAGTCCCCCTATTCGGCCTTGCACCAAGTGGGGTTTACATAGCCGCAAAGTCACCAATGCGCTGGTGAGCTCTTACCTCACCTTTCCACCCTTACTGATAAATCAGCGGTATCTCTCTGTTGCACTTTCCTTAAGGTCACCCTCACTGGGAGTTACCCAGCACCCTGCTCTGCGGAGCTCGGACTTTCCTCTTCTATCGAAATAGCAGCGATCATCTGGCTTACTCAGCACCTGTTATTTTACATTGAATTATGACCCTTTGTCAATACACCTCGCCGAGAAATGCAAGCGAGAAATGCAAGCGAAATGCAAGTTGAACGAATTGCAATTTGCGTGAAATGTAAGTTTATGTGACAAACCGTTTTGGCAATTGAATGCTACACGACTTACAAGTTATAGTTGAAAGTCATTCACCTTGTTAAGTTAAATATCCTCATTATAGCTATTTTCCTCTCGGCTTAAATTAACTCCAATAAAAAGAGCAGGTAGAAATAATCCTACCTGCTCTTTTATTGGAGATTGGTACTTGATAAGATTTCAGCCTAGACGTTTTCCTCACGTAATGCTTTCATCAATGAGATAATTGCGAAAAACATGATGAAAATAAATGGGAAGGCTGCAATTACTGATGCTGTCTGCAATGGTACCAGTCCGCCCGCCAACAACAAAGCTGTTGCCAGTGCCGATTGGAATATGCCCCAAATCATTTTTTTAGTGTTGGATGGATTCAAATCCCCATTTTGAGTAAACATACCTAGGACAAAAGTGGCTGAATTCGCTGATGTGACAAAGAAAGTGATCAACAGTAGAATCGTAATGATAGACAGGACTTGTCCAAATGGATATTGAGCAAAAACCTGGAAGAGTGCAGTTTCTGGCACTTTTGCAATTTCCGTCATTTTTTCCAATCCCATTTTGGCGACCATATCGATACTCATTGATCCAAAAATAGCAAACCAGATAACAGATGTCAAAGCTGGTGCTACCGTAACCCCCAAGATAAATTCCTTGAAGGTCCGCCCTTTGGAGATCCGGGCAATGAAGGAACCGACAAATGGAGCCCAGGCGATCCACCAAGCCCAGTAGAAGATTGTCCAGCCATTGATCCAGCTATTGTCTCCCAGTAGGTTTAAGTGAAGTGAATCCCCGATAAAGTTCTGGATATACGTTCCGAAGCCTTCGGTGAACGCATTTAAGGACAGAAGCTTCGGTCCGACCAGGAAGCTGAGTACCAAGAGTGCCGCCGCCAGATAGAGGTTGATGTCGCCCAACAGGGAGATCCCCTTCTCGATTCCGGCCACCGCTGTCCAGATAAAGATTACAGTGATGACGACAATAATGATGACCTGAACCATTGAGTTGACCGGGATCCCGAACACATAATTGAGTCCGGCATTGATCTGCATGGTACCAAGGCCCAGTGACGTGGCAACACCGGCCACAGTCGCGAATACGGCTAAGACATCAATTAGTTTGCCGATGGGCCCGCGTACGCCTTTCTCGCCGATCAGCGGTACAAAAATGGAGCTGATCAAACCGGGATAACCCTTACGATACTGGAAATAACCCAGTGCCAGGCCGATGATGGTATAGTTTGCCCAAGGATGGAATCCCCAGTGTTTAAAGGAAGCCTGCATCGCAAATGTAGCCGCTTCATTGCTACCCGGTACGATTCCCGGCATGGGACTGGCAATATGGGACAGTGGTTCAGCAATGCCCCAGAATACCAACCCAATGCCCATCCCGGCTCCGAAGAGCATGGCAAACCAGGATTTAGTTGAAAATTCCGGAACTGAGTCGTCGGCTCCAAGTTTGATCTTGCCATATTTTGAAAAAGCCAGACCCAGGGCAACGACGACAAACACTAACATTGAAATCAGGTAGAGCCAGCCGAATTGAACGGTGAGGAACTCCAGGGATGTGGCCATGGCTTTGCCAAATGCGTCCTTAAATAACAGACCGACTAAGGAAATTGCCAGGACAATGATCAGCGAAATGATAAATACCGACTGATCTTTTGGTTGGGTTTTGGGTGACGTATCTTCCCGTTTATCATTCATATTACTTCACCGTATAAACTTTTTGTTCGGTAATTTCATCGGTAAGGGCTTCTAATGCGATCTTGACTCGGGAGAGTCTAAGTTTCCATTGAGCTTCCTGGGATGTAGCCGGGTCGCCTAATGGATAAGGAATCGAGATCGTTGGTACAATCTTATTGGAACCGACTGTGGTAGCGACCGGTACCAGATTACACATCTGGACGATCGGGAATCCTGCTTTTTCAAGTTCTTTGACCATCGTTGCACCGCAACGTGTACAAGTTCCTCACGTGCTGGTCATGATAATTCCATTCACGCCATCGGCCTGTAAATAAGGAATTATTTCCCGAGCCATCCGAGCTGCTTCATTTTCGGTGGTGCCGGTACCAACTGTGGAATAAAACCAGGAATGCAATTTACCGATGACTCCATCTTTTTCGAGCTTCTTCATGGCGTCGACCGGCATGATGACATTCGGATCCGCATCGGCTGCTTTAGGGTCAAATCCGGCATGGATTGTCTTGAATTCGCCCGAAGCCAGGCGATCTAACTTGGAAATATCATACCGTCCCCACCGGGTTGCAGAGGCTGATTGGATCCGGTCTGGATTGTCAACTGGCACGATGCCGCCGGTCGTTATTAAGGCAATATTGGCCTTAGACAGATCTTTAATGGCCGGAGCGACCGGAATTCTGGGTTTAAGCTTGATGGGCAGTTCCGTTGTAAACGGTTGTCCATTCACTTTCTTAAGGAGCATTTCGATGACTCGATCCACTGCCGGACGTCCATCTGGTAGCCAAACTTGATGCCGAATACCGCGAACATAAAAACCACCTTCTTCTTGTGGGATCATGGTTTCACCAGCTAATATCCGTTTGGCCAAGGTTACGACTTTTTCAACGTCCTGCTTCATGGAAGCTGCACTTTTGCCACCGGGCATAATGTAGAGATCCTGCTTGAACATGTCAACGCCGGGATTTTCTTCATGCATGGAAGTCACGGCTGGCACACGGTATTTGTCCTGGATGTGTTTCGCCACAGTTCCGCAGGCGAATCCATAGCGACCAGCCTGGAATGACGGGCCGGCTAAGAAGATATCGAATTCCTTGCCCTCAAGGAGTTCATCGATTTTTGCCAGTGCCTCTTCCGTGTGGGAGCCCATATAGTTGTCACCACAGATGATGGCGCCGATAATGGTTTCATCTTTCAACATGGACTGATAAGCCAAAGCCGGTCCCTTGATGTCCTCACGGAACTCAGGGGTCACATCGGCCATATCTTCTCCGCCAATACCGGCGAAAAACTGATTCAGATATAAAAGAACCTTTTTCATAGTCGTTCCTCCTAGAACTCTTTCATTGTCTTGGGTGACCAGCCAATGATTTGATCGCCACAGAAAGTACTGTTGTTCTCGATGATGATGCTGCCATCTTCCCGAACGGTGGGTCCTAAGATCTCATCATAGTCCCAGCCTCCGGAGAGACCATCGCGGCCAGCTGCTGCAAGTTCACCGATGACATGATCCATGGCAGGCAGCTCGATGAGTTCCGAAACATTTCCGGTTGAAACAATAGCGTTTGCCAGTTCATCCAAAACGACCAAGGGCTGACTCTTGCCATCACGGCCGGTACATTCATTGGTAAGACCGACCGTCAGGACTCCGGCTTTTTCCAATTCAACAAAGCAGGCAATGAAGTCTGTATCTGGGTTACCATAACCCTCTTCAGACAGAATCGCTCCGTCAGCGCCTACAATGTTAGCCAATTTAGCTACCGCCTGAGCAGACCGCTGTTTTTGTTCCAGGGAGACATTCAGGTTGGACATGATCACTCCGAGGAAATTTAAAGTTTTACCGTGCTCGGCATACAGTCGGGTAATAACTGGATTGTTCTGGAAATCAAAGGTCGACCATTTTGACGAACAAGGCATAAAGGAACCGTCAATGACAGCGCCGTCTAAAATTTCGTTGGGATGGACCAGGCTTGGGATGAAATGATTGAGATCCCAACCGTAGAGCAGAGAGTTATAACCCATTTCTTCCATTTGCGACTGCGGTTGCATTACATAGATGATGGCCGGAAGTGCTTCGACTTCTGCTTTGCGATTCCGAACTGAACCTAATTCATAAGTGATCAGTTCATCTTCTGGTTCTTTGCCGATGCAAAGTGCCAGATATTCGGCAAACCGATGAGTCGCCCAGCGCAATGCATGATTTTTCTTCTGCTGTTCGCGTTGCTCGAATAATTCGTCAGTGTCACATATCAAGCAGATGTTGGTAAGACCGGAAAAGTGAGTAAGCTTGGCACCTTCTCCACTCATATCGATGATCCCATCACCGAAAGAGCCCCAATGCATGCCAACGCCCAACACGGACACACCTTTTAAACAGTTGGTCCGGCCATCACCGACTTGGACAACATCGCCCGTTACACCAGGGAAGGCCGGACGTCCGTCGGTTTTAGCACGAGGTTCTACCGCTTCCTTCACCGGTACGATTCGAATGGATTCACCCGGTTTTGCGATTTCAATATTACAGTCGGTAATATGCTCATCTTCCCGAACATATTTAATGGCTTCCTCTTTGTTGATTGTCAGGATCCCGTCATGAAAGAACGTCCGATCTCCGAAAACAACGTCTTAGACCATGTAATTGGCCAGCTGCAGTTTAATTTAACTACCCCCTAAGGTTTTTTGAGTTAGTTTACTTACACCCCGATTATACTAAACATGTTTATCAAAGTAAATACGTTTAGTAAATAAGATAGTTTAGCCTCAATTGTTTAGATTGGTTACTTACTCTAGATATTACTGGGTTTAGTGGCATAGCTACCCTGACCTATTTTGATTGACTTATATTGAGAAAAAAAGGGATGTCGAACACACGACATCCCATGGATTTACTAACCTACTGTTAGGATTAGGCAAGTAAATTACAGTAAATTTAAATTTTAAAAGGACAAAAGTCCATGAAGAGTTTTAACAGTTATGGATGGATAATTCTGTAGTAATCGAAGACTTTACAAATCCAGCAGTGCTTTCATATAGCCCACCGTTTTGTCGACTTCTTTGGCCCGTTGTGCCTCTGACCATTGATCCTCAATGCACTCTGATAATTTCCCCCGGAATACTGTGATCATCAGTTCATTAATTTGGTGGATCTTGGCAGTGTCTATCTCCTTATTTCTTTGTTCCAGGACCGGAAGCAAAACATATAAATTTCTCGAGGTAATATGGCACCCCTGCATCATACGCTGTATATCAAAAGTATGTTCTCCTAGTTCTTCTGGAAACATTTTAAAGTAGAAGTCAAAAAAATCGCATAGTGAGTAGCGTGGAGTTTTGAAAAATAGTGCCTGGTAAATCTTTGGCTTTTCAAAAGAATAAAAACAAAATTTTCTCCAAATGCCTAAAAATCGTTCTTCGGGATCTTTTAAGATTTCAACCTCGTCTTTTAGACTTTGGTGATAATCCTTAAGATATTTGATGGAGGCAAAGCCTACCAGATAATCAATATTATCGAAATAATTATACAGTGTCGCCGGGTTGTATCCAGCCAACTTACTGACTTTTCGGATGGTCACTGCATCAATTCCCTCTTCTTCGATGATTTTTTGAACTGCCTCGACGAAAAACGACATCGTCCGGATCCTTTGTATGTCTTTATTACTATGTTCCACTTAATTTCCCCTATAACTCCCATTCTTCCCCATTGGGTAGCTCGTGGTCGTTATCCTTATTTGATGGTTTTTTTACATTATACGATACCTTGGAAAGAATGACCACCAAGGGACTTAAAATCAGGCCTTCGCCTTCATTCTAGCCCCTAAGGATCGGAACCTTCCCTATTAATGGTCAGTTTTATTTACAAGTTTACCGCCGATAAAAACAAATTGGATCTTGAGTCACTTTCGAATAATTAAACTCAACTTCACCCAGGTCTTTTAGAATAGTCTGCTGGACTTTTGCCATGGTCATTTGAAACACCGGCCATTCACTGGCAAAATGCCCCGGGTCAATTACAGCGATGCCTGTTGATTGAGCATCTAACATTTCGTGATATTTGGTATCTCCAGTGATCACACAATCTGCACCGGCAGCTTTGGCCACCATGATAAAATCTGCACCGGCGCCATTAATTACTGCTACTTTGCAGATCATCTGGTCGGTGGGACCACAATATCTAATGTCTTTGACGCCCAGTTGGTCTGATACGTGGCTTATTAAGTCTCCCAATGCAATGGGGTTGATTTCAGAGATCCGACCGATCCCTTCCAAGATGCCCTCTTCTAAGGGCCCATAATTCGAAAACCCTAAAAGCGCCATCAACTGATCATTCATTCCGCCTTTTGCTTTATCTAAATTGGTGTGGGCCGAATAGACATTCATATCCTGCTTAATGAGCCGACGAATATTTTGACCTTGAGGGTCCAATGTCGTAATGGCGTTTGGTCGGTTAAAGAGCAGCGGATGATGCGTCAAAATCAATGTTGCACCGAGCATTTGAGCCTCGTCAATGAGGTCGCCCGTCACATCCATGCCCACTAGAACTTTTTGGATCATGGCCTCGGGATCGCCGATGGCAAGCCCTGCATTATCCCAGGACTCCATCAGTCCCAGCGGGGCGGCCGTTTCAATGACGTTGATCAAATCTTTTAATTTTACAGCCATTTGAGAGCCTCTTGGAAGTGCACGATTTTGCTTTCCAAATCTCTGTCTTTGATCCGGGAAGAAGCATAACTCAAATCAAGCTTGGAACGGATCAGCTGAATTTCCCGCATTTTCTCAGTGATATATTCACGCATTAAGGGATGATGCCGGCGCAGCAGTAGGGGACTTAATATAAAATCCATGGGCTGGTGAGAGAAGCCTCGGATCTCTTCATCATAAACCACCCGAAAATACTCGTAGAATCGCCCATCATCCTCGCGAACCAGATCCTCGGCCAGTATGGTAAAGTTTTTATCATAGAGGTATTCTCGAATCACTTCCGGATTTTGAGCCGGCTGAAGGATGAGAAATTCCAGTCGTTTTACGATATCCAGTGAAATTTCGATCATATCCTTGATAAGTTCCCCGCCCATACCGGCAATAATGACCCCTTGAACCTCGCCATTTTTAAGAACCGTCAGTCCGGGACCTTGCCGAAAATCGATTTTTCCAGTTAAGTTATAGCTATCAGCCAGTGACATCGCCTTTTCCAGCGGTTTGCGGTTGATATCTGTAGCAATCACTCGGGTTGCTTTTTTATATTCTAGCAATGCCATCGGAACATAACCATGGTCGGTGCCGATGTCTGCTACACATTCACTCTTTGGTGTCATTTCCACCAGTTTTTCCAATCGTTTGGAAATTTTCATAAAGATTCCTTCTTTCCTTAAATATATCTTCGACTCATTTTAGTTTTTCGTTTATTTATGTTTAAATCCGTCCGCCCTGGATGTAGCAGACCGCCATTTTAGGGTGTTTGGGCTCATCATCCAACCAAGTGTTTCGGTCTTATCCCATCAATACATTGAGCTGAGTATTGACTTCCAAAAACAAAAGGATCACTACAAAACCCAAGGGGAGCAGCATTATTCTATAATAATATTTACCTTCAATGTTGGAAAGCATGATGGTAACCCCATAAGCGACTAGGAGCATCAGTAAGGCTATTAGTCCACGGGTCAACACCGATTCCAGATAATGAGCCCGGGTCATATAACCAACGGTGGAGACTTGAACTAGATCCGGCAAAAGTCCTGAGACATACATGGCCAAGGGGATCATCAGCAAAATGGCCGTCAGTAGGATGCAATAGAGCGTGAGCTGATTTAATGCACCATGACCCCGATTTTGATCGCTTTTTAGATAATGTCGTTCCATTCCCATCTGTTGAGCAATCCCTAATTCTTTGAGCTGAACAACAAATTCGTCAACTTTTTCCGGTGATATTCCATAGTTTCCCCGGTTGGTTTTTAAATAGATTACTTTTTTGGACGAAGTAATGAATAGTTCGGCCTGTTCTCCGGTATTATCGAAGCCTTTGCCTAGGGCAAACCGAGCTGTTGCAAACCCCATCCCCAAATTCTCAAGCAATGATATTTTTCTAGACCACGACAGGATCTCAGCAACTGGTATTTGGATCTTTTTCAGTCCATAGACCCCGGTGATGGTGAGTTCTTTGTCGGATAATGTATATTTCAAGGTAATACTCAGCATTAAAAAATAGCCGCCGTAAAGATTGATCAATAAAAAGACGAACGTTAACATCCCCTTGATTCTTGCGGATCCCATACTAATAAACAATGCTATGATCACAGCATCAACGAGGAGCAATATGGCCATGATGATCATTTTAATATTGTTTTTCTCTGGTTTGTATTCCATGTTCAACCCTCCAGTACTAATCCATTATATCACTGACACTGCAATGTTCTTTGGGTTAGTTGTATCTATTTGGTTAATTTGCAATTAAGGCAAATCAAAGTTACTTGGCTCTATTGAATGACTTAGATATTTCGTTAATATATTCCCCTAATATCGTTGCTATAGAGAAGCATGATTCGTAAGGTCAGGTCTGCTCTATGATCTTATTCACTAACTCTTGATTGGTTATTCATTTTCGACTACTTTACTTGGCTAGGTGCAACTGCCTGGTGCGGCCCCATTACTACGCTGGATCCTTAGATATTCTTCATCAAACGAGACCACCCCGCCACTTGATCTCAAACTGGAGTCAGATGGCGGGGTGGTCTGTAATAATTTGATCTTAATTTTTTAAGCTTTAATTCTAGTCAAGATAATCCTTCAGCTTTTTGCTCCGGGAAGGATGTCTTAATTTACGCAACGCTTTGGCTTCGATCTGCCGGATCCGTTCTCTGGTTACATTGAACTCTTTGCCAACTTCTTCCAGGGTTCTGGCACGGCCGTCGTCTAGTCCAAACCGAAGGCGCAGCACTTTCTCTTCCCGAGGTGTCAGCGTATCTAAGACGCTCATCAGCTGTTCTTTTAACATGGTAAAAGCAGCTGCTTCAGCCGGGGCTGGGGCATCATGATCTTCAATAAAATCGCCCAGATGGGAATCTTCTTCCTCACCGATGGGGGTTTCCAGGGAGACCGGTTCTTGGGCGATCTTCATGATTTCACGAACTTTTTCCACCGGCATATCCATCATCTTGGCAATTTCTTCAGGCTGCGGTGAGCGGCCTAATTCCTGAACAAGCTGACGCTCGATGCGGATCAGTTTGTTGATGGTTTCCACCATATGGACCGGAATTCGAATGGTTCTGGCTTGGTCGGCGATGGCCCTGGTGATGGCCTGGCGGATCCACCAAGTGGCATAGGTTGAGAACTTAAAGCCCTTGGTATAGTCGAACTTTTCAACGGCCTTGATCAGTCCGAGGTTTCCTTCCTGGATCAAATCCAAAAACTGCATACCACGACCAACATAACGCTTGGCAATGGATACGACCAATCTTAAGTTGGCTTCTGCTAACATTTGTTTGGCTCTCTCGTCACCGGCTTCGATTCTTTTTGCCAGAACGACTTCCTCTTCGGAGGTCAACAGCGCAACTTTACCAATTTCTTTCAAGTACATCCGAACCGGGTCATCAATAGATACCCCTTCCGGGACTGACAGGTCAACTTCTTCTTCTTCAGTTTCTTCTTCTTTACTCTCGTGAATTACTTCAACGCCCATGGCTTCGAGTCCTTCGTAGACTCGTTCGATCTGGGCCGGCAATATTTCCACGTCCTGCAGTTCATCATTGATCTCTTTGTAATTGAGTGAATGGGTCTTCTTTGCCTTATCCAGGAGTCGGTTGATGATGGAATTTAGAAAATCCCGATCCATTTCCACGTGCTTTTCAAGTTCAATGTTTTTATCAATACTACCTACCATCTATTTTCCTCCAAGTTCTCTTTGGATCTCCAAGAGCTCTCTGGCCATTTCCAAGGATTCAGCCAGTTTGCCTTCTTTTTCCAGTGCTGCGATTTCATCTACCATTGCTTTTTTCCTGGCTTTGAGATTATAATAGCGAACTGTTCGTATATAATCCTCAATGAGCCGTTGTATTTCAATCTCCGCCGGTAAATCGGAGGAGCCGTATATTTGTGACCATTCCGACTGATCATCGGCATCGGTCAAATTAGCCGTTAAATAGGAATCCGGGTTATCCCCTTCATAATCAGCCAAGAGACTAAAAATGCGTTGATGGGACGAGCCGGTCAATTCCTGTTGGCCGATCCCTTTTTTCACTTCGTCAAAGCCCATGGCCATAAGTTTCAACAAATAGCGTTGAGCCTTGCGATGGCCCGATTCGACAAAGCTGGCCGGGGTACGCGAGGTCATCCAGATCTTTCGGCTGTAGCCGCCCTTGGCCATGGACAAGATGGCTTCTTTGGACACCCCGGTCTCATCGGATAGTTTGCTGACCCAGATATCCTGTTCAATCCCGGATAGATTTTCCATGACCGGAGTTAAGTTTTTAAAATAGGTGACTTTATCCTCTTCTTTCCTTAGATCCAGTCCCAGCCCAGCGTTACGGATCTGAAACTCCGTAAAGGACAGGGCCTTATCCATCAGTTGGTGAAAGGCTGCCTGACCATGGGCTTTGATGTAGTCATCGGGATCTTTTCCATCGGGAATCTCCAAGATCTTAACTTCAAAGCCTTCATTGACCAATATCTCAAGACCGCGCAGCGTTGCGCTCTGGCCCGCTGCATCGGCGTCAAAGGAGGTGATTACCTTTCGAACGTATCGTTTCATCAGCCGGGCCTGAATGGGGGTCAGTGCGGTGCCTAATGCTGCCACCGCCTGGTAGATACCGGCCTGATGCAATGAGATGCAGTCCATGTACCCTTCCACCACGATGAGGGTATCATCGTTTTTCTGGAGGCTCTTCAATGCGAAGTTAAGCCCGTATAAATTTGTGCCTTTATGGAACAACAGGGTTTCCGGTGAGTTTAAGTATTTTGGTTTGGAATCATCAAAGACTCTGGCGCCAAATCCGGTTACTCGTCCCCTGTAATCAAACACCGGAAAGATCAGCCGATTGCGAAACCGATCATAGCATTTACCTCGGTCCATCCCCGACATAAGACCTGACGCCTTAATATCATCGTCGCGAAACCCCTTCTCCTGGAGATGTTTATACAACGCATCCCAGGAATCCGGTGCAAAGCCTAATCCAAATTTAGTGATCGTAGCTTCCTCAATGCCCCGGTTTAAAAAATAACTACGAGCTTTTTGATTCGACCGCAAGTGATCAAAATAGAATCTGGCAGCGATCCGATTGATGTTTTCAATGGTTTCTTTGGCAAGGCGAACGCCGGTTTGCTCTTCATTTTCTTCGGGAATCTCAATGCCGGCTCGTTGTGCCAGCAACCGAATGGATTCCTCAAAATTTAATTTCTGAGTTTTCATGATAAAGGTTATGACATTGCCCCCTTCACCACAACCAAAACATTTATAGATCTGTTTTTGCCGTGACACGCTAAAGGACGGTGTCTTTTCCGAATGAAACGGACAAAGTCCGGTAAAATTGGCACCGGATCGTTTCAAGTTGACTTTCTCCTGAATGATTTCCACGATGTCGTTATTCTCTTTTATTTTATCAATAATTTCTTCCGGAATTCGTTTCATCCTCTTTCCCCATCGTCTTATCAACCCAATAAGTACTGTCTTTATGTAGAACCCGCCAAATTTATATCATACCACAAAATTCCTATAGAGAAAACCCGGGTATGTAGATCTGCTGAAACGTATGGGTGGCAAAATCGTCCGTCATCCCGGCAATATAATCGGCTACCGCCCGCTCTTTGCCCTCTTCAGCCATGATCTGGCCATACAGCTTTGGCATTTCCTGGGGATGATCCATATAGTGCTTGAATAGACTGCTGATGATGAACTGGGCTTTTTCTTTTTCGGTTTTTTGAGCTTCACCCCAATACACATTTTCAAACATGAATTTACGCAGTTCCATTAGGGCCTCACCAATGTTTTCAGTTAAAGTGACTTCCAATTTGCCCGCCGCAAGGTTTCGCCCCGTCGCCTCCACACAGTCTCGGACTAACGTATCGATCCGCTGGGAATGGGTCTGACCCAATACCAATAAATAATCCAGCGGGATATCAGAGAGTTTTAAACTGCCGGCTCGAATGGCATCATCAATGTCGTGATTGACATAGGCAATTTTGTCCGAGTAGCGAGCGATCTGAGCTTCAAGGCTCATGGTGATCGACTTTTTATGGCTAAAACCCGAATGTTTTAAGATCCCTTCTAATACTTCATTGGTAAGATTTAGACCTTGACCGTCGCGCTCGAGCCGGGTCAAGACCCGGACACTCTGCTCAAAATGACGAAAGCCACCCGGCAGCAGCTGATTTAAAATTTCCTCGCCGTTATGGGCAAAGGCAACGTGACCAATGTCATGGCCCAGGGTAATGGCCTCCACCAGATCCTCATTGACCGCCATGCCGCGGGCAATGGTCCGAGCAATTTGACTGACTTCCAAGGTGTGGGTCAGACGCGTCCTATAATGATCTCCCGTGGAACGGATGTAGACCTGGGTTTTGTGTTTCAGGCGTCGGAATGATTTTGAATGAATGATCCGGTCTCGGTCCACCATATAACAAGTCCTGAAGTCTTCCAGTGGTTCTGGTCGGCGCCGGCCGGCGGAATCCTTGGAGTGGCTGGCTTGGGGAATCAGTATTAATTCTTCGTTTCGTTCAATTCGTTCTCTAATATTCATTCCAGGTCCCTCCTCATACTAGTCTTATTCCGTATAAAAATTACAAAACCCTTTTATTATGCAAAAATAATTTATTATGTCATTAAATATGCATTTATTAAATCATCCCCCACTCTCCCTAATTAATGCACAAGATTGTAACCTACTGCATCAAACCAAACAAAAGCAAGAGATTGACCCTTTTAGACATCATGGATCATTCTCAGGATTATTAATCAAATTAGTACAATTTTCAATTTAAGGACCCCAGCATTAAGCTGTTCTTCTCTGTCATTCATTGCATTACTCATATTGCGCCATATCCAATCCCAGACCATAGCCGGGCACTGCCTCTTTAAAGGGTAGGGTGATCCGATCGGACACCAGATAAGCATTGTTGTTGATAAATAACGGGATCTGGGGCAATTGATCCAAGAGAATGTCCTCCATCTCCTGTAAGGCATCCAGGCGGCTCTGTAGATCATTTTTAAGAGGATCATTCATCTCATTGAGCCAGAGCAGATCAAAGCCAGCATCGGCCATTGTATCGAGTTTAGCGGGGTAGCTTGAAGAAAATACCGCCAGGGTCCGCCAAGGATTATAAAGTTCCTGTCCCATCCCGCCAAATCCCAAGTCATAGTCTCTGGACCGATACGTATCATAGGCCTGTGCTAAGGGAAGCGGTTTGATCGTAAAGGTTACTTGATCGATGCCGAACAAATCTTCCCAGGCTGTTTTTAAGAATTCTGCCATTTCCTGAAGTTGGGCGTCCCCCGATGGGATCGTAATTTCAATGACTTGCGGGTCGGTCACTTCTTTAATGGCTGTTTCAGCATATTTACGAGCTGTTTTTAAATTAAACACATTGGCCGCCGGAACGCTTTGTTTTCCACGGCTGGTCTTTCGATATTTAACGAAGCTGTCAAATTCCCCTACTAAGGACTGCGGGCCGATAAAACCGGAATAGGACGAATAACTCCCAAACATAGTCACCGCAATGGCCGTTCGGTCCACCCCGTAATAAAGAGCTTTTCGAAAATCTGTGTTTTTAAGAATTTCAGCTTGGGGATTATTGGTATTGACATACATTCCCCACACAGTGTTTGATGCGGTGATCATGACTCTCGGATCGTTTTTAAATTCCTGATAGGCCCGACCGGAAATTGGAACTACATCTAAGGTCCCCTTTAAAAATTCTTCAAGAGCCGTTGTCTTATCGGACAACGTTCTTTGGCTAATATAATCTGCGGTGTAATATACCTGGTTTAGTGGATCCAACGGAGTTGAGGCTTGGCGTTTGAGCCGGAGGTATTGCCCGGCAACATAGTCCTCGATTTCATAAGGGCCGGCATAAACCAGCTCCTTAAAGTCATTCCCATAGCTCGTAGTGGTTTTATCCGCATTTAGGAGGCGCTCATAAATTGCCGCATTGACCAAAAAAGGCGTCGTTAGGAGGCTGATCACATCAAGGCTTACCATGGGTCGTTCCAACGTAATCTTCAAGGTTTGGTCATCCGCTGCCGTAAACCCGACTTGACTAAAGTCAGCCAAGCGTCCCTGGTTATAATCCCGAGCATTTACCAATCCAAGATCTGTAGCAAACCGATCTGCCAGTGGATTGTTAAGCGCTGGATCCAGTAGTAGCTTCATGGACGCCACGTAATCTTGGGCAGTGATCGGTGCGCCGTCTGACCATTGCAGCCCCGCTTTGATTCGGATGGTATAGTTCTTTGAGTCTAGGTTAATGGGCTCTTCCATGGCTTGGTAGGGGATAAATTTAAGATTCCCAGTGGCCTGGTCGCCCGCTGCGATATAAAGTGCACCAAAGATATAAATTGCCAAGTCTTCTTCTGAAGACAATTTGATCTGGTGTGGATTTAAGGTATGGATCGTCCCTAAAATTCGCCGGGCGACTTTAGCCTCGGCCGGAAAAGGTTCCACCGGTTGAGTCAAAACAGGGTCGGACCCCGTCAAAGCCCCTGTTGTCCCCGGCTTGGCCGCATTGGACTTAGTCGGGGAAGTTTTGCCTGGGGAAGGGTCCCTTGCGTTTGATTCGTTGAGGGACAGGGAACAGCCTGATAAAAGTCCCAGACAAAGAACTGCACTTAATATTTTGTTATTCATTTTCGAGAATCGTTTCATGGTTATCTCCTAAATCTTTTCGTTACTAACGGGTCCATAAGTAGTTCTATTATAAGCGAAATCCCTCTTTACTACTTCATTTTTCGTTTGATTACTTTGTTCTTCAAATAGGTGTTTTTCAAATAGGTTTTTGGTGCTTACGTAATTTAGGACTATGAGACTATGAGACTATGAGACTATGAGATTATGAGACTCTAAGACTTTGGCACTACCACTTTGGGACTTTGAGACTTTGAGACTTTGAGGCTTTGATGCTTTGATGCTTTGATGCTTTTAAGACTTTGAGGCTTTTGAGACTCTAGTTAATATTCGCAAAAAACAAAGAGACGGTGGCTATTGAGGTAAAGTCACCGTCTCTGTCTTGATCTATGATCCTAGCTTCCCTGGGATGAACCCAAGTGGCTAATTTCACTGATCCATTTTATTGATTTAAATGTAACTTTAAATCTTACTTTTTTTCTCTGGGGAATCTGATCTGAGCCTGTGCAGCGGCTAATCTTGCCAGGGGAACCCGGAAAGGTGAGCACGATACATAATCCAAACCGGTTCTGTGGAAGAATTCAACAGATGATGGATCTCCACCATGTTCTCCACAGATTCCCAGTTTCAGGTCTGGTCTGGCTTGGCGGCCGAGCTTAACTGCCATTTCAACTAATTTGCCGACACCTTCCTGGTCAACTTTCTGGAAGGGATCGAACTCTAAGATCTTCTTGGCATAGTAATCTTTCAGGAAGTTACCGGCATCATCTCTGGAGAAACCAAAGCTCATCTGAGTTAAATCGTTGGTTCCAAAGGAGAAGAATTCAGCTTCTAGGGCGATCTCATCTGCCGTAACACAAGCTCTTGGGATCTCGATCATCGTTCCGACCATGTATTTCATAGTCTCGCCGGAATTCTTGATGATCTCATCGGCTGTTTTTACAACGAAGTCTTTGATATACTTCATTTCTTTTACTTCACTGATCAATGGGATCATGATCTCCGGAACGATGTCATAACCTTTTTCCTTGCGGACTTCCAAAGCAGCTTCGATGATCGCTCTGGTCTGCATGACGGCAATTTCAGGATAAGTGATCGCAAGACGAACACCGCGGTGTCCCATCATAGGGTTGAACTCATGGAGGGATTCAACAATGTCCTTAACTTCTTGGACTTCCAGATCCATTTCCTTAGCCATTCTTTCGATTTCAAAATCATGGGTGGGGAGGAATTCATGCAGCGGTGGATCCAAGAAACGGATCGTGGCCGGTCTGCCTTCCAATGCTTCATAGATGCCCTTGAAATCGGATTTCTGCATGGGCAGGAGTTTGGCAAGTGCTTTTTCTCTGGCTTCAACTGTGCGGGACACGATCATTTCGCGAACGGCTGGGATCCTATCCTCACCAAAGAACATGTGCTCGGTTCTGGTCAGACCGATTCCTTCAGCGCCGAACTTGACGGCCTGAACAGTATCATTGGGGGTATCTGCATTGGTTCTGACTTTCAGAACACGGATCTCATCAGCCCACTTCATGAAGATATCGAAGTCTCCTGATATTTCTGGATCAACCGTGGGGAGTTCTGTTCCATAGACGTTTCCAGTGGATCCGTCCAAGGATAAGTAATCCTCAGATGTAAAGAACTTTCCGTTGATCTTGACTGTTCTGTCTTTTTCGCTGACGACTAAAGAGCCGGCGCCGGCTACACAGCAGGTTCCCATTCCTCTCGCAACAACTGCAGCATGGGATGTCATACCACCTCTGACGGTGAGTATACCCTGGGCTGCGATCATTCCTTCAATATCTTCTGGTGAAGTTTCCTGGCGGACCAAGATTACTTTTTCACCTTTTTCGTGACGTTCTTTGGCTTCAGCTGCTGTAAAGGCAATTTTTCCAGAGGCTGCTCCCGGTGAGGCCGGTAAACCTTGGGCAATGATCTCGGCATTTTTCAAAGCAACTTCATCAAATGCCGGGTGCAACAATGCATCCAACTGTTTGGGGTCTACTTTGAGCAGGGCTTCTTCTTTGGTGTTTAATCCATCGTTGACCATATCAACGGAGATCTTCAATGCTGCCTGAGCAGTTCTCTTGCCGTTTCTGGTCTGCAAGAAGTACAATTTGCCTTCTTCAATGGTGAATTCCATATCCTGCATGTCCCGGTAGTGGTTTTCCAGCTTTTCAACAATCGCTACAAATTCATCATAGACCTTAGGATCCTGTTCTTTGAGGTGTTCAATTGGGAATGGTGTTCTGATACCGGCCACAACATCTTCACCTTGGGCATTCATCAGATATTCCGCAAAAATCTTATCTTCTCCGGTGGACGGATTTCTGGAGAAGGCAACTCCAGTACCTGATGTCTCACCCTTGTTTCCAAAGACCATGGACTGTACATTGACTGCAGTTCCCCATGAATAAGGGATATCATTGAGTCGTCTGTAGACATTGGCTCTTGGGTTATCCCATGATCTAAACACGGCTGAAATGGATTCGATCAGCTGATCTTCAGGCTCTTGTGGGAAATCGGTACCCTTGGTTTTTTTATAAAAATCTTTGAACTGGTCAGCTAGTATTCTTAGATCGCTGGCATCCAAATCGGTGTCCAAAGTGACCCCTTTGGTTTCTTTCATGTGATCCATGATTTCTTCAAAGTGCTTTTTCTCAACATCCATGACAACATCCGAGAACATCTGGATGAATCTGCGATAGGAGTCAAAAGCAAACCGTTCATTGCCGGTTTCTTTGGCTAACACTTCAACGGTTTCGTCGTTAAGACCGAGATTTAAAATAGTATCCATCATTCCAGGCATGGACGCTCTGGCTCCCGAGCGAACTGAAACCAACAGAGGTTCCTTGGCTCCGCCGAAATTTTTTCCGGTGACTTCTTCAATGTTCTTCATCGCAGTTCTGATTTCGTCTTTAACTGATTCAGAAAGAACTCTGCCATCTTCGTAATATTTTGCACAGGCTTCCGTCGTTACTGTGAAACCCTGAGGGATCGGAATTCCCAGTCCGGTCATTTCTGCCAGATTGGCTCCCTTTCCGCCCAGAAGATTCTTCATCTTGGCATTACCCTCGGTAAAAAGATAAACGTACTTTTTGTTTTCCATTGGTTACCTCACTTATTTTGACTCATTATTTGAGTTATTGACTTTTGATGAAAACAGATGTTTTAAATCCACAATTCACCACAAATTATAACATGAAATACCGCAATTTAATTTCAAGTTTATCAATTATTCATGGATTATTTCCTACTTTCTATAATTTTTACGGTTTAAATCCTCCACACGTTTACATTTTCATGGTTGATAGGTTCCCGTCCATTATGGTGTCATACTTTGATTATTTCAAAATTCATCAATCAAAAAAAACAATGGGAAGTCCCCTGCACTCCTAAGTGTGCAAGGGACTTCCAACCTTGTTATTTTTAGATGGCAGATTATCATTTTAGTCGGACTGCTGCCGTTTTAATAGTGAGCATCCAATATATCCAGACTCCGCGGTCGGCGCTGAAAGCATTCTTTTAATAAATTGCCTGTTAAATCCCCCACTGCTGCAAGATCCGCTGGGGTGACATCCAATTCCAGAATTTCTTCCAAGGGCTTATTGAGCATGGTCCAGACGCAGTGGCGGGCAGTCTGGGTCATCGCACTAGCTAAGACCGGGTCCGGCTGATTGCCGGTTCGAAGCAATGTTTTGACTTCAAATGCTCTGGCCAGTTGTTCTACAGCAATACCCGACTGATCCAATAAGTACAATGCCTTGATCAGATCGACGAAGTATCTTTCCTGGGGCTCACGATCAGCCATGGCAATATCCGTTAATTCCAGGAAGTAGCTGCCATAGGTGATTTTTTCATAATCCCCTTTGATCCCGGAGAACGTATGGACCACCGAGGCTTCATTGAGGATGTGGATGTTCTTACCTGGGAATAATACCAAATCACAAAGGGTCATGGGTTGAACCGCTGCCTGGTACCTTCCCCTGGCTGAGCGGACACCTTTGGCTATGACGGTGATCTTACCCAGGTCACCAGTAAAGATCTGGAGCATGCTGTCTTTTTCCTTATACTCCATGGACTTTAAGATAACACCTCGGGTTTTGATCAAATTCATTTTCTATTTTCCTTTTTTATAGCCATATTCAGATAAGAATCCTGGATTATCTCGCCAGTCTTTGCGAACTTTCACGAAGGTTTTTAAATTGACCCGGGTGCGGAAGAACTTTTCCAGATCAGCTCTGGCATAGCTGCCGATCTTTTTAAGGGTCTGGCCGCCCTTGCCGATGATGATTGGCTTATGGGACTCCTTCTCAGTGACAATATCCACGGAGATGTCGAGGGTCCCGTCTTCTCGTTCCTTCATCGATGTTACATTAACGGCGATGCCGTGGGGCACTTCTTCGCTCAAGAGCCGCAATGCCTTTTCACGAACCGTTTCAGCTACTATAAAGCGTTCTTGGACATCGGCCATTATATCTTTGGGATAATAAGCCGGTCCTTCTTTGAGGTATTTCTTCATGAGTTCCAAGAGCTGCGGAACATTTTTACCATGGAGCGCCGAGATCGGAATGATCTCATCAAAATCAGCCAGGGCCTGATAGGTTTGAAGAGCCAGGGCGACTTCTTCCGGCTTCTTTTCGTCCATTTTATTAATGACTAGGATCTTCGGGGCTTTACGGCCCTTTAAATGGTTGATGATGAATTCATCGCCGGGGCCAGGTTTTCCCGGTTCTGTCAAAAACAGGATCAAGTCCACATCATTGGTGGCTTCAGTTGCCCGCCCCTGCATGTATTCACCAAGTTTATGCTTTGGCTTATGCATTCCCGGTGTATCCACAAAGACGATTTGAGTATCCTCATCGTTGTAGATGGCCTGCATGGTGGTTCGAGTTGTCTGCGGTTTATCTGACACAATGGCCAGCTTCTCCCCCATTAGTTGATTTAAAAGAGTGGATTTTCCAACATTCGGACGACCCACAATCGTTACATAACCTGATTTAAACATGGTGTTTTCCCTCCAGATCTGCCCTTGAAAAAGCACCGGGTAGGATCTCATCTAGTCTGTGCACCTTATATTCCGTTTGGTTTTTCGCCACGATGACCGGCATATCCGGGTCACCAAACTCCACCATGACCTGACGGCAGATGCCGCAAGGATAGGTAAAGGCAAAGGGATCGCCCACTACCGCCAAGGCTTTGATTCTCTTCGCACCTTGGTTTAATGCGCTGAATATGGCCGTGCGCTCCGCACAGTTGGTAGCACCAAAAGACGCATTTTCGATGTTGAATCCACCGATGATCTCACCGGACTCCGTTTGTACGGCTGCCCCCACAGTAAAGTGGGAATAAGGCGCGTAAGCTCTGTCTTTTTCCCCCAGAGCGACTTGGATCAGTTCGTTTATTCTAATTTCCATTGTTTAACCTCTCTCATGGACCTTACGGTATTGCTTTGGTATCTGCTTTTGGTATCCGCTTTTGGTATCTGCTTTTGGTATCTGCTTTTCGTATCTGCTTTTGGTATCTATTCGTTTAAAAATATATTTGTCTTTGGAGTCGATTGGTTTGATGTCGATTTGCTTTGATATCAGTTTGGTTTGTTGCCGCCTTGATTTGAGGTCGATTAGGTTTAGAGACTATTGTGTATGTCGTTTGATTGATTTCTTATGATATTTTTTAATCATCCATTTGCCTTGGTACACTATCGTCTTTCCCTTGTTGATTAGAATCCAAACAGGCGGAACATGATCACCGTTACTGAGAACCCGATCAAGGCACCTGCAAAGACCTCCCAAAATGTATGAACTCTGGTATCGATCCGGCTTTGGGCAACGATCAAGGCCAAAATAAAGGACAGGGTGACCACAATGGGGTTCACGGTGATGTAACTCATCATGGTGGCCATGGCAAACGCAATGGCTGTATGACCGGATGGCATTCCGCCGCGCAGTGGGGTTCCCTCGCCAATATGAGCTTTTAGATACAAGACTATAAAGGTCACGATCCCCAGTACTGCAAATGCAAAGTACGGACTGGTCGACTTGATCAAGGAGACGCCCACCACGGTCATTTGGGTGATCGGTGTCCAAAAAATCAAGATCCCAACTACCACCGCATTAACTGCTGTGACCAGGACAGCGGCGGCAGCCGTATTTTTGGCCACCCGGACCAGGGGATGATAGTAATTGGTCGTGGCATCCACAGCGGATTCTATGGCCGTATTGAGCAGCTCAGTACTAATTACCAAGGTGATGGAAATGACCAGCACCAGAACTTCAACCCGGTTAATTTTAAATATCAGAGATGCTATGATCACAATAATTGCGAATATTACATGGATCCGCATGTTCCGTTGGGTACGAATTGCATGGATAAAGCCGTTGATGGCATAATTAAAACTATCGGTCAGACCTCGTTTCACTTACCGGTTCACTCCAATCTTTGACATATATAGTTTTTCTTTTTCATTCATCCGGATCTTTTCTAAAGCGTCCATATGATCATACCCCAATAAGTGGAGCAGCGAATGGACAAATAGGAAGATTATCTCTCGCTCTAGGCTGTGTCCGTACTCCTTTGCCTGGAGTTCGGCCCGTTCCAGTGAGATCATGACATCGCCCATGATTAAATTATCGCCCAAAAACAGATCATCGGTGAGATTCGATTCATCATAACACGTTGAAAATACCTGGCCGGGTCCATAGGTCAAGGCCGGAAAAGATAATACATCCGTGGCTTGGTCCAGATCCCGGTAGTCACGGTTGATGGTTTTTATTTCTTCATCATTGGTGAAATATAGACTGACTTCGGTTTCATACTCGACTCCCTCACCCGTCATAACTTCTTCCAGGGCTTCTAACAACTTCTCTTCCAGCGTCGCCTCGATCAATACTTGGGACTGATTGTTTTCCAGATTCAGCATGGATTCCCTCCTTGGCTTCAATCGAATGGTTGCATTCCATGGTTGCATTCCATGGTTGCATTCCATGGTTGCAATTGAATGCCTTCATTGATTTTGAACTCGTCTCATTCGTTTCTATAATCATACTACAAAAATGAACAAAAAAAGGCCTATCCGTTTTCGGGATAAGCCTATTTTTGTTCATTTAAAAACTGTTTAACGAGTTCGCTTACTAGTTTTCCATCGGCTTTGCCGGCGGTCAACGGTCGAAGTCCACCCATCAGTTTTCCCATGTCTTTGATGTTATTTGCGCCCAAAAGTTCAGCTTGCTCTTTGATCAGAATGCTAATTTCGGTCTCGGTCAGCTGAGTCGGCAGATACCGCATCAGTGCGTCGATTTCAAAATTTGCTTTCTCAACTAAATCCGGTCGGTTGCCCCGTTCGAATTCAGGCAGAGTTTCGCGTCGCTGCTTGATTTCCTTCGCGAGTATCTGTAAAGCTTCGGGATCTTCAACCTTGCGGTTGTCCGTTTTCTCCACCTGCAAAATTGCAGCCTTGGCCATATTCAAAATACTGCTCAGGTCCTTGTTTCTCTCCTTCATGGACTGGATCCAGTCCTTTTGGAGCTGTTCTTTAATCGTCATCTCACCTTACCTCAAAAAGTTACTTGAACTTTCTCTTTCTGGCAGCTTCTGACTTCTTCTTTCTTTTTACGCTCGGTTTTTCATAGTGTTCTCTCTTCCTGACCTCACTAAGAACTCCGGCTCTGGCACACTTCTTTTTGAATCTTCTGAGAGCTGACTCTAAAGTCTCGTTCTCTCCAACCTTAATTTCTGACATTATTTATCCCTCCCTCCGCTAGCAAAAAATTTGAAAAATTTCAGCCCTGCGGGGCAAAATAACACAACAATAATTATATACCACCACAGGCATTTTCGTCAACACCTAACCGGGGGGCCAGGTCATACTTCTTCCGCCGATCACATGAAAGTGCAGATGATGCACCGTTTGCTGCCCGTCTTTGCCGATATTCGACACGACGCGATAGCCATTTTCATTTAACCCTTTATCATTGGCTAAAATAGCAATGAGCTTGAGCATATGCCCCAGCAAGGCTTCATCCTCTTCCGTGATCTCAGCAACCGAACCGATATGCTTTTTAGGCACAATTAGGAAATGTACCGGTCCTGCAGGATTGATGTCATTAAAGGCAACACAATTTTCGTCTTCATAAATAATTTCCGAGGGAACTTGGCCATCTGCGATCTTACAAAATAAACAATCCATTGTTTCACCTCCTCTGATACTAAATATTATACACCGATTCCAAAGATTTAACACTAAATTATGGCAGACTCAAAAAGAGTCTGCCACTGTTTATTCAGCTTAAACCAAAAATCAGAACGATGAGAACAATGATCACGATAAACAATGGGAGAAAGAATCGAAACGCTCCCAAGATCATGGCTAGTAAATCGCCTTTTTCCATTTCATCCTGCATGGTGGCGCGGTACTTTTCTTCATCATAGTCACTGGTCTGGTCTTTGACCTGATCAAATGCCTTTTCAATTTTCTTTTTGAACATAAGTCTCCGTTTCGGACGAGGGATCCTATTCTGCGTCTAAGAGGCGAATATCGATGGACTTTTGCCGATCTTCCTTCTTAAGCAACGGAAAGTGGCAAGCCACGGTGTGATTGGGTTTGATTTCCCGAAGTTCCGGGACGTCCACTGTGCATTTTTCTTGGGCAAACTGGCATCTCGTATGGAACTTACAGCCTGATGGCGGGTTGATGGGTGACGGCATATCCCCTTCCAAGATCTTGATCTCGACTTTTTCCCGAAGATCCGTGGTCGGAATCGCCGATAACAGCGCTTCCGTATAGGGATGCAGTCGGTCTTCAAAGAGATCCTCGGTGGAGGCTAATTCGACAAGATCCCCCAAATACATAACGCCGACTCGGTCGGAAATGTATTTGATAACGGACAAGTCATGGGAAATAAAGAGGTAGGTCAATTTTTGCTTTTCTTTCAAATCCAAGAGCAAGTTGATGACCTGAGATTGGATTGAAACGTCAAGGGCCGATACCGGCTCATCCGCTACAATAAACTTGGGGTTTAGCGCCACGGCCCGGGCGATGCCGATCCGCTGTCTTTGGCCGCCGGAGAATTGATGAGGATAGCGATGGACAAAGTATGGCGCTAGGCCGCACTTTTCCATGACATCCAAAATATATTTCTGACTCTCCGCATTGTCTTTTTCGATCATCCCATTGGCTTTTAACCCTTCGGATATAATCTGCCCCACCGTCATTCTGGGGTTTAGTGAGGAATATGGATCCTGGAAGATGATCTGCAGGTCCTTCCGGTACTTTCTCATCTGATCCCGAGTTAGTTTAGCCAGATCGATCCCGTCTGGAAATTCCGGATCCCCGTAATACAGGATCTGGCCTTTGGTCAAAGGATAAAGCTGAAGTAGCGTTCTGCCTAATGTCGATTTTCCGCAGCCGGATTCTCCGACTAAACCCAAGGTCTCCCCTTCATATATTTCAAGGTTGATGTCCTCATTGGCCCGGACAAACAAGCCCTCTTTCGAGAATATGGAGGCCTTTTTCAATGGGAAATATTTTGTAAAATTAACTAGTTTAAACAAAACTTTCCTATTGGTTAGTGGTTTTCTGCCACCGCTGGTCTGGGCCGGAGCTATTTCAGCTGCCTGGTCCGGTGTCTTATTTGTCATTTCGCTCACCTGAACGTACCCCCTTTATCGGATAGAAACATCTCACTTCATGCTGCCCTTCCAAGAGCAGCAGTTCCGGTTCTTCGTCCTGGCACTTTTGAGTGGCATATTTGCACCGTGGTGCAAATTTACAACCCTTGGGAAGATTGAGCGGATGCGGAACAGACCCTGGGATCGGTTCGAGTTTGGCATCCACCGGTGTATCCAGCCGAGGAATGGAGAAGAGAAGTCCCTCGGTGTAGGGGTGGCGGTAGATCGACATGGATTCATCAAAGATCAGTCGCACCGGTGCTTTCTCAACCACCTGGCCACAGTACATGACGGCCACATCATCAGCCATTTCATTGATAACGGCCAGATCATGGGTCACGAAGATGATGGCAGTCCCTTTGCGCTCTTTCAGATCGTTCATCAATTTTAGAATTTGCGCCTGAATGGTGACATCCAAGGCAGTGGTGGGCTCATCCGCGATCAACAGTTTGGGTTCACAGGCCAATGCCATGGCGATCATGACGCGTTGGCGCATTCCGCCGGATAATTGATGGGGATATTGCTTGGTGACCTTTTCAGGATTCGGGATCCTGACCTGTTTAAGCATTTCAATGGTTTTTTTAGCGGCTTCACTTTTACTCATTCCCTGATGTTTCACCAACGTCTCGGAAATCTGCCGATCGACGGTAAATACCGGATTCAGTGAAGTCATGGGTTCTTGGAAAATTACGGAGATATCATTGCCGCGGATCTTTTCCATTTCCCGCTTGGGCAAGTTGATCATGTCTTTTCCGTCAAAGGTAATACTGCCGGAATCTATATAGCCATTTCCGTCCAACAGACGGATGATGCTCATGACCGATACCGATTTACCGGAACCGGATTCTCCGACGACGCCTAATGTTCGGCCAGCTTCAACGTTAAAATCAACGTCGTTAACGGCCTTGACCAGGCCTTTCTTCGTTTTAAAATAGGTATGCAAGTTGCTTATTTCTAATAATGACATATCCTCGTCTCCTTTCTACCTTTCCTGTGATTTCGGGTCGATGGCGTCATCAAGTCCAGTACCAATTAAATTGATGCATATGATACAGATTGAAAGGATCAAGGCCGGGAATACCCATCTCCACCAGAAATTCTGGATTACCGTGGAGTTATTGGCGCCAAAAAGCATATTTCCCCAGGTAGGCTGCGGCGGTTGTACCCCAAAGCCAAGGAAGGACAGCGTTGCTTCATACAGCAGATAGCCGGCAAAATCCAAGGTGGCCGATACAATGATGACGGAAATTACGTTTGGAATAATATGCTGGAACACGATGCCCATTTCTTTGATTCCCAAAGCGCGGGCGGCCGTTACAAATTCTTGTTCACGCAAGGACAGGACCTGAGCCCTGATCAAATGCATCAAGCCTGGCCAACCCAGGAATCCGAGCAATACCATGATGAGGTAGACTCGTTGGGTCGAGGTGAAAGCATTTCCCCAAATGGAGTTCAGTAAAATAACCGTCGGCAAGAACGGGAAGGAAGAGACAATTTCCGCGAACCGCTGGATAAACATATCCACTTTACCGCCGAAGTATCCGGAAATTCCGCCCAAGGCCATACCGATGACTGTTGAAATGATAACGGCTAAGATACCGATGGATAATGAGAGTCTGCCGCCATTGACGATCCGGACAAACACATCGCGGCCGAATTCATCGGTCCCCAGGAAATAGCCTTTCATTCCAAAGGCAGTTAACGTACCGTCTGCGGTCTCGATGTAGTTCTGATAATACCCGGAACTGATTTTCGTGACATTGGCAGCATTGGCCGGAACTTTGAGCTGACCTTGGTCATTGGTACCAAACGCTACGACAGTGCCATTTTCCAGAATCGTGGTGATATGATAGAGTCCGCCGCTTAAGGCGATGGGCTTAGAGTCAAAGGTTGGGATGGGTTCTTTGCGGTAGCTTAAATTGCCCCAATCGATGATGGTTCCATCTTCTCGGATGGCGGCAAACGCCTTGGAGGTTGCGGCAATGGCCGTGAATTTACCCTCCGGTGTTTTTGAGAATGAATTTCTTTGGGTTCCCAGATAAACAACGGTCCCGTCTTTGGTGATTCCGGACACAACATCCGTGGTCATGGCCAGGCTATCCATCTGACCCTGATATTCGTGGAAGTTGTTGTAGTCAAAGTTCATCGTATTGCCCCAGGCTTCGGTCTTGCCATCTTCAGTTAAGATGATGGAGAATTTATAGCCGGCGTAAATCGCTTTGATATTAGTTAAACTACGGACTTTCGGGGGAATTCGGGTCTGACCGTTACGGCCATTTCCCCATGCCCACAGTTTGCCGTCAGCATCCAGTGCCAATACATGGTCAAAACCGGCTGCAACTTTAACGAGATTCTTCATACCTTGCGGCTTTGTTGCCTCCAAATCAGGCATGGCAAACATGGCCTTCTCACCCCAGGCATGGAAATTCCCGTCTTTGTCAATTCCCACTCCAAAGGTGCTGCCGACTGAAACATCCCGTGCTCCGGTTTTCATGGCTTCCGGGAATGACATATAACTCGTCGATGGCGGCAAATTGGCCTGCTCGGGTTCATTGTAGCCAAGGTCGATTCGGAAGAAGTAAGGGGCCAGGAACATAAAGGCAGCAATTAACAGGAACACGATCAACGCCCCCATGGACAGCTTATTGGACATATAGGTTTTCACAACCGTTTTCCATGGGGTTTGAATTTGCTCTTCCTGGAATATATTTAAGTCTTTTTTCTTTTTACCAAAGAGAGACCGTTTGTTCAATGGACTCTTGTCTGGGGTGTCCTTTAAATTATCGGATCCTTGCGTTTTGTTTAAATCTTCTGACATATGCTAACCCCCTACGCGTTGATTCTGACACGCGGATCAACTAATCCGAATGTCAAGTCTATGATCAGATTGGATGATAACGCCAGAAGAACATAGAACATCTGGACGCCAAGTCCCACGGCCCAGTCCTGACTACGTAATGCTGTAATGAACGTATTGCCCATTCCGTTTAAACCAAACATGGTTTCCACAACGATGGATCCATAGAAAATCGACAGGATCCAGCCGACTAAAAGCGTGACCACCGGTAGAAGTGCATTTCTCCAAGCATGGGAGAAAATAACGGTTTTTTCAGTTAAGCCTTTGGCTCGAGCCGTTTTAATATAGTCCATGGACAATGAACTGACCATGGCCGATCGAATATAACGGGTCGTGGATGCCATTGAGGATGAGACTAAAATCGTCACCGGCAAAAATAAATGCCACAGAACATCTTTGTACTCTGTCCATTTATCGACAGCCTGCAGATTAGGGGTCCTCCAGCCACTGACCGGGAACCAGCCGAGTTTGACTGCGAAGAAGTATATAAATACCAAGGCTGTTACAAAGGATGGAATCGAAACACCCACCAGGGTAACGACCTGGATAATACGGTCAAAAATAGTATTTTTCTTGACTGCCATGGCAATACCCAATGGAATTGTAATGACTAGGCCAAAGAAAACAACAAATAAGTTCATCAAAACAGTATTTTTTAATGGAACCAAAAGAACATCCATCACCGGTTTGTTATACAGTGAGGATACCCCAAGGTCAAGTGTGATCAGACGCTGGAACCATTTCCAGTATCTGGATGGAAGTGGGTCATCAAGGCCCATCTGTGCTCTAGTCACAACATACATCTGTTGGAATGCTTCCGGTGTCACTCGTTGTTTGAGTGGATATATTTTGGCCATAGCCGGGTCACCGGGAACACTGTTATATAGGAAAAAGATGATGATGGACAAGGCAATGAATACAAGTACGATATATATGATTCTTTTTACAATATATTTTGCCATTTTGTCTCCCCCTCGTAAAATAAGTACAATTTTTTTACCTTTTAACGTACAAATGAGGCTTTTTTAAAAGCCTCATTTGCTTCGTTAAAACACTTTTTTTAATTCTAGTCTACAACTGTTGAATATACGATTGAATCAACTAAGCCCATTGAGGCTGAAGATTCGTAACCCTTGATCTTGGAATTATAGAAGTCATGGATCTGGTTGGAGTACAGTGGAAGATCAGGAAGTAATGCGTTCCATCTTAAGATGAATGCCTGCCATCCTTCTAAGAATTTTTCCTTGTCTGTAGGTGCAACTTTCCAGAAGCCTTCTGCCAGCTTTTCAAGTTCCTTATCGATGATAAAGTTCGTGTTGTAGCCGTCAGCCAATTTCTTAGGATCTGTTGTGAATTCATCCTTTGGTACGTATCCAACTGGGAAATTCGATGCAAAGTTGAACATGTTGAATTCCTTAGCTGCATATTTCTCGCCCTGTGAAGCATCTCTGTAAACATAGTTCAAGAGTTCTTCAAAGGTCATAACGGTCTGGTCGATCTGCATTCCGGCTGCTGTTACATCTGGGCTCTTCTGGAGCTGAGTAACGAGGAGTTCAGAAACTGCATTGTTTTCTGAGGATCCCCATTTGATGATCAAAGGCATAAGCTTTCCGTCATCTGGGTTCTTCTTGTATCTTAGACCATCGGTGTATGCGCCGCCGTCTTTGTTAAGGTTCCAGCCGGCTTTGTCTAAGAGTTCTTTGGCTTTATTAACATCGTAAGCGTATTGGTCCATTTTAGGTTTCAAAACTGCTTCGGATTCTTTGTAGAACCACTGGCCTTCGCCGTAAGGTCCATTAACAACTGTTCCGAATCCGCCTGTGAAAGCCTGTGTGAATTTATTTCTGTCTAGAAGATGAGCAATTGCCTGTCTAACTTCAACATCCTTTGTAGGATAAACGTCAGATACAAACGAAAGCTTACCGAATCCAGCTCTTGGATAGTCATAGTAGGAGTATTTGCCGGTTCCGTCTTCAACTAAGTTGAAACCAGAATCGATTTCTGTTCCGGACATCATGGATGTCAGAAGGTCAACTCCGCCGGTCTTCAATTCATCCATTGCAGTTGCAGTGGTGATGTGTCTGAAGATTACAGTAGCCACTGATGGCTTCTTGCCTTCCCAGTTTCCTGGATACTTATCGTTGATTTCAAGGATAAGAATCTTCGCAGCTGGATCCCATTCTTTGATCTTATAAGGACCTGAAGCAGGTCTTACAGGATTGTTCTTGGCTTCTTGAATGGATTTTCCAAAGTTTGCTTCTGTGAAGTTGTCTGAGAAGTAAACACCCTTACCATCGTCTTTGATCACAACTTCGCCTGCAGCGGAATTGTTAAACCATAAGCTCTTTGGATTCGGTCCAACAGAAGCTTGGGATAATTCAAAGTAAGATGGAACATATTCAGCAGCAATCGTTACTGAGAATGTCATCTTGTCGAGCAAACGAACTCCTGCAAAGGCTTTTTCCTTACCTTCTAAGAAATCCTGGTATCCAACATAGTAAGTACCATAAGTGGGCTTACCAGCCAGAGCCTGAACGACTGGTGAGGAGAAGAGCATGATGGATAAAACATAGTCTTCCGCTGTGATCGCGGTTCCGTCTGAATAAACGAGACCGTCTTTGATCTTGAATTCATAGGTCTTGGACTTGTCTTTATTCTCGGTTACTTTGTGGTCTGCGACAACAGTCTTGTTGATCTCAAACTCGCCGGCTTTGCTGACTTCAACAGTTCCTAAGCCTTCAATGAAAGTTTTAACATCATTGTCGGTTGCATTGTTCTGCCAGTAAGGTGGAGCAAAGTCTCCGGTAGGTTCAGTGGTCGTTCCAATAATGATTGTGTTTGCACCGACATTCTTGATGACATCAGGTCTGTCTGGCAAAGCTGTTGTGGTTTCAGGTGCAGCTGTGTCAGCTGTTGTGGTACCTGCTGCCGTTGTTCCGGCGGTGGTGGTTCCTGCTGCCGTTGTTCCGGCGGTCGTTCCGGCTGCTGTTGTTGCAGTTGTACTTGGTGTACAGCCTGCTAGAACAGAAGCTGCCATTACAACTGGTAACAGAAGTGATACGATTCTTTTCTTCATATTGATCCTCCTAAAATTTTTAGAAATGAGTTGGTGCCCATTTAAAGATTAAACTCATATTAACACAATAAACCAGCTTTATACAATATTTATAAGCTCAAAATTAATTAATCAACGATTGTAACGTTTAGATGATACTGATTTTATACATCGCTTCAAATATTTATTCATATTAACTCTGGCTTTTGTGGTTATAGGGTCTTTAATTATTAAACTATCAGTAAAAACCCCACTTCTAGATGCATAAATGTTAATTTACTAAACATTGATCCGTATACCCCATGATTATTAATGAATCTGGTAAACCCCAGATCAGCCAAAGTGGTTTTTGGGGATAATCCACCTGCTGTTTGACGTTAGACTGTGGACTTTAAGATGATCGACCTGGCAGACCAACCGCCCCGTAACTGTTAAAAAAGTATTTTTAATTCTTTTTTCAGTTATTTATTTAAGGATTCCGTATCATGTCCTACCCTGCCCCAGCAAAAATGGACCGAGGACCCGGTAATTTCTACGGGCAACAGCTTGCCCTTTAAATGATCTCTGGTTTGAACCTTGACCTCGACGAAGTTTGGGGTGAACCCTCTTTGTACGTCGCCCTCGCCCCCCTCAAACAGAACTTCGCAGACCGTTCCGATCATGGCCTGATGGAAGAGCGCTTCATGGTGATCCGATAAATCGACCAGCTCCAGACTTCGTTGATCTTTCACCCCTGGATCGATTTGATCCGGCATGATCGCAGCCGGTGTTCCTGCGCGAGGGCTATACTTAAAGACGTGGGTCTTGGTCAATTTGAGTTGCTTTAAAAAATCAAGGGTGGCCAAGTGGTCCCCTTCCGTCTCCCCCGGGAAACCGGTTATGAGATCGGTGGTAATATTGACCCCGGGAAGGGTCTTACGCAGCTCGGCCACGACGTATGCAAACTCCCGAGTCGTGTAGCGCCGGTTCATCTTTTGCAAAATTCGATCCGATCCCGATTGCAGGCTCAAATGAAAATGGGGTGCCAGTTTCGTTAATGATTTGATCCTGGTCAGCTGATCGCCATTGAAAAACATCGGATCAATGCTGCCAATTCGTACGCGGCGAATTTCAGGAACGGCCTCAATTTCTTCCAATAGATCAATTAGGGGCGTTCTTTTATGGCCGTCTAAAAGGATCCCTTTGGGGGCAATGGGCTGATCCAACCCATAGGAGGCAATGTGGATGCCGGATAAGATAATCTCCGCAAAGCCATGCTGGGCTAGCAACCTGATCTCAGATATGACTTGATCCGGTTTTTTGCTGGAGATGCCCCCTCGGGCATAGGGGATCATGCAATACGTACAGAAGCGATTGCAACCGTCCTGGATTTTTAAAAAAGCCCGAGTCCGATCACTGTAATTGCTGATTTGTAACTCTTCAAACTCGTGGTCGACAGCAATATCAGAGACTTCTACCAACTGCTCCCCCGTGGCCAGGCTCCGATTGACCAATTCGACCACCTGGGACTTATTCCGGGACCCTAAGACAACATCAACTCCTTCTAAGGCGGCAATTTCGTCAGGTGCGACTTGAGAATAACAACCCACCACACAGACCACGGCCTGTGGATTTTGGCGACGGGCCCTAGAAATCAACTGTCGGGATTTCTTATCTCCCATATTGGTAACGGTGCAGGTATTTATGACATATACATCAGCTGCATCCGAAAAAGAGACTATTTCATAGCCATCATTGGCAAATAGTTCGGTCATTGCCTCGGAATCATAGATATTGACCCGGCAGCCTAATGTTTCAATTGCGGCCTTCACGAATCGCTCCCCCCATATCTCCGGCAATAAACTGCAGGATTGAAACTACCGATAATGCACAAGTTTCGGTTCGAAGGATCCTGGGTCCTAAGGTCACGATCTTAGCGCCTTGAGCGCTTAGCCAATTGATTTCCTCTTCGGCAAAGCCGCCTTCAGGCCCAACGACTACGCCGATCCGATGAGCAGCTGCAATGTCCATTTGGATCCCATGCATGCCTTGCCCGGTCATTTCTTCATAAGGGACGATGACAAGGTCCAGGCCTTTAAATTCTTCTGCCAGGTCGTAGAGCTCCACCGGTTCGCGCACCGTCATTATAAGGGATCGTTTGGCCTGTTTGCCTGCCTCTAGACTGATCCGGCGCAGGCGATCTAGTTTTTTATAGTCGTTTTTAACATCGGGAATGACCCGGTCCGTTATGGTGGGAATGAGTTGGGAAACTCCTAATTCACATACTTTCTGACAAATCAGATCCATTTTTTGACCTTTGGGCAACCCTTGATATACAAAAAGCTGCAACGGACTCTCATGGGTCACTTCGGATTTTTCCCCCAATTGAATCAAGACCTCATTTTTATTGATCTCTACAATTGTTCCCAGATAATCAGTACCCTTTAAATCATTCACTTGAACTACATCACCTGATTCCAGGCGCAATACTTTCCAGGCGTGCTTTACGTCGTCTCCAGTGATCCGTGCCATATCATCACGAACGTCTTCCGTAAAAAATTTATGCATTCCAATACCTCCACTACTCCAGCTAAGTTTTCGAAGATTGTCGATTAATCCTGCTTCCAAAAAATATATATCCATAGATTTCAGTTCATTGGGTCCATTTCCTTTGGGTCCATTTCCTTTGAGTCTATATTCACGATACGAGGTCCATGAGTCTTCGCTCATCGGATCCACTTCCATTGAGTTTAAGTCCAGTCTCTCCAGGTCCTTTTGGTCTTTTAGTGATCCAGGTCCTTTTGGTGATCCAGGTTAATTGGGGGGGTGACGTTATAATGGAAAAATGATCTTTCAATTCTGCTTTCCATTCGATCAAGAGACTTTCAGACCAACCCACTACCATGGAATTTCAAGCCATCTCCATCGATTTCCATGTCATCTCAATCGTATTTCCGTGTCGTCCCAATCGTATTTCATTATAATATTGTTTTCAAAAAAGATGAAATTCATTTTTAATTATACCATGCTTATTATTTATTTATTCATACATAGCTAAATGGCATGTGTTATAATAATCAATAACGAATGAGACAACTTGTCTCAAGAGGAGGAAGTTTTATACAATGAGAAAAGAAGGAACCGTGAAATGGTTTAACCAAGAGAAGGGCTACGGCTTTATCGAATGTCCCGGAGAAAAGGACGTATTCGTTCATTACCGTGCAATTATTTCAGATGAAATGAGAAAATCTCTTGATGAAGGCGACAGAGTCGAATTCGAATTAGAAGATGGCCCTAAGGGTATTCAAGCTGCTAATGTAAAAAGAATCGACAAATAACAAAGACACCTAGATCTGCCTAACAAGGTTTGATCTAGGTGTTTTTCATTTTTTCATTTTTTCATTTTTGTTAGAGTTCCGACTTGAGTTTATTCGGGCAGACGGACCACAACGGCCCGCCAATCATTTTCGTTCCGGACTTCGACTAGTTCAAATCCAGTTTCTTCTAGTTTCGCAAGTAATTCAGCTTCTTTTAGATGAATGATCCCTGAGCCAATAAAGATACCGCCCGGTTTTAAAACTTTTTTGATGTCTTGGGCCATATCCATGATCACATCGGCAATGATGTTGGCAACCACAACATCGGCTTTGACATCGGGACTGACTTTATCCAGTAAGTTTCCCTGGAGTACTTCAATGTTGTCCAGGTGATTGTTCTCCACATTGATCTTGGCTGCGTCCACTGCCACTTGGTCAAGATCGATGGCCAGCACCTGTTTAGCCCCGAGAATGGAAGCAGTGATCGCTAGAATTCCGGATCCAGTTCCCACATCATAGACCAATTCTGTGCCCTTAAGGTAGTCCTGAAGAATTTCAACACACATTTTTGTGGTCTCATGGGTTCCCGTACCAAAGGCCATGCCCGGGTCCATCTCAACGACCAGATCCCCCGGTTGGGCCACGAATTCTTCCCAAGTCGGCTTGATGATAATATGTTCGCCGATCCGCATGGGCTTATAATATTTTTTCCAGGAAGTTGCCCAATCCTCTTCATGAACTGCTTTATAACTTACCTGATGGGGTTCATTCTTGATGCCGTATTTGTTTAAGTCTTTGATCTTGGCTTTAATGAAGCTCAAATGTTCCTCAATGTGTTCCGTATCCGGGAAATAAGCCGTGACCACCGCTGCATCGTTTCCCTCTGGAAATAGATTTACGTCGGCAAAATCCCAGGTTAACGGGCCGGCTTCCCGTGACAAGAAGTCCGTGGGATCTTCCACTGAAATTCCTTTCACATCTAAACTGTATAAAATCCCTGACACGGCCTCAATGGCCTCCAGCGGAATTACGATCCGAACTTCGTTCCATTCACCATTCATGCTATTTATTCCTCCATTGTTCCAGTAAATCATATTTGGTACGGTCGATCCCCAAAGGGGTGATTGAAATATAGCCTTCTTCAGCGGCCCGCACATCCGTATCCGGTTCATTGACCTGTTCCACCAATCGGCCCATTTGCCAATATTTATCAACATCAAAGCGGTACTCTGCCACAATGATCCGATGACCCTGTCTGGTTAGTCGGATGCCTTTTGACGGTGTTTCCCCATGGATCGGGAAATTGACGTTGATGGCGGCTGCTTTGGTCCATAAGTTGTTGTCAAAGAGATAATCGATCACCGCTTCCAACTCCGTTTCGGCCCCTGAAAAATCCCCCCGGGGACAAGAAAAAGCCACCGCTGGGATCCCGTATACTATGGCCTCCAAAGCCGCCCCAACGGTACCTGAATATAGGACATCCGTTCCTAAGTTAGGCCCGTTGTTGATTCCTGACCAGACAAAGTCCGGTTTGAAATTCAAATGGTCCATGGCCACCTTGACACAATCTGCCGGTTTGCCCGCTATGGCATAGGCATCCACCCCCTCATAGCCGGACTCGAGTTTATGAATGGTGATGGGTGAATGCACCGTGATCCCCTGTCCCATCGCACTCTGCTCCGTCTTGGGAGCTACTACGACCACCTCGCCAAACTGCCGGGCTATTTTAGTCAATAGCTTGATCCCGGGGGCATCGATTCCGTCGTCATTGGTGATAAGGATCTTTCTGCGTTCTATGTTTTCTTCCATTTGGTTTCATTCTCCTGTACCTGTCATTGCTGTCTTACTTGCTGGCTTAGCCTACTTAATTCATCTTAGTATATCAGAAGATAAAAAAGGATGAGAAATTCAATTGTAATTTCTCATCCTTTTGGTATCTTGGTCTTTTTACCATAGAATCCGCGGCTTTTAAAAAACGCCGAATTTCTTTTTCTTTGAGCCCGATGCTTTTTTTTCAGTAGTCAGTCCTGAGGCTTCGAGATAAGCATTTAAGGCCGATTTTTGAGCATCATTTAGTTTCTGGGGCGTATCGACGATGACATTTACAAACTGGTCGCCCCGTTGATCGGTCTTGGAATTGACCTGGGGGATCCCTTTGCCCTTTAAGCGGAAGACCGTCCCAGACTGAGTTCCTGCCGGCACATTGTAGCTGACATCTCCATCCACTGTGGGCACTCTGGTTTCAATTCCCAGTGCGGCCTGGGCAATGTCAATGTGTTTATCGATGAAGACATTGATGCCTTTACGAACAAATATTTTGCTTGGTTTGACGCGCAGAACCAAATGAACATCGCCCGCCGGACCGCCTTTATACCCTTCATTGCCTTGATTACGCAATGGAATAACATTATTGTTATCCACGCCCTTGGGAATATTGACTGATATTTTGCGTTTGGTCCGGACCCGGCCTTTACCCCGGCAAGTCGGACATGGATCTTCTATGATCTCGCCTTCGCCGTGACATACATCACAGACTGTTTCGGACATCATATTGCCAAACATGGTTTGCCGTTGAGTTCTGATTCGGCCTGAACCATGGCATTTTGGACAGGTTGTTTTTTTAGACGGCTGTTTGGCACCTGTACCGTTGCAGGTGTCACACGTGTCGTCAACATTGATGGTAATATCCTTCTTCGTTCCGAAAACAGCTTCTTCAAAAGTCAGATCCAAGTAAAACTCAATATCCTCCCCTCGTCTGGGGGCATTGGGATTTTGAGTTCGGCCGGAGCCGCCACCGGAGAATCCGCCAAAGAACTGACTGAAGATATCGCCTACATCAAAGCCATCGAAGTCATAGCCACCATAAGCGCCGCCTTGTCCACCTGCACCACCATTGAAGTCCGTGGTACCAAATTGGTCGTACTGAGCTTTTTTCTGAGGATCTGACAGAATCTGATAGGCTTCATTGATTTCCTTGAATTTATCTTCCGCAGTCTTGTCACCCTGGTTACGGTCAGGATGGTATTTAATTGCCAGCTTTCGGAAGGCACGTTTGATTTCTTCGTCTGTGGCACCCTTGGTTAAACCGAGTACCTCATAATATTCTTGCTTGGCCATAATTTCTCCCGTTTTTCATAACTTTGAGAATCAGGAAGCCTGATTCTCAAAGTTACTGTCTTTATCTACTGTTAATTTTTTCTGCTTGACTATTTTTACGTCGTGATAAGAATCACTCCATTAGTTTAACAGAAATTACTTGTCATCTTCAACCTTGAAATCTGCATCGACAACATTATCATTGGCAGGACCTTCATTTTGGGTCTCTGGTCCACTTGTTGACTGACCCGGTTCGGCCTGTTCCTGACCAGCTTGGGCTTCTGCCTGATAAACCTTGGAGGAGACTTCATAGAACGCGGTCGTTAATTCGTCTTGAGCTTTTTTAATTGCTTCCAGATCATCGGAATCAGCCAGTGCTTTCAGTGCTTCGATTTTCGCGGTAACGTTGGCCTTATCAGCCGCGTCCACTTTATCCTCAATGTCCTTCAATGCTTTCTCAGTCTGATAAACTGCCTGTTCTGCATTATTCTTGGTTTCTACTGAATCCTTCTTCTTTTTATCTTCCTCGGCAAACCGTTCAGCTTCTTGGACAGCCTTGTCAATTTCGTCGGAGGAGAGGTTCGAAGACGCAGTGATTGTGATATTGGCTTCTTTTCCAGTTGCCTTATCAACCGCCGTTACCTTAACGATACCATTGGCATCGATGTCGAAGGATACTTCGATTTGGGGGATACCACGGGGAGCCGGTGCAATGCCTGAGAGAGTGAATCTTCCCAACGTCTTATTGTCATAGGCCATTTTACGCTCGCCCTGGACAACGTGGACATCAACGGAAGTTTGACCGTCCGCTGCGGTTGTAAAGATCTGACTCTTTTTAGCTGGGATTGTGGTATTTCTTTCAATGATCTGAGTTGCAACACCACCCATGGTTTCAATACCTAAGGTCAATGGAGTTACATCCAACAATACGATGTCCTTGACTTCTCCAGTTAATACTCCAGCCTGAATCGCTGCGCCTAACGCAACCACTTCGTCTGGGTTAACGCCCTTGGTTGGCTCTTTGCCGGTAAAGCTCTTAACAATATCCTGAACCGCTGGGATTCTGGTGGATCCACCGACTAAAATAACTTTGTCGATGCCTTCAATGGTGAGCTTAGCGTCTTTAACGGCCTGTTTCATGGGTTCTAAAGTCGCCTTGACTAAGTCCTGGGTCAGTTCATTGAATTTAGCTCTGGATAAGGACATATTGATGTGCTTAGGTCCTGTGGCATCTGACGTAATAAATGGCAGGTTGACCTGAGCTGTAGTAGCGGTAGATAATTCGATTTTGGCAGCTTCAGCTGCATCTTTTAATCTCTGCAGGCTCATCTTGTCGTTGGTCAGATCAATACCATTGGATTTCTTGAATTCTTCAGAGATCCATTTGACGATCCGATCGTCGAAGTCATCGCCACCTAGCTTGGTGTTACCGTTGGTTGAGAGAACTTCAAAGACACCGTCGCCCAAGTCTAAGATGGAAACGTCAAAGGTTCCACCACCTAAGTCATACACCAGGATCTTATGAGCATCCTCGACCTTGTCGATACCATATGCTAAAGCCGCCGCTGTGGGCTCATTGACTATTCTTAATACTTCTAGTCCGGCGATTTTACCGGCATCCTTTGTAGCCTGTCTTTGGCTGTCATTGAAGTAGGCCGGGACTGTGATAACAGCCTGAGTTACTGTTTCACCAAGATAACTCTCAGCATCTCTTTTCATTTTCTGAAGAATCATGGCTGAAATCTCCGGTGCTGAGAAGTTCTTGTCGTTGACTTTTAAATGATAATCTGATCCCATTTGCCGTTTGATGGAAGCGATGGTGTGGTCAGGATTTGTGATTGCCTGTCGCTTTGCCGTTGCGCCGACTAATAAGTCGCCATTGGGCTGAAATGATACCACCGAAGGGGTCGTTCTTGCACCTTCTGCATTTGGGATTACGACGGCACTGCCGCCCTCCATAACCGCTACAACTGAGTTCGTTGTTCCTAGATCTATTCCAATTACTTTTGCCATTAGATGAATCCTCCTGTAAATTGACTCTATTTTATCGTTTTATTTTTTAATGCTTCATTTATACTTGGTAATTTAAAATTTTTGATTTTTTTATATGATTTCTTCTTATGATGATTTCTTTTTTGATTTCTTTTTGTTTTGATTTTGAGGTAAGCTCTGCTCTTTAGTTTGCGACTTTTACAACGGCGTGGCGTACCACTTTATCGTCTTTTTTATAGCCTTTTAAGAATACTTCAGAGACGACTCGGGCTCCCTTGGTTTCATCCACTTCATGCATTACTGCATCATGGAGTTCCGGATCAAATCCTTCATCGGTGGGAATCAATTCAACTCCCATTTTTTGCATGGCGGCCACAAATTGATCCAATGTCATTTGTACGCCTTCTTTTAAACCTGGCAGATCATCGGTTTCTGTGACCAAGGCTCTCTCCAAATTATCGATGATGGGAAGGATGTCACGCAGTACTCCCACTGTTGCATCTGCACCAATTTCGTCCTTTTCTTTGGACGTTCGTTTTCTGAAGTTCTCATACTCTGAAGTGATCCTTAAGAGTCGTTCTTTATAGGCTTCCACTTCATTGGTGAGCTTCTTGGTCTCATCTTGCAGATTCTTGATTTTGCGTCTGGTAAATAGCATCTCTTCCTCATCTACTTCGATTGTCCTGGCTGTGTTTTCTGTCATATCCTCTTCCTTCGGCTGCTGACTGGGAGCTGTTGGTTCAGACTCTGCTTCAGCTGTGTTATTTGGTTCATTGGGTTGGGAGGTTGCCTCGGTATCGGAGATCGCCTCTGTTTCATGGGTATTCGTTTCTATGGATTCACTCGTCTCATCCTTAACTTCCGGGTTTTTGACATTTTCTTCAATGAAGTCCGAATCCGTTGGCTTCTTTTTATGGTGGGGATGGTCTGAGTTTTTTTGATTGTGCTTTTTGGTGAATTTATCCATTCTCATCCTCCTTTGACATATTTTTTAATTTGCGGTTTAATTCGATCACAACACTTTTTAAAATGGTACTCATTTTTGAATAATCCAATCGTTTTGGTCCCAACAGATTGATGGTTCCAACGTCTTGACCGTTTAACTTATACTTAGCGGAGATCACCGACCAATCCTTGGTTTCCGGGAAGTTCGATTCTTCTCCAATGACGATGCGGAACTCATCTTCAAACCCCTCTTCCGAGTCGACACTGACCATAAATTCATCCGGATTTTCCAAAACTTCTAAAACATCGCGGGCTTTTTGAATGTCATTGAATTCAGGATAATCTAAAATATTGTTTTTCCCTTCCACGAAGTACTCATTGACCCCTTCGAATAAAGCCTCGTGGATTGCTGCCATCACGGATGAAAACAACTCCGCATGACCCTGGAGGTCTCTTCGGATCGAATCCAGAACGGATATATCGATCTCAGAGGCAGTTAGTCCGGACAGCTTAATGGTCAATAAATTGGACAGGGCTAATAGTTCTTCGGGCTTTGGTGCATTTTCTGAATCGATCACTGTATTTCTAACGGTTCCGTTGTCCAGGACCAATACTACCATAATATGTTTATCCCCCAGAGAGACCAGCTGAAGTGTCTTGATGCGACATTTAAGACTGGATGGTCTGGTGGTTATAATGGCAAGGTTGGTCAATTCAGACAACATTAAGGAGGTCTGTTTTATGATCTTATCGATTTGGAACGAGGCCATTGATAAAATCTGTTTTTCAATGAGCGCCACTTCAGCCTGGGTTGCACTGCCCTTTTCCATAAGCTGATCCACATACACGCGATAACCTTTGGATGATGGGATTCTGCCGGCTGAAGTATGCGGTTGTTCCAGGTAGCCCATATCTTCCAAGTCAGACATCTCATTTCGGATGGTCGCCGGACTGATGCCAAGGTCATATTTTTTTGCTAATGTTCTTGATCCCACGGGTTCCCCAGTGGTCACGTAATCAGAAATAATAGCTTTTAATATATCCAGTTTTCTGTCATTCATTGAATCATCAGACACGCTCTACCTCCTTCGTTGATTCTTGTTAGCACTCAATAATATCGAGTGCTAACTGACCCATAAATAGAATAACACTGTTGAAATACCCTGTAAACCCTTTTTCTTGATTTTTAAATTAAAATTACATGAAATTTCATTCGTTATTCGTCACAACTTCACTGTTTAATTCTTATTTATTGTTTTTAATGGATTCTTCACCTACAGGTAGGTGATGCAGCGACCACCCCTGCCTCTCCTTCTTTGCATCCTTTTTATCGCCCATCTGTCCCTTTCTCTAACTACCTTCCTTTGGGTTTTTTCAGGAATACAAAAAGCAGCTGCTGAGGCAACTGCTGCTTTTATCTTTCTTATCTAATGATTCGATTGGAGTCTTATTTAGGCGTAAGGTTCCATTCGGTGCTACTTCGTCTTTCATTCGCTTGTAGCTTGTTTTAAGGCATCTCGGATCGCGTCAATTTCCGCCTGACTGGTAACTGGGTAGTTCGGGTTCACCGATAAAAAATCCACGGTTTGTTCTTTGATCAATTCATCCCGCAATAGTCGATAGGATTCCTGGACCGCCGTTCGATCATCATAGCTTTCCTTGATCACAAGACTTGAGACATAACCCTGTTCTACGCCTACTTCCATCATTATTACGCCGCGCACACCATAGGCTGAGCCGATGTGTTTCCCATTGACGTACTGACCGCCCGAACAGGCCGTCAGGATCAATAGACAAAGTAGTAGTAGCATCATCTTATTTATTTTCACATAAATCACCTTATTAGGATTCGAGAGGCTGGATCGGGTTGTTCTTTTGCTTAAGTGCCATCAGATAGTCTTCCACCTGAGGTTTTGAAATAACGCCCCAATTCATTAGGATAAAATAGAGGTTTTCCACATCCATCTGGTTATAGGTCAGGAGCCGCTGGATCTTCTCTTTTGGCATCCGGTCAATATAAGTCGGGTCTGATACGACGTTGGCAAAAGTTTTGGCAATGGTCGACCCCGCGATGGCAGGACCCTGCCGGGGGATCTGGGCAAACTGTTCCAATGCGTTCAACCCAATAACAGCGTGGAATTGGGCTTTAAATGCACTTTGCAGATCGATGGATTCAAAGAGCACTCTGAGATCCGTTTTGATTTTGAATTTTTCAAACATAGCATGGAGCATCATCAAGTCATTTTGACCGGCAAAAGTCACTAAATGACAATACCCCGCCTGGCGCATTTCCAGCAGATAGTTATGTGAGGCCACAATCAGTCCTTTTAGATCGGCTCGGTTTTCCAAAAAGTATTGATTAATGACCAATTCATCACCCGTTCGAACTGCCGCACCGAAAATACCGATGCAAACGGGTTTTTTATAAATGTAATGCTCCAGATCTAAAAACACTGAGGTTGCCCCGATGTCGGCTCCATTGACCTTAAGCTGCCCGGCGACACTCTCATCAGTCAGATCAATCCTCGTTGTATGAATTATCATCGACAAGCTCCACATCCCGTATATTCATTCGATAAATAACATCTTTCCGTTCGACAATACAAGTGGTCCGGTCTAAGAGGGATTTGTCGCCACGAATTAGATTGATCAGCTCCCGGGTCGGATTGATCAGGTTGGGATGACCCGTTAAGTGGAACATTGAAATATCTGCTGCTGTATCGCCATAGGACCAGGAATTACCAAGGTCCAGGTCATAGAGGGCAGCCAGTTCTTCCACTGCTTCCTGCTTGCGTTCGGCTGTCCACATTGGAATGATCTCACCGGTATAGCGATGGTGTTTATCCACTAAATACCGGCTTCCCCGGTAATCATCAAATCCATAAAACTTTGCCATAGCACTGACCAGTTCATTGGGACTGCCGGAGATCGTAATGACCAGATGGCCTTGTTCTCTGTGCCAGAGCACCCGATTTCTTGTATAAACATAGGTCCGCATGGCTTTATCTTCAATGACTCGACGAACAATGTGCTGAACCATTGAGCGATGATGGCCAGCTATGGCCTCAGTATACAGGGCGGACATTTTCATTAAATAAGTATCATAAGTTCCCAGTCGGCGGTCCCAGTTAATAAACTCAGGCCGGACCTCTTCATACCATTTTTCATAAGGTATAATTTCACATTTCACCAGCATTGCGAAGAGATCAGCAATGAAGCCTTCTCGGTACAATGTACCATCAATATCAAAAAACGCAGCTACCCGTTTCATGGTGATCCCCTTTCTTCTATTAATCCGTTTAATTGGTTCGAACATCTTACTTCTATTCTAAACTATTTTCGGTTGCCCTGTATTGCGATCTGGTGAATTTATCATATTTTTATCCGGCGCAATTCGCGTTTCTTCAAGATTTTTCCATGATCCGCCCTCAATTTATCTTTTTTTTAACAATCGAAAAGATAAATTGACATTAAAACATTGTACCGATATAATTAGGTGAAAATAACTGATAATGATTTTCAATACAAACTAGCTTAAAGGATGTACTATACATGATAAATATTGATAGCCTAGAAATCGGACAAACTGGCACCATTGTCAAAGTAGAAGGAAATTCCAAATTAACGAAACGTCTTTCAGCCCTAGGCTGTATTCCTGGTACTGAATTAGCACTTTTACGAAAAGCTCCCTTGGGTGATCCCTTGGTCATTGCTTTCCGAGGTTTTTCCCTGGCCATCCGCAAAAAAGATGCCGCCTCGATCTTTGTAGAGAGATAAGTCCACATGATTATCGCACTACTAGGTAACCCCAATGTTGGGAAGAGCACACTGTTTAACTATTTGACAGGGATGAACCAATACGTTGGAAACTGGCCGGGTGTTACCGTTGAGAAAAAAGAAGGCTGGTATGGTGACATTAAGGTCGTGGACCTGCCCGGTATATACGCCATGGATACGTATTCCAATGAAGAGAAAGTATCCAAGAATTTTCTACTCCAAGAAAAACCTGATTTGATCATTAACATCATCGATGCTTCCAATCTTTCCAGGAACCTGTATCTTACCAGCCAGGCAGCCGGTTTCGGTATCCCCATGGTCATTGCCTTAAACATGAATGACATGGCAACAGCGAAAGGGATCACCATTGATCCTGATAAGCTCAGTCAAAGCCTTGGCGTGCCGGTGGTTCCAATAATTGCCGCGAAAGGTCAGGGTGTGGATGAACTCGTCAAGATCATCAAGAATCCCGACGCTCACCGAAAATCCACTTTAAAAACCCTAGGTTCTGAAAAAGAAACTTATGCTTATATTGATGCCATCGTCGAAGGATCCCAATCCCGGCTCACCGGTAAAACTTCCTTGACTGAGAGGATCGATCGAGTGGTCTTAAACCCAATTTTGGCTTATCCCATTTTTCTTTTCTTGCTATTTTTGGTATTCAAACTGACTTTTTCCTGGGTGGGAGATCCCCTATCCGGCGCCTTTGAAGAATTTATTATTACCCCCTTCTCCAACTTCATTGCCGGTCTGTTGGTCAATTCCTCCAGTTGGTTTCGCAGCCTTGTAGTTGACGGCGCTGTCGCCGGGGTGGGATCTGTTATTGTATTTCTGCCCATCATCATGACGCTGTTCTTCGGGATCTCACTCCTAGAGGAGTCCGGATACATGTCACGAGCTGCCCTAATTATGGATCGGCTCATGCGGCGGATGGGACTCTCTGGTAAAGCATTCATCCCCATGATCATCGGGTTTGGCTGTTCCGTCCCCGCCATCATGAGTGCTCGTACCTTAGAATCCGATAAAGACCGTAAATTGGCAGCCCTGCTGGCCCCACTGATGTCCTGCAATGCCAGACTCCCCGTCTATATGCTCTTTACCTCTTTGTTTTTTGTAGATCATCAGGAACTCGTTGTCCTATCCCTTTATCTATTGGGCATCGCCATCGCTTTCTTGATCGGCATCCTCTTCAAGAACACCATCTTTAAGAAAGAGGAAGAACCTCTTTTAATTGAGTTGCCGGATTATCAGATCCCCCGGATGAGCTCCGTGCTCAACCATACCTGGGATAAAGGAAAAGGCTTTATTAAAAAGGCCGGAACCATCATCTTCTCCCTGTCGGTCATCGTCTGGTTCTTGTCCAATTTCAATTTCAGCGGAATGGTCGAGATCTCCAACAGTATTTTAGCCAGCATCGGCCGCTTGGCTGCTCCGGTGTTAAGCCCATTGGGCTTTGGTACCTGGCAAGCTTCCGTTTCACTCATTGCCGGCCTTATGGCCAAAGAAGTGGTCATCTCCACAATGGAAATTGTCTATCAAGGTGATCTGGTAAATATTCTGCCCACCGTATTTAACCCTTTATCCGGCTATGCCTTCATGGTATTTGTCCTACTTTATACCCCTTGCGTCGCGGTCATGGCTACCTTCAAAAAAGAATTCGGCACCAAGCTGATGCTTTTCTCGGTGACCTACCAATTGATCTTGGCCTGGACCGTTTCATTCTTGGTCTACCAAGGCGGTCGAATTTTTCTTTCATAAGGAGATTAAAAATTGAACCCATTTGAAGTAATTTTTGCCCTTTTGCTATTAGTTTTAGCCCTTGTTCTGTTCTTCCGTAATCTAAAAACAAAAAGTGGCGGAGTCGGTAATTGCGGTACCTGTTCGGCTAAATGTCCCAGCCGTGACACTGGCGCCGGCTGCGATGAAATTGTCTTCCTCCCCAAGAAAAACTAAATCAAAACCTTAACCCTAAACCATAAAACGCAAAATTTTCGTTGGCTGACCATCGCCACTGAAGATTTCTTCAGCTATAGACCTTCCCCGCCAATAGAGGCTGACTCAGTTGAGTTAGCCTCTATTGGCTTTTACAGGACACCCTAGTGCGGTGTTAAGACTTGTTGGAGCATCAGTCAGTACCTTTTTAGCTTTTATTTTAGCTTTTATTTTAGCTTTTATTTTAGCTTTTAATTTAGCACGTTGGATCAAATTCAATGGATTTCGTTGGATTTAGATCTTACTGCGCCTTATTGAAACCTTTACATTGCTGTGTTAGAATTTAAGAAATAACTATGTAAAAGGAGATCGAACATGGGTAAGTTTCTAATGCGAAAGACAGCAACAGGTTTCAAATTCGATTTAAAAGCAAATAATGGCGAAGTCATTGCTTCTTCTGAAGTTTATTCTTCCGAGAGTTCCTGTCACAAAGGGATCCATAGCGTCAAAGTAAATGCCCCCATTGCCCACCTGGAAGACCAAACCATTGACGCTCCAATTACCGCAATCAATCCTAAATTCGAGATCTATCAAGACAAAGCCGGAGAATTCCGGTTTCGACTAAAAGCCAAAAACGGAAATGTAATTGCCACTTCTGAAGGCTATAAGGCAATGAAAAGCTGTCAAAATGGAATTGAAAGTGTTCGCAAAAACGCACCGGAAGCAGTGATCGAGAAAGATTATTAAACCTGAAGTCCCGGTTTAATATCGCTATGAATCCTTGAAGCCGTTGAAATAACTTGATTCCAGTGTAAAAATAGCTTGCATTTACTCCCATATAGGTATAAAATATACCTATATGGGAGGTGGTTTTATGCGTAGAACTCAATTAATTAATGGTGTCGAATATGTTTATGAAGATCAACCTTATTGGGACTCAGAAAAGAAACGCGGCTCACACAAACGGGTCTATCTTGGCAAGAATGTCGATGGTATCTTTGTGCCCAACAAGCGCTACAAGCTGCAGCAGGAATTGGAAACACTAAAATCTGAATCAGAACCCAAACACGGACCAACAGCGACTGAGGTCTGCGCTCGCGACTTCTATGGAGCCACTTATCTTCTCGATGAAATTGCAGAGAAGACGGGTGTTGCGGAAGACTTGAAAAGCTGTTTCCCGAATGACTATAAGAAACTCCTCTCCTTGGCCTATTATTTGACACTGGAAGGGCATAACCCCATGTATCGCTTCAACCGATGGGCAAAGTCTCATCATCATCCCTATGTCAAGGATCTGCCTTTGCAGCGGATCAGCGAACTTTTTTCAACGATTGATGAGTCCGCCATAATGGATTTTTTTAGTAAACAGTCCAAACGCAGATTGGAGACTGAATACCTGGCTTACGACACCACCTCGATTTCTTCTTATTCCCAGTCCCTCAAGCAGGTTAAATACGGTAACAACAAGGAACATGATCCCCTTCCCCAGATCAACCTGGCGCTGCTCTTTGGGGAGAGCTCCGGTTTACCGGTGTACTACCGGAAACTTCCAGGCAACATATCCGATGTCAAAACCATCAGCCATCTGCTCAAAGAACTTGAATTCTTGCAGATCGATAAGGTCAACCTGGTCATGGATCGAGGCTTCTACAGTGAACTCAACATCAATGAACTCTATCAGCATCACCATAAATTTCTCATTGGCGCCAAGACTTCTTTAAAGTTCATCCAGAGCAAGCTCAATGACATTCGGGACGGATTTGTCTCCCGGAGCAACTATCATTCCAATACCAATCTGTACATGGCGTCCTTCACAATGGACTGGGCCTACACCCAAACCAAATCAAGAAAAGGCGAAATGGTCAAAGAAATACGGCGGATCTACGCTCATTACTACTACAATGATCAGCATGCCACCGATGATAAAATTCGGTTGAATAAGCTACTCGATATCTTGGAAGAGGAACTGACCCAAGGTAAACACACTCCAGAGCATGAGCATCTCTACGAGAAGTATTTCCAAACAGTTGCCACACCGGTAAGAGGAGTAAGGATCCAGGCTAACCAGGACGCCATCGATAAATCGCTCAAGGACTGTGGCTATTTTGTGCTGCTGAGCAATGACATCAAGGATCCAGTAGAGGCACTGGAGATCTACCGAGCCAAGGACCTCATCGAGAAAGCATTTGGCGATCTGAAGGAACGCCTGAACATGCGGCGGGAATCCGTGGCTTCGGAAGAAAACCTGGAGGGGAAGCTGTTCGTTCAGTTTGTCGCACTGATTTTCATGTCCTATATCAAGAAGGCCATGGACAAAGGCGGACTCTTTAAAAACAGAACCCTGCAGGAATTAATCGATGATCTGGATGTGATCGAGCGCTACCACCAGCCTGGCAAAAAACCAAAGATCGGAGAAATCACCACAAAACAAAAGACACTCTATGCCGCAATGGAAGTAGAGTGTCCTGTATAGGTATAATTCGCCGGGACTTCAGGTTGTAAGTAAGCCTACCCATAGAAACAAACAGTCCCCACAAAAAGAAACTCGATGGCCCGCACTTTAGCGGACCATCGAGTTTCTTTTTTGATCTTGTGTATTTCTCACCGATTTTTGGCAATTTGATCTTTTTATACCTTTAACGACTTATTCCTGTACAATGGCTAAGCCAATGGATCCCAACAAAACTTGGGCTTTGTTGAGCAGATCCTTTCGCTCTTCCAATGACAAGTTGCAGGAATCGCCCTCTAAAAAGCGCCATTCTTGTAATCCGCCGGATTTTCGAGGATCTATTTCTTCCAAGAACATGTCTTTGGGGCGAACAAACAACGAGGCTTCCTCTAAATACAGTGGAAAATAAGTAACAAATTCTTCTTCGGTTTCAGTGTGATTAGCCACCCCGATGACGAAATACCACTTTTGTTTGTAATGACGGTATAACCCTCCCGGAATAATTTTTCTATTCATTTTACATCCTCTCGACAACATCGATCCCTAACAAGCCCAAACCGTTTTGCAGCACTTGACAGGTGGCAGCCACCAGTTTGAGTCTCGCATTGCGCAATGATTCCTCTGAGTTTGAAATATTGATATTATTGTAGAATTTGTTGAACGCTTTGGCAACATCAAGAATATATCTGGTAAATATACTGGGTTCATACTTTGCCAGAGCTTCATTTTTGACCCGATGGTAGGCCTCGAGGACTTTGGCCAATTCAAATTCCTCTTTTTGAGACAGGGCTGTTAGATCCCCTTCTCCCGTTGATGGGTTTTTCCGAAGGATGCTCTTGCCCCGAGCATAGGTATATTGAACATAGGGTGCAGTCTCCCCGTCGAAATTCAATACTTCATTTAAGTCAAACATAATTTCTTTGTCTCGGGAGTTCTTAAGATAAAGGAACTTGACGCCACCGATTCCAATTTTCCGGGCAACTTCTTCCTTATTATCCAGCTCCGGGTTTTTCTCTTCAATAATATCCCGGGCTCTTTGAATGGCTTCTTTTAAAAGATCTGTGAGATAGAATACTTTCCCCTCACGGGTGGAAAACTTCATCCCCTGGAATTTAACGAGGCCAAAGCCAACATGGATGAGATCTTTCGCCCACTCATGTCCCATCAGTTCCACTACTTTAAAGACCTGACGGAAATGAAGCGCTTGAGGTCCTCCCACCACATACAGGCATTTATCAAAGTCATAGGTCGCCTTGCGGTAGAAGGCCGCTGTCACGTCCCGGGTGCAGTAAATGGTAGACCCGTCGCTCTTTAAAATAATGGCCGGCGGCATATTATATTCATCCAGCATCACCACTTGGGCACCTTGGGATTCCGTCAACAAATGCTTGGTCCGAAGTTCATCCAATACTGCAGGTATATAGTCCGAGTAAAAAGCTTCTCCCTTTAAGGAATCAAACCGGATATCCAGAATGTCATAGATCTGTTGGAAGTCTTTCAAAGACAGGTCTTTAAACCTTGTCCACAAGCCAACTTCATATTCATTGCCGGCTTCCAGATTCTTAAAGTGGCGGCGGCCCTCTGCGTCTAAAGTCGGATCTTTTTCTGCCTCATCATGGAATTTAACATAAATGCGAAGGAGTTCTTTGATCGGATCCTCTTCTAAAGCTGCTTCATCGCCCCATTGCTGATAAGCATAGATCAATTTACCAAATTGAGTGCCGTAATCCCCCAAATGGTTGATCCCCACGGTATCGTAGCCTTCTGATTGATACATTCGATAGAGTGCATTCCCAAGACAGGTAGTGTACATCAACGCAACATTAAACGGCTTGGCTATATTGGGCGAGGAATATTCAACAAGAATTTTCTGACCCTGTCCGGTAGTTCCGGTTCCATAGGCATCCCCTTGGGCAAGTATTTCCCGGACGATCGTACCGGTGAAATGACCCTTATCGAGGAAAAAATTCAAATAGGCTCCCAGTGCCTCGACTCGTTCAATGCCGTCGCTGTTGATTTTTTGCGCCAGATCCTGGGCAATGACCGCAGGTGCCTTTCGCAATTCCTTGGCTAAGGTAAAACACGGAAAGGCATAATCCCCCATATCGGTTCTGGGGGGCACTTCGATCAAATTCCTTATTTTATTAACATCCAACTCGGAGGCCTCAGCAATTTTCTGTGCCACCATCATTTTATAATCCATCAGTTTTTGCTCCTTTATTCAAAAGAACCGGACCCTCGCAAAATAAAGCCCTTCGATAGGAAGGGACAACAAATTTTGCGTACATGCGGTTCTGTGATTTTACATTGATTGAAACCATTAGTCCCAGGGTGATTCTATCTTGGTTAATTTTTGAAACCCAGGTCAAACGAATTTCGCACTACATTAATACCCCTTAGAGTACTCATTTTATAATTGCGTTAATTCCTACCTCACATTATACTGTAAAGTCAATTTTCATTCAATCAAACCTCAAGGTAATGACCCGTTGGCCAGATGGGGGAATGACCAAATACCGAAAATAACTGGATCTCGAAAATAACTAGATGTCTGAATTGACCAAAGTAATTTCCCTGAATCGGCTGATTGATCCAACTCAAGGTTTGTCTTCATGTACCGACATGACTCATCGGGACACAAATTATGAGGCATAACGTTCAAAGGACACAAAACTCACAGGTGGATCACACATTACCCATTTACGTCGTTTCCTTTAAAACTTATGCTGTTCCTCCTTGGGATATTTAACGGCATTTTTTTTCATTTTATCGACAAATGCTTCACTTAAATCAATCTCAAGACATTCGGATAAATTTAAAAGATAAGCCAATACATCGGCCATTTCTTCGCCCAAGTGTTCTTTGATCTTGGGATCATCTTTTAAACGATACGAATCCTCGGGAGTTGTCCACTGGAAAATTTCCAGAAGTTCAGCTGCTTCAATTACCACTGACATGGCCAAGTTCTTCGGTGTATGATATTCCGCCCAGCCTCGTTCGTCAACAAACTGGCTGGCGATGGCTCCTAGGTCTTTTAGGGTCTTTAGTTTATCCATTGATTGATTCCTTTCCGCTTTAGGTCATAGATTTTCATAAAGAGTAAAACTTTTTATAGTGGGTCAAACCGCCTGCTCAATTAATAATTTGCATCTAATAATTTACATTTAATAATTTACTATGACTGTTTGAAAATCAACTGGTAAATGCTGATATAATTATAATTTGAAAACAATAATGAATACAACCGGGAGAAACTAAAATGAGACTTGGAATTATAGATATCGGATCCAACACCATGCGGCTTGTAGTATGGGAAATATATGGACGAGGCTTTTATCGCATCATCGATGAGGTCAAAGAATCGGTCCGGCTAGGTTCCCAATCCCATGATCCAGCGATAACTTCGGATAAAATTAAGCAAGCTGCCGTTGTTCTAAAGGAGTTTAGAACTTTTGCGGAGAATTTGCTGGTGGATAAAACCATTGTGATGGCGACTGAAGCCGTCCGTCGGGCAACAAATCGAGCAGAATTTCTACAATATATCGGGGCCGAGACCGGCTATATCCCCACTGTATTAAGTGCCGAAGAAGAATCCTATTTGGATTATTTTGGGGTCACTTCTTCCATGGAAGTCGAAAACAGCCTGATGGTTGATATCGGCGGTACTTCCACCGAAATTGTCTGGATCAAGAACAATAAAATAATCGAAAGTACGTCCATTCCCATCGGCACGCTGACATTGACCGAGGAATTTGACTTAGAAGATATTGTGACCAGCCAGAATCATTCGGCCATGACGACGAAACTTCATCAGGAATTTGGCCGGATCCCTTGGCTTGTCGGCTCTGGTTTTAAAACCATGATCCTGGTAGGCGGCTCCGCTCGAACCGTTGGTCGAATCGATCGGTACCGGAAACGCTATCCCCTATCCATTACTCACAACTATACCTTACAGGATCTGGATGTTTCCGAACTTTTCAATCAAATGATGACTAAATCAGCCTACAGTCGATCCAAGATCCAGGGCCTGGAAAAAAGCCGCGCTGACATTATCATGGGCGCTTTGGGAATCCTAAAAACCCTTTGCAGTTTAACAGGCCTTAGTGAACTGCGCATCTCTGGTAAAGGCCTGCGCGAGGGAATGCTCTACAAATACATCAAGTCCAACTATGATCCATACCCAGACATGCTCGATGCGTCTTTGAACGCCATTTTAGAGCGTCACCGCTTAGATTCAAACCATGCTAATCATCTCTTCAAGCTATCCGCTAAACTTTTTAATGCGTTGATGGACCCGCGGGATCTGCCCCAGTCCAGTTTGGAAATATTAAAATGTGCCGCTTTGTTACATGATTCGGGAATGTCGATCCGGTATTATGATCACGAAGTCCATAGTTTTTATATCATTCTGAATTCAGAGATCAACGGTCTAAACCATAAAGAAATTCTGCTGGCAGCGCTATCTGCCCGATTCCATCGCAAAAATAATGTTGATCTGTCCATTGCCGCCTATAGTCAATTGCTCAATCAGATGGATTTAAAGATCGCCGAGCGATTGGGCATGTTAGTTGGTATTGCCGAGGCCCTAGAGCAAAATCTCAATGGCATTGTGGAGGACTTAGAGTGTATCGTTACCGCCAACGCGGTGACTATAATCCCCATTGCCCACCAAAATATTGACATTGAAATTACGTCCGTTTTAAAGATGAAAGATCGCTTCCAACAGTTCTTTAAAAAAGAATTAATACTGGTCCCTCGGATCAACGGATAGTCCAGCTGGGGGCTTGTCTTAATTTGCGCCAAAAAAACAGTGGTGATCACGCCCACCACCGAGTTATGAACGATTTAGATTAATGAAAGATAGATAATCTGTAAAGAAATGACCAATCAAGAGACTTTTAGAAAACGGTAGCTATATAATAGTACCAAGAGGAGTGATACTTTGGAATTCGAGAAACTGGACTTAAAACACCAGCAAGTCTTTGAGAAATATAAACATTTGGCCAATCCGGTCTCTTCCGTGCATAATTTTACCGCATTATATATGTGGAAAGATGCACTGGGCATTGAGATCTATGACTCTGGCACGACACTATTTATGCGTCGGGTGATGCCGCCGGTCTTTGGCTTTTTACCTCCTCTGTCATTAGAAGAAGGTGGTCTTGTCAAGGCACTAGACGAGATGCGTCAATATGCCCTTGCCAATGACTATCCACTTCAAATGATCGATGTCGAACAATGGTTTTTAGAGAAGCTGGAAGCACAGCATATTTCTTTTGTGGCTGAGGAAGATCGCGATAACTCAGAATACTTGTACGATGGCGATAAACTTAGAAATTTATCCGGAAAGAAATTGCATAGCAAGAAAAATCACTATAATAATTTTACGAAAAATCAAAACTATGAGACCCGTCCCTTAAAGGGGAACACCCATGCTGCGTTGGGGATGGCAAAACGGTGGCTCGAAGGAAAAAAATCCGACTATACGGTGGGAGAACTGATCGGTATCGAATCGACATTCCAACACATGGATGTCTTGCCGGTCAAAGGCATTACCGTATTTGTCGATGGCGTCTGTCAGGCATTTACCATTTGCGAAGACACTTCCGCAACGTCGGTCCTAGTCCATGTTGAAAAAGCCAATGATGGAATCACCGGTTTATTTACCTTTGTCAATTCGGAAAATATGAGAATAAACCATCCGCATGCCCAAATCGTCAATCGCGAGCAGGATCTTGGGATCGAGGGTCTGCGTAAGGCAAAACTATCTTGGAAACCGCTTGGGTTGGTGGATAAATACATCGTTAAATTTTAAGAATACGATCTATAAGCCCCTTTTCCTTAAAAACTGAAAAACTTTAAACTCTATACAAAAAAATAAACTTGTAATAACGAGAGGAGAATTATTTTGAAAGCTACATTTGTTGGAAAAGAAATAACCTTGATCGGTCATGAAATGAAGGTTGGCGATAAGTTACCTGATTTCAATCTGACTGCTACTGATTTTTCAAATGTTTCATCTGTTGAGGACATTAGGCTGCCGGCAGTCTTCCTGGTTTTATTATCTGTTGATACCGGAGTCTGTTCCTTGGAATTATTGACGTTTAATGATCGCTTAGATGGTCAAAATTTCAACGTTTATGCAGTATCCAATGATATGCCCTTTACTTTAGACCGATGGGTCAAAACCAATGCCGGTGATTTCATCACCATGCTCTCCGACTACAAAGCAAAAGAATTTGGACATGCCACCGGAACTTTGATCGATGAACTGCGCTTCCTTACAAGAGCTACCTTTATCTTTGATGAACACGGTATTTGCCAATTTGCAGAATATCTACCTGAAATTGCAACTGAGCCCGATTACGATAAAATCATGGCTGAAGCCCAAAAGTATTTTAACAAGTAATGTAAATTACACACTACCTTACCCAAAGCACGCAAGTCAGCAACTAAGCAAGCAAGTCAGTAAGTCAGCGACTAAGCAAGCAAGTCAGTAAGTCAGCGACTAACCTACCAACTAAATAACGTTAACCATAAAAGTGCACCTTCCGTTCATTTGGAAGGTGCACTTTTATGTTTTTACTATTTCGTTAGGTTCTTCGAACTTGGGCAGCAGTCCCTGGGTGTGAAACTGACGATTGGACTATAACTTATTCTGGTTCAGACTTTGTCTCATACTTTTCCCACCCGGGCCGGCCGACCTTTTGATCCGCTTTTATTCGGTAGCCTAGTAATTCGTTCATTTTATCATCTGATACGGGGCATTGCCTGGCATTAATGCGATAAATCGGCATACCAAAGGTCCGGAATTTAGTTTCATATTCAGTTTGGATATTGCCGGGATCGTCACCAGGCAAGTCATCCGTTTGGTAAGTGATCTCATAGCCCGCCTGTGGAAAATATTCCAAGGAGTCAATATAGAGTCCCTCATCATCAGTTTTAAACTCTATGACATCATCGGTTTTAGTAAACAGCCGATACAGACCAAGGAACCGGGGATGGGTCAACCGCCTTTTATTGTGGCTGGCTTTTGGCCAAGGATTCGCAAAATTAATATAGATCCGGCTGATTTCCCCTTGGTCAAACACCTGATCCAGATCTTCAGCTTTCATCGAGATCACTCGAATATTGGTAAGTCCCTCTTCATTGATTTTTCGCAATGTATAAACCAGTACATCATTTTTTAGATCCAGGGCCAGGTAGTTGCGGGTTGGGTTTTGACGAGCTAATTCCCGTATAAAATCACCTTTACCGCAGCCGATTTCCAGGTCGATGGGTTGATCATTGGCAAACTCAGCCTGCCATTTCCCCTTAATTTCAGTGGGATTCAAAAAAAACTTCGTATCTTCTTTCATCTCAGGCAGTGCCCAAGGTTTATGACGCATTCGCATAGTATAATTACGACCGGGTTTTCTCGGTCATTCCTTTCTAATCTTGGTAGTTGTTATTGTTGTTGTTTAATTCCTAATTTATAATAGCATATTTTCCAATCATCAAAAATACTAAGTTAATTGGTCTGCCGCTTACATGGGCAACAGCTTCATTTAAAAATTTATATAGTAAAACCTATGCTCAACAATCAATTAAGCATAGGTTTTGGTGTGAATTATTTAGCATCCGTCGTGTCCATGCCCTTGGCCTGAGCCTTTGCCATGCCCTTGGCCTGGGCCTTTGCCATGCCCTTGGCCTTGGCCTGATCCTAGACATTGGGAATGGCATCGAAATACTTTATGATCTTTGCTGCAAGACCGTCTTAGTTATTATCCCCAACCAATTCTATTAGCCCAGGATCTCTTTTAAATCAGCTTCTGCATTTGTGGTTGGAGCAATGTTGAAGTTCTCCACTAGGACATTTAGCACATTGGGTGACAGGAAGGCCGGTAAGGTCGGTCCTAACTTGATATTCTTGACACCGAGCGATAACAAGGTCAGCAAGATCACCACGGCTTTTTGCTCATACCATGACAATACAATGGATAACGGCAAATCGTTAATGCCACACTCAAAGGCTTCTGCCAAAGCACTGGCAATTTTGATCGCAGAATAAGAATCATTACATTGACCGCAGTCCAGGAGTCTAGGCAGACCAGCGACGGTTCCAAACTCCAGTTTATTGAAGCGATATTTACCGCAAGCCAAGGTCAGAATAATTGTATCATTGGGTAGGCTGGTTGCAAGATCGGTGTAGTAGTTTCTGCCTGATTTTGCCCCATCACATCCGCCGATCAGGAAGAAGTGGCGAATATCACCGGCTTTGACGGCTGCCACAATTTCTCCGGCATGCGACAAGGTCGCATTATGACCAAATCCAACCAGGATCTCTTTTACGGGTTCATCTTCTGTAAAGCCTGGCAGCGCTAGTGCTTTTTCAATGATGGCTGAGAAATCCTTATGGCCTGACACTTCTGCTGAAATATGGAGACAATTTGGCATCTGGACTACTCCCGATGTAAACATCCGGTCCTCGTAAGACGCTTTGGGAATCTGGATGCAGTTAGTGGTCATCAGGATCGCCCCAGGCAAGTTATCGAACTCTTTCTGCTGGTCCTGCCAAGCTCCGCCAAAGTTTCCTGCTAAATGTTTGTATTTCTTCAATTCGGGGTATCCGTGGGCCGGGAGCATTTCACCATGGGTATAGATGTTGATGCCTTTGCCTTCGGTTTGCTCCAAGAGCATTTTTAGATCCCGCAGATCGTGGCCCGATACTACGATAAAATGACCTTTCACATTCTTAACATTGACCTTGGTCGGAACCGGGTTGCCATAGCTTCCCGTGTTGGCTGCATCCAATAGCTCCATGACGCGCAAGTTCCACTGACCAAGTTCCATTTCAAGATTGACCCAATCTGAAACGGTCAGTGTCTTATCCAAGGATCTACCCAGGAATCCTAAGAATGCCTTGTCGGATTCTTCATCCCGGTAGCCCAAGACTGCAGCGTGGTGACCGTAGGCAGCATAGCCTTTGAGACCATAGATCGCTAATTCACGAAGCGAGATGATATCTTCGCCTAATTCGGCACGATCGGCAAATACATGAAAGTTTTTGCCGGCGATGATCTGACTTGGCAAATCCGAAGGTGCATTATATTCAGCTTCGGCCGGACCAGCTATTAATGCTTCGGACCGAAGTGCTTCTTTTATGGTTTGAGCTTTATTGATTAAATCTGAGAGGGTCACTTGGTCAAAACTTACATTGGTCAAGGTTGTAAACATGATGTCATAGGCGAATTTGCCCAAGTCGCCATCTACTTCTTTGCCCTGTTCCAATAATTTTGTCGCATAGTAGCCAATTCCTTTGGCCTGGTTGACCAATAGATCCTGCAATGATGCAACTTCTGGTGTTTTTCCGCATACTCCGACTTTTGTACAGCCTTTTCCACCCACGGTCTGTTCACACTGATAGCAGAACATATCTGTGGTAATGGCTGATGTTGTATTTAATTCAATCATTGTTTCCTCCTGAATCGTTAAAGAACTTTTTATGATTAGTTACCTGTTAAGTATAGCTTGATCCTTTTTGATCGGGTGTAACATCCGTTACACTCAAGGTAAGTTTATGATTAATCCTTAAGATCCAAATCCATCCATTGTGGACTTAGGAATTTTTGCCTCCAGAAAAGCTCGAAAATAACGTCGGTATTTTACTAATTTATTAATATTTTTTCCCCCATAATAATTCAGATCTGCTTTCGTTTAATCAAACCAGCAAAATCAGCCGCCAAAAATCAGCCTGGGCTCAATAATATGCATCCTAAATTAATATGCTTCGATCTTCAAAAGTCATATCAGGGTGCCGTTGGTTGTTCCTTCATGAATAATCCATTGATAATATCCTGCATATATTTTTTATGTCCATCGTGTATTTTTATAAATGGACAACCCCGGCAAACCTAGATGCCATCATTATTACAGGTGGTTTTTTAATTTTGTTTATTCTATAATGAGTTATCAGTTCGGAGGTGTCACATTGAAAATCGATATTATAAAAGTACCTCTCTTCTATGGCTGTGACCGACCAGGTGTAGAAGAAGGCCCCCAAACATTAATGGATAACGGTCTGATGGAACTATTCAAAGAAGCCGGCAATGAAGTTGCTGATCAAGGTTTTGTTAAAGTTCCTCAACAGGCAGAACAAGATAAATATTGCGCTCATCCCCATATGAAGTATTTGGATTCGATCATTGAAACCAATGAAGATCTGGCCCGAATGGTGGCCGCTTCATTGAAAAATGGATGTCTGCCGTTTACCGTTGGCGGCGATCATTCACTGGGATTAGGGACTCTGGCCGGAACATCAAATGTAAATGGTCCGGAAATCGGCATCATCTGGATCGATGCCCACGCCGATATCAATACGCCGGAAACCTCCCCTTCTGGGAATATTCACGGAATGCCACTGGGTGCTTCCATGGGTGAAGGCTTCGACAGCCTTAAAAACATTTTCTTTAACGGCCAGAAGGTCGATCCCAGAAATTGTTTTGTGATCGGAGCCCGGTCCATTGATGACGGTGAAGTTGAGATCATCGACCGATTAGGTGTCAATGTATGGTATATGGAAGAAATCCGAGAAAAAGGGATGGGCATCATCATCCTTGAACTAATGGATCTTTTAAAAGCCCGTCACATTAAAGACATTCACATTTCCTACGACATCGACTCCCTGGATTCAAGACTAGTTCCCGGAACCGGAACACCGGTGGTCGATGGTATGGAGTATGATGAATCCGAGCGGCTGATCAAAGCCCTCATTGAGACTCAACTCGTTCGGTCCATTGACTTTGTTGAATTTAATCCCAAGCGCGATCAACCCAATCAAATTACCCTGACTTCTTGTTTGCACATGCTAAGGGTTTTTGCCCACGCATTAAGCCGCATCCAAAGTCCATCAAACCAAGAATTTACTGCATAAAAAAACAACCGCTGGCCTTATCATGAGAAGCCAGCGATTGTTTTTATTATTTGGTCCTATTTACTTGATCCCACTTGATCCTTTTTGATCCCACTTGATCCTTTTTGATCCCATCTGATCCTGTATGGATAGTTGGACCTGGAATTGCATCAATGAGCCTTGGAGCCTACTTTATTGAATTATCTAGATCCAGGAGATCTCCCCACCCTTTATTTTTAAGTTCTTTATAGATCTGTTTGTGCTTTCCCTTGGTAAATTGAGTCATTGTGATCCCCTTGGCATCGCACAATGTCACTTCCCGGTATCCTTTGTAGATCATCGGGTGACGGATAATGCGAGCTAATCCCGGTTGATCCTGAGTCAGTGAATTGTCCGGATTTTTGGCCACGACTAAATAGGAGAATTTCTCATCCTCATAGGATAGTTCTGCCGATTTGAGCTGACGGAGCAGCTTGGAGCGTTGAACTCGTTCGTAGAAATGGCACCAGTCGGTTTCATCCTCCATGTGACAGGGTCCGTTAAAAGTACAAGGCGCCAGGATTTGAAATCCGGATCCGACCAATAAATTTCGAAGCATCGTCAATTGCTTAAAATACTCCGGTGTACCCGGTACTATTATGACCGCCACCTGTCTGGTTGATTCTATGAGCTTTTGGCAAAAGAGTTTGGTTTCCTTCACCGACAATTCATTGACCACATAGCTGGCCAACACTAGATCCGCCACCGGTAATTGAGCCGTCTGAAAACTTGAATGAAGTCGATTCACGGTTAAAGTGGGCTGTAGCTGGCCTTTTAATTGATCATAGATCAGATCACCGGACTTTTGCATCGCAAGCTGCTCTTCCACCAAGCAAATATCTGTAAGGGCAGGGAATTGAGTTATTACCGGCAACAGGGAGACCAAAGGACCTGCCCCAATATCCAATACGGATTCCGGTGTGAATTCGGGATAGGCAACTTTAAGCCGGCTTAAGACTTCAAAAATCACCATGGCTGTGACGGGAAACCGCCAAGCCAGATAGGCATTGGCTTCCCCGGCGGTCCGGATCTCAAAATCACCCCGGGAGGCTTCCTTATCGCGGTATCGGGTGCGAATTTCTTCGCTGGCGACCTGCAGTGCCCGTAGATCGGCTTCCTTGAAGGTTTTCTCACACATTTCATTTAGCTGCATATTAATTTCTTGTTTTGATATCATTTTTTACCACCTGGAATTATGAATAAAAGTTTAAATTTCAGTTTAACTCTTGTTATCAATCGGAATGTCCTTTATAATTTCATCAGTATCAGAACTATTATGTTCTTGAGCTATTTAATAATAACAGGAATCGAGGAGAATACGTTAATGAAAAGTTATGTTTGCACATTATGTGGATATATTTATGATCCTGCTGTAGGCGACGAAGACAACGGTGTTGCACCGGGAACAGCCTTTGAAAATCTTGCAGAAGATTGGGTATGCCCACTTTGCGGAGCCGGCAAAGATCAGTTTGAAGTAGAATAATTGAATTGACAGTGGGTGCTTATAGCACCCACTGTTCTTTTTTTTGTTCAATTGGCCTTAAAAACGCAAACCCTTCCATCTGGTGATCTTTGGCAATTTTAGGCGGTGGAGCGTTCCACCACTAGAAATTCAACCTGTTTGGCACCATGGCTCTTTAATAGTTGGGCTACTGCTAAGATGGTTGCCCCGGATGTCATCACATCATCAAACAACAGGATCCGCTGACCTTTGATTTTACCGGCCCAGCCCCGTCTGACTTCGAATGAAGTTTTTGACGATGCCATCCGCTGACTGTGATTCATGGATTTATGGGCCTGGGTGCCCTTATTTTTGATGCAGTTCACTAGTGGAAGACCCGTTGACTTGGCCAGATGACGGGCTAATAAAACTGCCGGATCAAATCCTCTGGCTTTTAAATTGGTTTTAATGGATGTAACGGGAACGATGCAGTCATATTCGTCCCATTTGATGTCCCCAAGATGATCATCCATTATGGCAAAAAGGCTGACCATTGCATCATAGGAAAGACCTTTTTTGAAGTTGTAGATCAGCTTTTTGGCCGCTGTTGAGTAATGCACCATGGCATGGCCTTGGATGCCTTCAAATATGAATTCACCCCAAGGGCGGATCTCCGCTTGACAAACTGAACATAAGCCCCCCGCCTCACACCGGCAGGCCGGGCATTCCATTCGCTGAAAGAAAAAATCAAGCATAAACTCGGCCAGCTGCTTGGTTTTATGATTTACAAAAAGAGCTGTTCGCTTTCCCATATCACCCTGTTATAATCTCGCGTTAAAACTTTAGTCCGGTCCATCTCAAAACTAATGGTCTGGGCAACCAGGATCACTTCACCGTTAAGATCCTCATACAGACTGCTGCGCAAACATAAAAAAACGAATTGTCGATAATCATAAGTGGCATTGTCACTATTGGATACAATGATCTCAAAGTTTACCGGAACCGTTCGAAAATCTCGCATCTTTTTGGAAAATAGGATTTTACTAGAGGTAGTCTGATCCAGCAATTTGGTAATTTCTGGATCGGACAAGTTTGAAACATCCAGCATATGGTGTTTCAGTTCCGGATTGATCCTGGTCAAATACCGTTTCATTCCGTCCATAGTGGCCGTATCTGGAACAAAGATTAAAACATGACGCCTATCGGAAAAGAAAAAGTTGATATAGTCATAGATGGAATTGGGAATACTCGCCTTAATGTCGACTTTGGTATCAATAAAGCGCGGTTCCGTTACAAAACTATGATCGCTTTTGAGGGGAATTTCCAGGTTGATCACATTTCTAAAAACTCGTTCCAAGGAATAGGCAATGATGTGATTTGTCTTATAATACACCCGGTTTAAGAGCTCTTGCATCTCACTTTTGCGATGGCTGGGAAAGGTATTGAGATCGTCATATATGATCAAATCATAGGTGTCTGTCACGTTAAACGCCTCGCAAAGATCTAGGATCACGAATTTCGCTCCGATGTCCTCCTTTGTGGCATAAGCCAACCCTTTATCCTTGAGAAATTCTTCAAGGGAAGCTTCTACCGAGCCCCCTTGGCTGATATAAAGAATCCGGTCTTTACCGGCAATTTTATCCAAAAGTCCCGCCAATGGCTCGATGCCCCGGTAAGGAACGCTCACTACATTGATGGGTTTTATCGTCGAATTTTCGTACCAGTTAATCAGTTCCTTGGATAGATTCTCCAGTCCTACAATCATAGATTTCTTTAGCTCCTTATTCGATTATTTCCAGTGCTTTGCGGATCCGATACCCAAGGGACGTATATCGTTCCAGGGATCGATTGTTATTTATCATAAATCGCAAAGCCCGCAGATCACCCAATAGCACCACCAATTCCCGGGCTCTGGTGACTGCTGTATAAATTAGATTACGGTTCATCAACATGGGCGGTCCCATATATAGTGGGATGATGACGACCGGGAATTCAGAACCTTGGCTTTTATGAATGGTGATGGCATAGGCTAATTCTAGGTCATCCAGCTCCGGCAAGGTATAATCCACATAGCGCTCCTCATCATAAAGAACGGTCAGGATCTGATCTTCTTCATTGATCCCGACGACAAAGCCAACGTCTCCATTGAATACTCCGGTCTCTTCCTGGAATGTCACCGGGGTCAGTTCCAAAACTGCCCTTGACTTGAGCTGATAGTTATTCCGGTTCTGCATGACTTTATCGCCCTTGCGAAAAGTCGTAAATTTATAGGTTTCCTGACCCGGATTTAAAATATCTTTTAACATTTCATTGAGGGCGTTGATCCCCAAATCACCTTTACGCATGGGCGAGAGGATCTGCATATCTTTCACGGCATCCCAGTTGGCATTAAACTTCGGCAGCCTCGACTTCACGAGCTCCACCAGTTTTTCCTTCGTATTGGTGCTATCCGTAGAGTTAATGAAGAAAAAATCCCCGTCTTTTTGATTGATTTTCGGTTCTTCGCCCCCATTGATCCGGTGGGCATTTAACGTGATCAATGACTCACTGCCCTGCCGATAGATCATTTCTAATTTTACGACCCGACAAGCCCCGGAAGAAATGATATCAGAGAGGACCCGACCCGGCCCCACACTGGGCAACTGATCTGCATCCCCCACCAAAATCAATCGGGTGCTGGGTTTTAGTGCTGCCAGCAGGTTATTCATTAAGAGCACATCGATCATGGATGCCTCATCAATAATGACCACATCACAGTTTAACTGTTCGTCCCCTTCAATATCTTCCCCATCATCGGTAATGCCAAGATCCAGGAGACGATGAATGGTTTTCGATTCAATGCCAGTGGTTTCAGTCATGCGTTTGGCTGCTCGTCCGGTTGGTGCGGCCATTAATACTTTTTGACCCGCTTTATCCAGCATGGCCAAAATACATTTGATTATGGTGGTTTTACCCGTACCGGGGCCCCCTGTAATGACTTCAAGGCCATGATCGGCAATTCCCCGAATCGCTTCTTTTTGAAGGTCATGGAGGGTGATCGCCTGATTTGTTTCATATTCATTGATAAATTCATCGGGTTTAACGGACAGTTTCTGATACGGAAACGAGGCCATGGTCAAAATTCGGCGGGCGACGTTCATTTCGGCATGCCAGTAACTGGGCATAAAAGCACATTGGACTCCGTCGATGTCATCCACCATCAACGCATCGTTAAGGACCAGGGTTCGCACATTGTCTAAAATCTGATCCCGTTCCACTTCCAGGGTTTGGACGGCTTCATACAATAGTTTTTCCAGAGGCATGCAAGTATTGCCCAGTCCAGAGGTGGCATTGACGACAAATTTAATGCCGCTTTGGATCCGAAACGGGGAATCTTTTTCAATTCCTAAGTTTTTAGCGATTTGATCGGCCGTTCTAAAACCAAAGGAGGAAATATCCTCGCAGAGCACATAGGGATTTTCCCGCACGATGGGGATGGAATTTTGTCCATACCGGTAATAGATTTTCATGCACTGGGTCGGTGTGACGCCGTAGCTTTGGAGAAAGACCATGATATTTCGAACTTCTCGACTTTTTTCATAGCTTGAACTGATCAGCACCAGTTTTTTAGCCCCGATCCCATCAATTTCCAACAATCGCCGGATATCATTGTCCATAATATCGAAGATGTCTGTTCCGAACTTTTTGACGATTCGTTTGGCGGTGGCCGGTCCGATCCCGGTGATGACCCCTGAGGCCAGATAGTTTTCAATGCCTTCTTTGGTTTCGGGCACGATCTCCATGGCGCTGTCAACTTTGAGTTGATTCCCAAAGGTCGGATGAGCCACCATTTCCCCTTGAAGGAGCAAGAGCTGCCCTTCGAAAATCCATGGAATATTGCCCGTAAATGTCAAAACACCGTCGTCGTGTTTGAGCCGGGCTACCACATAGCCCGTCCCGTCGTTTTGATATACGATATCTTTTACTGTGCCTTTAAATTCCATGAGTCATTGTCCTACCTTTTCGTTCGATCTATTCACATTATACTCCAAATCCCCCTTGCCAAAAGTCAATTTACTAGCTCATCCCACACATTATGACCCGCCCGGTTAATTTTAAACACCGTCGGTATTCAAGATTCATCCATTGTTCAGGGTTAAGTCCCTAATTATTAAGGTTTCCTTGGTATAATGGGTAAAATAGAGTGGCAAATCTGTAGACTACATTGGCCACAGCAAGAGGGATCAGCATATGATTTTAAAAGATTTTAATATTATTTTTTTAGACCGAATCGAAAAGGGCACCATTCAAATCCAGGACGGGATCATTCGACAGATCAATAACAGCGACATCCATGAGTCCGATGAAGTCAAAGACGGTCACTTTGCCCAGTATTTGTCACCAGGTTTCATTGATGTCCACATTCACGGGGCCGGCGGCCGCGATACCATGGAAGGAACTTTTGACGCATTAAACACCATCAGTCAAACCATTTGCCAGTATGGCACCACCTCATTTTTGCCCACCACCATGACTCAACGCCCGGACCTGGTTCGCCAGGCCGTGCGAGCCATCAAAGAAAACTCCTTCCGGGTGGAGGGGGCTCAGATCATCGGGATCCATATGGAAGGCCCCTTCATTAACCTCGGAGCGATGGGGGCCCAGAACCCTCAATTTGTCACCCCGCCTTCGGTGGAAGCCTTTCAAGCACTGGTTGAGGAAGATGAAGATTTCATCACCACTGTGACCTTGGCACCCGAAGTCCATGGCGCCCTCGGCTTGATCCGCTATTTTCGGGAACGCGGCATCAACGCTTCAATTGGCCATACCAGTGCCAGTTATGAGGAGGCTATGGCTGGGATCGAGGCCGGCTGTAACCATTCCACTCACCTGTTCAACACCATGCCCCCTTTCCTCCACCGCAAGCCCGGTGTGGTCGGTGCTGTGTTTGACACAGAGATTACAACTGAAACCATTTCCGACGGGATCCACGTTGCTTATCCGGCCCTTCGAACTGCCTACAAGGTCAAGGGTGCTGACAAGGTCCTTTTAGTCACCGATGCCATGATGGCCTGTGGGATGCACGATGGAGACTATTCTTTAGGGGGCCAGGCAGTGGTGGTCAAAGATGGTGCCGCCCGCCTTCGATCCGGTGCATTAGCCGGATCCATCCTGACCCTGGATAAATCAATTGCCAATGTAATCCATCATACCTCCCTTCCCCTCTATGACGTCGTTCGCATGGCTACTTATAATCCAGCCGTCCTGTGTGGCGTTGAAAAACACAAAGGTCAAATCGCCGATGGCTATGATGCTGATCTCGTGATTTTTGATGATGACATTGCGGTCAAGGAAGTCTATATCAAGGGCCGCCGAGTCAAATAGCCGGCCTCAAACTAAGATGATCCGGTTCGCCTTGTTCTTGATTGGGACTAGGAGCCAAATAATCCAGGGCTTAAATAATCCAGGACTTAAAAAATCCAGACTGAATTTTAAACTTCAGTCTGGATTTTTTATATTTTTGGTTCGACGTGGGTCAAGGTAGTTTGGTTAAAGTCCATTTCATTGAACTTGGCCAATCTACTTAAGGCCTCTAAAATGCTCTTTTCCAGTTTAGCGGTAATCGTAATTCCCGGTTCAACCCATATATTTTTTACGATCAGCAGCTTAGTCTTCCTATCTGCAACGGCTTCCACTCTTGCGATGAATTCATCGCCATATAGTAACGGCAGAACATAATAACCATACTGACGCTGATCTGCCGGTGTATAGATCTCCCAGGTGTAGTCAAAATTAAACAATGCTTTGACCAGCTTTCGGTCCCACAGCATGTTATCCAATGGTGCGATAAGTTCGCAACGCGGTTTTAGCTTAGGAGCCTGCCTGATCAATTTTATTAAGTCAATATCACTTGATAAGCAATACAACGGGTCTTTGACTCCGGCAACTTCAACTTCAAGGATCTTTCCGTCGGTCAAAAGCTGCTGAACGATCTCATTGCGTTGGGCAGCTTTTAGTCCCCATATATTCATCCAGGCATCGGAGGCTTTATTCCACAGCAGTCCCACTGCGCCAATCCGGCGTAATACCCGCCACTTTTGGTGATCAAGTTCCTGAGGATATGGGTCCGGGGCATTAAGCAATTCAGTGGATATATAGTTCTCGGACAAATCATAGAATTTACGGGAGCCCTTTTTATGGTGAATAATCAATTCCCCGGTCGAATACAGGTGCTCCAGAACGGCTCGGGCAGAATTGGAACTATCCTCCCCGCTACCGCTCCAATGGATCGCCGAGTTCCACTGGATATGGCCGCTTATAGGTAGTTCTTTAGAATTTACGGCTCCGTTTTCTTTGATAAAAACCAGGGCCTGAGTTTCAAGTTCTGCCATTGCGGCAGATTGCTTCCCACCTTCACGGGCTGCCTGCCTAAACCGTTCAAAGTAAGGCCAGCTTTCAACCAGACTGATCGAAAGGTTTTTATCGGGATAATCGATCAGCCGGCGATCGCTGTATAAAAGTTCATCCAAGGTATTTTTTGTAAATCCCTCCACCCGTGACTGCAAAACCAGTTCTGCATTTTTACCGCAAGTATCGATGGGATCAAACTGGATACAGCCAACTTGGCCGATAAAATCAAGGACCCCTTGTTTCCCAATAAATTTGTGATCACCAATTAAACCATGTTTTAGGAGCAAAAATTGCCGGGCTTGTTTATTTGTTAATGTGATCATGGCACCTCTTAAAAATTCGTTTTACCTTTTTTTATTTGCAACTTCATCCATTAAAACAGGAAGTCTATCTACGAATTCAATTGCTCAAATTGCTCAAATTACTCAAATTGCTGCTCAAATGGCCCGTTGATGGTTGGTGTATTATCCTATTTATTCTTTACTTCATGAACTTGCTTAGCAGTCTTGGAGTCGGGTACCCCTTTTCGTAAAATCAGCAGGACAATCTCCGGCCGGTTTCCGATCCGCGGGATGGGTTTCGCCAACCCCAGACCTGACGTGACGTGTAGATAGGAATTGTCCCGCTGGAAGAGTCCTTTGTCGAATTCCGGAAAAAATTTCATTTCAGGGGATAGCATGCCGCCTTTTCCGATTCGGATCACCCCGCCATGGGTATGACCTGAGAGCATAAGTTGATACCCATAATCCGAAATGCTTCGAAAGTAATTGGGGCGATGGATCAACGCAACATTCAAGAAATCAAGATTGGGCATGGGCAGAAAATCACCTGGTCTAAAGTTCTCTTCGACAAAGCCTAACCCTTCATACTGTTCAAAGTCATCATCCATACCTGAAAAAGCAATGGGTAAGCCCTCTGGTATAAACGTAGTCCCATTGAGGATCTGCACATTATAGTTTTCTAATTTGCGGTACATCACGGAGCGATTGAGCCGTTCAAACTTCCCCATCTTTCGTTGGGTCATCTCATGGTTGCCGGTGACAAAAAGTTTGGTAAGATCCTCATCCAATGCTGCGATGAGATTGAGAAACGCATCCCCGCTATCTGAGAATTTATGGACCATATCACCGGTTATGCAAAGAATATCCGGTTCAAGGGCCATAATCATCTGCTCCAGTCTCTGGTTATCTCGGCCAAACACTGCGCCGTGGAGATCGGAAATATGGGCGATGCGATAATTATCAAGGGCCTCGGGAAGATCTTCATAGAATAGTTCCATCACTGTTTTTTTTACGAATTTAGTTTGATAAATTTGGTACCCGGCCAGCGAGATTAGACCAGCAGTACGCAAAACAACTTTTCCTAGTTTACTTGCCATTATTCCTCTTTCCTTTTCTTGTAGTCGTCTTATATTATAAACTATTCCCTGGAAAAATGGGCAACCATCCAAAATTGTAGACCCTGCTGCCCTGCCGTAAACCCAGTTTTATACCCCATCACCATCGTCACCACCCCCATCACCATCGTCACTACCATGGCTAATATCCGTCGATTGAATAAGGGCGATCCAATTTATCCTTGGATCGCCCCTATTCAATCGACGGTTTATTCTAAACTACTTGGTACTCTAAAGTACTGGTTAAATGATCTGGTCCTGTTGCCCTGTGGTCTGGTTCTGAGGATCTTAAATTCTGAGTAACAGTTCTGCTTTGCCCATCTTGGCCGCCTATCGATCAGTTAGGGTTTTTTCAAGTTTTGCCAATAAGCCGTTTAAACCAAGGGCCAATCCTGCCGATAACAGGGATCCCCAAAGGATCTTGTTGAGGTTCATGGTCCGCAGCCCCTCGTATAAAATGACACCCAGTCCTCCAGCATTGATAAACGCAGCAATGGTTGCGATGCCTACCGTGGAAACGATCATTAACCGAATTCCGGTAAACAGCGCTTTCAATGACAGGGGCAATCGGATTTTATACAGGATCTGCAACGTTGTCATCCCAATACCGGTAGCTGCCTCGATGACGGACGGATTAACTTCATTGAGCCCGGCAATAAAATTGCGCAAGAGGATATACTGGCTGTAGAGGACTAAAACAATGATGGCAGTCGTTCTGCCCAGTCCCGTCAATGGAATCAAAATCGCGAACAGCGCCAGGCTGGGTACTGCGTATATGATTGAAAATAGTGTGATCAAAAGATTTGACAGGGTCTTAGAATACATGGCAGCCACCGTTAATAAGGCTGCAATCAAAAGGGCAATTACCAGGGTGATCCCCACCATTTCAAGATGTTCGAGCAAAGCCAGCCCCAGTTTTTGCCAGGATTCCCGTGCATAGTTGATCAATCCAATCCCTCCCAAAACTTTTCCTGCTCCCGGGACGATCTGATGAGTTGAGCGACAAAGTCGGTGGCCGGGTTTTTGACGATATCTCGGGGAGTCCCAAACTGGACGATCTGACCGTCTTTCATAATAATGACCCGTTTGCCCAGTTTAAATGCTTCATTGATATCATGGGTGACAAAAATAAACGTCTTTTTTAAACCGCCGTGGATCTTAAGCAGCTGGTCTTGGAGATTCATCCGGGTAATAGCATCAATAGCCCCAAATGGTTCATCCAGGAGCATGACGGGAGGATCCACGGCCAGCGCACGGGCCAGGCCGATCCGTTGCTGCTCCCCACCAGAGAGCTGAGACGGATACCGGTCCTTGAAATCCCCGGCATCCATTTCCACCATCGCCAACAGTTCATCGGTCCGTTGATCAATGGTCACCTGGCTCCAGTGCAGGAGTCTGGGGACAGTGGCTATGTTCTCAGCCACCGTCATATGAGGGAAGAGGCCCACTTGCTGAATGACATAACCGATCCCCCGGCGCAGCTCGACGACGTCCATGGTATGAATGTCTCGACCAAATAACTGAATCGTCCCTGCACTGGGCTCGTAGAGTCGATTGATCATTTTGAGCAACGTGGTTTTTCCACTGCCTGATGAACCTAGGATCGTGATCAATTCACCGGTCTCAATAGCCAGACTCACATGGTTCACCGCGTCACTCTCTGAACCATCAAATTTTTTACTTACATCGATAAATTCAATTGCTGGTGTATCCATGGGGCCTCCTAAAACTTTATTTCAATGACTGGAAGAAATCTTTTGCGACTTTTTCAACTTCTTGTTTATCCACGTCAACTTTTGCATTGAGTTCTGTAATATTCTTGGTATTTAAAGCCGCACTGATTTTATTAAGGGCTGCCGCCATACCGGGGTTTGCTGCCAAGGCATCTTTTCGAACAACGGGGGCTAAGTTATATGGTGGCCAAACCCGTTTATCATCTTCTAACAACGTATATTCCTCGGTTTTTACCAATTGGCCTTCTGTGGTATAAGCTGGCGCAACATCGGCTTCGTCGCCGGCTAAAACCTGATATTTTAGTGCATTGTCGTATAACTTGGAAGATTTCCAGGCAAACTTGCCATAGGTCTTCTCCAGGGCCGGTAGGGCATCTTCGCGAAGATCAAATTCACCTTGGGTGGCAAACCGGATTTGGGTGGCATTTTTCTGCAGATCGCTGATGGTCGCGATTCCTAAGCGCTTGGCTGTTTCGGTGCGGATCACCAGCCCCTGCCCGTCATTGGCCTGTGAATAATCGAGCCAGGTAAGACCATACTGCTGATATCCTTCTTTGACTGCCTGATAAACCGCATCAGGATCCGTCAGCGGCGCTAGTTTTAAAATGGCCAGAAGCCCGGTTCCAGTGTATTCGGGATATAAATCGATCTCGGCGTTGATCAAGGCGGTATGGATGATGGAACCGGCAATATTGGGCACTCGTTTTACTTTATATCCGGCATCTTCCAGGGCCAGTGAAAATAATTCACCGACAATGAGATTTTCTGTAAAATCTTTGGTGCCCACTTTGATCTCGGGTGACTGCATGGCCGTAGTTTGGCCAGTGGATGGATTGGCTGAACAGGCACCCAGGGAAATTGCCATGGTCAATAACACAGCCATGATCCCCATCGGTTTCAAAACACTTCGGTTATTTTTTTGCATTGGTTTCATGAATATTACTCCTTTTTTAGATATTTGTATTTTAGCAACAGATGATCCAGCAGCTCCAGTAACCCAGTAGCGGTGATGGATAAAAGTGCAACGGTAATACCTCCGACTAAGAGAAGGTCGGGGCGATTTAACCCCAGTCCTGTAAAAATAATATCACCCAGACCCCCGGCCCCGATTTTCGATGCCAGAGTCGCACTGGCAATAATTTCGATCATGGCCGTCTTAAGACCCGTCATGATCAAGGGCAAGGCCAGTGGAAATTTGACTTTAAACAGCACTTGCTGCTCCGTCATGCCCATGCCATAGGCAGTTTCTAACATAAAGTCCGGTACCCCCTGCAATCCGGCCGCAGTATTCAATAGGATGGGCGGGATCGCCAACAAAATGAGTGCGGTCAATGCCGGTTTAATGCCCGTTCCCATGAACGGGATCAATAAGATCAACACGGCCAGGCTTGGGATGATCCGTAGGATCTGAAAGAATGAACTGATGGTTTTTTCCCGGTTTTTGTATTTTACCGAGAAATAGCCAAAGGGGATCCCAATGCTTATTGCCACCACCAATGCTAAAACACTCAACCCAATGTGTTCGAGGATGGACGAGCCATAGGAATCAAGATTCTCCGAGATGTATTTGATCATCAACCGCCCGATGTTATTATTCACTTCCCCTAGCCTCCTTTGCCTTGGTATATTCTCCTCTTTAGGTCATAGTCTCGAGCCAACACTTTGCCGGACCCTTTACCGGTAATTCATCCCCTGGACCGGTTACAAGTTCCAATTCGTAAATGCTTTGTATTGATTATAATAATAACCGATTTCCCAATCTTAGTAAAAGAAAATGGAAATCGGTCATTTAGGGTCAGTTATTTAGTGTTGTGTATTTAGTGGCTGGCTTTTTTAAACCAAATATTTCTTGATTTCATCGACTTTATTGAGGCTCTCCCAGGGCAGATCCAAGTCGTCCCGGCCGAAATGACCATAGGCTGCAACCTGCTTATAGATCGGACGAAGCAGATCCAAATTACGGATGATCGCACCGGGACGAAGGTCAAAGACCTGGCTGATGATCTCGATGATTTGATCATCGGCGATTTTTCCAGTGCCAAAGGTATCCACCTCGATGGAAACAGGCGCTGCAATTCCGATGGCATAGGCTAGTTCAATTTCAAGTTTATCAGCGACTCCGGCCGCGACAAGGTTTTTAGCCACCCAGCGAGCGGCGTAAGCTGCCGACCGGTCTACCTTGGTCGGATCCTTTCCGGAGAACGCACCGCCGCCGTGACGGCCGTAGCCGCCATAGGTATCGACGATGATCTTTCGACCGGTCAGACCTGAATCAGCGCCGGGACCGCCGTAAACAAACCGACCCGTCGGGTTGATGTAGTATTTCGTTGCATCGTCTAAGAGTTGCGCTGGAACCACCGCTTCGATGACGAATTTTTTGATGTCCTTTTCAATTTGCTCATGGCTGATCTCAGGTGCATGCTGGGACGAAACAACGATGGTATCGACCCGGATCACCTTAGCATCGTCATATTCCACAGTGACTTGAGTTTTCCCGTCGGGCCGCAAATAAGCCAATGTTCCGTCTTTGCGTACGTCCGCCAATTTCTTAGCCAATTTATGAGCTAAATGGATCGGGGCCGGCATATAACTGGGTGTTTCGTTGGTTGCATAACCAAACATCATGCCTTGATCGCCAGCTCCAAATTTCTCTTCAAAGCTCTTGCTGTCGGCTCCCCGCTTCTCCAGCGCGTCGTCTACACCCTGGGCAATGTCAGGGCTCTGTTCGTTAATGGTGGTCAATACCGCACAGGTATCGGCATCAAACCCGTATTTAGCCCGGACATAACCGATATCTGTAACGGTCTTACGGACTATTTTCTGGATGTCGATGTAGCAATTTGTGGTGATCTCACCCATGACCAGCACCATGCCGGTAGTTGCACATGTTTCGCAGGCCACCCGAGCGGTGGGATCCTCTGCTAGGATTGCATCTAATACAGCATCTGAGATCTGATCACAGACCTTATCGGGATGTCCTTCTGTAACGGACTCTGACGTAAATAATTTTTTCATTGATAGCCTCCTATTCGACCGATTATTGTGTTAGTTTAAGATAATTCGCGAAAAAAAATGATCCCTTGCACAAAAACAAGAGATCATTCTTTCGAATATGTCTCTCATCTTGCGTTTTACCGCAGGAATTGGCACCGTACATTTCTGCCGGTTGCCGGGTTTCACAGGGCCTGTTTTCCCTCCACCTCTCTTGATAAGAGTAATTATTTAATTTTAAAATGGTGGAGGAGAGTGGATTCGAACCACTGAAGTCTGAGACAACAGATTTACAGTCTGCCCCCTTTGGCCGCTCGGGAACACCTCCGGAGCTGGTGGTCAGAATCGAACTGACAACCTGCTGATTACAAATCAGCTGCTCTGCCTTTGAGCCACACCAGCAATTATGAAATTGTGACAGTTTTATGGTGGAGGAGAGTGGATTCGAACCACTGAAGTCTGAGACAACAGATTTACAGTCTGCCCCCTTTGGCCGCTCGGGAACACCTCCATTTTCTAAACTGACAAAGACTATTATAGCTTGTACCTTAGAGATTATTCAAGTCTTTTTTTCGATAAAAGCCAATTTATTGACTGAATTTTTATTTATGAGCCGTTTTTCGTCGTTACACCTTCAAATCCGGAGTCAAAATCAAAATATTTGCTGCAAAAGATATTGTCAAAGGGTCCAGACTTTCTAAAGGCATGTTCATGGCTTAAACTTAACAGGTAGTTTTTTTATATTTGATTCTCACTGCTCTTTTTTACCCGAGTCTATTATTCGATTACGATTTTTCTGACCGATCACAATTCTACTTGCCAATCCCAATTTTACTGGTCAAGCACAATTTTACTGGTCAAGCACAATTTTTCACTATAATAATGGTTTAAAACTTTCCAACAAGCCCTTTAACCAGAATGCGCCAATCCTATTTAAAAGACCATTGTCTTCCTTCGTCTACTGTCTTAGAGTCGGTTTTTAGGGGTGTGTCAACAGTTCTTTTTAATGGGTGAAAATTATTCTATTTTTAATGTTAAATATGTATATTTATGCAAAAATTATATCTGCAACTCGTTTTCTTGCCTCTCCTTTTTGTTTTTCAATTAAGAATCGCCTTTTTTTTTATTATGAGATTGGTGGTTCGGTTTGACTAATTCTTATTATATCCTTAGGATAAATATTATTATTAAATCTAATTTTGTATCGGGAGGATTTATTCGTGACTTTTTTACAAACCATCTTCGGGGATCCTGTTTTAAAATCAATTGTTTCACTTACCTTTGTTCTCGTCGTTTTCGGTATCGGTGATATTATTTCCGTGAAAACCAAGAGCATTGTCTCTATGTTATTTACCTGTTCGGTTCTCTTTCTAATTGGGTTCTGGATTGGAATTCCGGTGGACTTGTTTGCCACTTCGCAAATGCTTTCCATCGGAGGACTCTTAATTACTCTACTGTTGACTCACATGGGTACCATGCTAAACTTTAAGCAGCTCAAGGAGCAATGGAGAACGGTTATTATTTCTGTTGCAGCTGTTGTCGGTATCGTGGTTTTCCTGCTTTTGATCGGTTCCCAGATCATCGGTACCAATGCCGCAATAATTGCTGCACCGCCTTTGGCCGGTGGAGTCATTGCCGGGATCCAAATGGCAGAGGCCGCCACAAGAATAGGAAATGAATCTTATGCGGTCCTGGCTACCTTATTGGTGGTTGTTCAAGGTTTTGTTGGCTATCCCGTTGCATCTGCTATGCTTCGGCGGGAATCCAAAACCATTTTATCCAAGAAAGCGGAACTTTTAGCCCAGGCAACTACTGTAGAGACTAAAACTGCTCCTGAGGCTCAGCCATCGGAACAAACCACCTTCTTATCCCGTTTCAAATCTGAGAATGTAATGCTGGCAAAAACAGCTTTAGTGGCCTTAGTCGCAACGGTTATTTCGGTCTATGCCCAAAAGTTGGTTGGATTCAATGTGTTGGATAAAAACATCCTGGCATTGATTTTCGGTGTAATTGCCCATGAAGTCGGCTTCCTTGAAAAAGCTGTGCTGACCAAGTCCAATTCCTCAGGTATTGCCATGGCCGCTTTGATGACTGTTATTTTTAATAACCTATCAAAAGCAACTCCTCAGATCGTTGTGGAACTTCTTCCCACTATTTTGACCGCTTTGGTTCTTGGTACCATCGGAATTATGATTTTTGCCTTTGTGGCCTCAAAAGTCCTTAAGGTATCCCCCTATATGGGTATTGCCATTGGGGCCAGCGCCCTGTTTGGATTCCCTGGTACGTTCATTATTTCCAATGAAGTTTCCAGAGCTGTCTCCGATGATCCAGAGGATCAAAAAATCGTTTTGGAGCAGATCCTGCCAAAAATGCTGGTTGCTGGATTCATTACCGTATCCATTGCATCGGTGGTCTTGGCCGGACTGTTGAGTCCACTGGTCAAATAAGAGACACCTAAGTTTTAAATAGATCATTCACTAAGAGCCCTGTAACTTTAACAATTGCAATCAGATCGTTGCTGCCAATCCATGATCAACGAGTACGATCAGTTCTACTGATCTCTTTGATCACATCGTAAAGGAGATTTAAATGAACACAAAAGACCTTGCTAAAAAATATGAATCCTATATTGTAGAACAACGCCGGTATTTCCACATGCACCCCGAACTTTCTTTGGAAGAATTTGAAACAACGGAATATATTGCCAAAGAGCTTGATAAAATGGGGATCCCCTATATCCGACCAACGGCTACGGGTCTAATTGGAACCATCGAAGGCAGCGGCCCTGGCCAGTGCGTAGGACTTCGAGCCGATATCGACGCCCTGAATGTTACGGAGAAGACTACCGTGGATTACAAGTCGTTAAATGAGGGTAAAATGCATGCCTGTGGTCACGATGCCCATGCTGCTATGCTATTAGGGGCGGCCAAGATCCTTCTCGAGTGCAGGAATGATTTTAAGGGATCGGTCAAGCTGATCTTCCAACCAGCTGAAGAAGTGGCCCAAGGTGCCAAAGAGCTCATCGCCGCCGGAGACTGGTTTAATGAAGTGGATAACTTCTTTGGAGCTCACATCTGGTCCAACTCACCCTCTGGCACCGTTTCCGTTGAAGCTGGTCCAAGAATGGCAGCTGCCGACTGGTTTGATATCAAGGTCACCGGGAAATCCGGCCATGGCTCCATGCCCAATCAGTGTGTCGATGCAGTCGTTGTTGCCTCTGCAATTGTCATGAACCTGCAGACACTCGTGAGCCGTGAAACCAGCCCAATGGATCCGCTGGTTGTTACCGTGGGAACCATCAAAGGCGGAACTCGGTTCAATATCATTGCCGGAGATGCCTCTATGGATGGAACGAATCGCTATTTTTCAAAGGACATTGCCAACACCATTGAAGCAGACATGACTCGGATCATCGAAGGGACCGCCGCTCTTTATCAGGCCAAGGCCGTCCTTGATTACCGTAAAGTGACTCCGCCGCTTATCAACGAGGCCAACTCCTCGGCACTAGCTAGAGTGGCTGCCCTTAAAGTTTATGATGAAGAAGCCATCATCCTTTCACAACCAACTACCGGTGGAGAAGATTTTGCCTACTATATTCAGGATAAACCCGGCTGCTTTGCCTTCATTGGCTGCGCCAATGCCCAAAAGGGCACTGACTTCCCCCACCACAATGAATGTTTCAATGTGGATGAAGCAGTTTTAGCCAACGGCAGCGCCCTGTATGCTCAATATGCTTTGGATTTCCTAGCCTAAACACCCTAAAATAATGTCATCCCAGACCATACTATAAGCAATTTAGATCGTGGTCTGGGATCATTTAACCCCTGTCACCGAACCTCGGAATAATCCCCCCACTGACCTGAATTAATTCATGTTATACTCTAATCAACAATTCGATCTGATCTAGATCAACAATTCGCCCCTGCCTAGATCAACATTCCCATCCAATAAACTAAAAAAAGTGAGGTTGCGAAAAGCTTGTGGAAAATAATTTTAAGAAAAAAATCCAGTCTGGTGCTTATACCTTAGGGACCTTTATCGAAATCGGAAATATGAGCGGCCTTGAGGCCCTTTGCAACACCGGTCTTGATTATGTCATCATCGATGCAGAACATGGTCATTTCGATACGGAAACAATTACCGACTTAATTCGCGCCGCTGAATTGAATAACCTAACTCCTTTGGTTAGAATTGGGGAAATCAGCCGAGCCGTGATCCAGAAAGTTTTGGATTCCGGCGCCATGGGCCTTATTGTACCAGGCCTGCAAACTATTGAAGAAGTCCGTCACCTAGTCCAATTGGCGAAGTTCCCTCCTTTGGGTCAACGCGGTTATTGTCCTAACCGTGGGTCCCGCTGGGGTGCTTGTGACGAACCGAATTTGCCTTTGACCAGCGCAATGAATAATACCAATGACCGAGTGCTATTGATTCCGCAATGTGAAACAAAGGAACTATTGGAAGTCATCGACGAAGTTGTTCAAATCGACGGGGTTGATGGTGTATTTATCGGGCCCTTTGATCTATCCATTTCCATGGGGCTGGCCGGACAGTTTGATCATCCCACGTTTAAGGCAGCCACCACCAAGATCCGTCAGACCGTAAAGGCCGCCGGGAAGATCCTGATGTACTTTTCACTCGATCCAAAGTCCGCCGGTGCCTTAGCCGCCCAAGGATATGATGGAATTACCTTGTCCTTGGACACCCGAGTCTTACAAGACGCCTACCAGCAGTTGGTCACTGATGCCACTGCCTCCGTGATCAATTCAAAAACCCCTTAAAGGGCCCCCAGTCGGCTCTGCCGTAACTTACCTTATCAAGTTTGTGCCTTGTATCCTTGATTCGGTGGTTTACAGGGACTACCAGGATTTGAGCACATTAAAAAAACCCTAAACCGTCGATCCAGCAAGAGTTTGCCGGACTGACTATTTAGGGTTTTTATCATTTTATTGATGCCACCAGCTATTCGGTTTGCTTGGTTTTTATCCGAGCCCTGGCCCGGGCAAGTGCTTCCTGGTGAATCTTGCGATTTGTCCGAGAAGAATTAGCAATGCGCTGCAATGCTAATTCTTCGGAACATCTGGCTCGTTCCAAGTCGATGGCACTTTTTAGTTCACCTGAATCGGTAATGAACAGGATGACATTGTCCTGAACCTTTAATACGCCGGTCGATGTGAATAAAACCTGGCGAACCCCTTCATTGGTCACGTACACCGTTGTTGTCGGAACCGTTAGTGCAATTAAGGGTGAATGGTTTTCCAGTATTTCAAATTCCCCTTTGGGGCTTTGGGTTTTGATGGATTTGATCTCCACATCGGCGATGGTTTTATCCACCGTAACGATCTTAAGATGCATTCGAAGTCATCTCCTTGGCTTTTTCCAACACATCGTCAATATTGCCACAGAAGAGGAAGGCCCCCTCGGGAACATTGTCGTGCTTGCCGTCTAGAATTTCTTTGAAACCGGTGATGGTTTCTTTGACGGTCACAAATTTACCGGGCATTCCGGTGAACTGTTCAGCTACCCGGAATGGCTGGGAGAAGAAGCGTTGGATCCGGCGCGCTCTGGCAACGGTTGCCCGATCGTCTTCGGACAATTCTTCAACACCTAAGATGGCGATGATATCCTGAAGTTCTTTATATTTTTCCAGCACCTGAATGACTCGTCTGGCCACATCATAATGTTCTTCGCCGACAATCATGGGATCAAGGATCCGCGAGGAGGAAGCCAATGGGTCTACTGCCGGGTAAATCCCCAGTTCAACGATCTTACGATCCAGGACAGTGGTAGAATCCAGATGGCTGAAGGTTGTTGCCGGTGCTGGGTCAGTCAAGTCATCCGCCGGCACATAGACTGCCTGAACGGATGTGATGGATCCACGATAGGTGGAGGTGATCCGCTCCTGCAAAGCACCCATTTCTGTAGCCAGAGTCGGCTGGTAACCTACTGCCGAGGGAATTCGGCCAAGTAGAGCGGATACTTCCGAACCGGCTTGGGAGAATCTGAATATATTGTCAATAAAGAGCAGTACATCCTGACCCTGATCCCGGAAATATTCGGCCATGGTGAGTCCCGTCAAGGCGACGCGCATTCTGGCGCCCGGCGGTTCATTCATTTGTCCAAATACCAGGGCGGTTTTGTGGATAACGCCCGATTCCTGCATTTCCCGATAAAGGTCATTGCCTTCCCGGGAGCGTTCCCCAACACCTGTAAAGACGGACAAACCGTCCGATTCTTTGGCGATGTTGTTGATGAGTTCCTGGATCAAGACGGTTTTACCGACACCGGCTCCGCCAAATAGTCCGACTTTTCCGCCCTTTTGGTAAGGGGCAATCAGGTCAATGACTTTGATGCCGGTCTCAAACATTGCCGGTTCCACCGATTGTTCTTCAAAGCTCGGCGGCTTGCGGTGAATGGGCAGATATTTATCGGCAAACACCGGTGGTCCGTCATCAATGGTCCGGCCTAGGACGTTAAATAACCGGCCCAGGGTTTGCGGGCCAACGGGAACTGTGATGGGTGCGCCGATATCCAGCACTTCCATGCCGCGCATTAGCCCTTCGGTTGGCTCCATGGAAATGGCCCGGACGATATCGTCACCGATGTGCTGTTCAACTTCCGCATAAATGATGCGTTCCCCGTCTTTGATTTCCAGGGCATTGAATATCTGGGGCATGTGTCTGGAATTAAATTGTATATCCAGTACTGGTCCGATGATCTGTACTATTTTTCCTGTATTATCAGCCATGTTTCCTCCTATTTCAGGGCTTCCGCTCCGCCTACAATTTCAGTGATTTCCTGAGTGATGGCGGTCTGACGGACGCGATTGAGCTGCTTGTTGAGATCACTTAAAATCTCATCGGCATTTTTATTGGCGCTGTCCATTGCTTTCATTCGGGTAGAATGTTCCGCCGTTTTGGCATGAAGCAAAATATTGTACAGCTTTTCCCGTAAAAACATTGAAAAAATTTGATCTTCCATTTCAGCAGCGGTGGGATCAAAATCAAATATGACCTTTCCCGCCGGATCTTCTTTTTTCTCCAGACTGGGAAAGGGTAGGATGGTATCAGCTCGAATTTCATCGCGCAGTGCCGAGAGATATTTAGTGTAGATCACGACAACTTCACTGACATAGCCGTTTCGATAGAGTCCGATGGTGTGATCAAAGAGCTCCTCGGTGGCATTAAAGTCCGGCAGATCCCCAAAATTCAAATTTTCCATATGCTCGGGGGTGATGCTTTTTCGTAGCTCCGTGATCCCTCTGGTCCCTGTAAAGATGATGTAGGGTTCCAGCAGTTCTTTTCCGATGAGTCCCTGGGCCACGTTTCCAATTTGAGTATTGTAGCCGGCACAGAGACCTTTGACAGAGTTGAAGATGAGAAACAGCTTCCGTTTCCCCGGATTGGGGCTCTTTAAAAATATCCTAGTCTCATATTCATTGGGTACCACCGACTTCAAAATTTCATCCACTATATCCGAAAAGGAGGAATAGTGGTGATCATTTGCTGCAAGGCGCAACCGGGCTTTTTGATATTTTGAGGTGGACACAAGACCCATGGCTTTGGTGATCTTTCGAGTTGAAGTTACAGTCTTTTGTCTTCGTTTGAGACTGAGTAACGATACGCCTGCCATCTGTTACACCTTCCGTCCGCTGAAGTAATCCTTAATAAATTCTTCAATGACCTCATCCAACTGGTTGGTTAATTCCTTGGGCAATTCTCCAGTAGCCACGATCTCTTTACCGAGATCTCTGTGATAGGTATCCATAAATTCAAGGAATTCCTCTTCAAAGCGCCGGACATCGCGAACGTCGATGTGATTGAGTTTATTGTTCATGACGGCATAGAGGATCATGATCTGTTTTTCATAGCGCATGGGTTTAAATTGGGGCTGTTTTAAAATTTCAACGATGCGCTGGCCCTTATCCAGTAAGTTACGGGACGAGGCATCCAGATCCGTTCCAAACTGAGCAAAGGATTCCAGTTCACGGAACTGGGCTAAGTCAAGGCGCAGTTTGCCGGACACTTTCTTCATGGCTTTGCTTTGGGCATTACCACCGACCCGGGATACTGAAATACCAGGATTGATGGCGGGACGAATTCCGTTGTAAAATAAGTCCGACTGCAAGAAGATCTGGCCATCGGTGATGGAAATTACGTTGGTGGGGATATAGGCGGTGATGTCACCGGCTAAGGTCTCAACAATGGGCAATGCCGTCATGGAACCGCCTCCCAGGTTGTCGGACAACCGGGCAGCGCGCTCTAGGAGTCTGGAGTGGATATAGAATACATCACCGGGATAAGCTTCGCGTCCCGGCGGACGGCGCAATAATAAAGACATGGCCCGATAGGCCACGGCATGCTTGGACAGATCATCATAAACGATGAGAACGTCCCGTCCCTTATTCATGAAAAACTCACCGATGGTACAGCCGGTATAAGCCGATAAATACTGCAGCGGTGCGCTTTGGGCAGCTGTGGCGGCCACGATGATGGTATAGTCCATGGCGCCGGAGCGTGTCAAAATATTATAGATATTGGCAACGGTACTCTGCTTTTGGCCGATGGCCACATAGATACAGATGACGCCTTTCCCCTTCTGGTTTAAAATGGTGTCCAGGGCGATCTGGGTCTTTCCGGTCTGGCGGTCGCCGATGATCAGTTCACGCTGACCACGACCGATGGGAACCATGGAATCAATGGCTTTGATTCCGGTTTCCAATGGAACGGTAACTGATTTACGCTCGATGATACCCGGCGCAATTACTTCAATGGGCCGATAGGTCGTGGTTTCAATGGAACCTTTCCCGTCAATGGCCTCACCCAGTGCATTGATGACTCGGCCGATCATGGCTTCACCCACCGGAACTTCAACGACTTTACCGGTTTTACGGACGATATCGCCTTCTCTGACCGCGTCAGCTGACCCTAAAATTACGGCGCCGACGTTGTCATATTCCAAGTTTAGCGCCATGGCTTTGACACCGCCGGGCATTTCCAGGAGTTCCCCTTCCATGCAGTTATCCAGCCCGTATATTCTGGCGATTCCGTCACCGATCTGTACGACCGTTCCTGAATCCACCGTTTGAACTTTTTTGTCAAACCGCTCGATTTCTGAGCGGATGACGGAAGTTATTTCTTCCGGTTTAATTTTCATGCCTAATTTACCTCGATTTTTGAGAACATAGACTGTTTCAGTTCTTCTAAGGACGATCTGACGCTGCCGTCGATTAAATCATCATCGACCCGGATCAATATACCGCCTAAAATGTCAGGATCAACGGTTTCTTCGATCTCAACTTTTTTGTGGTACTTTGCCTGTAATTTTTCAGCCAACGCCACTTTTTGATATTCTTTGAGCGCTTTGACTGTTCGGATCTTGGCAATGACGGTTTCACGATTCTCCAAATCGATTTTCTTGAGTTCAACCAGCTTTTCCTTAAGGAAAAGGATCCGGTCTTTTTCAACCAATATTAAAAGGAAAGTCAGTAGATCCTCATCAATTTTCCCTTTAAACAGGTTGATGAAGAATTTTTTCTTTTCCTTGGTTGAAATTTCAGGATGCTTGATGACCCGTTGAAAATCAGCTGATTCATCGATTACCTTGACAATGGATGTCAGATCCTCAATATATTTTTCGACTCTATTTTTGGAAACAGCCACATCATATAGAGCCTGTGCATATCTTCTGTCAAGAAATTCGTACATTAAACTTCGCCTACTTTACTGATGATATCGTCTACCAGACGGTCATGAGTTTCCTCAGTTGCGTCCTCCCCAATGGCTTTTTTGGAAAGCATGGTGGCAAGTTCAATAACATTGCGTCGGATTACTTTTCTGGCTTGTTCAACTTCCCGGTCGGCGTCCGTATTGCCGCGATTGACGATCAATTTGGCTTCCTCACGGGCATCCCCTACGATGTCTTCATAGAGTTCTTCCGCTTTTCTCTTATATTCATTAATGACAATAATTCCCTTTTCCTTGGTCAACTGATCGGTTTCTTTGGCCTTGACCAAAAGCAATTCGGCTTCTTCCCGGTCGGCAATTGCTTTGTCAATATTATCCTTAACGGCCCGGTTTCTTTCCTCCAACGTCACATTGATCTTCTTAAAGAAGAAGAATCGTACTATAAAGTAGAAGATGAGAAAGTTAAGGGAACTGGCTAATATTTCAGTTAGTTGTATACTCATCTGATATTCCTCCTGTTGATTTAATGAATTTAATTTTCCGGGGCTCTTAGGTAAGTCCTACGAAAATCAAAAGGATGGCAACCAACAGACCATAGATAGCGGTTGCTTCAGCGAAGGCTGATCCGATGACTAAAACTGTGATAATTTTTGATGATGCTTCCGGCTGTCTTGAGACGGACTCAACTGCTTTTCCTGTGGCAAGACCTGTTGATATACCAGCTCCGATTCCTGTCAACACTGCAACGGCTGCGGCCATCGCTCTTAATCCTAATTCCATAATGTTTACTCCTTAAATATCTATTTATTTTTATTTTTTTGTAGTTTTTCCCGATCTTCCGGTATTTCCCGTGGGCTTTGACCGGTCAACCGTATAGGGTCGGCTTGTTTGATCCTTGATTGGTCGTCTTTTGTTAATTTTTTTGGTGGTTTTCTTAAACTCTGTTGTCTTTTGTTGGTTGTATTTCACTTTATTTTTTCATTGAATTTCATTTACCCGATGCTCTGGGTCGTTTTTATAATTTGTGATCTAGAGGATCTTCATTGATCTGTTTGATCGTTTAAGCTTCATGACCCGGGGTTGATTCTTCTGCAATGAGCTTAATTTGGATCATGGTCAAGAAGGTGAAAATAACGGCTTGGATGCCGCCTTCGAAAATATCGAAGTAAGCATGGAAAGGCAACGGCAATACCAGTGACGAAAAGAACTGGAATTCCAGGAGCGTACCGTAGATCAGTGACATGATGACCGTACCGGCCAGAATATTACCGAATAACCGCAAAGACAAACTGATTGGGAAGATGATCCGTTCCAGTAAAGTGATGGGCAACAAGAACGGCATGGGCTTGATGTAGGACTCTAAGTAGCCCTTCACGCCACCGGTTTGGACGGCATTGGCGTGGATCATCAAAAATGATACCAGACCAAGTCCCAAAGCTGTGGAGAAGCTTGAGTTGGGGGGTTTGAAACCGAACAACGCGACAAAATTCTGTCCCAACAGATAAATGATCAACGCTCCGATAAAGGGAATGAACCGCTGATACGTAGGACCCATATTATCATCCACGATCCCTTTGATCAGTCCATAGATCGTTTCAGTGACGATTTGGCGTTTCGTATCAGGAATGACTTTTAAGTTACTTCCCAAAAAAATAAAAATCAGGGATAAAACGATCATTGCTCCGGTGGCGACGAGCATAGGTTTTGTGATGGCAATGTCGAATCCGCCTACGTTAAAAACCTTCAGCGGTCCTTCAGTGATAAAGTCAACCATGTGCATTAATAAGACACTCTCCTTTTAGTTAAGGCGTTTTGCATAAATAACAATTGCGACCAGGATCAATGTAAATCCTGCGATATAGTAAATGGACAGGTCAAGCCGAATCCAGATTAAGATAGCACCGACTAATACGGTGATCATCGTCCTGAGAAAATTCATCAACAATGTTAGGAAAAGACCGCCTTCTCCCTTCACTACCCGACTGGTTACCAGCACATTTACAGCAAAACCGGTCATGGCAATAAAACTACCCAAAAAAAGAGACACACCAGATGGAATGTCCCTTATGAATAACACTAGAAATGTTAGGGGCAGAGCAATAAATGCGGTTATTTTAACGATTTTTCTGACTAGGTCTTTGAGTTCCTGATCCACAACATCGCTCCTCTTTTTCAGACAAATTTAATTATAGTACTCACCTTGAGTGAAATCAACCGTAGGAATCTGATTCCCACAATTAACTGTGGATTTTTAACCAAACTGCCCAATTGGCCGTCCCGACAGGTTCGCACTGTAAATTACGGAACAAAGAGTTTCCGGACAGAAACCCTCTGCAAGTTCTATATAATAAGATCTTGTGTTAAGAAGGCGGGTTAAAAAACGTCACCTTCCTCTTTAAATAGCTTTAATAAGCTTTAATAAGTTTTAATAAGCTTAAATCTAGTTACTTCGTACCGAATAACCGGTCACCGGCATCGCCCAGGCCTGGAATAATATAGCCTTTTTCATTTAATTTCTCATCGATGGCTGCCAAATAGATATCCACATCAGGGTGAGCTTCAGCCAACGCTTTGACCCCCTCAGGAGCTGCAATCAGACCAACAAACCGAATGGATTCAGCACCACGGCGCTTTAAAAGGGTCACTGCGTCAATGGCCGATCCTCCGGTAGCCAGCATGGGATCCACCAGAATAATATCCCGTTCATGGATATCCTGTGGCAGCTTCGCAAAGTATTCAACGGGCTGGAGCGTCTCCTCATCCCGATATAAACCGATATGTCCTACTTTAGCGGCCGGAACCAGTTTACGCATTCCTTCGACCATGCCAAGGCCGGCTCTTAAGATGGGCACAATGGCCAGCTTTTTACCGGCGATCATTTTGCAGTTCGCGGGTCCCATTGGGGTTTCCACCACTACGTCTTCTGTGACGATATTCCGAGTGACCTCATAACACATGAGCATGGCGATCTCTTCCACCACTTCCCGGAATTCTTTGGAACCTGTATCTTTGTTTCTTATAATTGCCAGTTTGTGTTGAATCAACGGATGTTTTATTTCGGTAATAGTACCCATAGTAATCTCCTTCAGGCTGTTAAATTTTTGGGATGTTATTATAATGAACCATCGGTCATTTTTTTCCTTTTATATTATATATCAAAACCAACTACTTTACATTGAAAGTTTTGTTCCACTAAACTCAGCTTCGACTAAATTCACCTTCGACCAAACTCATCTTCCACTAAACTCACCTTCGGCTAAATTCACCCTCGACAAAACACACCTTCGGCTGAATTCACCGTCTGCTTTACTCAATATCGGTCCAGATCCATTGATCCACATGAAGAGTGATGGGATGGGTTGGTCTAATCCTTTGTCTATGAGCTAGGCCATTCGTCCTCTCTGATCTTTTTCAATGTTTTATTGATCAGTCGGATCAATGATTCGTAGGTCCGCTCGTAAACCGACAATGGGCTGCCAAAGGGGTCTGGTACGTCCCCTTCTTCTTCTGCAAAATCGGTCAGGGTATAAACTTGGGTGCATTCACCCAGGTTACGAATAAAATCGGCTTGGGATTGCGTCATTGTTAAAACCAGATCAGCATTGAGGCAGTCTTGATCCGAAATTTCCCGGGCCGGATGATCCAGTACTACGGCTAGTTTTTCGTTTAAAATCTGTTGAGTGAATTTATTGGTATTCATACCTGGAGTAATAAATATCCCTCTGGATTCAACTTCAATATCCGGGGCCAGGGCTTTTACGATCCCTTCAGCCATGGGGCTTCTACACGTATTTCCGGTACAGACAAATATTATTTTCAATCAATCCACCTCCACGATGTCGTAGCCTGCTGCTTTTTTAACTCGATTCATCAAGGACAACCCTAGTCCGGTCTCGGGAACAGCTTGGATCAAAATTTCAGTATAGTTCTGATCATCGGCACAGCGCATGGTTTCAAAAATTTCATGGGCGGCCTGACTGACCGAATCAAATGTGATGCTATGTTCTTCGGCCATCTTCAATTGAGCCGTTTGCTGAGTTTCCTCTGATGAGGGCTGCTCCTGGGTGAAAATTAACAGGGTCCGGTCGGTTTGGCGAGAACGCATGGCCTGACGAACTTTACCGACTTCCCCTTTAAAAATAATGACCTTGGCACGGGGGGCATAGTGGCGATATTTCATGCCCGGGGCCCGGGGGGCCACATCGTCACTCAAGGAATTTCCCGGCTCATAGATGACGGTCCCAAGGGTTTCTTGGAGCATCTCCAACGTGATGGCACCCGGCCGTAAAAGCTCCGGTGTTTCACCGCTCACGTCGATGATGGTTGATTCCAGCCCCACTTTGGATTGGTCCATGCCCAGGATCATATCCACCCTGCCATAAAGATCCTCAACACACCGCTGAAAAGTCGTCGGGGAGGGCCGCCCGGAAATATTGGCCGACGGGGCCGCAATAAATCCGCCACCGGCCTTGATCATTTCCAAGGCAGCTGGCTGATCCGGCATCCTGACTCCCACTGTATCAAGGGAACCGGTGGTGGCGTCAGGAACCCCAGGATTCTTCTTCATGATAATGGTCAAAGGACCCGGCCAGTACGTTTCCATCAACCGGACTGCACTGGGCGGGATTTCCCGGACGATTTTCGAAATATCAAAATCTGCCACATGAATGATCAAGGGGTTGTCCGATGGTCGCCCTTTGGCTTTATAGATGGCCGACACTGCCTCCGGATTCATAGCGTCTGCCCCCAGTCCATATACAGTTTCTGTGGGAAACACAACGGTTCCGCCCTTATGAAGGATCTCCCCTGCAGCTTGGTATACTTGAGCTTTTTCAAATTCTGTCATATCCAGTAAATTATAACAGTGTGTTGTTAAATTTAGATTCTGCACCCGGTGCCTCCTTCTTAAGTTCTACTCAATTTATATGAGATATGCCTGATTTAATTTTGATTTGATTTTGCTAAAAAATGCAGTCCCCCGAAAGGGGCTGCATTAAAATTAGCTTCCGTCTCTGCCCATGAGCTTGAGTTTTTCACTCTGGTCAAAAGCCGTCAAGGCATCCAGCATTTCATCGATGTCGCCATCCATGAACGCTTCCAATTTATAGAGCGTCATGCCGATGCGGTGATCGGTAACCCGACCCTGGGGATAGTTATAGGTCCGGATCCGCTCGGACCGGTCTCCGGTACCAACTTGGGATCTACGCTCATCGGCAATGCTTTGATGTCTTTCGTGCTCAGCTATTTCATAGAGACGAGCCTGAAGGACCTTCATGGCTTTTTCCTTGTTTTTAAGCTGGGACTTCTCATCCTGCATGGCCACAACGAGGCCCGATGGGATATGTGTGATTCGAACGGCCGAATCGGTGGTATTAACGGACTGTCCGCCATTACCGGAGGACCGATAGACGTCAATTCTTAGATCATTGGGATCGATTTGGACATCAACGTCATCCACTTCGGGCATAATTGCCACCGTGGCCGTTGAAGTGTGGATCCGGCCCGACGATTCAGTTTCTGGGACACGTTGGACCCGATGGACCCCCGACTCATATTTTAATCGGGAATAAGCACCGTTGCCCTTGATCATAAACACAACTTCTTTGAATCCGCCGATGTCATTTTCATTCAAAGACATCAATTCAACTTTCCAGTTTTGGTTTTCAGCATATTTGACGTAGAGTCGATACAGGGAATGAGCAAACAAAGCGGCTTCATCACCACCGGCTCCCCCTCGAATTTCTACAAAGACGTTTCGCTGATCATTTGGATCTTTAGGGATCAGGAGCATCTGAATTTCATCTTTGATCTGGTTCATTTCCGCTTCCAGAGTCTTGTTGTCTTCCTGAAACATTTCTTTCATATCAGGATCCAGATCATTTTCGTGCAACATTTCTCGATTTTCATCAAATTGCATTTGGCGGGTCTTATATTCACGGTATCTTGTTACAATATCTTCCAGTTCAGAGTGCTCGCGCACTAGTTTCTGCCATTCGGTTTGGTTGCCCATGATGGCCGGGTCTGAGATCTGGTGGGATAATTCATCATATTTATTTTCGATAAAGCTGAGTCTTTCCAGCATATTAATTCACTCCATTCATTTTCAACTTTTGTATTATAGCACAGTTTTTCATCGGGGTTTCATAGTAAAGGTCTTGCTGTGCTTCGCTACAGATCCCGAATCCAGGATGCTCGAATGACCCTGGATCGGCCAGCCAAATCGTTGATAACTTCTGGGTCCTGCCAGTTGTATTTTTTTAAAATATTGGTGACTTCCAACCCTTGGTCGGCACCAATTTCAAAGAAGAGCGATCCACCGTCGGTAATGTACTGGCGGGCTTTATCAGAAATCCGTTCATAGAAATCAAGACCGGACTTTCCGCCGTCCAAGGCTTTTTTGGGTTCAAATTCACGAACATCTTTGGGCAGTGTTCGCAGGTCCTGGGATTTAATATAGGGCGGATTGGACAGAATGACATCGAAATTAAAGTCCGTATTGATCCCCTCAAAGAGATCGTTCACCACGAATTCCGTCTGGTCCATCAATCCGAGTTTCTCTGCATTTAGGCGGGCCACTGCCATCGCTTCTGCACTGATATCGGATAAAACCAACGAATTATGGGGAAACATTGCCAATAGCGATAAGCCGATGGCCCCTGATCCTGAACATAGATCCAGGATCTTGAGTCCGGCGCCTTGGGCGTCGTGTTTGCGGATAAACGAAGCAGCTGTTTCTACTAAGGTTTCCGTATCCGGTCGGGGGATCAAGGTCGCTTCCGTGACCAGGAAATCCAATCCCATAAATTCCTTATGGCCGGTAATATAGCTTACCGGCTTATATTTCTTTCGTTGATCGATCAATTTTCTAAATTCATCATACTGGGCATAATCAATTTTCGCCTCGGGGTGAGCCAGGCAATACGCCCGGTCCAGTCCTGTGACATGACTTAAGATCACATCGCGATCCAAGGCTCCGCCGTCCATCCCTTTTAATCTCTCGTCGGCGTAGGCTTTCAAGTCCTTAATTGTATAGGGGATGTTCTCAGAACGCTTAAGGGCTGCAATCGCTACTTCGATCATGGAATCGTCCGGTTCTGACGTTGTGATCCGCTGCATCATCTTCCCGGGGAAACTAATGGCTTTGGATAGGGCTGATTCATTGGCACCTAACCAGATGATCAATTCAAAGGTCAGTCCGGCCACCAGAGGGATCAATAGGATCTTCGCACCGACTCGAACCAATGGGTTAAAGGAAGGTACAAATGAAAACACCACCACCGAAACGACCAGCACTAAGAACATAAAGTTGGTTCCACAGCGGGCATGATATCGGGAAGACTTTCTGACATTTTCAACGGTGAGTTCTAAATTATGCTCATAGGCATCGATGACCTTATGTTCAGCGCCGTGGTATTTAAACACCCGGTGAATTTCCGGAATCCGTGAAATCGCCAACAGGTAGATCACGAATAAGAGAATTTTGATCGCTGCCTCGAGAAAATTTAAAGCCAGACGGTTAATGCCGTCGTTCATGATCAGTCGGGCAAACACCGTCGGCAACACGGTGAAAAATAAAAGTGCCAGACCAAGGGATAGTCCGATGGTAAAAACGGATGAGATCTTCTCGGCTCGACCGCCGGATAACCGATCCAATAATTCATAGGACTTGGAACTCTCCTGGCTGTCTTCTTCAAAGAAGCTGGCGGAATAATTCATGACCCGTAATCCGGTGGACATGGCATCCACGAGATTAAAGACACCGCGAACAACCGGCGTTTTGCGCAGGGCTGAGCTGTTATATATAATTGGTTCTACTAATGTCTCAATGACACCTTCAGGGGTTCTGACTGAAGTTGCCACACAGGCACTGCCTCGCATCATAACGCCTTCAAGGACAGCCTGTCCTCCTACGTTTTTCATGTCTACCTCATCATTCATTTTTTATTTTCTAAATATCCCATCCGTTGGTTAATAACCGCCGCATCTTTCAACTGACTAATGCAATGGTAACTAATTGCATTGTATCAAAAGCCTCTGCTGCCCGGTTAAAATATTATTAACCCAATGGATTTTAAAGAGTCATTTTCCCTATTTTTTTGGATGCCTCATACTCGTCTTTTAACCGGAAATAACATTCCGGACACAAGGATTGGTATTCTATATCGGCTTGGTTATCAATGGCCACTTGTTGGCCTTCAAAGACAAACTGACCGTTGATCTTACGTCCGTTGAACGTGGCTTTTCGCCCGCAGGTACAGATCGTTTTCATTTCTTCAATGGAGTGAGCCAATAATAAAAGCCGTTCGGCGCCTTCGAATCCATTGGTAGAAAAATCGGTTCTTAGCCCATAGGCGATCACCGGGATCTTTAGCTTCACAGTCACTGCCATCAGTTCATCCACCTGATGCTTTTTTAAAAATTGAGCTTCATCGATTAAAATACAATCGATGGTCTGATGTTCGATGGTATCTCTAATTTTTTCATATAGATCATCGGTGGGCAATGCCATATAGTCCACGGGCCGGCGGACTCCCAACCTTGAAATCAGGGTCAGGCCACCCTTGGTATCCACTTGCGGTTTGATCAAATAAACATTCATTCCCCGCTCTTCATAATTGAAGGCAACCTGCATTAATGCAGTGGATTTACCAGAGTTCATTGCCCCGTACCTAAAATATAATTTAGCCATTGATATCCTCGTTTAGTTTTATTGATCGTCCGTTTATGGATCTTTCCATCTCAATACAATATTATACTTCATATTGGCCATAAATAACAGAATTAATATTGACTTATCAAACCAAATTCTGCTATCATTGAATAGTTAATTGATACATAAAATGACAAATTATGATAAGAGGTGAAAAAAATGAGAGAAGGCATACATCCAAAGTACAATCACGAAGTTGTTGTTAAGTGTGCATGTGGAAATTCTTTTACAACCGGATCTGTTAAAGACGAACTAAGAGTGGAAATATGTTCTCAGTGCCATCCTTTCTTCACAGGTAAGCAGAAGATTGTTGATATTGGTGGACGTGTAGACAAGTTCAAGAAGAAATTTGACAAGAGAGTTATTAAGACTGCTGCTCCTGTTGACGCCCCAGTTGTTGAAGAAAACGAAGCTGAATAATCCGTTGATTTCTACTTGAAATTAACCCAGAGTGAACTCCGGTCAATCGAGCCGGAGTTCACTTTTCTTATTTTTTTGTTTTTCGGCGCCGTTTCATTTTTTTCACTACCCGTTTTGTGCTATTCCCGTTTTTCGGCTTTGTTTCATATTGGACTCTGTTTCATATTAGGGTCTGTGCGTTTTTTGATTCTGTTCTTTTCGGCTCTGTGCGTTTTTCTTTAAATCAATGGCTCTGCTTGAAGCAGAGCCATTTTATGTCAGATCAATTGCTGTTCTTAAACTAGCGGACGGAAAACTGAAGTTTTTTGATTGCCTCGACAAACTCTTCATTATTTTCGGTATTATCCATCAGCGAAATCAGCTCTTCGGTAATTTTGGAGATGTCCGCACCCCGATATAGAAGCCGCCGTATTTTCCGAGTCGCTTCGATCTCATCAGGGCTCAAGATGAGCTCTTCTTTGCGAGTGCCTGATTTATAGATATCGATGGCCGGGAAAATCCGCCGTTCCTGGAGTTTACGGTCCAAATGAACTTCCATATTGCCGGTACCTTTAAATTCTTCAAAGATCATATCATCCATTCGGCTGCCGGTTTCAACTAAAGCCGTAGCTAAAATGGTCAATGAACCCCCATTTCGAATGTTACGGGCAGCTCCGAAGAATTTCTTTGGCATCAAAAGTGCTGCCGGGTCAAGTCCGCCGGACAAGGTACGGCCCGAGGGGCTGACGGTCAGATTATAGGCTCTGGATAATCGGGTCAATGAATCCAACAAAATGACGACGTCTTTTTTATGTTCAACCAGACGTTTTGCCCGTTGCAAGACCATTTCTGATACTTTCGTATGATTCATGGGATCTTCATCGAAGGTCGAATAAATGACTTCCCCATCAATGGATTCCCTCATATCAGTTACTTCTTCCGGACGTTCATCGATCAACAGGACAATGATGACCAGCTCCGGATAATTGATGCGCAGATGCTGCGCTATCTTTTTAAGGATCGTTGTTTTACCGGCTTTGGGCGGGGCTACGATCATGCCTCTTTGGCCTTTGCCAACGGGGCTTAAAATATCCATGATCCGAGTCGACATATCGTTTTTCTGAGGAACTTCCAAATGAAGTCTTTCATTTGGATAGATGGGCGTCAAGGTTTCAAAATCACGGCGGCTCATGGCGACTCCCGGAGGATCCCCATTGACCCGGTCCACAAAGAACAGCGCTTTAAATTTTTCACCTTCCCGGGTCGGTCTTGTTTTACCCGCCACTTGATCTCCGGTCTTAAGGCGGAATCGGCGGATTTGGGTAGGCGATACATAGATATCATCGGAAGTCGTCAGATAATTATCTCCCCGTAAAAACCCAAAGCTGTTTTGGTCCATGATCTCAAGGACCCCCAATGCATCGATGGTATCCGGTGGGAAGACTCTCTCTTCCTGATCGGCTCGATCTCTGGAATGATCTTGATTGGGCTCAAACCGGTGGTCCCGTTGAACTGAATCTTGACTTCTTCTGCCATCGCCATCACTTCGGCCACTGAGTTTTTCCCTCAATTCCATCCCATTGCGATCAACAAACTTGACCGGCACTTTCTTAGGCTCATCGCCGCTTCCCGATTGAGGAGCTGGTTTTATAGTCTCCCCGGGGGCCTGCTCCGTATCGTTGGCTGGAGTATTCGAACTCGGTGGCGGGACTATATTTACAGACGACGGCTGAACCTTTGCTTTACTTTCCGCGGGGTTTTCCGATTGAGTGGGTGCCAGCTGCACGGTGTGGCTTTCAATTTTAGGTACGTCTCGGCTTATTTCTTCGGGATCCTGGTCCGGAACTTGGGCTTCTGGTTTTTCTTCCATCTGATCGCCTTTTTCCAGAAGCTTTTCTAAAACTTCGATCAACTCATTCTTACGATATTTTGCGATGCCTTTTACGCCGTTTGCCTTGGCTAAATCTCTTAATTCAGTCAACTGCAGATTTTTTAAGTCAAATTCCATGTGTCATCTTCTCCGATTGAATATTAGTCTGGTCATTTAAGAAATCTGAGACATTAAAAATCCACACCCGATCCTACCGATGGGTAAATAGTAAATGTCACAAATGCCGTGGGCTTTAGTTATAGAAACGAAAATAGGAATACAGGTTGCTACACTGTTTTAGGTGCGCTTATTAAGATTGAACTGTTTAATGTTGAAATTACTTTTGATCACCTTGTTTTAGAATAGAATGCTTTTGGCTGAATGCTTTTGGTTAAATGCTTTTGGTTAAATGCTTTGGTTAAATGCTTTGTTGGAATGTTTATGGTGAGAAAATAGTTGAGGATTGCACAAACACTGGTGTTGCAAGTGAACTCTGGAGTCACCGGCTGACAATATTTGTCTAATAAAGAGAAATTCGAATGATCTACATAAATTCTGTCTAAACTCAAAGTGTGTAAAATAAGGGGGAATAATGGTCGTTGAATAAATCTGTACCTAAGTTAAGTGGTTTCAACTTGGAACGGTAAGCTTAAATTGCTCACGTATTCTTTGTCTTAAAATTTGGTTATCTTTTGTCGATTCGGCTGACTTGTTAAGAATTGGCTCATCGCAATGAAGCTAGAGCATTCACTGAATATTGATGAATGAGTATATTAGATAACTTGAGAGTTTCATACTAGTATATCACCCAAATATAATATTGGATGATGTGGTGAGAATCAAAATTGTATATCTTTAATAATTATCTTTTTAATTAAGCGATTTGTCAATTAAGAACTTCACTGAGATCAATTGTGGAATCCTTTGTGAAGATTCACTGCCCTTGTTTACCTATGGGTTTGACAGAGTTTTTAAAGCTTTATTCGAAGACTTCATTTAGATACTTTAAGAAAGCTTCCTTGGAAACTCGATTCAGTTTCTTCATTTCGGAACCTCCATTTTGAAGCTACAATCGGAACCTTCAACTGGATCCTTCATTCGGATCCTTCATTTGAAACCTTCCGATACTCACAAACTGTTAAGAGAATTATTGCATTTCAAATCTGCACCAGGGATCACTTAAAATGTCAGTGCCCAATGCACAACTCTCTTTTTCTATTGTTGGCCCCTGATTTTTATTTCCATCTTTGTATCACCTTGGGCTTCCCCTTCAATGACCAGACCATAGTTAAGATATAGTTCCAATTCGCCGCCTTGATCCCGATAGTTGTACGCCTTGGTATGAGTTGTCACATTTAGGGTCCCGTAGGGCGTATGGTAAAGGCACATTTTAGGTTCTCTCTTTGAAAATTCAAGGATGGACACAAAATCACCTTGGCGTTTAATCGTGACGACAGCAGCTTCGAGGATGATAGTGGTTTCTGTATTATCCATCCCGGTCAATTCACTTTCTTTATACGTCAGAATGATTTCTTTATCCTGGCGCGTGACATAACCTAGGCTGGTCAATTCGATGTACTCTTTTTCACCAGGTAATAAGGTTCTGATTGTTATTATTGCTTTTTCCATAGTTATCACTCCTCGTATTGCTTCATTATACCCTAAAATATGATTGAAAAAGCCCATATCTTAATGGCTTGTTAACCGGAACTCTCTATGTTGATGATATAATATCTAATGCGGAGGAATAAAAGAATGAATACGCTAATCCTGACCATTTCTGCCGGAGGCGGACACAATGCAGCGGCATCGGCCATATCCGATTATATCAATCACGCTGAGCTGGACTCTAACGTGGTGATCATTGACACCCTTAAATACATCAGTCCTGTGCTGGATAAAGTTTTCATCGGAACTTATTTGAACTCATTAAAAATCTATCCAAAAGCCTATGATTTTATTTATTCAGCCTCTAACAAGCCGGATGAGAATTTCACCTTGGTAGTAGATAGGATCGAAGAGATGATCGCAACTCGACTTTTGCCCCTGCTCATCGAATTAAAACCTGATATTATTTTAGCGACCCATCCCATTACTTCACAAATGGTCAATCTGTTGCGAAAAAAACATAACGTAAAGACCCCCAGTATGGTAATCATGACTGATTATGGCACTCATACCATGTGGGTTCATCCCGGCATTGATTATTATGTCGTAGCCCACGAAGACATGATCCCGGAACTTACCGAGTTAGGACGGAGCCAAGCATCCATCCTGCCTTTGGGGATCCCGGTCCGGTCATCCTTCAAAGGCGAGGTTGATCGGAAGGTCACCTTGCAGAAAATCGGCTTAGATCCAGATCTTTTGACGGTTACCCTAATGGGCGGTTCCCTGGGTATGGGACGGATCCGAAACATTTTAAATGAACTGGATGATATTCCTCGTAAATTTAACATTGCAGTCATCACTGCAACCAACGAAAAACTTTATGATGATGCCATTGAGATCTCATTGCAATCCGATAAATCCATTGCCGTCTTAAAATACTGCGATTTTATGAATGCCATGATGAATGCCTCCGACCTCCTCGTCACAAAACCCGGTGGTCTCACCATTGCGGAAGCATTGATTTCCGGAGTGCCCATGGCCATATTCTCAGCCATCGGCGGTCAAGAAGGCCAAAACAGTCATTTTTTGGTCAGTAATGGCTTGGCCATTGATATCGGCGACGGCGAAGGAGCCAGCCAGCTTATTGAGGATCTGTTATTTGACAAACAGCGGCTCTTAGCCATGGCTGACCAAATCAAGCTCTTTGCGAAACCTAATTCAACGGAAGATATTTACCACCAAATGAAAAAAATGATCGAAGAACAGGTTGAACCGCCGGACTACTCCAAGCTCGGCACTCAAGTTGAAATGGATGAAGGCAACTTGGAAAAATTCAAAAACTTCATGGAGGATTTCAAAGCCAAAGTCGAATCAAACCGGATCATGTCCAAAGTGATGGACTTAGTCAGGCGTAATGACATGGAAGACTTTGAAGAAACCTTCTATGAATTAAGCGAGGATGAAGTCAGTACGATCATAGAAGAGTCACTCCTTGAAAATTTAAATGAAAAACAAAAAGACGCAGCCCTGTCCCCGCCGAAGGGTCCATCCAAAATTAAATCCAAACTGCAATTTGTGGTCAAGTCTGACTTTTATTCAGCAACCAAGGCTCGTCTGACCCGTAAACTCAAGTCCAAATAAAGTGATCGTTCGAAATCCAAAATTGAAAAACGAAAGAGCAGTC
>JBAQDU010000046.1:0-6272 GCA_049294805.1 Clostridiaceae bacterium
GAAACCGCCACCTCACGTTATAATTATAACGTGTTTTGGAGGAAATTTCAATGGTTAAAAGCTACTAAATCCAGTAATATCAACGTTTTCCGACTTTCCACGTTATAATTCAATGGGAATCCAGGTAAGAAACAAAATAGCTCACAATACAAATATTATAGATATAAAACTTAGAACAAAACCTAAATTAAGAGATGGATGGAAATCATACATTGATCACAATAAAAATGGCATACAAGCTGGTCGGTTAGCTGAAGTCATCTTAATCGTTGTTTATTTTACTTGCATCTTTAACAATAAATATAAGTTTAATGAATTACAGAAATGCATTAATACTTTAGTCAGAGATGATGAGCTTAATGCAATTAAATTGGGATTTAAGGATGTTTATTCATCAAGAATTGCAATTGAAAAATTGGGCGGTTATTATTCGCATGCTCCAAAAAATAATATAAAGAATCAACAACAAAATTTTAGAAAGAAACCAAAATTAACGAAGCCATAGAAAAATTAAACGAATTATTGATGGACCTGAATCCCAACGAGTGAGATTTAACTTAACAAAAACAGTAAATTAAGTTTAATTTGTACAACAAGAACAGTCATGAACATAGCAACAGAGACATTTAACCACAATTTTAAACTTCAGCTTATCCATGGCCAGGCATCCCCGGCAACATGTCGCAAGTTGAATCTGCGGATTTTCTGCTAAAGGATCCGCATATAAAAAAGCCACCAGAAAATATCCGGCAGCTTCCATGAAACCCATGGGAATATAGTTTTTTAGTAATTTTGGGTATGCATATACTTTTTCATGAATCAGCCTATAAAGCCATTCTTCAAAAATCGGTCTGACTTAGACTTTGACTTAGATTGACTTAGATTTTGACTTTGAAACACAATTTATTCATTGAAGGTTAATACACTGTGAAGCTTGTCATTTCAATGCTTTTAACCGCTTTTTGAAATCCAGTTTATTCACTTGAAATGGTCAAAATACTTCCCTCAATCTCCGCCAAAACATTTTAAAGACAGTCAGAAACCAAGGTATATTAATACTCTTTCGGTTTCAGGCTGTCTTTTGTTTTTTTTGTGACTTTGACTTTGACTTTGACTTTGAGCTTATTTCTACTCACTAATATTTTTGAGTTCAATGATCAAAGCATGAGTATCCATATCACCCACGTTTTCACCAACATGAATTTGCCCTTCTGACCAAATGATCTCACCGGTTTTAAATTCTCTCTCAATGATCTTCCCGTCTTCCAAATGAATGTTTCGTTTGAAAGGACTTAATGCATACAGCGCAAATGCCGGATGCTCATGTTGATTTGTTTTTTCACCGGGTTTATCTTTATAGTCAAGTAATCGAATATGTTCATTTTCAAAAATTACTTTATACTTATCAGGATCTGTTATAGCTGGATCCCTGAACTCTTCATTTTTCATCTTTTTCTCCTCGGATTTTTGCAATTGCCTGCGACAAGGACTACTATCATTTCAAATTCACGGTTTTTAACTAAGCGCTGCAGTTGAGGGAAGCTTTGAGATTTGTCAGACTTTATATTAAACGGCAATTCACTCTCATCAAATTGTGTCTTATTTACCCTTTTTAGGCAAAAAAGCACTTCCATCTGATCTATCGTTTCATTTCTACTATACTCCGATCATCTATATTTTTTTTGAATTTTCCGTTAATAGAGAGTCAGCAGCCTGTTACTTTTTTTATTCAAACTATTCACACCCTTGCTCGCTCTAAATGAGCAACAGAGTCGCATTATTTTTTTAGGTATACTTTAAGATTTTGATTAGCTGAGCCAGTGGTTCTTGCTCATCTTTGATAAATTACTATCAATTTAATTCGACTTTGAAATCGCATATTATAATCATTATTTATCTTTTCGTTAAATCCGCTTATATTTCTTTAAAAATATCCTATTTATTTGAAAAATATCCAGTCAGTTCATTTTAAGATCTTGTTAAAACAAAAATAATTTTTGATGTTTTCGTTAATCCGTTGACGATATAAACGCTTAAGAGTACACTCAAATTAAGAATATAAATCCAATATTTCTGTACCATTCCAGGCTAAAAAACTTGTCATAGTTTCGAAAAATCGCTTTTAATGGAGTGTTAATATGAGCAGATTAAATATTGTTACGAAAGACCGAACTGTAGATACGGTCGAGACCCTCTACAAAGATTTGGAACGGCGGATCACCGCCAGTCCATTGGGGTTATGCCCTGTGGATCTGGCTTCTTCATTTTTAAAAATGAGCCATGCCCAATCCTGTGGGAAGTGTGTTCCGTGTCGGATCGGTCTGGGTCAATTGGAGAATTTGTTAGAGACTGTGTTGGACGGTACAGCTACCATGGATAGTTTGTCCCTCATTGAGAAAACTGCCCGAGCCATTTATAATTCGGCGGATTGTGCCATTGGCTATGAAGCTGCCAACATGGTTTTAAAAGGTCTGGAGGGATTCCGGGATGATTATGAAGAACATATCCTCCATGATCAGTGCACCTGCGGATTGAATCAGCCGGTCCCTTGTGTTTCGTTATGTCCGGCCGGTGTCGATGTACCGGGTTACATTGCCTTGATCGCCGAGGAACGCTATGAAGATGCGGTGAGACTGATTCGTCAGAATAACCCCTTCCCAGCTGTTTGTGGGTTGATCTGTGAACATCCATGTGAAAAAAGATGTCGGCGCAATATGATCGATGATTCCATCAACATCAGAGGAATGAAGCGTTTTGCAGTAGAGCAGGCCGGGCAAGTTCCGGCCGAGAAATCGGCTCCTTCCACCGGGAAGAAGATCGCCATTGTCGGCGGGGGACCCAGTGGGCTCTCGGCGGCTTATTACCTGTCCTTGATGGGTCATGATGTGGAGATCTTCGAGCAACGGATTAAATTGGGAGGAATGCTTCGGTATGGAATCCCAAACTACAGGCTGCCAAGGGAGTTGTTGGATGAGGAGATCGATGTGATTCTGTCCACCGGACCCAAAGTTCACACTGGTATTAGCATTGGTCAGGACTTATCGGTGGAGGATCTAAACGAAAAATTTGATGCCGTCTATCTGGCCATCGGTGCTCACATCGATAAAAAGATCCCCTTGGAGCATCAGGATGCCATCGGAGTCTTTCCTGCCGTTGAACTGTTACGCCAAATTGGTGATGATCAATATCCCAACTTCACCGGCAAGAAAATTGCCATCATCGGCGGCGGTAATGTCGCCATGGATGTCGCTCGGACCTCCGTTCGACTGGGCGCTGAGAAAGTAAGTGTAGTCTATCGTCGGCGAGCCGATGACATGACCGCCATGAAAGATGAGATCGAAGATGCACAAGCCGAAGGCTGTGAAATCTTTGAACTCAATGCCCCCGAACGTGTCGAAACAGATGAAAATGGCCACATCATTGGTCTTTGGGTCACCCCTCAAATTATTGGGCCAATAAAAGCCGGCCGACCGATGCCCGTCCAATCCAGCCAAAACCACGTTAAAATTGATTGTGATCTGCTCATTATGGCCACCGGTCAAGGCATTGAATCCCGAGAATTTGAAGCAGGGGGCATTCCGGTCATAAAGGGAGTCATCGATGCCCTAAGTTCTGCCGGTGTCAAGGATATCCCCGGCGTCTATGCCGGTGGAGACTGTGTCACCGGACCTGCCACCGTTATTCGAGCCATTGCAGCCGGAAAAGTTGTTGCTGCCAATATCGACGAATATTTGGGATATCACCATGTTATAACCACTGATATATCAATCCCGGAATCTCGGTTGTCCGACCGACCGGCGTGTGGTCGTGTCAATTTGACCGGCCGAATTGCATCTGAGCGAATCAAAGACTTTGATTTAGTTGAAAAAGCCATGACTCACGAAGAGGCGATGCAGGAATCCAGACGATGTCTGCGCTGCGATCACTTTGGATTCGGTGCCTTTAAAGGAGGACGAGTAAACGAATGGTAAACTTAATCATTGATCAAACTAAAATTGAAGTTCCCGCGGGAACCACACTTATGGATGCCGCTTCGCAACATGGCATCTACATCCCTCACTTATGCTACTTAGAAGGAATCAATGGGATCGGAGCTTGCCGCGTCTGTTTGGTTGAAATAACGGGCCAAGAACGACTTGTCACTGCCTGCAATAATGTAGTTGAAGACGGGATGGTCGTCCAAACCAACAGTCCAAAAGTTCGAGAAAGCAGACGGACCAACGTGGAGCTCATCCTCTCTCAGCATGATGATAAATGTGCGGCCTGTGTCCGGAGCGGTAACTGCAGCCTGCAAACCATCGCCAATGATCTGGGGATCATCGACAACCCGTATCCGGAGGAATTAGCTCATGAGAAATGGAACACTACCTTCCCACTGATCCGAAATTATGAAAAATGCATTAAATGCATGCGGTGCATTCAGGTCTGCGACAAAGTCCAGGATATGCATGTCTGGGATATCGCAAACACCGGATCCCGCACCAATGTTTCAATTTCCCATAATCGAAGCATTGAACGATCCGATTGCGCTTTATGCGGCCAATGCATTACCCACTGCCCCACCGGTGCGTTACGGGAAAGAGATGATACTCAAAAGGTGTTTAATGCTCTGGCCGATCCAAATCTAATCACGGTGGTTCAAATTGCCCCTGCCGTTCGGGCGGCCTGGGGTGAGAATTTAGGATTGACCAAAGAATTTGCCACTGTTAAGCGACTAGTTTCGGCAGTTCGCAAAATGGGCTTTGATTATATTTTCGATACCACCTTCTCAGCGGATCTGACCATTATGGAAGAAGGCAGCGAGTTCTTAGAAAAAATCAAACACAAAGAAACAGAGACCTTCCCTCTCTTCACGTCCTGTTGTCCGGGTTGGGTACGCTTCATCAAAACCCAATATCCTGACATGGTCCATCAACTCTCCAGTGCAAAATCACCCCAGCAAATGTTTGGTGCCATCACAAAAACCTACTATGCAGAAATGTTAAATGTCGATCCCTCCCGGATCTTCAACGTTTCGATCATGCCCTGTGTCGCCAAGAAATACGAAGCCGAAGTCCCGGTATTAAATTCAGCCGGAGCCGGTCCGGACGTAGACGCCGTATTGACCACTCGAGAAATCGAACGGCTGATCCGAGCCGAACACATCAATGTTAGTCGTCTGGAAGAGGAGGAATTCGATTCACCTTTAGGGATCGGGTCTGGTGCCGGCGTGATCTTTGGGGCCACCGGTGGAGTCATGGAGGCTGCTTTGCGGTCTGCTTATTTCCTCGTGACCGGAAATAATCCGCAACCTGATGCCTTTAAATCAGTTCGTGGGTTGAATGGGTGGAAAGAGGCCGAATTTGATTTAGCCGGGACTCCCCTTAAAATTGCCGTTGCCTCTGGTTTGAAAAATGCCCGTCACTTGATAGAAGCCATCCGAAATGGATCGGTCAACTACGATTTTGTTGAGATCATGGCTTGCCCGGGCGGATGCTCAGGGGGCGGCGGTCAACCCATCACAGAAGGCCTTGAGTTAGCCGGTGTTCGAGCTGAGAATCTCTATGGATTAGATGCCGTTGATGAACTGCGCTTCTCCCACGAGAACCCAGCCGTATTAAAGTGCTATGAGACCTATCTGCAAAGACCCCTGTCCCACCGTTCCCATGAACTGTTGCATACGGATCAGGAACTTTGGGAAATGAATCCAACTCATTTAAAAATTTAAGTACCCTTCCTCGTTGATCCGGGCAAATATCCAATGACCATTCCCTTACCGGCGCAAATATTGGGAGCTCGGCCGCAATTGATTTAGCTGCCGAGCTCCCGGTTCTGTGCGGGGTAGAGGGCTCTCACCACAAAGCTGTGCCCACACTGGCCTTATCACGTCAATCAGGCAGCTGGTACTTTACCAACTGCCTGTTTTGATTTTTTCATATTGAACAAAATCGCTACGCGATAGTTCTTTGTTACAATTTTATACTTATGCCTCTTGTATTAACAGAGGCTTGTTCGTGCAAAAAAACAAATAGTAGCTACACCGCCATTTATGGTTTATTGTGGAATCACGACAAACTACAAATAACCAAGGGAGAGCAACTACTATTTGCACGCCTATGTTACCATATTTTAGCCACCACAACAACTCAACTTTTTTACTCTTTCCATCCAGGTCTCCACCCAAGGTGCTGATGCCCAAGGCTTCACTGCGCTTTTTGAAAGGAGTACCTCGATGGATCAATTTATTTTAAAATCCTATCTTTCTCAAATGGAATATTATCTCGAACTCAGAG
>JBAQDU010000047.1:0-21603 GCA_049294805.1 Clostridiaceae bacterium
GAATATTTTTAACTTCTTTGCTTTATTTCTATTTTTAACTTCTTTGCTTGATTTCTTTTTTGCTGGACCGATTTCACGGTTTCCACCAACTTTTCGATTACTCGACTTTAGCGGCTTTTACCGGAACTTTCGATCCCATTTTGGTCCGAACGTCGTAGACGATCATGAAAGCGACCAGGATAAATCCAAGATAGCCGTTCATTCCATACAGGACATTAACGAGGGATTTGTAAGGTAGGACCCAGGCTGCTAACATCCCGACTACTCCACCGATAACCGTCAGCATCTTATATCTTGAAGTTCCTTCTTTGGCTACTCGGCCAACACCTGTCCATAACAGGGGAACCGCTGTGGTGTAGATTCCGGCAAAAATGATCACGGCAAATACCTGGGCAAATATCGGGTTGATCGAATTCGCCAAAATAAGCGCCGGAATATCGGCAGTGCCGGTTTGTGCAAGGTGACCGATCAAAGCAATGGAACAGATGGCTGCTGCGCCGAAAATAAACAGCGTAGAGAGAAGCATTCCGGTATTTACTTCCTTCAGTTTATTTTTAGCTCCGATCTCGGCTAAAAATGCTGCAAACCAGAGAATAACAAAGCCGCCATAGGACAGACCCGACACGATGGGATTGCCTCCGCCGACCTGAACCAGTTTGACCGCTCCTGAATCAATGGCCGCTACATTCGCACCGAAATTGGGTGCTCCGGAAATGGCTGTGATGGTAGCAACGATGAGGATGAGAACGATGATGACGGGCCCAAGTTTTCCAAGGGCATTTAAAATACCGTCCAGTCCAAAGAAGGCTGTCCCGACTACTGCCACGGTTAGGATGACTGCGCCAACGCCGTTGGGCAGTCCCCATTGCTGGGTAGCGGTGGCATTGGCTCCGCCACACATGACGATAAAGCACATGTAACAGAAAAACGCCGAGAAATAATCAAAGAAGGTACCGATATACTTACCGCTGTAATGCTTATATATATCGCCGCCGCGCTCGAGTTTCAGACGGTTACCGTTTGTCGCAAAGGAAATGTTGGTATAAACGTAAATGACAGCAGCGACTAGGATCACGACCCAAAAGAGCGATCCATAGGAAGCCTCGTACTGCATTACCTCCTGCATTGTGGCAAATCCGGCACCGATATAGAACGCGATGCAAGCGCCGGTCAATGCAACGACGGTTTTAATATTCATTTTAGATTCTTTCATGTTTACTCCTCTTTACACATTTGATGTTGATACGGGAAATTTCTGGTTAAAATGAGTGCCATTCATTCCCCTTTGCCCGATTGCAAGGCACAGCCTGGAATGAAACCGGATCGGTAGATTATCACCGGCCGCAACCGAGTGAGTCCCTGAGGAATGGACCCGTGAGTCTCTGTTATAAAAATAACTTACATTATTTTTATAAAGAGCAGCTTCAAAGAAAGCATTGCGCACTATGAAAACTGCTCTTTTTTTATCTTTTGTTTAAAAAGTTAGTCTAAGATCCTAGAATACAGAAACTTCAGTTACATCAGTTTCAAGAGCAGTAATGGCTCTGTCGACTAGATCTGCCCGCAGTTTTGATTCCTGACCTGGATCCAGTGAAGGGTTACCGGTTGGATGAGGGATCGCAACTGTCGGAACGATTCTGTTAGCTCCCACAGATTGGGAAATAGTGATGATCGTAGCCATGTGGACGATCGGAATACCATAACGTTCGATTTCTTTTACAATCGTTGCTCCGCAACGTGTGCAAGTTCCTCACGTACTGGTCAGGATAACACCGTCTACGCCGGCTTCCTTCAATTCTTTTCCGATTTCGCGACCAAACTTGATGGAGTTTCCAACAGCGGTTCCGGTTCCGGTCGTAGTATAGAACCAGTCATAGACCTTACCGATCTTGCCGGCTTTTTCAAGTTCTTTTAACGCATCAAGTGGAACGACACGATCAGGTGACTCATTGGCATAAACCGGGTCATATCCGCCATGGATCGTGATGAAGTTGGTTTTCAGATTATCCATGTCATGGATATTATACTTACCCCACTTCTGAGCGGAAGCTGACTGGATGCGATCAGGGTTTCCAACTGGAACGATACCGCCGGTCGAAACCAGAGCGATGACTGCTTTGGACATATCCTTGATTCCAGGAGCCGGTGTAACTAAGTCGAAGGTAGGCATTGGCATCTCGGTTACATAAGGTTCGTTGTTGAATCTCTTCAACAGCATTTCCACTGCACGAGCGGCGCCAATTTTCTCGCCAACTTCGGTGATTCTCTTACCCTGCAGGAAGTATTCATCCACTTTAGGATCCATCTTCGCGCCGGCTAGGAGCTTCTTAGCAACTGCTGCCATTTTAGGCAGGGCGGCTTTCATATCGCCTGCACTGTTTCCGGTAGGAACGGTGTAAGCTTTTAGTCTTGTAATATCAAGACCTGGGTTTTCTTCATACATACCAGACACAACTGGAACGTCATAGTTGTCAACGACATACTCTGAGACAACAGCTGATGCCATACCGTAACGGCCGGCGTTGAAGGAAGGTCCGACAACAACTAAGTCAGGCTTGACTTCGTCCATTGCTTTCTTAAAAGCTTCAAGAGCTTCTGCATTGTGCTCATTGATGAAGTTATCTCCGCAGATAAAGGTAGCGACAACCTTGCCGGCGTCCCCCATTTCCTTGTTGAATCCCATTGCAGGACCTACTGCGCCTTCTCTCAATTCAGGAGCAAAATCAGCTTTATCTTCTCCGCCGATCTGGCCAAAGAACTGATTTACATAATATAAAATTTTCTTTTCCATGGTTCTCCTCCTTTATCCTAGTATTCTGTAACGGTCAGGTTATGGTAGCCGATTTCAGAGGTTGCTCCGAGAACAGCATTAAGCTCACATTTCATGATGCCGGTTTCTGCATCGTAGGATCCAGCCCAGCCGCCTGCCAAGTTGGCAATGGCTTCAGGGTTTCCCAGGATCCGATCAGCCTTAGGCAATGTAACTACGTGAGAAACATTTCCGGTTGAAATAACCGCTTTGGCTTCTGGCTTAACGTCGGCCAATGGCTGACTTGCTCCATCCCAGCCGGCGCATTCGTCGGTGATCAGGACAGCTTTGATGCCTTGTTTTTCAAGACGTTCTGCGATCATAACAAGGTCGGAATCGGGATTACCGTAACCTTCTTCAGAAACAATGACACCATCAGCCCCCAGCTGAGCACAGAGTTTAGCTGTGAAGTCACAGGATCTGAACTTGCCCTGCAATGTGGTTAATTCTGGAACCATAACTACGCCGACGAAGTTAAGGGTCTTACCATGTTGCTTTAAGAGTTCTAGGACAACGGAGTTGTTCTGATGCATGTAAGTTGTGATCTTGTCACAAGCGGCAACACAGTTACCGGATACTACAGCACCGTCGATCTCTTCTAAAGGATGCATCAGAGTTGGGATGATCTGCTTTGCATCGACACCGTAAATGTAGGAGTCATGCAACAGTCCCTGAGTGATCATCATTTCAGCATAAACAACCTTTGGCAGGTTGGGATATTTAGCTGTTTCTTCATCGATGGAACCAACTTCGAACACTTCGGTACTGAAGATCGGAGCTGTTTCAGCGATTTTACCAATATATTCAGCAGTCATCAGTCCGCCCATGCGAACCGCTTTTTCATGCTCGTGGGGCTTTAGGTTTTTATCACAGATCAGGTCAACGACGATGTTCATGGTCTTTGAGAATGGAGTCCATTTGGCCCCTTCTCCCCACATATCGAGGACACCTTCCTGGAAGCCAACAATATCACCGATGGTAACAACCGCTACCCCGTTCATAACATTATAAGCGCCATATCCTAGCTGTCCGGTTGTAGTTGTAACGCCTGCAAAACCAGGGATACCTTCTACCTTAACTCGTGGTTCAATAACATCCTTAACCGGTATAATTCTTGTCTTATCGCCGGGCATTGCAATGTCGATGGTTGCATCTGTTACATTTTCAATACCTTTGATAAAGCTGACCAGTTCGTCTTTTTTTAAAATCAGCTGTTCGCCGACGACAGCATTCTGTTCGCCAAAAACAACATCACTGATTTTAACGTTGCGTCTTTCCAGTTTCAAATTGATTCCCTCCTGTTTGTTCGTATCGAGCTTCAAGCTCATTTATCTCGTTAAGAGCTTGTACTAAAAGCTCGTAATCGATGATTTCATAGCCGGCCAAATTGCGGTGATCCACGGAATGTAGGCTGATCGTTGTCTGATGCTGGTTTATTCCGTTTTCGATGGCAAGAACTGAAGCTGCATCATTTGCAGCAGTTTCATCCGTCAGTACAATGGAGCGCACTGGCGAAAAGTGCATTCGGCCGCTGGCGGCCAAAGGAGAAGTTAGTAGTCGGTGTCCCTGGTGGATCAAGTCACGGGCCTTTAATAAGACGCTACTTTGATCGCCATCGACCCAGACCGTGTCAGGATGCTCGCGTAGTTTTAAATTATTTGTTAAAATCATAACGTACCTCCACTAATATACTAACTGCATTTTAATATTACGTCAACGGTATACATTTACATTTTTGAAAATATTTCAGTGAAATTTTCAAAATTAAAAAGCTCGGATTTCCTTTTAAACTAAAGGATTCCCGGGCTTTTAACGGCTGGTTATTGAGTTAAGTTTATCAATTTGTTAAATTTTAATCGATTAAAATACCTTTTCTTATCTTCTTATCTAAAAAAGCGATTCACGAATCCGATCGAGAAAATCGTCAATGTGCTCTTTTGCATACTTTTCAGCAGCATCTTCATCGTCTTCTTCGATTGCTTTAACGATGAGTCGGAAAGTCCGGGTAAACATCGTCATATCATCAAAGTAATCATTGCAGAAATGCCACAACCGTTCGGTGTGGATATGGAGTGTTTCGGCTGTTTTTTGCAGCCAGATATTTCCGCAGGCATTAAATAAAATTTCATGGAATTTTTCATCTTCATTGATCGCTTCCTGATAGGTTGATGTGGATGTCATAGATTCTAAGCGACCGATGATAGCCTTTAATTCAGCCAATTGATCTTTGGTGATTTTCTTTACTGCCAAGCGAGTTGCAAACGGATCCAGCTGCTTGGTTACTTCAAACAGGGCTTTGACATTGCGAAAGTCAATGGCAGATACTTGTGCGCCGTAGCGTGGCACGATACTAAGCAGCGAATCACGCTCCAGTTCCTGCAGAGCGGTTCGGATCGGCGTTCGACTGACCCCGAATTCCTCCGCCAGTTCGACTTCATTTAAAATTTCACCTGGTTTATATTTATATTCGATGATATCTCGTTTTAGTTTCATATAAATCTTTGATTTTTCATGTTCCATATATTTACCCCTCATTGGATCTTCAGCCTAAACTTATGCTTATCCGGTCGGTTGTTTTTAGTATTTGATTAGGTTTTATCCATGGGAAGTCCTGGTCAATTATTTACCGATCAATCATCTCAATTAAATGAACTTCAATAATAATGTATTTCAGCTGTACTTCAGAATAATCCTATTATAAATATAGTCTCAATCTTAAAAAATGTAAATTGAAAACTGCCATAAACTTAAATAATGTTTTTCTCATCTAAGCTTTTGTTCGAAATACTTAAGCTATTTCGCATCGTCGCCTGAAAACGAAGTTGTCTGGTCTTAAATTGTCTTATATCACCATTGACTGACCAGTAATAACTAGTTTGACCACTAGCAGTCTAACTGCTAGCAGCCTGCCTTATCCAGTTAAAAATAATGTTGTGTTTGGTTGTTAAGTTTTATCCGTTGGGTCAGTCTGATGATGCCCCAGGAGCTCTGCAAATGGACGCAGGTGGTCGGTTTGGCCGTGGTTGCGTTCATAGTCCTTCATGCCCTCGGCCGACACCGACTGAAGAATTTCAAGAAACCGTCGAGCGGAATAAATCAAGGCGCCTGAACCGGACGCTGACATTTGCTCTGCTGCATCAGAAGTGACGACTTTGACCTGGAAGTTTTTTGTCAGTTCGCGCGCCCGACGTTCAATGTAGCGGTCCGCCGTTTCATTTTCCCGGGTATAAATGATCGAGACCCCGGCTTGGTGATCTTGACTGCCGATTCCGCCGGCTACTTTATAAGCATCAAATACCAGTAGGATCTGCTCGCCGGTAAAGCCTTGATAATCCTGGAGAAGCTCAGCCAACTTTTGTCTGGCGGCATCAAAATTAACGTCAGAAAGGGCTTTTAAGTCTGGCCAGGCATGGATAATATTGTAGCCGTCGACTAATACATAGGTGGGTCGAGTCGGATCAGCCAGTGGTGTCCCCGGCGGCTGCCCTCGCTCCACTTTGCGGCGAGACCGCCCCTTCCATTTCTTTTTCTCATTGGCGTTGGCATTGGCCACTGAATTGATGATCCGTTCCACTTCCTCCGGATCCATATAGCTGCCCGCCTCCCTGGTCACCTGGACCGATGATGAGTTAGCGGACACCGGACCCGTTAAGGCCAGCCGGGGAAGATGGGCCATCTGAGGAACTTCATGCCAAGGCACATAAACTCCGACTCCGGCTGATGTAAATATACTGCCCGATGGATGATTCAGATCAACCGATACATCATAGCCGGCTTCCTCGATGACTTCTGATTGATTGTGACAGATGTCATAACCACCGGCCTCAAACCGGATCTGGCCTTGGCCGTGGGTGATTGCGACCAGCTCCCGGGCATAGGTTCTTAACGTGGCGACCGGACCGCGGCCTTTGATCAGTGTTTGCTGATCTTCAGTCAGACTGGTGGATACTTCCCCGGCAAACAGGTGCGCCAAATCGGTCAGAATTCGGCCGGAGGTGTCGGGGCCGGTTCGAATTTCAAATTCATAATAGGGTTCCAGGACCGTGCTGGCCCCTTGCGCCCGAGCTTCCATCAGGCCTTGCCGGATGGCCCGGTAGGTAGCTTCCCGAAAATCACCACCGGTGGTGTGCTTCAAGTGCGCCCGGCCGGCCACCAATGTGATCAAAACTTTGGACAAGGGGGCTCCGATCAAGACACCTTTGTGCTGTTTTTCCAGTACATGGCTCATGATCAAATTCTGCCAGTTCGGTGCCAAGGCGTTTTGGTCGCAGATCGAGGCCGTGGTTACATCCAATTCATCAGCTGGTGCCAATAAGAGCTGGACTTCGGCGTAATGGCGCAGGGGTTCAAAATGGCCAATGCCGATGACGGGACGAGTCACGGTCTCTCGATAAATAATACTCCCCTCATCCACGCTGATGGTCATGGCACCGCGCTTTTGGACTAGATCAGCTAAGACTTCCAACAAGACTTCGCCCATGATATGAACAAAGATCTGGGCTGTTGCCTCCACAAAGGTAACTTCTAATTCCGGCAGTTCTTCCTCGATTTGCCGTAATAAGGCTAGGAGTCGGGTGGTATCGCCGCCATCTTCCAATTTGACCCGGTAACTTAAGACCGGAATGATGGTGGGGGCGATATCCGACTCCCCAGTGCCAAGACCCTGACCGGCCCGGGTCTCTTTTAAGCCGATCACGCTGCACAGATCTCCGGCTGCGGCTTCCTGGACCGACTGAAAAGCTGATCCCGAATAAAGCCGGATCTCGTTGATCTTCTCCGAACCGATCGTCATTTTATTTTTAAGACTGCCCCCGGTGATTTTTAGGTGGGTCAATCGTCGCCCCTGGTCGTCTCGGGAGATCTTATAAACTCGAGCAGAGAATTCAAGAGGATATAAAAGATCCATAGTCCATCTGGCCAGCCCCTCATAAAACTCAGTGATCCCACTGCCCTTTAAAGCCGAGCCAAAATAACAAGGAAAGATTTTACGCTCCAAAATACTGACCCGGATGGAATCTTCCTCGATGGATCCCTTAGCCAGGTAATCCTCCAGAAGGTCCTCAGCCAGTTCTGCCACATCTTCGCTAGAGAGAAGATCACCTCGGCTGAAATCTTGAATGTGATCCGAGAGTTGGCTTTGAAGTGCTTCATATATAAGTGTGCGGTCAACGCCCACCTGATCCAGCTTATTGACGAATAGAAATACCGGAACCTCATAATAATCCAACAGATTCCAAAGCTTTCTCGTTTGGTTTGTTACACCGTCCGCTCCGTTAATGACCAAAATGCAGTAGTCCAATACGCCCAAGGCTCGTTCTGTCTCCGGGGAAAAATCGGTATGACCCGGCGTATCTAAGAGCACCCCTTGGGCGTCGCCCAACTTAAGACGGGCTATTTTTGAGAAGATGGTAATGCCGCGTTGCCGCTCCATTGCTCCGGTATCTAAAAAAGCATCACCATGATCCACTCGACCCTGACTGCGCAGTGCCCCGGCCTGATACAATAACGCTTCTGCCAGAGTGGTTTTACCGCTGTCAACATGGGCCAATATGCCAATGATCCGTTTATCTGATTTAATGTCCGCCACAACCCCACTCTCCTTTTTCATTATTTTAACGTCCAATTAAACGACGATCCGATTTCCAGGATTGCTCCTTAAACTCTACCTCATCGATTTACAACTTCTCTTAAGTATATCATCAATTAATTCTCAAAAAAGCTCAGCCAGGAGGCTTTGTCCAAGAAACCCAATCGAGTAGCTAGAAGACAGGGGGCGACCCTGTCTTCTTCGCTCTCACAGAACCGTACGTGCGTTTTCCGCATACGGCTCATGCAGTTTCTATCACGATGTGAGACAGTAATCCAACTCTGACTTTCGTCAGATCATACAACCCCAGTTCATCAAAGTAGCTGTTGGGCATCATCATGTGGATGACGTGGACTTTCGAGTTCTTCCACCGGCGGACATCCATTTTCTCCTTGAGAAAATGGTGCATCCCCTTTCGTCTAAGTTCTTTATGCATGGCTTTGTAACTCTTCCATTGCTTCATCCGTATCATCCGGAGCCTCCTCCGGATCCATTGCATTAGATCCTTTGTCAACTCCTTGAGGTTAGCTATTCGATAATAATTGATCCATCCCCTGAGTACAGGTGCTAGCTCTTCAATCACCCGTTCCAGGGGTTTTCCCTGGTTTCTGCGGGTGATGAGGCGTATTTTGTCCTTGAACTTCTTCAGTCGCTTCGGCTGGACGGTGATCCATCTCCCCGAAATCTTTGCGCCCAGGAAGTCCACTCCCTTATTCATTTGGGTCAGATGGGTCTTTTCCTTGTTCACTGTCAGTTTCATGTCGTTTTCCAGGATCTTTATCGCCAACATGAGATTTCTCTCTGCCTGCTCCCTGGTTCGCGCAAAAATCAGAATATCATCGGCATACCGTACGATGCGGATGTCCCGGCGCATCATCTCCTGGTCAAAAACGTTCAGATAGATGTTTGACAAGAGCGGCGATATCACGCCACCTTGCGGTGACCCGACCTCCGTTGCATCGAACTCCCCATCTTTCATGACGCCTGATTTCAGGAAACTTCTGACAAGCTTCAGAACACTGCCATCGCTGACCTTCTTTGCCATTTCATCAAGGATGAATTCATGGTCCAGCCGGTCGAAGCATTTGGACAGATCCATATCTACGACATGGGTCAGCCCATACTTGCGCATGAATAGTGTTGCTTTCTCGATTGCCTGTGCCTGGGATTTCCCCTTGCGGTAGCCATAGCTCGATGGGTGGAACCCTTTGTTGTAAATTGGTTCCAATATCGTGACTACGGCTTGCTGCACAACTCTGTCCTTAACAGTGGGTACACCCAGAAGGCGAATCCCACCATCAGGCTTCTCAATTTCCACTCTTCTGACAGGACTGGGTTCGTATGTCTTGGTTTTCAGTTCATTATGGATCAGCTCAAGATTCTCTGAGAGCCTTGCTTCAAATATTTCAATCGTAACGCCATCGATTCCAGGCGCTCCATGATTTCTTTTCACTTGCCGGAATGCTCCTTCAAGATTTTCCATACGATAGATCTTATCGTACAGGCTGTACCACTTACCCATAATTCACCTCCATTACTGTGATGGTCTCTTTCTTTGACAGGTTCTCTCTATCCGTTCTTGACGGAGTCCCTTGGTTTCACTAGTCCTTTGGACAATATCCCTTCAGGATTCTCCGCTACTTCAAATCAAGCCATCGTATTTCCACGCTCAGTGCTTCGAGCCTGAAAACCGTTTGTTCCTCATTTCAGATTCTTTCTGCTTCTTCAAAAGTTCCACATTCAAAGTGTTCAATCATCTTAAAACTGCTTCCGCCCTTCGCATCTGTCCTGTTCTTTTGGAGCAGGCCAGTCACTGTGACTTAGCACAGTGTCCTCTCAGTTTTGTCCTCAAGTCTGTTACCAGCTTTCATCGGCTGAGAGTTGATCACTACTACGACTTCATCTGCACACTGCACCCTTCATGACTTCTTGCTTTCGCTTGACGCCACTTATACAGCTTCGGATACAGCGCTTCCAGGGATAAGTTGCTCCGCATGTGTAGAAAACGGCCATCCTAACGTTCCAGATTCCCCTAATTTTCGGACGTCTCCACTTTTCGCAGGATTGTCCATCTGGTCCGCCAACACTGGTTTGCTCTCGCTCCGCTCCCGACACCGCCATCAGCTTCTTTCAGACCCCACCGTTGCCAGTGACGCCCTTGCTTACAGCTTGTCTTCCCATTAGGTAGGTGACAGGGTTTCTTTCAACCCATCTGCTCGGCAACATGCCCCGCATACGAAAAAGAGGGACCGCCGATCGATCCCTCCTGGTAACTTCGATGCGCCAGGTCGACTGCCTTAAAAACCCTGGTTATTTTTTTACTGTCAATTTTCTTACTGGCCATTCCCTTACTGGGTGTCCTCTTTCTGTATCATTTATTAGGTCTTTACTTACTTGGCGTTTACTTACCGGCTTTTCCTTACTGGTTTTTACTTACCGGCTTTTCCTTACTGGTTTTTACTTACTGGTTTTTACTTACTGGTTTTTAACATTCTGCCAGATGTCATCGTATTTTTTAACGAATTCACCGGGATCGGTGTAAACTTCCAACCCTGTCAGACTTTCAACCGATGGATACGCTACCTCACTGTCTTTTAAATCATCGGATAAGAGTTCCACAGCCGCTGAGGACGGCAGGGAGTACCAGACGTACTCCGCATTTTGGGCTGCATTTTCCGGTTCCAGCATAAAATTGATGAACCGCTCGGCATTTTCAGGATTTTGAGCACCGGATGGGATCACCATGGAGTCAAACCACAGATTGGACCCTTCCTCAGGCACCGCATAGGCCAGATCTTCGTTTTCTGAGAGGGCATCCACAGCATCTCCGGAGAACATGACGGCTAAAGCGGCTTCGCCATTTTTCATGATGTCCTTGGTCTGATCGACCAGATAGGCATAGACCAAGGGATACTGCTTGATCAGCAATGCTTCAGCCTGAGCCAATTCAGCCTCATCCGTTGAATTCACGGAGTAGCCTAATAATTTCAGCGCAATGCCGATGGAGTCACGGGATGAATCCAACATGATGATATCACGTGCGTATTTCTCATCCCACAGGATCTGCCAGGAGGTAACGTCCTCCTGGACCAACTGGGTATTATAAACAATTCCCAGAGTCCCCCAAAAATAGGGAGCAGAATACTCCTGGGTCGAGTCATAGGGAGGATTTAAAAACTCAGCATCGATTTGGTCAATATTTGGGACATTGGCCCAATTGATTTTCCGGAGCATCCCCTCGTTTTTCATTTTTTCGATCATATAATCCGACGGAACGATGACATCATAACTAAATCCGCCGTTTTTGAGTTTAACGTAGAGATCTTCATTGGTATTAAAGTTGGAGTAGATCACATGAATGCCGGTTTCGTCTTCAAACTTCGTCAGGAGATCTTTGTCGATGTATTCACCCCAGTTATAGACATTAACCACCGCCGCGGCAGTGCTGCTTGGGCTGCAGCCGGCCAAGCTGATCAAACTGAGCAGGATCAGGCCGAGACTTTTTACAATATTGAACTTGGGGCTACCCTTGCACTTGGTGTGTCCCTTGAACTTGGGGTGTCCCTCCAACTGGATGGTTTGCTTCATTGGACTTCCTCCTTGGCCGATAACAAATTGGGAATGATCAACAAGACCAGCATCACTGCAAACATTATCGTAGATAGGGCATTGATCTCGGGATTGATCCCCCGCCGGGCCATGGAGTAGACGATGGTCGAGACGGTCTCCACCCCGTTGCCGGTGGTGAAGAAAGATATCACAAAATCATCAATGGACAACGTAAAGGCAATCAGGGCCCCAGAGAGGATGCCCGGTCGGATCTGGGGAATGATCACGCGCCAAAGGGTTTGGGCCGGCGTTGCCCCAAGATCCATGGCCGCCTCAGGCAAAGCTTGCGGCATTTGCTTGAGTTTGGGCAAAACCGACAACACGACATAGGGGACGGTAAAGGCAATGTGGGCCAAAAGGAGCGTTAAGAGACCAAAATCCAGTTGCAACGTTCGAAATAAGACCATCAAGCCAACGGCCATCACAATGTCCGGATTGACCACCGGGATCTGATTTAACGCTAAGATCCGTTGCTGATTTTTTCGACGAAACTGGGCGATCCCAATGGCTCCCAGCGTTCCGATGACAGTGGCGACCAGGGTCGAGACGATGGCAACAAAAAAAGTGTTACCCACAGCCGCTAAAACGGCTTCGTCGCCTAAGAGAGTCTGATACCAGACCAGAGAAAACCCATCCCAACTACCCCGGGTCTTGCCTTCATTAAAAGAAAATACCAAGAGCACTAAAATGGGGGCATACAAAAAAGCAAACACCAGGCCCATATAAAACCGCTTCCAGAATTTAGACATCAGCGACCTCCTCGGCAAGACCTGCGGCTGCCTGGGGTTGACTGAGTCGATTTTGGAGCGGACCACCTGATTTCTTGCGATCCCCCTCATCCCCCTTATTAAACAGGAGGGAAAAAACGAGGAAGATCATCAGGATCACTGATAGCGCTGAACCATAGTTCCAGTCACCGGTGACACTGAATTGCTGTTCAATGACGTTACCGATCAAGTTGGTCTTATTACCGCCTAATAAGGCTGTAATTTCAAAAGTAGAAATTGCCGGGATAAACACCATGGCAATTCCGGAGATGACCCCCGGGAGTGACAACGGAAAAATGACTCGGCTAAACGCCTGGAATTTATTACAGCCTAGGTCCTGGGCTGCTTCAATCAAGCTGCGATCCATTTTTTCCAAAGCCGTATAAATCGGCAGGATCATAAAGGGCAGGAAGTTATAGACCATACCCAAAATGACCGCCCCTTCGGTATACAGCAGATCCAGGGGACCCAGTCCAAACCGACCAAGGAGACTGTTTAAGATGCCGTGTTTGGATAAGATCGTGACCCAGGCATAGGTACGCAGGAGAAAATTCATCCACATCGGGATGATGACCAGTAACAGGGCCGTGGTCTGGAAGCGCAGTTTTAAGCCCGCGACAAAGTAGGCAAAGGGGTAGCCGATCAAAAAACACAGCACAGTCGTGAACAAGGCAATCTTTAGCGACCGCAACAACGTCCCCATGGTCCGCCCGGAAGCGATCCGGGTAAAGTTCTCGAACGTCAACGCTCCCGATTGATCCGTCAAGGCAAAGTAAAAGACCATCACCAAGGAGATGACAATAAACAGAATTGCCCAAAGCACATAGGGCGCCACAGTCTTCTTATAGGTCTTCATCCCCTTCCACCTCACCTTTGCGCATGATATGAATATTATAGGGGATGATCCGGATACCGACGGTTTCACCGATCTCCTTATGCAGAGTAGAGTGGACCAGATAAGTTTCCTGCTCGGTTTTGATCAAGAGTTCATTGTGAACTCCCATAAATAAACTGGATATCACGGTCCCGGTCAACATGGCGGTTTCGACAGCGACAAGTTCGACATCCTCCGGCCGGATCACTACATCCACCGGCTCATCGGGGCGGAAATCTTGATCAACACAATCAAATCTTCTCCCGGAGAAAGTGACTACAAAATCCCGGTGCATCACCCCTTCCAAAATATTGGATTCCCCGATAAAGTCCGCTACAAAATCATTGATCGGTTCATTGTAGATATCCATGGGTGTCCCGATCTGCTGAATAATCCCTTCATTTAAGACGACGATGCGATCACTTAGGGTCAACGCTTCTTCCTGGTCATGGGTCACGAAAATAAACGTGATCCCAAGTTCTTGTTGGATCCGTTTTAATTCCACCTGCATTTCTTTGCGTAGCTTTAGATCCAGAGCACTCAAAGGTTCATCCAAGAGGAACACATCCGGTTCTAAAACCAAGGCTCGGGCCATGGCCACCCGCTGTTTTTGACCCCCGGATAAGGATTCCGGACGGCGTTTCTCAAAGCCGGTCAAATTGACGAGTTGGAGTTTTTGAGCAACTTGCTCCTTGATCTTGGCCTCGGGCAGTCCCTTGATGCGCAATCCAAACGCCACATTCTCGTAGACATTAAGATGCGGGAATAAGGAATACTGCTGAAACAGCGTATTGACGGGTCGAAGGTGCGGTGGCAGGTCAGTAATATCTTTGCCTTCGAATATCACGGTGCCTTCGTCCGGTGGTTCAAACCCACCGATGATCCGCAGGGTGGTGGTTTTGCCACAGCCGGAGGGTCCCAGCAAAGTGATAAATTCACCGCGCTGGATCTCCAGATTCATATTTTTAAGAACGGAATGATCGGCATAGCCTTTTTTGATCCCGTTTAATTCAATTTGTATTGCCATTGGTCACCTCATTGATCGATTAAAAGTTCGGCGGAGACAAGACCCATAGTAGTTTAGCGGCCTCTTCTCCAAGATTTTCGACATAACATGCTTCATTCATTTCAAAATAAAAGCAGTCATTTGTCATCAAGTTTAATTGTTCGGATCCCAGGTTAAGTCCGATCTGTCCGGCTAAAACGAAGCCAAAGGATTGTCCCTCATAAGGAGTATAGGTCCGGGACCGACCACCCGGGGTTAGGTCCAGTACCACAGGTTCCATGTCGAGTTTTTGAGCATTGGGCACTATAAAATGCATGATATGGCCCAGATTTTCATCATTGACCATACATGCATCCGTCAGGCGATAGACGACGGGTTCAGCGACCGACACTTTAAAGAACTCCGCCAAGTCGGTGCCCAGAGCCCGGACGATTTTCTCCAGAGTATCCACCGACGGGCTCGTGGTATCACGCTCCAGCTGTGAAATAAAGCCTTTGGTCAAATCCGACCGCTCGGCCAATTCTTCTTGGGTCAACCCCATTTTTAACCGGATGTTTTTGATTTTCTCACCAATATTCATAGGCACCCCTTCCACTAAACAATCTGTTTAATATTTTAAACTAAAAATTTATCATACTTGATTATAATCGGGTTTTCAACCTTAATTTTAGCTCCATGGTCTAGCGAAGAAGTCGACGCCCCATTCGCCATGGCTAACAATTCATGACGAACAATTCATGACGAACAATTCATGACCAACTCCAGTCTTGTTAAAAATAACTGCAGATCCCCCAATAAAAGATCCCCTGCACTAAAACTAACTAAATATAAAAAAAATAAATAAAAAGAGTAGTGAGCCTTAACTCCATACACCACATAAAGATCAGACCGATGCGAATCAGTAAAAACCTAAAAATAGCAGAAAAAAAGTACGATTTAAATTAAAACCGTACATTTCTTCTGCTATAGGATCACTTATGGATTAACTGAATTGACTCAACGAGCCAGGGAGTCGGCCAATTATAAAGTCGACCGAATTCTATTTGTCGTAGGGATAAACTTCCCAGTCCGGGTTGTCGCGCATACTGGTTCGCAGATGGGTCGTCGTTACTTTTCCGCCCGGCTCTTTGACTTTAATAAAGTTAAAAGGGATGGTTTCAGGATCAGTATAAAGGATCCGGATCACTTCATAATCTGAAGTAGTTTCCCAATCGCGGATGACTTCCCCGGGTATAACGACTCGGTCATCATTGGTCAATTCCGCTTTGGATACTTCCACAATGGAGCCTTTTTTCTTGGTCACCAAAAAAACCTGGGTGTTGGTATTGTAGTCGATAATGGTCCATCTGGTAATGGCTTTGATCTCGGGAAACTTTTCCGGATAATAAATGAGCATAATCCCATTATCAACCTTATCTAATTCTTTCCTTAATTTAGCCGGAAGATTACTCTTAACTTCGTCCTGTGACTGAGGTTCGGTTGCAACCGGGGTCGTCTGGGTCTCTATTGAGGTCGTCACCGGGGTCGTTGTCGCTGACTCAATCATCGTATTGGTGCTGTTGGTTGTATTGGCGGCACCGGTCGAGTCTCCCGGCGTGGCCGCATCGGTTAGTTTAGTTTCTTTTGGGTTTGCTGCCGTAGTTCGTACAACTGCCTTTGTTTGAGCCGGCCGAATTACCTCACAGCCTGAGAACGAGACAGTTAAGAGCATTGCAAGGATCATGCTGGTTATTTTCTTCATATGGTAGTCACTCCCTTAGTTGTCGTCATTATGACACATAATAATGATTTAAAAATTACAAGATAGTAAAAAAGGACTTGTTTAATATTATCATAAAATCCATAATTTGACTCTGATTTTTCAAGACTAAGGAGCGCGAAGTTAGTGCGCTCCTCATTGGTTGTCAATTATAGCTAAATCTTAATTTTTAATCGTACTCAAACGCTTCCCAGTTTGGCAAACCAATCATACTAGATTTAATATCAGTGATGGTTTTCTTTCCGCCGGGTTCAGTGACTTTAATAAAGTTCATGGTCATGGTTTCCGGGTCAGAGTAGCGAATTCGGATCACTTCATAGTCACCGGTGGTAGTCCAATCGCGGATCACATCATTGATCACGCGATCCTGCTGATCTTTAGTCAACTTCGTATCATAGACCTGGACCAAGGAACCTTTCTTTTTAGTGACTAAGAGCAACTGAGATTTTGTATCAAAAGTGACCACATTCCAAGCTGTAACAGCTACGATATCTTTGTATTTTAGAGGTTGATAGATGATAATAAATCCATTGCCAGATTGGTCCAGCTCCGCCTTGATGTTCTTAGGCAGGTTACTTTGAACCGTCGGTACTTTCGTAACTTGCCCTTTCGTTGCCGGTGGCTTCGTAACTGGCGGTTTTGTTTCTGACGGTTTTGTTGTCGGTGGCTTAGTTATTGGTTTTGTTTTAGGTGTGCTGGTTGCCGGTGCAATCGTCAGGGTGGTCGTAGTGACAGGCTCTGTCGTTATCGCAGTAGTTCCCGGTACTGTTTCCGGTATTGTTGGAGTCGTCGTAACAGGTGTTGTAACTGGCGTTGTAACAGCATCCTGGAGTCCGCCAGCTGTTGTACTATCGGATCGATTGGGTGTTGTTACGTTGTTCTGAAATAAAGTGCAACCAGATAGAACTCCCATTATTAGAGTTATCAGGACCAAACTCGATGTCTTTTTCATTTTACATCTCCTCTGCTTTATTACGGTTTATTGTCTTTATTATCGCACAAATCAGCAAGAAAAATAATTTCATTTTGGTAAATATGTTAAATTTCACGATTTATCAGCATAAGCCTGCCAAATGACTACTTTATTAAGATCCAGAGATGAGTTAGAATAAATGGAGTAAATCTCAAAAGGAGCCTCATTCAATGTACTCAGCAAAAAAAATGACTTACTCTGCCTTATTTCTGGCATTTGGCTTAATCGTCCCTCAAGCTTTTCACCTTTTCGGCGGCTCCGGTCCGGTTTTTCTTCCGATGCATATCCCCGTCCTGTTGGCCGGATTTTTCTTAGGCGGACCAACTGGTGCCATCATTGGACTGATCACCCCGATTTTAAGTTCTTTGGTCACCGCCATGCCCCAACCGCCGATTCTTTATTTCATGATGGCTGAACTCACTGCCTATGGTTTTTTAGCAGGGTATCTCTTTAAAACCAGAAAGCTAAATATTTATGTTGCGTTGATTGGAGCCATGATCGGTGGTCGGATCATTCTAGCCGGAGCCGTCACATTGCTGCAGCCGCTGCTGGGCTTTAAACTGTCTCCAGCTGTTTACTTGTCCGGTGCACTCCTTAACGGAATCCCCGGCATGATCCTTCAGCTCTTTTTAATTCCAGTATTAGTCAGGCTGTTAAATCGAGCCAATCAATTTACCACGGCATAAGTGGTCTCATTACAAACTCATCTAAAAATCGAATCATTCAAATAATAGAGTTATTGTTAAAAAAGTCCAAGCCAGTTCGATCCGGCTTGGACTTTCTCTATTCTATGCGATTCCCCCCCTTAAATTTAAGGGCATTTTAGTTATTTTGTTGCCTTTCTTGTCCTCTCCCATTGCCGGTCACTTTTCCCAGATGGTTGGAGTTAGTCAGTGGACTCCTTGGTTCTAAGTAGCCAGGCCGTCCTGAGCAACATTGTAGAGCGAATAGAAATAATCCTTCTTCGCCATGAGTTCATGGAAGGATCCGGTTTCCTCGATTCGACCTCTTTTAATGACGAGGATCTCATCATATTTTTTTAATAAAGCCTCTTCCAATTGATGGGTCACTATAATTCGGGTCAATCCGCTGATTTCCAAAATGGAATTAGTGATACTAAACGCGGTGGCTGCATCCAGGGAAGCGGTTGCTTCATCAACTAAGAGGATCGGTGTCTTGCGTAAGAGACACCGGGCTATCGATACCCGTTGGCGTTCACCGCCAGATAAACCGCTGCCATTTTCACCACAGGGGTAATCCCAGGTTTTTTCTCGAACCAATTGATCAAGCCCGGCCAGGTGAACTGCCTGATCGATTTTGGCCTGATCAAAGTCATGGAACATGGTGATGTTATCCCGCAACGACTGGTTAAAAATAAACACATTCTGCTGAACGATGGACAAGAGATCATAGAGTGAATCCGTATTAACCGAGCGCAGTTCAGCCTCATCGAGGTAAATCTTCCCCTCATATTCAGAGAAACTACCCATCAACAAGTTTAATAAAGTCGATTTTCCGCTGCCGGAGCCGCCAACAATGGCATAGCTGCGACCTTTTATAAAGTTGTAGTCAATGTTTTCCAATACCGGCTTTGCCTGATCATAGGCAAAGCTCAAGTTTTCCAGACGGATCCCTTGATCAAGCGTGGAGTCGACCGTTATGCCCTCTTCTCGGACATTGGTGGTGATGGCTCGAGCCAGCTTATCGATCAAAGCCAGAGCCGCCTTGCGGTTGGCGAGGATCTGAGGCACGCTGGAAATCGGACTTAAGACAAAATTCATCAGTTGGACAAACACGATGACTACGCCGGCAGTCACTCCTTGGCCTAATAAAGCCAGGTAAGCTCCAAATAGAAACACCCCGAACTGAGCAATGATCCCGGCCGAGGCGCCAATCATTTGGATCATGATCTCAGTCCTTTTGCGCCGGCTTTTCAGCTCTTCGGTTTTTGTATTGATCTCATTAAAATTACGTATGATCTCGCGCTCTACCTGGAAGCTCTTAACCACCGAAAAGCCCGCCAGAATATCTTTGACCATACCTAAAAAGCCGGCATTTTGGTCGGACACTTTAGTTTCAATGGCCGCTAATTTACTGCCGGTCAACAATGAGGCAATGATCGGAATGACCGAAAGCCCCAGGGCAATCAAGGTCAATAGAGGATTGTACCAGATCATTAGAGCAAAGGCCCCTATGAATAGGATCATATCTCGAATCAGATTGAAAATATTCGCCAGGTAATTTGTTTCAATGGAACTGATATCATTGGAAAAAGCTGAAATATAAGTTGCGGTATTCTCAGACATAAACGAATGAATGCTTTTTTTAGTAATTTCCGCAAAGGCAAAGGCTTTGTACTGCTCCAGTGCCTTTTTCGAAAACCGAGGACGAGCGTAATAATCCAAAACCATCGCCCCCATCAGGCCGATAATGCTCGCAATCACCAGTGCAGTGATCTGCCCTAAGGTAAACTGAGCCGGTCCACCAGATGCAATATCAATAATCTGTTGCATCTGCCAGGATATAAACAAGTTAAAGGCCGCAAATAGAATAGTTGCGATCAGTGCTAAGCCAAACCAGTATTGGTTGTCTTTAAAAAACTGTTGCTTGAGTTGCCGACTGAAGTCTGCTTTCATTTGATGTTCGGTCTGTGCCATGGTGATTGTCCCCCCCAAATTAATCTCTTGTAATATCGGTTTTAGACTATCGGTCCCAGTGTTCTTATATCTTAAGGTCCGACTATCCTTCAAAACTCAAACTGGTCTAACCCCTGTTGATCCAAACACCTAAGTATCCAAACACCTAAGTATCCAAACACCTAGTTATCCAAACACCTAGTTATCCAAACACCTGGTTATCTTAACACCTGGTGTTCTTCTATTCTTCTTTTCTGATTCTTAGGAGCTCTTCATCGGATTCATTAGATTTATAAACCTTCTCCTGCCGCTACGTATCGACTCGTCCTCTTAGAATTTAACTTCAGAAGTTCCCGACTCCGTTGTCGCTTGGGTATCCTGGGCAACATTGTATAAGGAAAAGAAGAACTCTTTTTTATCCATCAGCGTTTGGAACGTTCCGGATTCTTCGACCCGACCATTTTTAAGGACGAGGATCTCATCGTATTTTTTAAGCAAAGCGGCTTCCAGTTGATGGGTAACTATGATTCGGGTCAATCCATTGATCTCTAAAATCGAATTCGTGATGCTAAATGCGGTTGGCAAATCCAATGATGCCGTTGCTTCATCGACTAACAGGATGGGTGTTTCGCGCAACAGACAACGGGCAATGGAGACCCGTTGGCGCTCCCCGCCGGATAACTCACTGCCGTTTTCACCACAGGGGTAATCCCAGGATTTCTCTCGAACTAGTTCATCAAGTCCGGCCATATGGACTGCCCGGTCGATCTTTTTCTGGTCAAACTCATGGAACATTGTGATGTTATTTCCCAGTGTCTGGTTAAAAATAAACACATTTTGTTGAACGATGGACATGAGATCATACAGGGAATCGGTATTGATGGCCCGCAACTCATAATCATCAAAGTAGATCCCGCCCTCATACTGTGAAAAGCTACCCATCAGGAGGTTCAATAACGTTGATTTTCCACTACCGGATTGGCCGACCAGCGCATAGCTTTTCCCTTTTTCAAAAGTAAAATCGATGTTCTGGATCACCGGCAGATTACTTTCATAGGCAAAACTTAAATTGCGCAGCTCGATTCCACGATTCAGTTCGGTGCTCACTGTAATTCCCTGTTCCCGCACATTCGTAGAAATAGCCGTCGCCAGTTTATCGATCAAGGCGTGCGCTGCTTTTCGGTTGGCCAGTAATTGAGGCACTCGGGCAATGGGTCCGAGCACGTACATCATCAGCTGCATAAAGATGATCACAACCCCTGCCGTGACGCCTCGACCGGCCACCGTCAGATAGGCACCGGCAATAAAAACCCCGAACTGAGTGATGACACCGGCTGATTCGCCGATCATCTGGATCATGATTTCCACCATTTTGCGTCGACTTTTTACTTCCTCAGCATTGGCATTGATCTGGGCAAAGTTTTTAATAAACTCATTCTCGACCTGAAAGCTCTTAACCACCGAAAACCCGGATAAAATATCTTTGACCATGCCGATAAAGCCGGCATTCTGGTCTGATACTTTGGTCTCAGCCACAGCCAGCTTATTGCCGGTCATCAAGGAGGCCGTAATGGGCACGATGG